>CALKWM010000001.1 GCA_938004065.1 uncultured bacterium
TATGCAATATGCAATATGCAATAAGCGAGAAAGTATCAAGGATCAATATCCAATAAGTAATAAGTAATAAAATCAGAGTGTTAAATGGTTTAAATCGCAGTGAATACTTAACAATATAGCCATTTATCTTATGCGTGATTGCGTATGGTTTTTGAAATGTGAAATGTGATAAGTTACTTAAAATTGCAAATATTAAGTTTAATATAACAATATTTATGGTATTTGTCAATTGGGGAGAGGAGAAGTATAACCTCTCCAATTCTTTTGTCTTTTTTAGTATGATTAGTAGAAGAGATGTGAAAAATCACGTTTGCATAGGACTGTATTATTATTTTTAAAAAATTTTTTTGCCGAAGTGGTGGAATTGGTAGACACGCAACGTTCAGGACGTTGTGGGTGTAAACTCATGGGAGTTCGACTCTCCCCTTCGGCATTTGGTAAGTAATAAATAAGTTTCAAGTATCAAGTATCAAGTAACCCAGCCCAAGGATGGTCCGCCTAGGGCGGAAAGTATGGTGTCGCTAACGCGACGATATAAATAAACTCAAATCTAAAAAAATTTAATGATTATTTTGAAAAAAAATTTATAAAAATATAATTAAGACGATATGAAACAAACTTTTGTAAGTGTTTTGAAAGAATATCTGGATCAGGAAGTTTTAATCAAGGGCTGGGTGTATAATTTTCGGTCCAGTGGCAAGATTGCCTTTTTGCAGGTTCGTGATGGCAGTGGTTTTGTGCAAGTGGTGGCCAGTGCTGATGAATTGGATAGTAAAATCTGGGAAGATATCGGTAAGTTGACTCTGGAAACTTCAGTGGAATTGATGGGTAAGGTGACGAAACATCCAAAAAAAGAGGAATATGAATTGCAGTTGACCGGTTTAAAATTGGTACAGATTGCCGATGAATGGCCGATTGGTAAAAAGGAGCACGGGGCTGATTTTTTATTATCACAACGTCATTTGTGGCTTCGCAGTTCAAAACAGTGGGCGATTCAGCGAGTTAGAAATGTGGTGATCAATGCAATCTATGAGTATTTAAATAATGAAAATTTTATCAAAATCGATGCGCCGATTTTGACACCCAATGCTTGCGAGGGTACGACGACGTTGTTTGAATTGGAATACTTTGATGAAGGCAAAGCATATCTAACTCAATCGGGGCAGTTGTATATCGAGGCGGCGATTTTTTCCGTGGGACGATGTTTTGATTTCGGTCCGGTTTTCCGAGCGGAAAAAAGTAAAACTCGTCGTCATCTGACAGAATTTTGGATGATGGACGCGGAAGCGGCCTATGTCGAACATGAGGAAAGCATGAAAATTCAAGAAGGTAATATTCGATATGTGATAAAAAAGGTGTTGGAAAATTGTCAGGTGGAACTGGGAATATTGGAACGAGATATGGAGGCATTGAAGAAGGCGGACAATGATTTCAAAATTATGAGTTATGAGGAAACGATAAAGTATTTAAATGAAAATGGATCGGATATCAAATACGGTGAGGATTTGGGAGCGGATGATGAAACCATACTAACAAAAGATAGTGCGGTGCCGATTTTTGTCGATAAATGGCCAAAAGAAATTAAAGCGTTTTATATGAAAGTTAATCCAGATAATCCGAAATTGGTGATGAATAATGATTTGATCGCACCGGAGGGTTATGGCGAAATTATCGGTGGATCGCAGAGGGAAGATGATTTTGAAATTTTGAAAGCCAAAATGGAACATGAAAAGTTACCGATGGCGGAGTATCAATGGTATTTGGATTTGCGCAAATACGGTAGTGTGCCGCATAGCGGATATGGAATTGGGTTGGAACGATTGGTCGGTTGGATGTGCGGAACCAAACATGTGCGGGAGACGATTCCTTTCCCGAGGATGTTGAATAGAATTTATCCGTAGATTAAACAATTACAAACTTTACAAACTATTCCAAACTCTACAAACTTTTCAAACTTTATAAACTATTCCAAACTTTACAAACTTTTCAAACTTTACAAACTATTCCAAACTCTACAAACTTTACAAACTTTTCAAACTTTACAAACTATTCCAAACTCTACAAACTTTACAAACTATTCCAAACTTTTCAAACTTTACAAACTTTACAAACTTTACAAACTATTCCAAACTCTACAAACTTTTCAAACTTTACAAACTTTTCAAACTTTACAAACACAGAAAGTATCAAGTTTCAAGTTCAAAGTTTCAAGTGTGGTGTTCCTCGGCTAGCTCGGGACGATAATTATAATTTAGAGCTTGTAACTTAGAAATTAGAACTTGATTCTTGTGACCGGGATATGGCATAACTGGTAAAATAACATATCAAACTTATCAAACTTTATGAAAAAAATATTTATTTTAGGATTGTTTTTGTTGTTGGGGAGTGGTTGTGGGAATAATAAGGTGGTAGATAATGTGAATAACGATGAAATAAAAGTGAATGATAGTATTGCCGAAGATTTAAAAGCTGATGATAAACAAAAAAGTGAAGATAAAGTTGAAACTGTGACATATGATCCGGTTTTAAAGGTAGATGCGGATTTGGCATTGAAGCTGGATATTCCGATCTTGATGTTTCATTATATCGAGGATGTGCCGTCTGATAGCAATGATCAGATGCGGTATAATTTGTCGTATTCACCGGCCAATCTGGAAAATTTGTTGATTAGTTTACGTGATAATGAAATTGAGACGTTAACTTTTTGGGATATCAAGGCGATTGCGGAGGGTAGTAAAAAACAACCGGATCAGGCGGTAATTTTAACGTTTGATGACGGGCATAACAATCATTATTCGGCTGCTTACCCCCTACTTAAAAAATACGATATGAAAGGCGTGTTTTTTATAATTTCCGGCAAACCGGGGAATGATGACAATTATGCCACTTGGGAACAAATTGCGGAAATGGCGGAATATGGTATGGAGATTGGATCACATACGGTTAATCATCTGAATTTGGCCGAATTGAGTGAGACAGATTTAATACAAGAACTAAATGATTCGAAGGAGTTGATTGAGGAAAATGTGGGTGTGCCGGTGATTGGTTTGTGTTATCCCGCGGGTAAATATAGTGAAAATGTAATGCGAATTGCCGAGGAATATTATTTGTTTGCCAGGACTACGCAAAACGGTTATGAAATCGATTGGCAAAACAGGTATGAAATGCCGACGGTCAGGATGTTTCCAACCACTTCGCCGAATTTGATGGACGGATGGTGGGAGGAGTAGCAAGAAATAAGAAGTAAGAAGTAAGAAGTAAAAAAGTATGCGTCCAAGGCGCACCAGGTGACTGGAAAAGTAAAAATTAATAATCACGGTTAATGATGAGAACTTTATTTAACGGATTGTTATGATGGATGGAGATAAAAATTTTAAAAAATATGGTTATGAAAAAGAAGTTACCAAAACAAGGATTTATTGAAAAAATTGATGTGATTGATTTGGATAACAATGTAGTGGAAACAATGACAATGCATGAGGTGCATGAAAAAAAACTGCCACATCGGACAAGTCATGTATTGATTTTTAGTACGGATAAAACAAAGATATTTTTACAAAAACGTGGGCCGGATGTATTTATTTATCCCGGGTATTTTACCAGTAGTGCCAGCGGGCACGTGAAGTCGGGAGAGGATTATGAAAAAACCGCTTACGCGGAATTGAAGGAAGAATTGGGAGTGGAATGTAAACTAGAAAATATCGGTTTTTTGTGGATTGAGGAGGGTGATAACAGAGAGAGAAATGAGGTGTATGTCGGTTATCATGACGGGCCATTTGTGCCTGATGGAGATGATGTAGTTGGTGGGGAATGGTTTGAGGTGGCGTGGCTTGAGGAAAATTACAAAAATATAAAGAGTGATCCGTATTTTAGGGCGACGTGGGAGTGTTGGCAAAAGGGAAGCAATAAGCAATAAGCAATAAGCAATAAGCAATAAGCAATAAGCAATAAGCA
>CALKWM010000002.1 GCA_938004065.1 uncultured bacterium
CCGTCGGATATACCGGCGGTCAGGTAAAAAATCCAACCTACGAAAATCATGAAGGCCATGCCGAAGCAGTCGCTATAGAATACGATCCTGAAAAAACTTCCTACCAAAAACTGCTGGATTTTTTCTTTCAAATTCATAATCCCACTACATTAAATCAGCAGGGCAATGACGTCGGCACTTCATATCGATCGGCAATTTTTTTCGGCAATGAGGCGGAAAAGATAGAAGCCCAAAATTTTATCAAAATTGTCAATCAATCAAAACGATGGGCCAATCAGGTAGTAACGACAGTAGAACCACTCGGAGAGTTTTATCCGGCGGAAGAATACCATCAGGATTATTTGCAAAAAAATCCCGGCGGTTATACCTGCCATATGATTTATTTTGATAGTTATCTTAAATAATTTTTAAATAAAAAACCATGAAAAAACAATTAATAATTTCTTCTTTAGCGATTTTACTAGCCGGTGCAGGCTTGGTTCTATTAACAGGTTGCGCAGATCTCAACACACCAAATCAACAGAATGTAGTTCAAGATACGAAAACAAATATCACAGGAAATTATCTCGGTAGCGATTACAAGGGAAACTATGTTTGGGGCGGAGCTATGAACCTGGCTTGGACTGAGTTGAATGAAAATATCTTGCATGAAAAAATAAAACTCGCAACAGATGACAAAATCGCTCTGGAGATGGTTGAAAAATTAAATAATCCGGTTTTCACCAAAAATGATTTGGACGAAAAAAGTTATTATATCAAAAGTGGCTATGGACAAAAAACAGTCGATGCGATCAATCAAGAGTCCAAAGCCAAATTTCCGAAAAAAAGTTTTGATGATTTGAAAATGAATTTAAATCCAACTGATATTATTTCCTACGCTTACTTTCTGAAAGAAATAGAGTACGAGACCGAATTCGAAGAAAAGGACGTTTTGTTTGAAGGGAAAAAAGTAAAAGGATTCTCTGCTGAAAAAGAATCTCAAAGAGAAAATGTAGAAATTGTGGAATACGAAAATGATGATAATTTTATCGTTAGCCTTCAGTTGAAAGACGAAACCGATCAATTGTTACTGGCAAAAGGTTATGACATGAGCAACCCGCAAGCCGTTGTGGACAAAATAAATCAAAAAAACAAAGAATATTTGGCAACGATTTCCAGTTCTGATCTTTTCGAAGCCCCCAAATAGCATCTCGACCACCACCGAGATTATCTTGAATTGATCCAAAAAAATTTAGCA
>CALKWM010000003.1 GCA_938004065.1 uncultured bacterium
TCTTCCTCTACCTCCGGCTTTACCTCTTCAATTTTTTCCTCTTTTGGCTCTACTTTTGGTTCCACCTCAGGTTGAGGTTCTTCCTCTACCTCCGGCTTTACCTCTTCAATTTTTTCCTCTTTTGGCTCTACTTCAACTTTCAAATCTACAGGCAAAATCACTACTTTTCTTGCCTCAACAGTTACAGAAACTTCTCTATCAAAAATTATTTCTACCAAAGCCCCTTCAGTCATTAACCGAAAATTCATCTTCTTCTTCACCTCCTTTTTGTTAAAGTCCAAGTTTTTGAGAAATATTCACACCTTTAAACATACGATTATCAATAACAATATGTCAATTTTCGCGTTTCCAACATGACTGATATAATATATACACTGATCCAAAAAATCATTACTCATAATCATCGCTATGTATTACTCAACATTCTTAAATATCATTAATTAATTCCAAGTGAACAAAAAAGTCGCACAATATATAAATTCCATCAAAGGTAAAAATATTCACATAGTCGGCACCAGCGGCGCCGAAGGCGCCGCCATTATCAATTTTCTATACAAAAATGGGATCAAGACAATTACCGCCCACGATTTCCAACCCGATCTTCCCTCTTTTCGCAAAAGGTTCAAACAAACCAACTCCACACTTACTCCCAAACAACGAGCAAAAATACTCAAAAACATTATCAATAACGATATCAAGCTTCACCTCAAAGATAGCTACCTTGAAAACATCCTAGATGCCGATTTAATATTCCTAACTTCCGCCTGGTATATTTACCCACCCAACTTTCCCAAAATTCAGCAAGCAATTGACAAAAAAATTGCCATCTCCGGCCTCACCAAATTATACTTTGATCTCGCCCCCTGCCCTATCATCGGTATTACCGGCAGTCAGGGCAAATCAACCGTTACCACGCTAGTCACCAAACTAATGCAAAATTCCGGTAAAAAAATATATGTTGGTGGCAATATTCGTGATATATACGATCAACTTCTGGAAAAAATCGATCAAATCAAAAAAGACAATTATATCATACTGGAAATCAGTAATCGTCAATTAACCATTGATCTGCAAACCAGTCCTCACATTGCAACTATTACCAACATATACCCCAATCACATCGAGGAACACGGATCATATCACAAATACAAACAAATCAAAGAATCAATTCTCAAACATCAAACTCACAAAGATTTTGCCATTTTAAACTACGACAATCCCATAACTAAAAAACTATCACTTAAATATCCATCCCAAAAAATTTTGTTCAGCACCAGATACCTAAGCCATGGCCCACATATCGAAAACGATCAAATTATCTACAAGTCAAAACCGCTAATCAATCTAAATGAAATCAAACTCATCGGCAACCACAATTTATCCAATATTTTAACCGCTCTAGCCACCATTCAACCTTTAAATCTATCAGCTAAAAAAATCGTTCAAACTCTCAAAAAATTTACCGGTATTCCCCATCGTTTGCAAAAAGTTGCCGTAATCAAACAAGTCACTTATATCGACGATTTGAAATCATCCACCCCTACCTCTACTCTTGTTGCCCTTAAAGCTATATTAACTAATTTTCCTACCAAATTATTTCCCACCAATGCACCACCAACAATTCATCTAATCATTGGTGGCAATCATAAAAATGTTAGCTACGAAAAATTAGCTCGATATGTAAACCACAAAAACATCATCATCCACACTCTCACCGGTACCGCATCAGATGAACTATTGGCCGAACTCAAGGAAATCAATTCCAAAAATCAAATCATTAAACATCATAATATTTTTTCATGTATTGAAAATATCCACATAAATTCCAAACCTGATGATACGGTTCTGCTCTCACCCGCCGGCGCCGAATTTCAGCAATTACACTTGGCCAATAAATACTCTCTAAAATCACTCATCAAAAAATAAATAGAATTCAAAATAAAATATCTCCCCACAAATACTTATATAAACAAATTTATATAATAATTTATTACAAAGTATTTGCTTGCTTTTTTACTAAAAATTGCTGACCAAATTTTTTGATCAGCAATTATTTTATTTTTCTTTTATTATTTTCAATACCAATAATTCTCTCAGCATATCCTCCACATTCTGATATCGATCATCCGGATTTTCACTTATAGCTCTTTCAACGATGAACAAAAGGCAAATACAAGCATTGCATGTAAAATTTAACCTCTGAAATGGTTCCGGATTTTCTCTATTCAACATGAACATCATTGTTCTACCCAATGAATAGATATCCGACCGAAAATCAATCCGTCCACGATATTGTTCTCTTGGAGCATATCCAACTGTACCATAAAACAATCCTGGAGGATATTTTTGACCACTAAAAAAAGACAACCCAAAATCTACTAATCTTATTTTTTTACCTTTGCCTACCATAATATTATTGGGATTTAAATCTGCATAGACTACTTTTTTTCTATGTAAATATGACAAAATTTTCAATATTTGTATTGAAAAATCTATCACATCCATTTGAGTAAACTTCAGTAACTTGCTCAACGCCCTCAGATCACAACCACTTACATACTCGAGTACTATTGCCCAATCTCCATTGTAATACAATGAATCATAGTACTTTACAATACCATCATGATTTAATGCCTTTAAAACATATGCTTCATTTTGTAAAATTTTTCTGATGTTATGTTTAGAATCATTTTTATCTACCTTTTCAGGTAATGTTTTTAACATAACCAATTTATCCGTCTTTTCATCTTTACCCAAAAAGAATTCGCTCATACCTCCCTTTTTACATGGCCTCAAAACTCGATATCGGTCCTTAACTAACTTCTCCCCCACTTTCAAATTTATCCCTCCTTTTTTTTAATATACTTTTTTTACAAAATGATAATACACTTTTTTTTCTCAAACAACCAAATTTACCTAATATACCATTATCCAAAAAGGTTTAAAAAAAGATTTCAACAACAGTCAAAATCTTTCTTTGCCACTTACATCAAAAAAAATACCTATTTTTCCTCTTCCACCAACATTATCTCCACCGGCTCTTTACTTCTTAACTCATGTTCCGCTCCGCAAGATTCACATTCCAAAATATCACCAATTTCATATATGGCTAAATCAATATAACTCATATCTTCACCGCAATCTTTGCACAATAAAATCATATCCATTTTTAAAAAAATTTAAGAATAATCATTATTTTAAATCTACAAACTCTACTACAATAATTCAAGTACTTTTTTTAACATATGAAAAGTTTAAAAAGTCTGAAAAGTCTGTTATGTTTGATATGTTTAAAAAGTCAATTTATAATTCAATACATGACAACATATTGGGATTATCCATTTCATCCTGCCATAAAAAAACAATACCAACTCGACCTCGGTCAGGGCAATACTCCCATGTCAAAAGCTCCCGTCAAAATCCAACAATTTACCGGTATTAAAAACCTCTATCTTAAACGTGAAGACCTAAATCCCAACGGCTCTTTCAAAGACCGCGCCCTCGGCTATCAAATGTCTTATTTGCTCCAAAAACAAGCCAAATACTGTGTTTTGTCCTCATCCGGCAATGCCGCCATCTCCTGCTGCGCCTTTGCCCAAAAAACAGATATTAAATCAATAATTCTCGTATCTCCAGATATATCCGAAAACAAACTGTCTCAAATAGTCAACCGCAAACCATATTTATTAATCAAATCCAAAAACGCCCGCCGTTTAGCAAATTATATCAATAAAAAATATAACATTCCTATTCTTAACCCTTCCAAGGATTTAAATGCCAGTATGGGATTTGAAACATTGGGAATGGAAATTTATAAACAAAATCCCAAATGTGATGCAATTTTTTCCTACTCCACTAGTGGTGCCTCACTACTTGGAATTTTTCAATATTACTTAAAAAATAACATCAACCCCCCTCGCTTGATTGGTGTCAAAACATACACAACAAAAATCTCAAGATACCAATCAACATCTCTACCTAGATTTTATTCATTCCCCAACAAACAACAAATTATCCAAGCGATTTCTCAAACCAACGGATCACTCTACCAAATCCATCAAGATGAAATCAAACATGGCCAACAAATATTGCATGACATCGGCATTTCGAGTTCGCAAGAAGGGTCTGCATGTCTTCATGCTGTCAAAGGATATATCGAATCAGCGAAAGAACTAAACGAACCCAAAAAAATCCCTTCAAATATTGTTTTGATCATCTCCGGCACCGAACACAAAACCCTCCCAATCGACCCCAAATTTCCCATTCATTCTCTGGAAGCAAAAGAAGAAATTGATAAACTACTTTAAAATAATTTTGGAATAATTATACTTCATTATTACAAAAGCGACTTTTTCTAAGTCGCTTTTCTCTGTGTTATTTAAATATCAAGTAAAAAACAACAAACATCAATGCCCACATAACAATATCAAGATATGAAATAGTACTTTTCAGTTTAAATTTGATATCAACCCAATTTAACACACCAGTCGATTTCAAAATAGCCAAAAAGACCATTCCAAATGCATAATTATAAACACTCATCCCTCCTAAATAAAATTTTTGAAACAAAATAATTGACAATGGATAAAATATCCAACTGAATACTTCAAAAGATTTTTTCCATTTTTTTGCAACTTGTTCCTTCCGTAACAACACCAAATTGTTTATAGTAAAGTAAACCCAGTCAGGTTGATCAGTATCTTCCTTTGACTCCAATAGTTTCAAAGATTCTTTATATCTTCCTTTTTGTTTGAATTCAGACACCATATACTCAATCTTGGACCAATGAGCAATTTCAAACAAATTATTTTTCTCTTGCATGTCTGAAAGCAAAGATAACAATTGTTTCTTGGCAATTTCTTTGGTTTCTTCAAAACTAAAATACTTTCTAATTTGGCATATTCTTTTGAAATAAAAATCATCAGATGATTTATCTTCTAAAAAAGAATATATGTCATCTATTATTTTTTGACAAACATCTAAATCATTTCTTACCAGCAGTAATTTTTGACCATCCCTCTTTACACGAAAAATATTTTCTAGATCTTTCTTCATTTGAAACATATCCTGATACCTCTCATCCAATCTGGTATCAGTCGCTTTTTTTATCACACTCGCTAGTTCTTTATGGGTTTGCGGTCTTATTTTTTCCACCGACCTCACACTCATGATATCTTCAGGTTTGACTTTCGTAAGCAAATAATACAACGTCATCCCCAAAGCATATATATCAGATCTCACATCAGCTTTTCCATAATATTGTTCTAAAGGTGAAAAACCCGGCGTACCAATTATTGTCTGTTTATTTTCTAATTTCTTGGTATTAATACCATCCACAATTTTTCTAGCTATACCAAAATCAATTAGCTTAACTTGTTTATTATCGTTCATCATAATATTCGATGGCTTCATATCGCGATAAATAATCGGCGGAGATTGATTGTGCAAATATTCTAAAACTTCACAAATTTGAATTCCAATATCGACTACTTCCTGATCGGTAAAATCTTTTTTCTGCAACATCTCTTCCAGATCAAGACCATCAACAAATTCCATCACTAGAAAATTATTTCCATTCGATTTGAAATAATCCGTAACACTCGGCAATCTCACATGATCTATTTTTCCCAAAATCTTTGCTTCTCTCTCAAAAGATTTTTCTATTTCTTCTCTTTCACTCAAATCATTGGAATTAATCAACAACATCTTTAAAACACAAATTTTCTCCAAACGTTTGTCATTTATTTTATAAACTGCTCCCATACCACCATTTTTTATTAGTGCAATAATTTCATACCTATCATTAACTACATCTCCAATGTTCATCCATATCAGTCCTTTCTAACTAATTTTTAATAATACATTTTTATATCAAAATTATAATACAAAACAGCATCTCAAACAATATAATCAACAATATTATTCTGGGAAAAAATAATATTATTAAAAACCGTCCCACAAGCAAAAAAAATTTGCTTAAATTAATTTTTATGCAAGAGTTTGATATGTTCACACTCATTTGATACGTTTGATATGTCAAATCAATCATAATAATTCACCATATGATATCCGACTCCAAAACAACTCAAAAATTTTTGAATTCCACCCTCAACCCCCGTGATTTCTTCTATGTAGTCACTTTTCCCAAAGATGCTCTTGCGATTGAAAATATTTTCCCATACAACATCGTCTGTTTCGACAACCACCCCATTGTTGACCTAATATTGGCTGAAAAAATAAACATTTTTTCCCTCGATCGGGAAGCAAAAGACAACCCCAAAAGACGTTCTACCAGTGTTTTACTAAAACACCCCCAAACTGTCAAATGGATCAATTCCATTTCCCAAAACCCTCATATCATCGTCTTTAAACCTTCCCCTTCCTTGGAAGCAATCTGCCGACAAAACAACTGGAAATTAATCGCCAATCCGGCCAAATTGAACCGTCAAATCGAAAATAAAATCAATTTTACTATAATTATCGACAAACTATCATTACCACAACCAAAATATATCATTAAAAAACTGAATGAAATAAACTTCAATACAATTTTTAAAGAATTGGGAAATGGTTTTTTCTTGCAATTCCCGCGCGGTTTTGCCGGCTCTTCAACGTTCCAAATCAAATCCGAAAAAGAATTATCCCAAATTCAATCTGAATATTTAAACTACCCCACCAAATTTTCCACCAAAATCGACGGACCAACCTATACCCTCAATGCTTGCGTTACCAAAAACCACCAAACCATCATTCAAAAACCCTTTTTTCAAATAACTAACATACCCGAGCTCAATCCCTCCCCCGGCGGTACCTGTGGTAATATCTATTCCCACCAATCTTGTTTACCAGAAAACAAATACCTGAAACCATGGGACCAAAATTTATCTAAAATTGAATCAATATCATTTTTAAACTCTCCCGACATTTTTAACCAAATCAATCTATCCATAATCAATGACGCAAAAATATTTGGTAATTACCTTTCTTCATTGGGATACCAAGGAATTTTCGGACTGGATTTCGTCATCGATCAAAATACAGGAAAATACTATTTTATCGAATGCAACCCCCGGTTAACTGCCTCTATTCCCATGATTAGTAAATTACAAATCAAAAACAACGAAATTCCACTCATCGCCATTCATATACTGGAATTTTCTAACACTCCATATGAATTATCAGAAAATTCCATTCATACAATTTCTCAAAACCCAAGTATGGGCTCCCAAATAATATTCCGCAACACCACCCCCAATCCCATCACTCCACCTATAAAACTAGAGAGTGGAATCTATACTCTCAATCAAACACCGGAAAATATCTACGAACTGCAAGAAATTGTTTTACATCACTCATCAGACATGCTTTTCTTAAGACCGGGCAAAGACATCCAAGACATCAAAAACGAGCAAGAATTTTTAATCCTTGCTGAACCATCTGACAAAAATATCTCACCCGACATTGAATATCTAAGAATTCAAACCTTGGTTTAATTTTCTAGATTGATTTATCTTTAGCACTGATGATGACATGCTGCACATGTTCCGGACTGGCCACATCTAGAAATCTGATATTTTGCCCGCTACTGGCAGTCAAAATGTTGACCGTGCCATAGTTAAATACTGTTTGCCACAACCCCTTGATTTCATAGGTGGTGTCTTGGATATTGTCCAAATCCGCTTCACTTACTACTCGATGAAATAGTGTCTTTTGATCAAAATCA
The DNA here is from genome assembly GCA_938004065.1 of uncultured bacterium. GTDB lineage: Bacteria > Patescibacteriota > JAHJAL01 > JAHJAL01 > JAHJAL01 > CALKWM01. Next base: position 7,724 of record CALKWM010000003.1, read on the forward strand.
ATCACTCGTCGGTTAGTCAAAATATAAACATCCCACCACCAAATAACAAAGTTATACAAAAGATAGCTCAAAGATGCTAAAAAAATCACATAACCAAACAACAACAAACCAGTCCCCAACTCTCCTTGATAATACAAAATAACAACCGAAATTATAAAAAATGGAAAAAAAATCGCCACCGGCCGAATAAAACTTATCCAGTGTTTATGAAAAACTTTAATCACTTCCTCATCATCTCTCTGACCGCGAAATAATTTCTTCTTGTTTTTCATATTTCTTTCAAATAATATTTTATATACTTACTGTATCAATTTTCATCAAAAAAACGAAAAAATACTGGATTTATTTTTTCACCAGTATTTTTAAATAGTTTTTGTTTTTTAAATAGTAGAATATTATACACCTTCTTTCATAAAATATTTTTTATCCCGATTTTTTGCCGTAACAATTTTTTTATAAAAATTATTACATTCTGGACATATCAAATAGTGTGTTTCTGCATCAATACAGTCATTTTCGGACAATCCATTTTCTTTCAAATTGTCCAGTTTTGCTTTGATTTTTTCCAACCAGACACATTTGCACCTATTATTTATTTTTGTATCCTCGATCACTCTCACCCAATTTACTATAGTCATTTTTATTCACCCCCCTTTTTTTTCTTACCATTTTTTAAAACAAAAGGTTCGAGACAAATCTCCAACCTTTTTAACAATGCTTTATTCTATTTTAATTCTACCACTCCTGTTGCTGATGCAAAAACGGTCGGTATATTCATTCAACGAATATACAAATCTGTCATTGCATCCCTGACATAGTAGAAAATGATTTTGCATCAACACCGACGCCTCATCTGAAAGCAAAAAATCTTTGTAAAAATCTTGGTATTTACAAAAATTTTTACAATCAACATTCCCCCAATTCTCCAAAACAGTATTGGCCTCCTCAACCAATTTCAACAACTTCTCCAATTTTTCCATACATTTTTTGCAACTTCGGCAATGATTAAGAAAATAACTATACGGTTTTTCTCCATACGACTTGGAAATAATTTTACGGATTTTTTTTATCAAAAAGAGACAAACTTTTTTTTGTTTATCCAATTCTTGAAAAAATCCATCCTCAAGAGAAATGATTTTTTCTAACTCTTTCGCGGAATTGTATCCAGCCATATAATTTGCGCATTTCGCACAATCATATATGTGAAATTCAATCCACCGATATGATTCAGAGTCCAGATTTTGACCACCATTTTTATAATTACCCATCAGTTCTCTTACCACCTCACAAAGACCACCATTGGAGTTTATCAACTTATTTTGATTCTCCAAACATTTCATTTCTTCCTTAGTCAAAACCCAATCACCGGTAATTTCTTCAAATTTTTCTCGCTTGATATTAATGGATATTCTCCCCTTTCATAAAATATTTTTTTGTATTAAGTTATTAATCTTCATAAAAAAATACCTCTGGCAGGAATCGAACCCACAACTACCCCTTAGGACGGGGTTGTTATATCCATTTAACTACAGAGGCATAAATAAAAAGTACTATCATATTATACAATAGTACTTTTACATCTCACAAATTTATTTGTAAAAATATATCCTACTTCTTGTCACCCTTATTTTCAGTTTTCTCACCTTCGGCACCTTCAGCTCCTTCCTCTTCCTTTTTACCTTTTTCTTCCACTTCTACACCCTCAACGTTCTCTGATACTTCCTGATCCAAAGAAGCCAACTCTTCCTCACTGCGAGGCGGGATAACATTGGCCACCACGATTTCCGCTTCATGCTCTACCTCAACACCCGCTGGAATATTTAAATCACTGATTTTAATTGCATCATCAAATGTAAGCAAACTGTCAATATTTACCTCGATCAATTTAGGCAAATCTCCCGGCAAACAAGTTACTTCAATTTCATCCATATCGGTATTGAAAATTCCTCCTAGATCTTTCACCGCTTTGGAAAGACCAACAAATTCCAAAGGCACTTTTGTCGTTATCTTCTCATCCATTCTCACTCGGATAAAATCAATGTGATCCACCTCGTCGGATACTGGATGATAAGATACACTATAAATCAACACATTTTCACTTTCTTTTTCATCAATACTAAGTTCCACCACAGTATTGTTACCGGCTGTTCTAAAAAGCCGCACAAAATCATTTCTATTTACACCCACATTCACATTTTCCTTGCCGGCACCATATACACAAGCCGGAACTATACCCGCTCTTCGCAATTCTTTTACTTTCGATTTCTCAACATCTCTTGATGTAGCCGCTAAAGTAATTTTATCCATAATTAATTATCTAATATTAATATCCCGTATATAATAGCACATTTCAAATGAAAAAAGGAAGAACCTACTTCCCAATTCCTTTTTAAAACAAAAAAACTATTTCAATCTCCCATCAAATCTTTCCAAGAAATAATGTACGTCAATTAAATCATTTGAGGAAATTATTTCCTTTTCAGAATTATAATTCAGATCATCTTCAAAAATCAAATTCAAGTCCACTGCATCTTTACTGTTTTTTATCGCTTGCACATTTACCAGTGATGCCACAACATTTAACCCGCAAGTCGAGCAAGCCAATTTCACAAAATATGCCTTTTTACCTCCAGTTATCATTTCAATGTCTTTATCAACAAAACTACCACCACAACTGGGACACTTGATGGCATATTTTATTGCATCCATTATCGCTTTAAATTTTTTTGAATCAAAATTATTCATAATTTACCATAAATTTAAAACATCAAATTAAACATTCCATCTGCAAACTACTCCCCAATTATAACACTTTTTGCCCCCCGTTATCAAAAACTACTACTTTTTTCTTCTTTCCAAATACCTCACCGTAAATATTACAAACAAGATCAACAATAAAACCCCCAAACTCAATTTTCCTACACCCGAAGGAATATACAATGCCAATAACCCTAAAATCAAAGAAACTACCATATACAATCCTAGAATAGACCAAATCCCCCAACCACGATCCAATAACTTGTGATGTAAATGCGACATATCTCCATCCCAGATCTTTTTTCCATGTTTCATGCGACCATATATCACAAATAAAACATCCAACAAAACCACACCCAACACCAAACTCACGGTCGCCATTTTACTCCCTGAAATAATTGACATCACCGCCAACATAAATCCAAGCAACATCGAACCGGTATCACCCAAAAATATCGATGCCGGAGGTAAATTATAAAACAAAAAACCCAAACACGCCCCGACCATTATAACTGCCAATAAAGCACTATCATATTGATGAACATAAGAAGTGATACTCAGGAAAAATATGATTACAAAAGAAATCAAACTCACCCCTCCGGCCAATCCATCCATTCCATCAAGAAAATTGACTGAATTGACCAACAATACTGTCCAAAAAATAGTAATCAAAGCCGACAATATATTTACATCCAAACTATAACCACCAATCGCCCATGACACATCCCACGATGAAAAATCAAACACCACTCCAAATGGCAGATTCAATAGATTCACTCCAATACCTGACAAAACTAAAAATACTCCAATCAACAACTGTCCGCAAAGTTTTTGCCATGGTTTGATATTGTATAAATCATCCACAAATCCCAAAAAAGCTATGGCAATCACACCGATCATAATAGTCAAAATTTTCGGTGAAATCTCCATAAACATTGACATCGTTACTATAAGTGCCAAAAGGATACCCAATCCCCCCAGATATGGTACCACTCGCCCATGTTTTTTCCTTATCTTGTCCGGCCGATCAACTATCTGATTTCTCTTGGCCACCCAGGCAAAAAACGGCGTCGCTATCAAAGTAATGATGAAACTTACTATTAAAACCTTGATAAAAATCATATATTTTTACAATTTATATAAACTTGATCTAAATAAATAAATGATATAATTAATACGAAATTATTATTTACATTATACCAATGCCAAAAGGATTATTCACTTCCATTTTACTACTTATAACAATTTTATCATTTTCCGGTTGTTGCGGCCCATCACAATATCAATTTACCAATACTCAACTCTCTGATGCCAGAAATGAAAAAACATATAAGATTATTGAACCGAAAAATACATTTCCCAGTGATATCCAAACAATTTATGGACAATCTTCATTTGTTATGCCCAATGACGGTGAGATGACATATATCATGATCAATTTTGCTCAAATTGACGAAAACGGTTACCAGGAAATAGTCGATTCATCTACCAAATCCACACAACATGCCGGTTTATTAATTTTTGAAGGCAAACGCCCGGGATTTAGCTGGCCGGTAGGTCAATACGTAGTTGATTTTATCGTCAATGATATATCCTATGCTCAATATCCTTTCGAAATTGTTTCCTCCAATATAGTGTCCGACACTGCTAAAAGCGAATGGGGTACCGACTATCAAACCAGTATCGATATCGACTCTGAACATAACCCCATTCAACCTAGCTCCAATTTCAAAACTACTGATGAAGAAATATTTCTTTCCTTTGCTTCCACCCCCAGCATGCCAAAAACTACTGCCATCCGCGTTGAATGGTTTTATCTTGATCAAAAACAATTAATTATTTCGCAAGAACAGACTATGAACAAAAGCCAAAAAACTCATTTCACTTTGGACAAAACTCACAGCCGCAATTTCCTCCAATCCAACAGCGATTGGCCAACCGGTAACTATAAAGCCGATATTTATTTTGACAACACCCTCGTCAATATCATTCAATTTAGAGTAAAATAGTTCAAAAAAATTCATAAATAAAATATCCCGCTATAAATATTCGGGATATTTTATTATCTACCTATCAAACCCCCTATCCAAAAATATGAACCTCATGTACGGTTTTGTATTCATATAACTCCGAATCATCAAACCACAAACCTATCTCTTCCTTTGCTTCTTCCAAATTACCTGAAGCATGTATCATATTGGCCGCCCCTTTATGTTGCATACTGGCATAACCCAAACTCAAGTGAGAAAAATCTCCTCTGATAGTACCCGGCAAAGCGTCTTTTGGTCCGGTAGAACCAACAATTTTCCTAATAACTTCCACCGCATTGACACCTTCCATTACCATCGCCACCACCGGTGCAGACATTAAAAACTCCCTGGTTTTTTCGATAATCATTTTACCAATCTCTTCCACCTCATCCGTACACACCACCCCCATTTTATCCCAATCTGTCTTGGTCTTGTTACCCACAATAGGAATAAGCATATCCTTGTAGTGTTTCTTCGCCAATTCCGCATCAACTTTAACCATTTTCATACCAATAATTTTTAACCCGGCATCTTCAAACCTGGTAATAATTTTCCCCATCAAACCTCTTTGAACAGCATCCGGTTTCAATAAAACCAACGATCTCTCAATCATATTTGACTCCTATTTAAAATTATTTAATACCCTTTTAAAATCATTATCATTTTTATAAGGTCCGATAATTGCCATGTTTAACTTCTCCGGAACAAAAATATCTTTTGCCACTCGCATCACATCCGCCTCCGTCACTTCGTCAATTTTAGCCATCATTTTTTCCGGCGACAACACCTTACCAAACATCAACTCTTGCATACCAACAATATTGGCAATCGTTTCCGGAGATTCCAAAGAGATTATCAATTTACCCTTCCAATACTCTTTTGCTTTCAACAACTCTCTTGCTTCCACTTTCTCTTTCTTGATTCTGCTAAATTCCTTTAAAATCACCGCCAACGCTTCACCGGCCTTTTTGACATCTGTCCCCGTTTTTACCACCAGATTTCCCGCATCTGCATAATTATCCACTGAAGAACTGATTGAATAAGCTAATCCCCGACGTTCCCGCACATTGATAAACAATCTGGAACTCATTCCCTGTCCCAAAATCACGCTTATTAAATGCGTAACAAAATGATCAGGATGAAATGCCTTGTAAGTCCTAACTCCCACACAAAAATTTGTCTGACTGGTAACTTTTTTATGCAACAACAAATCCGGTTTTTCTTGCGTCTCAGTTAATCCACTATAAATTGACTTATGCCCCTGTCCAATTTTGGACCAATATTTTTCCAATAACTTAATCATAGTGGTTTCTGAAAAATTACCTACAACCACAATCAAACCATTGGCCACGGAATAATACTCATCACGATAATGAATTATATTTTTTTTATTTACATTATCCACCGTTTCAAAAACTCCGGCAATATCTCTCCCCAAACCATGATCACGATACAAAACTTGATTCCAAAACCGCCAAATGCACACCTGTGGCGTATCTTCATACATTTTAATTTCTTCTTTTATAACATTACGCTCCCGATTGATTTCCTTCTCCTCAAATTTGGAATTGATCATCATATCTGACAACACATCAACCGCAACTTCCGAATGCTGCTTGGCAACTTTTATGTAATAACCGGTATATTCGTAACTGGTAAATGCATTCATCTCTCCTCCAACACTATCAACCGCCTCCGAAATTATCCTCGCTTCCGGCCTTTTTTTTGTACCCTTGAAAAACATATGTTCCAAAAAATGCGAAATCCCGGACAAATCCGGCACTTCACACCTCGATCCCACTCTGAAAAAAACTGACACATTGACCGAATCGATACTTTTATTTGGCACCAATAACACATTTAAACCGTTAGACAATTTTCGAAATTTGTATTTATTATTCATACCTTCATTAAATATTATTCTTCTTAATAATATAATATTTTCACTATAAAAAACATCTATAATTTTTTACAATTTCATAATTTATTAAGCATAAATTAATTTTTTCTTAATTACATATCATATACACTTTAAATCGATCATATTTTAATATCCAAGGAGGTATTAAAAATTAATGCAAATTACCAAATATTGCCCCCATTGCCAAAAAATGATAAATTCATCCAAAAATCTCGTCTTTTGTGAAAATTGCGGCGATAAATTACAAATCGTTACTTTCGAATCCCCACCTACTGACCAATCCCTCGGAAAAACAGCCACCGAACTTGGCAAGCAAATTGGTAATAAAGTTTACCAATCAGCCACAACCGCCACCAATACCTTAAAGAAAACATGCCAAGATTATCAAAATAACAAACGGCAAACAAAAACGCACGAAAACAATTATTCTGAGCTGGACACTGTTTTCAAAAGCTTACAAAGCATCGGTCGTTGGATCATCAATATTTCAAAAACTCTTACGGTAATTTTCTTTATTATTGGCATTCTGGCATGTCTTTTCAATATTGGAAAAAACCCCACTATTGCCTTTCTAATGCTTTTCTTCCCAATTTTCCCCTGTTTTATACTTTGTTTACCCATCTATATCGCCGGACTCGTTTTTACAGCCCTACCCCAAATTGTCCTGGTTATCAAAGAATGTGGCGTATATCTCAAAAAAATATATCTAAAAACAGAAAATATTACTGAAAAACTGGATAAAATTATCCAGCACACATCCCAACCCTAAAAATATATTTGCACAGGACTTTTCGTCCTGTCTTTTTATCTTTTATACATCACACTTATCGTCAACATTGCAAATATCAGACCCAGCAACGCCCCGGCCGCCACATCTGATAAATAATGCACCCCCAAATACAATCTGGAAAAACATACCAATATTGCTAAAAAATAAATCAAAAATTTCAATCTTGAATTCTTCCATATAGTATTGGACAAAAAATAAGCTACAAAAATTGAATACATTGCATGTGAACTGGGAAAACTGTAAAAATCAAGCATATTACTCGTAGATAAATTAGCAATCTCCGGCATCACTTCAAACGGCCTTAACCTCATCACACAATTTTTGATTGTAAAGTTTATCAGCAACATCAACAAACACACTATTCCAAAAAAACCCAACTCTCTAATCTTTTCCTTCTCCAAAAGGTAAAATACTACCACAATCAAACCAAATACACTACCAATAGTATAATTACTCACCCAATTGACTACTTTCACAATCCATAAACTATGGGCAGTATTGTAAAGAAAATTCGCAATCGTCTTATCCAACGCAAAAACCAGTTCGATGTTCAAATACACCAAACCCATAATAAACAAAAAAACCAATACTAATATCAGTACATTACTCCTTTTCATAACAAATATATCTTCTCAAAAAACGGCCAAAAAATAAACCCTAAATATTCCTATTAATCTACCTCAAATAGACAAAATGTTCAGGAATATTATAGCTAAAGGAAGAATTTATTTCTATTTTTTAATTACTTAAAAAAAAGAAACTATGGGTTTAATTCTCAAATTAGGGTTCCCAAAAAATTAGGGCTTTAGCACCATATTTTTTAGGATAGAGGAAAAAACGGTTCGATTTAAGTGCAAAGAAAGCCAACATGAGTTGGCTTTCTTGAAATGAAGAGAAGCGTTTTTGACGAGCGGAGTCGACGGGACTCGAACCCGCGACCTCAGCCGTGACAGGGCTGCGTTCTAACCAACTGAACTACGACTCCAAATAACAAATGTACATGAACCTAACTCCCGCGACCTGTCCGACGTAACGTCGGACCGTTCTAACCAACTAAAACTACGACTCCATACATCTCCCCCTACAAATGTATTCTACTTGAAATCTAACTATAAAATCCAGTATTTTATTGTACTTCAGGCACTTTATAAAACTCCCAAATCCTCATCGATGCTTTTTGACTATCCAACCACTGCAAAAAATCCTGATCTATTTCCCCTCTTTTATCTACCACTTTTATGATATGCCAACCAAAATCGGTCCTCACTAAATTACTTACTTGACCCTTTGAAAGAGAAAAAGCAATATTTTCAAAATCAGAAACCATTACTCCTCTAGCAAAAAATCCCAAATCTCCACCATTATCTTTGGTCGATGTATCATCGGAATATTCTTTAGCCAAGGCATCAAAATCCCCACCACCATTTATCTTGTCCAAAACTTCTTGTGCTTTATCTTTGGCTTTATTAACTTCCTCTTCACTCGCCCCCTCGGCAATCGCAATCAAGATATGTTTGGCATCAACTTTCTCTATCAATTTATCTTCCAGATTTTTAGCCAACAAAGACAAATTAACTCTTTGTTTAAAACTATCCATATTCCAACCAAATTTTTCCACCAATAATTTTTCAAATTCTTCTTTCCCACCATTTTGTTCGATAATACTATCCATTTCATTATTTAAATCCTCATCGGCTACTGTTACTCCATAATCTTTTCCCAATTCATATATCACTTGTTCATTGATCAAGTTGGTATAAACCTGACTTCGATCATTATCCGTAATTTGACAATCAGTACCGACACCCTCACAAGTACGTAAAATCAAATCCAACTCTTTCCAGTAATCTTTTAACATCACCGGCCGATACTCCACCATCGCCATCGGAAAAGGCAAAACACTCGCTACCGCCTTCACTATACTATTTTCATCTTTTTTAAAACCATACAAAAGCACACTTTCGAGAATTAGCAACAGCAACAATATAACAACGACTATCATAACTATACTCTTTATCTCAACACTTTTTTTTGGTAAAGCCGGTTTTGAAATAAAGTCTTCTTTTTCTCGAACTGCATCTTTTTCTTTATTTTCCATAACAATTTCCTTTTTTTAGATTAAAAACGGTGGTAACCAACTGGCAGTTACCAAAACTACCACCATCAAAACTATCCCAACGAATAAATATTCAAACACCACTCGATTGGTTAAAACTCTTTCCAGCCAATGGCTCAACAACCCCCAAAAAATATACATGGTAACAACCAAAACGATACTTTTTGCCGATGGGTCAACCGGCCAAAAACTAACAATCAAAAATATCTCCGACATCAAAAAACCAAACAAAACTGTATACAAAATTGTTTTCGCCCGTTCCAAACCACTCGCCCACAACACCGCATAAAATATCAAAAAACCGATTATCACCACAATCAACATCAACAACCAAAGTGGCATTGCAAATCCTACACTAACATTAAAAATTGAATAAAACAACAAATACGCCGCAATCAAAGAAACAAATGAAAAATTCAATCTGGTAATCAAAAAGCTTTTGTACGGAAACTGATCCACATATAACATTAAAAAATACACACACAAACTACCAACCACAAAAATTATTTGCTTAAATAACATTACTGGCATAAAGAAACCAAAAGACAACACTCCTATGGTTAATAACACGGGTAATATTGAACGACGAATTATCCCACCTTCCCAATTACCACCCATCATCCACAAAACACCCGTTACAACCAAAACCAACATCACAAAACTTCCCCACAGCATTACCGCCGGGAAAAAAGCAAAAACTTGCAACAAACCCAAAAATAACAAACTGACAATCAAAGGTTTAATACTGAAATATTTCATTCTTGTATCTCAAAATTATCTCCTAAAACCAATACACAATCCTTATCTTCATAAACTTCATCAGATGATTCAACCACGATATCCCATTTTGAAAAATAATCCTCTGCCAATTCCATTTTATCCTTATTGCATTTAACAAATGATTCCGTTACATCTTCATCCCAATTATCCAATTCCGTTACAATATTGCCATCACCTTCCACCAACTCTCCCGCTTTGCTGGCTAAACCTACTCGATTTGTACCATTATGAATAGACATAGTTAAAATTTCTTTCTCTTTTATTCCTTGAGTATCAATTTGATTCTGCACAAAATCATGAATTTCAGAAAAATCACCAGCTCTCGGTACCAAAGTATAAATCTCTCCGGAACTTGAATCCATCAACATTCCTTCTGCAGTATTATCAAAAACAAAGTTATTAATGCTAATATCATCCCCCCAATCACGTACCAATTTAACCACTCTCTCCCATTCCCATATTTTCAAGTCCGTTTCCAAATGATTGGATATTACATCGATCATTTGTACTAAAATAGTTGCCCCCTCCACAAGACTCTTTGATAAAAAAGCTTCTTTCATACCCAACAAAACTTGTTGCTGACGTCTGGCGCGATCAAAATCACTTGTTGTTTGTCGGCTACGCGAATATTTTAAAGCCGTCTCTCCATCCATATGCTGTCTACCGGCCTGTACAGAAAATACTTGATATCCCCCATATCCATCAGGATACATATAATCATATATATCATTTTCCACATTTACTTCAATTCCACCCAACAAATCCACCGCCTGGACAAAACCGTCAAAATCAACTTTTACATAATAATCAATATCCTGACCAACCACATTTGTTACCGTATCCTCCAACACAGACATCCCACCACCGGCTACATTATAATTTTTCCCCATAGAATAAGCAGCATTAATTTTTGAATAACCAAAACCTGGCACTTCCACATACAAATCCCTTGGAATACTAAACATATCCAATTCATGATTTTGCGTATCAACAGACACAAACATAATTGTATCCGTCAAATCCGGAGCGGTATTATCACCACCAGCGACCCCCGTCAACAATACATTAACATGTCCATCACGCTCTCCTGTCAATCTCCTGGTATTTAAACCCATGCTATTGCTGATATTTGACCAAAAACCACCATCTTCACCTGTTTGTGTTTTTTCCGCACCAACTTGAGCTGTTACCAACCTATATCCCACCAAACCTGTGTATAAAACAAAAAGTGCTCCAAAAAATATTATTGGGATATACCACCAATTAAATACTATTTTCATAACTTTTTTAGTCAGATTAAATTTTTCTTTTTCCCGTTCTTAAACGATTGTAACAAATTTATCACTTTTTTTTAATAATTTTCCAAAAATGTCAATAGCAAACGTCTTTCGCGCCATTTAAATAATATCTCAAATAATTACGAATTTTTTATCATAATAATGAAAATTTTTGATAAGTAATATATTAACTCAACATTCTATTGCAAAACTACCTTTTTAAACAAAAATCACCAATATTATCACATCCGTAAAAAATGTTCTATAATAATTAAGTACCATAATCATTTATATAACAAATTACATGAAAGACGAAAACAACACTTTGCATACTATTGCGGAATTCATCTGGGAAATGATCAAAACTGCCGTTACCGTAGTTATCATAGTATATCTGATAAAAACTTATATATTCCAGTTATTTATCGTCGACGGTCAAAGCATGGAACCCACTCTACATCACAACGAAATGCTCCTGGTTGACAAATTGAGCTACCATATTCGCAAGCCACATCGTGGAGAAATTATCGTATTCCAAAAACCACACGAAACTACCAACATCAATTTCATTAAACGAATTATTGGTCTTCCCGGTGAAAAAGTTACAATCCGTGATAACTCAATTTATATCACTACAAACGGTGTAGAAACCAAAATTAATGAATCATATTTACCAATCGACATTATAACCAATGGCGAACACGAATATACTGTTGGTCCTGATGAAGTTTTTGTATTGGGAGACAATCGTACCAATTCACAAGATTCCAGAGTCATCGGAGCCATTAAATACGATCTTATCGTCGGTAAAGCATTGTTCACCTACTGGCCAATCAATGAATCAACCTGGTTATTTACACCCGATTACAACCTCAATCTAATCAAGCTAACTTTATTTTAATCGCTACTCCTCGTAAACCAAAATAATCTCTTACAATATCTTCCAACATCTTCTCATCATTTGACGAGAAGATTTTTTTATTATTGATATCAATCTTAAACATCGGCGGACCGGAAGACACTTGTTCGATTTTTTTTATTCCCATCGACGACATTCTCTTATTTTTTGTCTGTAGCTCCCACCCTAAATCCTCCATTGAACCTAGGGGAGCTTCAAAATAATACCCTTTTTTTATTTTCCTGATATTGTCAAGCAACGGTTTAATGTTTAAACCGGTTTTAGCCGATCCAAAAACCACCGGTACCCAATAGATAAAATTTATTTTTTGCCGCAAGTTATCAATCATTCTTTTCATTTTTTTCTCCCGATCAACTTCAGCAATCAAATCCCATTTGTTCACAAACAAAATCAATCCTTTCTTCATCTGATCAACTTTTCCTATCAAAGCCATATCACGATGCGTTAAACCTTCTTCCGCGTCCAACATCATAATCACCAAATCAGATTTGCTCATCGCCATCAATGCCCTCATAATACTAAACCGTTCAATATACTTTCGATGGACTTTTCCCATTCGTCGAATTCCGGCAGTATCCAATAATTCGAAATCCAAACTCCCATATCTAACCGTTACTTCACCTATGTCCCGAGTCGTTCCTGATACTTCACTTACGATTCTTTTTTCTCTCCCGCATATCCGATTGACCATCGAAGATTTTCCAACATTGGGACGGCCAATAATACTGACGGTAAAATTTCCACCGAGTTTCTTGTTTTCGTATAACTTTTCCTTTTCGTGCAAATATCCCACCGCATAGTCCAAAACATCTCCCAAGCCGGCGCCGGTTCGACCGGAAACATCAAATATCTTGCTTACTCCAAATTTTTCATACTCCCAACAATCAATATTTCGGGACTTTTTATCTGTTTTATTTAACAACAACACGATTTTATCCAAATACTTACGGTATTTCTTTACCACCGCCAGATCTCGATCAACACTATCTTTGCTGACATCCACCACCCACAAGATAATTTCCGCATCTTCTATACTCAACAACACCTGCTCCTCTATCTGAATTTCCATTTCTCCCAACTCCTTTTCGGCCCGTATACCGGCTGTATCTATCAACCAAAAAGAATCTCCCTGCCAATTTACTCTACCCAAAACACTATCCCGAGTTGTACCCGCAATATCTGTAACAATCGATTTGCGTTCTCCGATCAAGCGATTAAAAAGTGTCGATTTACCCGCATTTGGTAAACCTACCACCGAAACCAGACTTTTTAACTGTTTTTTTAATTCATAACCCATTATTTTATCCCCAGTTTATCCATCATTTTTCTACCATATGACTTATTGAATAACCTTTCATCACCCACCACCAAGTCACCCTCAGGTTTAATCAAAGTCAATACATATTTAAAACGTTGCATCATACGTGGTAAAAAATATTTATCAAAATTATCATCTCCCAATCCTATTGATCGAAATGATCCTATCAACTCTCCCGGCACATCAAATATCAAATCATTGAGATAGATAAAATCAAACTGTTCGCATATTTCAATCAATTTATTTAAATCATAATAACTAACCAGCACCAAACCCTGTTTTAAATTCTTGTTTTCATATTTCAATACATCATTCGCCAGATAAATACCCCTAAAATTCACTGAATTAAACATACTTTCATAAAATGCTTCCAATTTTGCCCGTGATGAAAACACTGCCAAATTATATCCTTTTTTTGTAACCGCTTCAATATCAAAACCACATTCATGAATTGTCGTATCTTTTGGACTTAAATAAAATTTTTTCAAATTTGATTCATAAAAACCATATTTATCAGATAAAAGATAATCATAATACAATCCCCCATTCAATCCGGCAACTCGTGAAAATATTAAAATTTCCTCAAAGTTTCCCAACTTTGACAAATCCAACTTTTCCGGATACACCACAATTTCTATTTCACCCGAAGTATTTTGATTTATTCGCCATATTACGTCCTCTTGACTAAAAAAACCGGCAAAAGTAGCCAAATCAAGCAATAATTTGTTTGATTTTTTCGCCAAAATCCGCATTGCCTGATTTTCAATTATTAAAAATTTCTCAGTAATTTGTTGAAAAAGTCGATCCCTTCTAATCGCTGGAGTTACATCCAAACTATTGCCATATTCCGATTTTTGACCTTGCGCTTTCAAAATCATATCCAGCATCCCTACCATAATTTGTAAATTTTTCTGCAACTCATACAAATCTTCTTTATTTTTCCCAACCGGCATACTATCAACTTCTTTGGAGAAAATGCTGGTAAAATTAATAATTTTAAAATTTAATTTCAAAACATCCGTGATTCCATCCTCCAACAGAACCATATCATTCCAAAACATTAAAATCTTCGCCGAAATATTTTTTTGTTCTCGTAAAAAATCAGACGTTACCACCAAAGAACTTCCTTTCTTTAAATTGTCAGCTAAACGAAGATCAAAAAAACATTGTCCTCCGCAATTATCTCCAAAACATCTTACTTCATCCAATCTCTGATACTCTTCTCTCGACCACCTGATTTGAACGATAGAACCATCCCAGAAACCTAAAGCCGAGCGAAGCATAATTTTTACCAATATCGACATAAGCACACGATCGATCTCGTACAATTTCATCAATTTGTCTAATTTATCTTTGCAAATATAATTCCACCGACTATTAAATCGATGCCAGGAATTATTTTTTCGCGACATTTTATCAAATACTCTATTTGTCAATAACCAACACCGACCATCTGCTACTAAATTATTTTTCGCATGAGACCAATTGGCCTCAACTATCATCCTATTACTTACAATCGGAGTTTGATTTTCATCTTTGGTCAAATCGTTCGGGTTAAAAAAAATATTTTTTACTGTCCCAATTTTTGCCTTATTTCCCCAGATATTTTCAAACAAATACTGATAGACAAAATCACCTTTCGTCCATAACTTCTTCAATCTTTCTCGTACCAAAGGTGAAACACTGTTTATCTGCTTAAACATATACTTCATCAATACGCTTACCGCTATCGCGTCATTCAAAGCTCGATGTGCATTGTATTCCCAATAAATATAACGTGATAAATATTGTAATGAAAAAGAAGAAATATTAAAAATCAAAAAAGAAGCTAAATCTTGACTATCAATTTTTCGAAATTTATCCACCTCCACTCCGGCTACACGCAAAAAAGACAAGTCAAATTCGATATTATGACCCACCAATATCACATCGTCGGTAAAAAAACCATCAATTATCTTGGCCACATTTTCCCATTTGGGAGCCATCGATAATTCATTTTCATTTATACCCGTGATGATCTTGATTTTATCGGACAACCTGCGCTCATAATGAATCAAGCTTTCATATCGCTCAATCTCACCATCAAAGTCAAATTTGATTAACCCAACCTCAATTATCGAATCTCGGGTACTGTCCAATCCGGTTGTCTCTAAATCTAGAGACACAAAAACCAATTTTTTATATAATTCATTCATCTACAAAAACTCCAATAAATATTTCATGGAGCTAAAAAAATTTAAAAAAAATAAAATCCAATATCTATTTATAACTTACGCATTTTCATTTCCGTCACCCAAAATTCCAAACTATCACCCTCATGCAAAAATAAATTGCCATTTAGTCCAATTCCGCACTCAGATTTTTCGGCTGCAGTATTGATACATTCAGTACCCTTTTGCAAATTTTCTACTTTACCTTCACCCACTTTTTCGCCACCACGATAAGCAATTACATCCGCGTTTTTTTCAATCTTGCCCTTTGTCACATTGACTCCGATAATCCGAAATTTCTTGCCACGAGTAAATATTTTCAATACTTTCGCTTTACCAATTTTTGTTCTCACTTCCTCCGGTTCCAACAATCCTTCCAGTGCTGCCTTTACATCTTCCAATAGACGGTAAATAACATCATAGCTGGAAATCTTGACTCCCATTTTTTTCGACATTTTCAAAGCATTTGGCTCAATTTTAGCTCTAAATGCCAATATTAAAGCATTACTTGAAGCCGCCATCATCACATCCGATTCGTTAACCGATCCCGCCGCTTCATGCAAAATATTGATTTTTACTTCCTCATTTCTTAAATTATCCAACGAAGATTTAATCGCTTCCATCGAACCTTGCACATCGGTTTTGAGAATTATCGGTAATTCAGATATTTTACCCTCCCTTACCGCCTGTGATAATTCTGCCATTCCAACCAGCTTTGTCAATATTCCTTTTGAAGATAAATTTCTCTTACGCTCAGCCGTAATAAACTTGGCCATTTTTGTCGATTCCACCACAAACAAGCTATCACCAAATTCCGGTACATCATTTAGACCGGCGACTTTTACCGGATCGGAAGGATAAGCTTTAGTTAAACGTTCTCCGGTATAATCTACCATCGCTCTTACCACACCCTCGGTTAAACCGATTACCACGCTATCACGTACATTTAAACAACCTTGTGTAATCATAACTGTTGCCACCGGACCAACTCTTTTACTTAAATGAGCTTCGATCACCACACCCTGCGCCGGACCGGAAAAATACGCTTTTAAATCTTCCACTTCCGCAACCAGTAAAATCATTTCCAATAATTCATCTATCCCCACACCGGTTTTTGCCGACGTCCCGACCATTACCGTGTTTCCACCCCATTCTTCCGGAATTAAATTGTAATCGGCCAATTCCTTTTTAGTCTTATCAATATTTGCTTCTGGTTTGTCAATTTTATTAATCGCCACCACTATCGGCACTCCCGCCGCCCTGGCATGATTGATCGCTTCTACCGTTTGCGGCTTAACCCCATCATCAGCCGCTACCACCAATACGGCAATATCAGTTAACTTGGCACCATGTGCTCTCATTGCTGAAAAAGCTTTATGACCGGGAGTATCCAAAAAAGTAATCTTTTTACCATTTTTTTCCGCCTGGTATGCTCCCATATGCTGTGTAATACCTCCGGTTTCCGATGCCACCACCTTTGCATGACGAATCTGATCCAAAATTGAGGTCTTACCATGATCCACATGTCCCATTACTGTAACAATCGGGGGCCTGGTTCGAAAACTCTCCACTGAGTATTTTTCCAAACTTGACAATCCACTTTCAAAATCATCTTCGTCTTCTTCTTTTCTTATTACTTCCACTCCCAGATCTTGCCCGATAATAACCGCCGTATCAAAATCAATTCTCTCATTGATATTTGCTAACACTCCATTTTTCATCAATTCTTTAATAACATCCCCAACCGGTATTCCCAATTCACTGGCAAATTCACCAACCGAAATAGAATCACCTATTGCTACCTGAGGCAACTTTACAACTTCCAAATCTTCTTCTGCAGAAATTTCTTCATTTAAAACTACATTTTGTTCTTCCTCAACTTCTAACTCCGGTTTAACCGTAATATCCAAAGGATGTTTTTTTTCATTACTATCTTTCTTTGACAAATTAGCTTTATCATTGGTTTTGACTTTTGACTTTTTTTCATTACCACTAGTTAACCTTCTTTCAATCTCCATAGCTAAATCATCACGAAACACATTTGCTCGTTCACTAACTCCCAAGTGTAAATCTTGAATCTTGGAACGCAAATCCTTTACTTCCATCCCAATTTTCTGAGCTAATTCTGAAATCTTAATACTCATAACTACATTATTTTATTTGATTTTCAAAACTTCATTCTCCAAAGACTGCTCAGTATTTCCTCCATGCAAACCACGTTGTCGATCAGCTTCTTTATCCAAATCAGATAACAAAGTCATGGACGCCACTCGATCCTTATTTTTCATTCTCATTACTATCACACCTTGCGTCGCTCTACCCATTTTCCTAATTTTTTTAATTGGGGTCCGTATCACCTGACCATTGGCAGAAATTGCCACCAAATCCAAATCATCTCCCACATCCTCCATAATAATCTTTGTATCAACAATATTGCCATTTTTTGCGGTAATTTTGGCAGTCTTAATACCTGATCCGCCTCGATTCTGCACTTTATATTGTTCCAATGAAGTTCTCTTACCATAACCTTTTTCAGTCAATACCAGCATATCACCTTTGGCATAAATCGCATTCATACTCACCACTTCATCGCCCGCTCTCAGTTTTATACCCCTAACACCCGCCGCCCCACGACCCATACTACGCACATCACCTTCTTTAAACCTGATTGACTGACCTTTTTTCGTTACCATAATCACTTCATCCATACCATGTGTTACTCTCACCCATCTTAGTTCATCAAGATCATTTAAACCAATTGCAATCAAACCGCTCTTTCTCACTTTTTTGAAAAACCTTATTTCAGTTTTTTTAACTTTACCATTTTTAGTCGCCATAAACAGATACTTACCACGACGATAATCATCAATAGTTATCACTCCGGATATTTTTTCGTCCGGCAACAATTGCAACAAATTTACTGCTGCAATTCCTTTTGCCTGTCTGGAAGCCATTGGTATTTCATATACTTTTGACTGAAACACACGGCCTTTGGTTGTAAAAAACAAGATATCATCATGATTATAAGTAATTACAAAATGATCAACCACGTCTTCTTCTTTCATAGTCATTCCCACCACTCCTTTACCACCTCGTTTTTGAACCTTATAGGTATTGCTTGGTAATCTTTTTATATAACCACTCTTGGTTACCGAAACTATCACTTGTTCATTTGGAATTAATGCTTCACTTTCCAGCTTTCCGACTTGGTTTTTATAGACTTTTGTCCGTCTCGCATCGCCAAACTTTTCTTTCAATTCCAACAACTCATGTTTAATAATTTCCCGCACTCTTTGCTCGGATGCCAATATTTCTTTCAATTCTTTAATTCTTTTCACTATTTCTGTTAACTCATCTTCAATCTTTTTTCTCTCCAATCCGGCCAAAGTTTGCAATCTCATATCTAAAATCGCATTTGTTTGAATATCGGTAAATTTAAACTTCTTTATCAAGTTTTTATGAGCATCATCCCGACTGGCTGATTTTTTGATTGTAGCTATCACTTCATCAATTCTATCTAACGCCTTTTTCAACCCTTCCAATATATGTGCTCTTTCTTCGGCCTTTCTTAACTCAAATTGAGTACGCTTAACTACCACCTCTACCCGATGATCAACAAAATAACTAAGCGCCATCGGCAATGTCAACACTCTTGGCTGAATCTCATCCACCAAAGCCAAAATATTCACCGAAAAAGAAGTCTGCATCGGAGTCATTTTGAAAAGTTGATTTAGAATTTTGCTCGAATATGCATCTTTTTTCAAATCAACCACAATTCTCACCCCATCTTTATCCGATTCATCACGCAAATCAGATATACCAACAATCTTTTTATCCTTTACCAACGCAGCAATTTTCTCCACCAAGGAACTTTTGTTTAACATAAACGGAATTTCACTTACAATAATCTGTTTTTTTCCTTTTTTGCTTTCAACAATTTCGGCAGTCGCCCGTACTATAACCCGTCCTCTTCCGGTTGCATAAATATTTTTTATATCTTCTTGACCATATATCGCCGCCCCGGTTGGGAAATCCGGACCTTTTACATATTGCATCAACTCATCAACCCCGATTTCCGGATTGTCTATCAAAGCTACTATGGCATCAACCAATTCGGATAAATTATGTGGCGGAACACTGGTCGCCATACCCACCGCAATACCGCTCGAACCGTTTAACAACAAATTTGGCAAAACTGACGGCAAAACCGATGGTTCCAGTAATCGTCCATCATAGTTATCCCGCCATTTTACAGTTTCTTTATCGATATCTTTTAGCATCTCATCAGAAATTTTTTGCATTTTGGCTTCGGTATAACGATAAGCCGCCGCTCGATCACCATCCATCGAACCGAAATTGCCTTGACCCCAAACCAAAGGATACCGAAGCGACCAATCTTGAGCCATTCTTACCAAACTGTCATATACGGCTACATCTCCATGTGGATGATACTTACCCAACACATCACCAACAATCGTTGCACACTTTCGAAATTTAGCATTGTATCTCAAACCCAACTCATGCATCACATACAGTATTCGACGATGAACAGGTTTCAATCCGTCACGTACATCAGGTAAAGCTCTTTGCACAATAACACTCATGGCATAATCAAGATAGGATTTTTCCATCTCATCAACGATATTGACTCGGCGCACATAACCAATATTTTGTTGCAAATCCAATGATGCCTGTTCTTCAGAATTATTATTTTTAGGATCTTTACTCATTTTATACAAGAAAATAATATTAATTGAAAAATATTTTTTACAAATCCAAATTAATCACATCTTTTGCATGTGTCTGAATAAAATGTTTTCTCGGTGGAACTTCATCTCCCATCAAAATTCTAAAGGTCTTATCCGCTTCTTGAGCATCTTCGATAGTAATCAGTTTTATCACTCTATTTTCCGGATCCATTGTCGTTTCCCACAATTGCTCCGGATTCATTTCGCCCAA
This sequence comes from uncultured bacterium, assembly GCA_938004065.1. Classification (GTDB taxonomy): domain Bacteria; phylum Patescibacteriota; class JAHJAL01; order JAHJAL01; family JAHJAL01; genus CALKWM01. Next base: position 28,801 of record CALKWM010000003.1, read on the forward strand.
ACCTTTGTATCGCTGGATAGAAATTCCTTTCAGATTTTTTTCATTGACCTTTTTTTTACCGGTTAATTCCTGCAACAACTCATCCTTCTCGACTTCCGAATGCACATAATGTTTATCTTTTCCTTTTTGAACTTTAAACAAAGGTGGCTGAGCAACATAAATATAACCCTTTTCAATCAATGGCCGCAAATGGCGGAATAACATAGTCAATATCAATGTGGTAATATGAGAACCATCAACATCAGCATCTGACATGATAATAATGCGATGATACTTTAATTTTTGTTCATCAAAACTATCACCAATTCCACAACCCATAGCCACGATAAAATCTTTGAGTTTCTCATTGGCAATCACCCGATCAAGTCGATGTTTTTCACTATTTATCGGCTTACCGGACAAAGGCATAATCGCCTGAAATTTTCGATCTCGTCCCTGCTTGGCCGAACCACCCGCACTATCACCCTCAACGATATACAACTCACACTCTTCCGGATTACGACTGGAACAATCCGCCAGTTTACCCGGCAAAGTCATACCTTCCAATGCCCCTTTTCGAATAACAGTATCTCGCGCAGCTCTGGCAGCCATTCTCGCCCGAGCCGCCAAACCTGCTTTCCCAACAATATCTTTTCCATCCTGAGGATTTTCCTCAAAAAATGTCTGTAAAGCTTCTCCAACCACCGATTCTACTATCGTTCTGGCTTCCGGATTACCCAATTTGGCCTTGGTCTGACCTTCAAATTGTGGATCACGCATTTTAACACTCACAACTGCCGTCAAACCCTCTCGCACATCATCACTGGATAATTTTTCATCTTTCAATAAACTATGTTTCTTGGCATAATTATTTACAATCCTGGTCAATGCCGATTTGAAACCGGTCAAATGCATACCACCTTCAGTAGTATGAATATTGTTGGCAAAAGACAAAACATTTTCCGAAAATTCTTCAGTATATTGAACCGCTACTTCCACCATTATCTCATCCTGCTCCCGATCAACATAAAAAATATTTTTGTTAATATTGTTCTTACCGCGATTTAAAAAACTCACAAATGATTTGATTCCACCTTCAAAATAATACGTATAATCCCTGGGTCTAATCTCTCTTTTTTCTACAGCTTTATCATCAATAGTCTTTTTTTGTCTGAATTTCCGATGATCAATTATCCTCAGTTTGACCCCTTTGTTTAAATACGCATACTGACGACATCTGACCAATATCAACTTCAAATCAAATTTTGTCGTCTCAAATATCTCGCTATCAGGAGTAAATATAATCTTTGTTCCGGTATCATTTTTTGCCACTTCACCTTTCCGGGTTTTCAAATCAGATTGGGCTTTTCCACGCTTAAATTCTTGATAATATACATTTCCATCGCGCCTAACTTCGGCTCGCAGATGTTCGCTCAAAGCATTAACCACACTCACACCGACACCATGCAAACCACCCGATACTTTATACCCACCACCTCCAAATTTACCACCGGCATGTAACACAGTTAGAACCGTTTCCAAAGTAGATTTTTTGGTTTGTTTATGTTTCTCAACCGGTATTCCACGACCATTGTCATCAACCGACAATGATCCATCAGCATTTAGTTCAATCGTAACTTCATCACAATACCCCGCCATTGCCTCATCAATCGCATTATCAACCACTTCCCATATCAAATGATGCAGACCCGCTTTCCCGGTACCACCAATATACATACCCGGTCTCTTTCTAACTGGCGCCAAACCTTCCAAAACAGTTATTTGCTCGGCTCCATAATTTTGCTGATCTTGTTTTTTACTCATATTTATACAATAATTTCATGACTTAATATTTCATAAGTACGTAACTTCATTCTACAATAATAAACCACAAAAAACAATTGTTACAAATGTCTTTTGTCAAACCAAAACCTAAAAATATTTATATTTATTTAAAATCAATTTTTAATTGCAAATCCTTCTCCAGTTGATTGTTAATTACCAAATCACCAACTTCGTTTGTCTCAGAATTAACAATTTTACCTACATCACTTTTAACCACCAACTGATAGGTTAAATTTTCTCTCCCTGGTTGTTTTTGCAAATACATTTCATAACTTTTTTGTCCCCAATCATCAATTTTAAATGGCAATCGATATCTGTATCTTACTCTGGAAGCATTGTAAGGGTCTGTTACAATCCAATTGGCAAAAACCTCTTTTCCGTGATCTTCGTATATTTTCGTATTGGCCAATCCCGCCTCTCCACGAGAGACGTCATAATCAATTACCTTATCCTGATTGATTATTATTCCTTCGGGATTAACGAAGCCATCCACCTCCAACAATTCCGATCCCCTGGGCACATAAACCCGCAAATAATCAAAATTCGGATAATTCGGCCACGACCAATCATCGATATTCCGTCTTATAATCTCTAAATCAATTTCAATAGTGCCATCAGACTGTACAAACACCTTGTGATTAACAGATTCCTTTATAAATTCATCACTCTTTCGTCCACCAATATTGGCATGAACCATATACAAATAATCACTATTGATATCAACCTGTTCAATTTCTCCTCCCCAACCAATATTTTGCAACATATCTTCAACTTCCTTGTCATAAAAAAACACTAAAACATCTTTGTTATTTAATAATTCCATCAAAATAGTCCATAACTGTTTCTTTTTTGATTCATCCAATTCGGCCAATCTTGCCATCAATTCCGGTAAAAAATCCGACAATATTTTTTTTGGAGCATTTAATTCTTTATCATGATCAAGTTCAACTTCCCGTTGTACTTCAGACACAAAGTTCTCACTCGACAACTCGACATCATAATCTACCATATAGATCGGCCCGGTTAATTCCAGTAATTTTTCAATAATCTTTGGTGTAAAAGCCACCACCCCATCAACTGAATATCCACCACCTTTTTCAAACATTTTCACCGCTTGATTGGCTGCCCCGGGAAAATCCGGATCCCAATTCGAATCTCTCATCCCCCACTGCTCTGTCATATACCACACCGGATAAGGCGGAGTGATATTCTGCGTGATCTGCCCATCAGGATTGTAAACATCATCAAATTTTAGATCCTCCATCATTCCATTCTTCATTGTCAATACACCATAACTACCGATAAACCCCCCCGTCGGACGCAATTCATTGGTATTTTGAAACAATAGCAAATACTTGGCCGGCACATTTTCCCCCAGAAAAAAACCGGAATCAGCGATCAATACATTTAAACCTCGTAAAATATTTAGATAACGTGGTATGTCCTGCATATTTGACTCATACAATTCTCGATATTTTTCCGGCAATAAATCGATATTCACCTGATCCAACTTCTCTACCGCTATGTTTAATTCATTTGATGACATGGACAAATATTCCCCGGCTCTGGTCAATTTCAAAAACAAATCATCCTTTTCCATTTCTCCCAATATCATTCCAAAAAATAAACCGGCAAAACTCCCTTTGTCATCAACAGATTGAATTTCAGCAAGGGATAACGCCATAAATTTTGCTCCCCTCATCAAACTTTTCATTCCCGATAAAACATTTGAAATTTCCGACATTTGGTTTCCTGCCATACTCTGACTCAAAAATTGCTCATTATAACCTGTTTTTTCAATTTTTAACTCAATCTCTTCCAAATTTTTATCCGCATCCGCAAACTTAATCGCTGCTTGAGAAAAATTCTCATTTTTTAATTGATCAATCCCCGCTCTCATATCTTCCATACCATCACCGGCTGCACTTACCACTGAATCTTTTAAATCAACCACCATCCCCACCACTAACCATCCACTCATACTAATCACACTGCTAACTGCCACTATCAAAAAAATATAAATTACTCGCCGATATTTTTGCCAACTACAACTACAAACCTTAAAACTAACATGTCTAACAACTACCCCCAATTTCTCAAATATTCCCCGGCCAGATTCATTTACCTCTATGCTATTGTTTTTTACAAATTCAAAAATATTTTTACCCCACAACCAAAACTTGGACAATCCCGATCTCAAAGTCAAAAACATCCGCCACCAAATCTTTGGAAACGAAGAACAAATTATCAAAAAGTAGTGTTTTATTTTTGACAAAAAAACTACTGATCGATATTTATCAGTATTTGCCTCATTTTTCTGCTGATGCGGCAAAATGCCGTCGATTATTTTCCGATTATCCAAAACAAACAATTATTATTTCATTTGTCCCTATTATATCATTTATTAATTCTCAAATTCGACTAAATTTTGTCGAAAAAACTCCGCCGTTTTCTCCCATTTAAAATTATCTTCCACATACTTATCTCTACCAAATACTTGCTCTCCGGAATTGTCTTGATAGACCATTTCCATCGCCCCCACGATTTGTGTTAAAGACAAACTATCAACCATCAAAACTTTATCTTCCAAAACTTCACCCAAAGACCCGGCAAAACTTGATATCACCGGTACACCTAATCGCATTGCTTCCAAAGGTGGAAAACCAAATCCTTCATAAAAAGACACATAAAACAAAACCATCGCACTGGAAATCAAAGATTCTTTATCCATCTCATCCACAAATCCTAGATATCTAATCTTTTTTTCCATCCGAATCATCTCCCACAAATTATTGTTCATTGACCATCCCTTACCACCAACCAATACCATATCCGGTAAACTATCCTTGGAAATACCTTTATTAATCTGCATATTCAACCATAAAATATACGCTTCGATTAAACTCAATACGTTTTTTCTTTTTTCAAGCGTTCCAACATGCAAAAAATACTTACTTGTCAATCCATACTTATTTCTGATATTTATTTTACTTTCCACCAACTCCACCCCCAAGTGATGCCATTTAACCTTATTATTATCAATCCCATAAACCTCTTCCACATCTCTTGCGGTTGTTTTGGAAACCGCCAACACCAATTCGGCATTTTTTATATTGTTCTTGATGTTCATATACCAATGCCACCACTTGCTTTGAATACGATAACACTCCGGTAGCAATTCAAACGACAAGTCATGTACCGTAACCACTTTTTTAATACCTTTACTTACCGGCATGAATCGAATATTGGGATACCAAACCCAATCAATATCTCGGCAATATCGATCAGCTTTTGGCCACTGTAAAAATCGCCACGACAATGACGCCAATTTATTTGGCCACTTTTTATGTATCCATTCAAAACAACGGCTAATTTCTCGGTCGGGTTGTTTCTTCCAAGAATAGGAAAAAAGAATGTATTCATCTTCTGGATAAATTCTTTTCAAGTTTATTAGCATCTGCCAAGTATAACCTTCCACTCCCGCTCTAAATTCTTCCAACAATCCCCTCGCATCAACCAAAATCCTCACTTCTTCTCCTTCTTTTTATCTTCAAAGGCATAAAAAACATAAGCTAAAAACGCTCCCAAACCCAGCGCTCCTACCAATCCGGCCCCGAATTGCAAACGATAATCTATTTCATGCTGCAATACCAAAACCGGTGTTGTGTCAATTGTAAACAACGGCTTGCTGTTTTTATCCACCAACAACGATTCCGTCTTTTCTTTCATAACTTGAATCATTGCTTCCAAAATCTGTTTTACCTCGTCAGCACTACCTCGATTCAATCTGACCGCCACACTCTGAGAGATTACTTTATCAAAATCAAAAACACCTTTCAAAGCATTCATGCCCTCGGGAGCACTCAAATTGGCTCGATCAAATATTAACTTAACAAAATCCGGCGCCTCCAGCCAAGTTTCCACACTATCGGAAAACATTTGATTGGCCTGAATCGTATAAAAACCATCGTATTTATAATCTTGACCTTCTTCCGGACCGGCAACCATCTGTTTCAAAATTAACGTCGTGGACCCATCATAACTGACTTTAGATATCTTATTGGCAATTACAATTCCGCCTAAAACTATCACCACCGACAACAATATAAGCCACCAATACCTAACCAAAGGAATTATTGTTTCTCTCAAATTCATAATAATTTTTTAATATTATCTAAAATAAATTCTTCAAATTCGCGACAAAAACGTTCTTTACTAAAAATCTTAGCTCTCTCAATTATCTTTTCACTATCAAACTCACTTCCCTCCAACCTTTCAATTGCTTCATTTAAACTTTTTACCTTCTGTCTTTCAAAAAACACACCGGTTACTCCATCAACAATCGACTCCCTGGCGCCTCCTTGACCAAACGCCACCACCGGCTTACCTAAACTCATCGCCTCTACAGGAACTATACCAAAATCCTCGAGTGAAGGAAATATCACCGCTTTGCATTTTTTCATTATCTCCATTTTTATTTCATCATTACCAAAACCCAAAAATTCGATATTCTCACTTCCTTGAGACAACTTTTTTACTTTCCCCAACATCGGTCCTTCACCAATCACTTTTAAATTCCTGCCGTTTTCCACAAATGCCTCCACCACCAAATCCGCCTTCTTGTACGGCACCAATCTCCCCACAAACAGATAAAAATCCTCTTGTTTTTCTCCAGTCTTGTTTTCGTGTGATTTATTGGATATTGGATATTGAATATTGAATCTTTGATTTACTTCAACTGGTGGATAAATTACTTTCGCATCTCGCCGATAATACTTTTTGATCCTTGATGCAATATATTTTGAATTTGCCACAAACAAATCTACTCTTTCAGCCGACATGCGATCATTCATTCTTAGATCAAACACCATTCGCGGCATAACCAGACGCACCAAGGGATTCAATATACCAAATTCCAATCTTTCACGAATATATTCATGATAGTCACTCCAATAATATCTGATCGGAGTATGACAGTAACATACATGCAAAGTTTCCGGTTTGGTAATTACGCATTTCGACTCCGCACTACTGGAACTAATTACCAAATCATATCCCCCAAAATCAAAACTTTCAAACAATATCGGTCTAAGCCAGGCAAACAGTTGATGTTTGTTGCGAAAATACGGAATTTTATTTAGCCAAGTCGTAAATATTTTCCGACCTTTTAACCATGGAAATAAATTTGGATTGCATACAGAAGTATAAATATCCGCGCTTGGGAAAATTTCCGCAATCACCTCTTCCACTTTCGCCGCTCCACCCCGGCTAGTTAACCAATCACACACAATCGCCACCCGTAATTTTTGAAAATCATTTTCCAAATTCATTTTATTATTTCTCTAATCTATAATATAATATTTCACAGGCACATTAAAAAAACAAATAATTCACAAATTATGACATCTGCCTATCTTACAAAAATTCCAAAGGAGGTATAAAAAAATGAATCTTTCTAACAAAACAATCAAAGGTATAAATAACGATATCGAGCTAATAAACAAAGAGATTAAAAAAATAATTGACAATCCAAAAATAAACTTCGAAGTCATCCATTTACAGTATATTAGTCCTACTGTAGGATTTTATATTCTTCCCCTCGATCACAAAGACGGATCTTTGTTTTATTACAAAGATTTACGGTCAGAGTTAGAAAATATTTTAGATAAAAATGAATACGAAGCCATTCCAATCTACTTACATAAATACCTAAAAAATTAAGGTCTAATGACATTTTCAAAAAGAACCCTCCGGTTCTTTTTTATTAATATCGTCCCGAGCTTATCAAGGGACACACCACTTGAAACTTGCTACTTTTTACTTTTACTTGATACTTGTACTCTCACCGACCCGCTCTCGTCAACATCAACCAAATTGTTTTAAAAAATATCTGCATATCCAACATAATCGACCAGTTTTCGATATAGTAAGTATCCAGTTTGACAATATCCTCAAACGATAAATCATGCCTGCCGGTAACTTGCCATGGTCCGGTTATCCCACTTTTGATCGCCAATCTTTTCAAATGATGCTCTTCATACTGTTCCACCTCGGCTGGAATCGGCGGCCTGGGCCCTATCCAACTCATATCGCCCACCAACACATTCCACAACTGAGGCATTTCATCAATCCTGGTTTTACGCAAAAATTTTCCCATCCGAGTAATTCTGGGATCATCTTTAATCTTGAACATTGGTCCATCGGCTTCATTTTGATTTTTCAATTCCTGTAATTTTTTCTCTGCATCAACCACCATCGATCTGAATTTATATATTTTGAACAATTTTCCTTTGCGACCAACCCTTGTGGATGCGTACAATACCGGCCCTTTTGTATCAATTTTTATCAAAATCGCTATCAGAAGAAATACTGGCCAAAAAAACAGTATTACCAAAATAGAAAATACCACATCAAAAATCCTCTTGATAATCCTGCCCCATCCTTCCAAAGCCGTTTCTTTTAATGCAATTACCGGCATTCCAGCTATGGTTTGCGTTTCCACATTGGCACTAACCACATCCAATATACTAGGCACAAAACGAAACAATTTATCTTGATCGTTACAAAACTTGATTAGTTTCAACATATAACCATCATCACCTTCTCCCGCTAACCATATCTCGTCTGGATGATATCTTTTATTAATTTTATAGATCCTGTCTATATTACCCAAAACTCTATATTCACCGACCTTCTCACCCTTTTGTCTGGTTTCATCCAGCACTCCCACCAATTCTAAACCGCTATTTTTATTCTTCTCAAAATATTCCACTAAATCTATTACTTTCCCGTTAGAACCCGCCAACATCACTCGCCGCACTCCGATTCCATATCTATATAAATATTTCTGTAATATTCGCAACATTCCACGACCGAAAATTACGAACAAAGACACAAAAAACAATGCATAAATAATTATTAAACGTGAAAAAAATGTGTCCTGATTGAAAAAAATGATGATAATCATAAGCCCCATCACTGTAAAAACTCCCGCTGTACTCATCCACATTTCTTTGACAAAATTTCCAATTCCTCTAAAAGTATATAAACCTAACGCCGCGAAAACAATCCACCACACCGGCATAAACAAAGCCAGAAATTTCATATAATCAATTAGCGGCGGCACCCATTTCACCTCCACAAAATCAGACACATGTAAACGTACTTCATACGCCACCACAAAACCTACCAATATCATCAAGACATCGATAAAAACTAACGCTATATTGAAAAACACTTCCGATCTTTTCATAATAAAATCCTAAACAATACGTAAACCCCAATGTTTTATAATTTTATGAAACTATATTACATTTGAAAAGCTTGCACAGGTTTGGACCAATTTATAATAGTTTAATTTCCAACCCAAATTATATCATAAAACATAGCTGATAAAACTTAATAAATCAATACTTTAATTATCAAAAAAATAACTCCCTTCAAGGAATTATTTTTATAATTATAGCAAATTTCATAAGCCGAGTTCTGTTTCCCCCGACGTAACGTCGGGGTAGTCATCATCAATCTAGGTCGGATGTCGCCATCCTGACTCATGCGGTGGTATTCCACCTTGCACCCAAGTAGGGTTTACCAAAATTTCATTGTCACCAATGAATTTCCGCCCAAGGCGGACTTTTCACCTTTCCTCCGACATTACGTCGGAGTAGTATCGTCTCTGTGGCACTTTCCCTACCCCGATTTCTAACATCGGGGCGGTTGCCGTTAGCAACTACTTCTTGTTAACCAAATAACCAGGTGCTCGGACTTTCCTCTCCGACTTTATTAGCGTCGGAGCGATGACTGTTAATTTGCTATATCACAGTAACACAAAAAAATGATTTTTGCAAATCTAAAATTCATAATTCTAAAGATATTTATCAAATTTTTTTAAAGCTCCAAATATTGACAAAAATAAAATATAAGTATAATATTAAAGACATGACCAAAAAACCTATCCAACTCGATGTTATCATAGTTTATTCCGGTACAATTGCCCATAGTGCAAATAACCGTAAATATTCCGAAAAAAAACCATTCTCCGCTTTTGGCAGACACTATGCATATAACAAAAGTTATCAATATCTTCTCCAAAAATGCCAAAATACCAACCTGAAAGCAGCTTTTTGCACTTCTGATGATATCGTCGGTCCGGGACTGTTTTCCAGTTATTGGACCTACCGCAACAAATGGATTAGACACCAACATCCGGCCCAAAGCCGGCTATTGTTTGACAAATTCACTCCTACCAATTTAACCCAAACCAACCAGTTTGAACTTCTAACCTCTTGTAAATCCATATATACTTTCAATAACCGAAAGCTGACTCAACTTTTTCAAAACAAATTAAACACATACCTGTTTTTCAAAGAATTCTCAATTCCCACTGTTGAAATCTCTCATCCATCTAAAAAACATATTGCCGAGGCCAAAACCAAACTGGACAATCTGATTCAAAAACACAAACACAAAATTGACTTCAAACATGGTTATATCTCCAAAGACACCAAAGGAGTGGGAGGATTTAAAATCTACAAAGTTAATTTTGATAAACCGGGAATTGAAAATCTAATCAAGCAATACAAAATAGACAAAAACAACAAAGAGCTTTTGTCTTACGTCCTACAACCATTTATCGATTGCCGTCATCACTTAAAAAAAACCGAACACAAAGGATTGATTGATTTTAGATTAATTTTAGTTAACAAAACTATCGTTCAAACATATATCCGAATAGCCCAAAAAGGCAATTTCAAATGTAACGAACACCAAGGTGGAAATTTGATTTATTTACCATTAAATATAATCCCACAGGACATTCTGACCATGACCAAAAAAATCACCAATCAACTGCATCAGGAAATAAATATTGAAAACTCTATCTACGCGCTGGATTTTATCCGCAGTAATCATAACGGAAATCTATATTTTATCGAGGGCAACAACAATCCCGGCCTTGATTGGGATCAAACAAAAACTATCAATCAGAACAAATCCAAGCAATTAATCGACATCATAGTTAACAAATTGTTCTCGATCAAACAAACAATCGCAAATTGATTTATAATATTTTTTCCACCACAAACACCACTTCATTTTCAAAATCAATAATTTCCACTTTCCATCCCTGTCCATCAATCAATTCCATAAAATACTTTTTATAATACTCTCTCATCTTTTTCTTCTTGCCGGAAATGGTTCTGGTTGGAAAAGAAACTACCACATATTTTGATTTACATTTTTGTATCATATTCAAACTACTTCCCTTCTTCTGACGCTCAAGCAAAATCAAAACTTTCAAAAACATCGTGATATCCGCCTCGATATATTTCTCCTCAAAAATATCACCCAACATCACTCGCGCTCTATTCTCCACTCCGCAATCAACAAATATCTGATTTACAAAATCAATTTGCCTTTGATCAACGTCATATCCCACATATTTTACACCCTCACCCATCCAAAAATAAGTCAAAGCATTGAGTCCGCACGCCGGTTCAAACACAATCTTTGGCTTCCCGGTAATTTCAAAAATCTTTTTATAATATTCATCCAAAATATTTATCCGCTCATCCGTCGAAGTCTGCAACTTCAAAACGGGCAATAAACAATATTTAATCGCACTATTTTCGATATTGTTTTTGGAAAGTTTGTAATTGTTTGTACATGTTTGGAAAGTTTGACTATGTTTGACCAAGTTTTTTCTCTTGGCATACGCTCCCCAAACTTGATGCATTTTATTTCTCACCGCCTTCTCCAAATCTTTTACCGGATATCGTCCAACTAATTCATTCACAATCCGCTCCACAGTCGGACGATATATCCCACGATATTTCGCCGACACCAATATCGTATCCACAATTAATTTTTTATCAACTTTTTCCATTATTTTTTTATTAACTCGGTGCAACATGGGGGTTCGGGGGGAATACTTTTGGCACTACAGCGTATTATTATACTTAAGATAGAGTACCCAAAATTATTCCCCCCCGAGGATTTTTGGTACTTTTTGTCCCCAAAAAGTACAAAGAAAATTATATTTCCCTAATTCTCTCCATCAATCTGGCATAAAACCTCAAATTGTGTATCGTACACAATCTCCACGCCAAACTTTCCTCAATTTTAAATAAATGTGTTATATAGGCCCGACTGTAATTTTGACAAGTATGACAATCACAATGAGGATCTATTGGTCCTTTGTCACGCATATACTTATTTCGCGACAAATAAACATAATCATAAAAATGCTTCTTTTCCAAATCAATTTCCTCATCAACACAATTAAATACATACAATCGTCCGTGCCTGGCATCACGAGTCGGCAACACACAATCAAAAATATCAAAACCCATCTTGGAACATGCAACAATATTTTCCGGTTTGCCTATTCCCAATCCAAAAATATAATAATCATCAGGTGCCAAATCCGCCACCAATTGTAAGGCGTCTTTATTGAGTCTCCCACGATGATCTACCGGCCAACCCCCAAACCCAAATCCATCAAACCCAATTTCAATTAATTTATTCTCACACTCTTCTCGAAGATCTAAAAAATTCGCCCCCTGCACCACACCAAATATCTTTGGTTTAGGTTTTTTATTCCATTTCCGCATCACGATCTGTTTTTCGAATTCTTTCCTCGATCTTTTCGCCCATACCAATGTTCTATCCACACTCAACTTTACTTCATCCTTATCGGCATCACGACTGGGACAATCGTCCAATACGAACATTATGTCCGAACCAATCGCAAATTGCATTTGGATTGATTTTTCCGGCGTAAATATCTCTTTTTTCTTTTTCGAAACCCGCATTTCAATCCCATCATCCACAATTTTCCCATCAATCTTTCCAGCATGTACTAAACTCATCACTTGAAAACCACCCGAATCACTCGCCACCAACCCCGGCCAATTCATAAAATCTTTCACTCCCCCGATCCCCTTCAACACCGACCGCCCCGGCTGTTCTTTCAAATGAAAAGTATTAACCACCACTCCGGTTATCCCAGCATTACTGATATCATCACTACTAACACTCCTCGCCACCGCCCTCGTCGCATCCGGCAAAAATATCGGATATTCAATTTTTTCTAAATCAATCATATATATATTTTTTTTTATAAACGCATAAATTATATTACAATAGCCTTGAAATAATTCTATTAAATAAAATAATATTTATTTCATTTATCTTTCATAATTCCTGATTCATCAAAATCGTCAAATTTATTTTGCGATTTTGATTCATTGTGGAGTAGGAGAGCGAGTGAGTCCTACGAACGAGCGATGAGGGAGAGGATACATCCTCTCCCTCATCTTCGAAGCGGGCAACGGGAGTCGAACCCGTATCTCTACCATGGCAAGGTAGTATAATAGCCATTATACTATGCCCGCAACTAATTTAAATTCTAATATATACCCACCTCAATTGCAAACTCAAAAAAAAATTCTAACTAACATTATTTTCGTACCGGCGACCCTCGCGGTCGCCCTTTTCTCTTACTTCACCCGCCCGAGGCGATTGTGCCTCGCCTGCCCGCCTTGGGAGGGGGCGCATATCTCTTGCTCAAGCCGCCGAATTATATCTCTTAAATCCCACTCTCCATTCTAATGCCAAAATCATTACAAACAACATAAGCATTAACAGCATTTGAACTATTTTTCCCATACCAAAAGACCCTTCAAGCACATCGTAAATGGGGTTGGCGACCAAAAAGAAAGGAACTACATACGTCACCGCCAACTGAACCCACCCTGGATATAATTTCCTTGGATAGATACCAAACCCCGACAAATTATCTACAAAATATACAAAAAAAGTTGCCTTCTCAATAAAAAATACAATAAAAATTGACACCCAATACAATACCGTTACCAATACTATCGAATAAAAAAACACAAACCCAACTTGCAACAACAGATTAATATCCCAACTCAATTCCATTTTTACCAAAATATATGGCAGAAATACAAAACCATAAACAAATGCCGGTAAAAATTCTCTCAGAGACATTTTTTGAAAAATCGTTATCCAAAAAGTATTTATTGGTCTTAATATCAACATATCTAAACCGCCAAAATGAATTTGATTAAAAATCAATCTTATCAACATCCCGGGTGTAATAATAAAAGAAAAAGACATTACCACTTGATACAAAATATAAACAAATAATATTTCATATCGACCAAATCCGGCAATAGACTCCACTCCAGAAACATCATAAATCATGTTTATTAAATACACTTCCAAAACCACCCAAGAAAGACCCGTAACAAATCGAGCCAAAAAATCCACCTTAAAAACCATATCACGCATTATACTCATCCTTGCAATTCGCCACCAAATTTTGAAATACTTCTGCATAAATATAATTTTATTTCCCGTACGGGCGGACCCATGTGTCCGCCCTCTTATTTCTTACTTCTTAATTCTTATTTCTTATTTCTTGCTAGGCTGCCGAACTATACCTCCTCAAACCATCTCTCCACAATAAAAGATATATCATAACTACAATGGTTGTCATCGATATCATCAACCAAAAATCACCCCAAGTATACGTATTCTTTATTATCATAAAAACAGGATTAATAATCAAAAACATCGGGATCAAATATACAAGCATATTTTGTAATATTTTCGGATAAAATTCCCTGGGATATCTGGTAATATCTTGCGTATTGTGGATAAACCATCGTAAAGATTTAAATCTCGGCCAGATAAACCACAACAAACTACTAATCCAAATCATACAAAAAAACAAAATATTCGAAAGTATCAAAACATATAATAATTGCATAAACCTGGCGATTTCAAAGACAGAAAAAACCTGTTTGATTACCGAAAAGAAAAATAATAGATAAACTACAATAATCAAACCAACCGTCATACTAACTTTTTGCATACTGGTAACAAAAACGGTATTTATGGGCTTTATTAAAATAAAATCCAGATTACCTGTAAATATTTGATTGGCAGCCAAATCAAGACTCGGGTAAACAAATACAAACTGAAACCCCATCATAATTTGTATCATATAAAACACGAACAAAAATTCAGCTTCTGTATACCCTGCAATATTGTCTAATCCAGAGGCAGTAAAAAATAATTTGATCAATAAAATTTGAACTGCCATATAAACAAAAGTCGTAACCAATCCCAACAAAAAATCCAATTTATAAACCATTTCTTTCATCATACTCATCCTCGCCACCCGCCACCAGATTTTGAAATATTTCTGCATAATTTTTTCTTCTTATATTTCTTTTTTATTTTTTCTCTTACTTCTTACTTCTTAATTCTTATTTCTTATTTCTTGCTAGGCTGCCGACTCATACCTTCGTAAACCATTTACAAACATCAAAACATAAACACTAATCAAAACAAAAACCATCAACAAGGTTAAAATAAAAATGTTCACGTCATAATTACCTGAGATTACATCATAAACCGGGTTAACTACCAAAAATAATGGCGCTACAAAAATCAAAAAATATTGCATCGCATCCGGATAAACTTTTCTGGGATATTTATTGACATCATATGCATAACCCAAAAACCATCGTAGTGCTCCAAATTTTGGCCAAAAAAACCAAATCAAGCTGGAAATAAAAAACATCAAAGAATAAATTACAAAAGATACAATCATTACCCACAAAATTAACAACCAAATTTGCAAACTGAAATTATAATCAAAGTAAAAATAAACCCCGAAAAACAAAGCAACATTCAATAACATCACACTCAAAGCATCCATCAACCAACTGTTAAAAATCGTTGTATATAGCATTACATTAACGGGCCGAATCAAGAACATATCCAATTTACCACTATATATACTATCAGCCAATCTATGAACAGATGGTATTATATTTATATACAAAGAGAACAACAACATTTCTGACAAACACATTACGAGCAAAAAGTCCGATCGTGAATATCCTTCGATAGTTTGTACTCCACCTGATTCAAATAAAAAATAAACAAAAGCAAAGTAAATCAACATATACACCGAATTTGCAACCAATCCAACCAGCCAATCGGTTTTATATATCATCCTGATCATTACCCCCACTTTAATCACCCGCCACCAAATTTTGAAATACTTCTGCATTTTTTCTTATTTTATTTCCTGTTTCTTTTTTCTCTTTCTTCTTATTTCTTATTTCTTATTTCTTACTTCTTGCTACTTGCTCACGACGCCGACTCATATCTCGGTATACCATTTCGCCACATTAAAACATTAATCAATAATTGCACTAACAAAACACCTATAATAATCATCAAAAATTGCAAATCAAATGTACCATCAATTATTTTGTATATCGGACCAGCAACCAAGAAAACAGGCACTGCAAATGTAAATATCCATTGCATAGACCGGGGAAACAACTTGGCCGGTTTTTGTCCCATCCGATCCGCTATCCTTACAAAATTATAATAAGCATCAAATTTTGGAAAATAAAAATACATATAAGCGCTATTCCAATACAAAAAATACAATATTAAATATGAACTAATAACCACAAACAAAACTAAACCAATGTTTTCTAATGTCCATTCAAAAGAAACTTTGTGATAAATATAAATCAAAATAACCAAAAAAAACGATAATCTTAAAATCAAACCGGCTACCCAAGATCTCTGATTATGTATCAAGAAATTACTTTTAGGTCTAACTAAAAATAAATCCAACTGTCCCATAAAAATCATATTTCTAAGTCTAACTGCATTTGGATAAACCGACACAGCCGATAAAGTCATTATCAGTTCACTAATGATATAAACTAGATAAAAATCGTACATTGTCATTCCAACTATTGTTTCCGAATCTCCAGCTGTAAACAACAAATAAATATATAACAAACTCACAAACTGAAAAATAAATTCACTGACATTCAAGCAAATATAATCCAAACCATACATCATCTCCGTCTGCCAATTTATATTCATTAACCGCCACCAGATTTTGAAATATTTCTGCATAAATATAATTTTATTTCCCGTACGGGCGGACCCATGTGTCCGCCCTCTTATTTCTTACTTCTCCCGTCATCAGGTGCGCCTCGCCTGCCCGCCTTGGGAGGGGGCGCATATTTCTTGCTCACGCTGCCGAACCATACCTCCTCAGTCCATATTTAAACAACACCAAAAACAACATTACGAACATTCCGGTAACCAAAAATATTTGCCAAAAATCATCCCACCCCCAACTTTTATCCAATATTTCATATACCGGATTGATAATTAAAAGCATCGGAAATAAAAATACTAAAAAATTTCTCATTACGGTTGGATAAATCTTTTTTGGATACTTGGTGACTTCAAATGATTCCCCGACAAATACCCACGCCGCATTAAGCTTCGGCCATATAAAACAAACTATGATTGATAACCACTTCAACAAACTGTAAATTAGAATGCTATTTAAAACGACAAAAATTATGGCAAACCACTCCCAGTATTCAAAATTCATTACCCCTGTAAAATACAAATACGGAAAAAACACCAACATATACAAAATAATTACATGTGACTGAACAGACACAAAATGTTGAAACATCATCAAAAATTTCGCATTAGCCGGCTTTACCAGCATAAAATCCAAACCTCCGGTATATATTTGCCGCCAAACCAATCTGGCGTTTGGTTGCACAAAAACAAAAATAAAGTAAATCAAAACCTGTGTCATTGCAAACACTAGATATACTTCATTTAAATCAAACCCAGCTATTTCTTTTACATTACCAGCTTGAAAAAAATATTTAATAAACAGCACTTGCGTTAAAAAATACACCACTGATGTTACCGATCCAAAAATCATATCAGTCCGATACATCATTGTCTGTTGCACACTCATCCTCATCACCCGCCACCAAATTTTAAAATAACTCCACATACTTATTTTTTCATTTCATATTTCTTCATAAATATCGTCCCGAGCGCTAGTCGAGGGACACCATACTTGATTCTTGAAACTTGTTACTTGAAACTTGCTTATTCGCTCACCCTCCCACCAACTCCAATCTCTTTAATCCTCGATTCCACACCAATGTGAGTAACAAATACAATCCAACCATCCAAGCAATCTGCACCGCAAAATGCACCACCAATTCATCATAACTATACTTTCCCAAATATATTGACGCCGGCAAGTTAAAAATCGCAACAAAAGGTGTATATTGCATCACATTTTGGATGATCTCGGGCATAAATTGTACCGGTATCATCTTGCCCGCAAAAAAGCTGACAATAAAATTAAACGCCCAGATAATATTGCCCGTCTCCACTGTCCAAAAGGCGATTGAGCCCAACATTGTGTACAAAAACATACTGGAAAACAACGCAATAATCACCATCAATACTGTCAAAATCAAATACATCCAATTGCTTGGACCAACAAAAATATCCGTAAAATACACCAAACCAAACACCGGCAACACAAAGAAAAACATCGACATTAAATTTTGAGAAATATTTTTTGCAAAATAAATATATAAACTATTCAAAGGTAATATGAGATAATTAGCGATATTCCCATGCTGAACACCATCTTTAATTTCTTCAAAAGTACTGACTGCCAAAAAATGCCGGAACAATTCCACCAGCAAAAAATACGTTAGCAATTCCTTGAAAGTAAATCCGGCAATATCACCACTCTGTGCATAAACCGCTTTCCAGAGATAAATCATGATCAAGAAACCCAAACTGCGCATCAAAATTTCCGCAAAAAAATTTGCTTTAAACGCCAGCACTGATTGAATTTGATTAACAAAAAACCTTCGGTACTTATTCATTTTATTTTCTATTATTCATTTTTTAAGTTTGAAAAGTTTGGAAAGTTTGCTAAGTTTATTTCCCTTCCGCAAATATCTCCGCAATCACATCTGCCGCTTGTTTCTCTTGTACATCGATATCGTCAATTTTGAATTTCTTTACCAATTTCGCCAAGACATCGGAGACATTTTCCCTCGGTATCGCAATCTTGGCACTCAATTTATCAAACTCCAAAACCTTGCCATATTTCAACAAATCCTTTTTCAATACTTTCTCATCAAAAACCAAATCAATATATTTCTCCCGCGCGTATTTTTTCACCAATCCGGCATAACTGTTATCATAGATCTTTTCACCCTTGTTGATAATTATCACCCGCTCACACAATTCTTTGATATCATCCATATAGTGACTGGTCAAAATAATCGTCGCCTTCTTTTCTCGATTATATCTCTTGATAAAACCCCGCACCGCTTTTTGCGCCGTCACATCCATCCCGATCGTTGGCTCATCCAAAAATATCACCTGTGGATCATGCAGCAACGCCGCAATCAACTCACATTTCATTTTTTGCCCCAATGACAACTTTCTCACCGGTACTTCCAAAAATTCTTTTACCTCCAGCAAATTTGATAGATAATCCAAATTGGCCCGAAATTTTTTCTCCGGTATTTCATAGATATCGCGATTGAGTAGAAAACTCTCAATCGCCGGCAAATCAAACCACAACTGTGATTTTTGCCCCATGACCATCGAAATTTTCCGTTTATAATCATCCTGGTGATCCCACGGATAATATCCCAACACCTTGGCACTACCCGAAGTGGGATACAAAATCCCCGACAACATCTTTAAAGTTGTCGTCTTGCCCGCCCCATTTGGACCCAAAAACCCGATCAATTCTCCTTTTTCAATATCAAATGACACACCATTCACTGCGTGTACATACTGTTTTTCGCTTTTAAATAAACTCTTAACCGAATTCCAAAAACCTTCCGCTTTTTTCGTCAGCTCAAAGGTTTTCGTCAAATTCCTAACAATTATCGCTTTCGCCATAATTTCCATCCTTTTTATCAATTTTTTATACTATTTTTATTCTATCAAAAATCTTTCAAATCAAAAAAACATCAAAAAAAGACCTGGACACAATCCAAGTCTCTTTTTCATATATCGTCGCAAACTTGTCACTATTATTTTGCTTCATTTCTTCCGTAATTCGTAATTCGTAATTCGTAATTTTTTACTTATTACTTATTACTTCCCAAATAAGTTTACAACACTTTATCTATGACCTTCCCCTCCCTCCACATGCAATTCCCTAGTCATTTTTAACTGTTCCACAAAATACCGGTCATGCGACACCAGCATAATCGCCCCTTGATATTCATTCAAAGCATTTTCGATAATTTCCCGTGAATATATATCCAGATGGTTAGTCGGCTCGTCCAAAACCAATAACTGGTTTCCCTCACTGGCTATTTTGGCAAAAATCAGTCGCACCCTCTCACCATAGCTTAAATCCCCCACCCGTTTAAACACATCATCCCCGGAAAATTTAAACGCACCCAGTACTGTCCTGGCTTCCGTCTGGGTTATTTCCATTTCTTTTCCTTTCAGATACTCATCAATCACTTTATTTTCCTGATTTATTCCTTCCTGCTCTTGCGAAAAATATCCAATCGTCACTCCTTCACCCAAACGAATATTACCATTATCAGATTTTATCTTGCCTACAATCATTTTAAGCATCGTACTTTTTCCCGATCCATTTAACCCCGACACAATTATTCTCTCTGGCCCTCTTACCTCAAATTCCACATCTGACAAAATTATTTTTTCACCATAACTTTTATTAAGTCCAACCACCCTCAAGACTAGCTTGTCTTTATGAACTTGTCCTTTGAGCAATAAATTTTTCATCGGTGTAAAATCAGCCGGCTTGGAAATTATGTTTTCTTCAATCTCCCTCTCGTACCTTCGCTGCATAGCGTGCAGCTGTTTACCCTTGGATGGATCTGAATGAGCTGACGCCTGCTGTCTTTTCAACACTATCCACTCTTCCATTTTTCTTTTTTGCTTCTGCTGCTGTTTATAATCAATTTCCCATCGCTCCCTTTCTACTTTTTTCTGCTCTACATAATCACTATAACCACCTTTGTATTCATGCAATTCATGCATTACTGTATCCATTTCCATAATTTTATCCACTGTATTGTCCAAAAATTTCCGATCATGCGAAACTACCAATATCGCTCCTCGAAAGTTATTAACCAGATTTTCCAGCCAGACAATTCCCTCCAAATCCAAATGGTTGGTCGGCTCATCCATCAAAATCATCGTTGGTTTATCTAACAGTATCCGAGCCAAAGACAATCTGGTCTTTTGTCCACCACTCAACTTTTTTACTTCTACATTTTTTGCTACTTCATTCAATCCTACTTCCTTTAAAACCCTGTCCACATCTCTTACTTGAAAATTTTTCAAAAAACTTTCTATAGTCTCACCTTCATCAGCAACCAACATCTGGCTTAAATATCCAATTCTTTCTCTACCCTTATCAACGCTTCCTTCAAAATCATCATCATGCCCCGCAATCATTCGCATCAAAGTCGATTTACCGCAACCATTGGGCCCAATCAGCCCCACTTTCTCACCATCATGGATAATAAAACTATAATCCTCAAATAAATCCCGATGATCGATATATTTAGTTAAATTTTTTGCAACTAACATTTTATTCCTTATATATTCTTTAATATGTCATCCTGAACCCGAATCCGCCCTAGCGGATATCGAGCGATTCAGGATCTATTTTTATTGTAATAAACCACAAACAAACACCCCTACACAAATTAGTATACGGGTTGAAAAAATTATTCACCAAACAATATTTCTTAAACATTTGCAAACATCTCAACCCATACACCTTTAACAGCCACATTCCTATGCTGTTCTCCGGATATAGGTTAAATTGTTATGCATAAATTTTTCCATAACACATCCAATATACAATATCCAATACGCAATATGCAAACAAATCTTTAAGATTAAATATCAAATAAATATACATCACAGGATTCAAAACTCAAATCTTTACTCTCAAACTATTAATTAAAAATTGTATTTTTTCATTTTTAAATTTTGAATTATGCTTTTGAATCTTGATTTTTACATTTTGAATTACTTTTAGTAATTAGCAATTAGTAATTCATTACTCTGCGAAGCTTCCTCTCCACATGCACCAATATTTCATATGGTATTGTCCCACAAATACAAGCAATATTTTCCACCGAATTTCTATCTTTCGGATTAGAAGAAATAACTACCACTTCATCCCCAATTTTAGCATCATTAACCTCACTTACATCAATCGAAGTGATATCCATACTAACTCGCCCCACAATCGGACAAAAATCATTTCCAATTTTTACATAACCACAATTTGACAATCGCCGGTCAATCCCTTCAAAATACCCCATCGGTATTGTTGCCACCTTCATGTTTCTTTTAGCTTCAAATGTACAGTTATAACCAATTTTTTCACCTTTTTTGACTTCACGAATCGAGGAAATAGCAGTTTGAACTTCCATAACCGGCTTCAAATCTAAATTAAGCTTAGAATCGACATTGATTCCATACAAACCCAAACCCAAGCGCATCAGATTTGCATCAATTTTTTTATTAAAATTCAAACTAGACGTCGCGCCCAAATGCCAATGTTTAATATCTGGAAACTCCCCCCTCAATAGTCGCACAACATTATTCCACCTCTTTATTTGTTTACTAGTAAAATTTTCATTATCGCTATCCCCATCAGCCAAATGCGAACAAACCCCATCCAATTCAACATTTTCATTTGATTTAATCAAATGAATCACCTCATCAATTTCTTCCAATTCTATCCCCTGCCGATTCATCCCGGTATCAATTTTCAAATGAAATTTAGTTTTTCTGGTTAATTTTGCTGACAATTCCTTTAACCATTCCAAATCTGCAATTACAAAACTGACATCATCCAAATTTGAATTTAAAACATTTGACATCATCGAAAATCCTACTATCAATATTGGCATTTCTATCTTTTCATTTCGAAGCACCAATGCCTCGTAAAAACTATCAACCACCAACATCGGCGGTTTATGTTTTTCCAAAATTTTTGCAATTTCTATCAATCCATGTCCATAAGCATTGCTTTTCAAAACCGGCGCCACCCCCACTTTATTCCCAACAAGTTTTTGTACAATATGTAAATTATGTTCCAAATTTGATCTATTGATCAACACTTTCACCAACTGATCATAGTTATAATAATCAGCCCTGATTTTACGAAATAAATTACGCATAAAAAAAATTTACGTTATTGCTCTTTTAATAATCATATCAAAAAAACCGAATAATTCGGTCCATAACAAATTACATCACTTTATATCCTCATTTTACTTAATTTCTTATTACTTACTTCTTATTTCTCACACCAATCGGTGGATACGCCTTGGGCGCATACTTCTATCAAAATGGACCTTAAAGGGACTTGAACCCATGACCTGTCCGACGGTCGCCTTGCGGCTCGTCGGACCGCTCTAGCCAATAAATGGACCTTGAAGGGACTTGAACCCATGACCTGTCCGACGGTCGCCTTGCGGCTCGTCGGACCGCTCTAGCCAATAAATGGACCTGAAGGGACTTGAACCCATGACCTCTTGCATGCCATGCAAGCGCTCTAGCCAACTGAGCTACAGGCCCGAAAAACAAACTACTACAAACTTTACCAAACTATTCCAAACTTTTCAAACAGAAAATAAATCGTTTAATACTTATCTCTTATTCCTTCTTACTTTTTACTTACCTCTCGCCCATCATCTTCCACCAACCAATGTAAAGTCCAGTTTACCAACGCTACTATCAATCCCATTCCGACAGCATTCCACAATCCCTCGATCACAAACCCTGGCACCAGTGCCGAAGTTAGCCACAACATCAAACCGTTTACTATCAGATAGAAAAATCCCAAACTGAAAATTATCGCCGGTATCGACAATATCGTTACCACCGGTTTGATAAAAGTATTCACAAATGCAAATACCAGTACCGCTCCGGCAATCGACCAATAACTACCTTGAAAACTTACTCCAGCCAGCACATAATCCGCCAGCAAAAATCCCGCTGCATTAGCTAGCAACCTAAATAAAAATTTTTTAAACATAAAGAAATATTACAAATAAATATAATCATTTATATTATTACAACAATTTAACCATTTAACAATTTCTCATATCTCACAACACCTCAAATATCCTCCTCACCATTTTTTCCCCCACCACCTTCACTACCTTTTCCTCCCCGGCATCAATTATCCCCTTTATACTACCAAATTCTTTCAACAATTTCCTTTTTGTTTTTGGACCCAATCCCTCAATCCGATCCAAAACCGATTTTCTCACCTCTTTCTTTCTTACGATTCTCTGATAAGAAACCGCAAACCGATGCACTTCATTTCTGATACTTTGCAACAACAAACCCGCTAACTCCCCCTTCTCAATATCTAACTTCTTATATTCAAAAACCGTACTACCAGACAACCTGTCTTTTTCATGATTTTCTTTATCACTTTT
Organism: uncultured bacterium; assembly: GCA_938004065.1. Lineage (GTDB taxonomy): Bacteria > Patescibacteriota > JAHJAL01 > JAHJAL01 > JAHJAL01 > CALKWM01. The sequence continues at coordinate 53,010 of CALKWM010000003.1, forward strand.
TTCTTGCTTCTTTGTTCTTGTTTCTTGATTTTCCTCACTTGAAACTTGATACTTGAAACTTAATACTTGATCTCTCCCTGCCCACACCTCCTCCTCTCTCTTTGCCAAACTTATTACTGGCACATCTAAACCCAACTCATCCAACACCCTTAAAACTACCCCCAACTGTCCTTTACCGCCATCAACCAATATCAGATCGGGATATATCCATTTCTTACTATCTTTTTTTACTTTCGCAAATCTTCTCCTGAAAACCTCTTTCATCGCCCCAAAATCATCCTGCCCCTGAAAACTTTTGATTTCAAACCGTTTATAATAACTTTTATTGAATCCTCCTTTCCACTTCTTCATCTGCTCAAACATTTTCTCTTTCTTTTCTTTTTTTATTTTTTTATGTTTATTTTTTTCCTTGATACTTGAAACTTGAAACTTGTTACTTGATTTAAGTTCCCAAACCACCATCGCCCCCACCACTCCACTATCTCCTAAATTCGAAATATCATATCCTTCAATTCTAAAAACATCCTTAATTTTACTAAATTTATAACTATCCCAATTCAAATCATGTAACTTATTTATCAAATCTACAATTCCCAATCCCTCATTTCTGGCAAATTTTATCACCGATTGTTGTCTCAAATATTCCATCTTGGCATTTTTATTTGCCAATTCGATCATTTGTTTTTTTTCACCAATTTTTGGAAATTCAAACTTAATTTTTTTCTGATACTCCACTTCCATATACTCACACAAAATTTTTTGTTCAGTCAATTCCAAGGGTAGATACACATATTTTGGATAATCCTGTGTCCTGGCATAATAATCAACTACAAATCTGGCAAACATCTCCGGCAAATCCTCGCCCCTGTAACTCACGGCCTGCATATTGCGAATATCAACAATTTTTCCATCCCTAACCACAAGCAAAGTAACTACCCATTTATTTTTTTGTCCATAATACCCTACCACATCCACATCAATTTTTTTGGGACTAACCACCTTCTGTCCCTCGACTATTTGATTGATATCCCGTATACGATCACGCAAAATTGCCGCCTGCTCATAATTTTTCTCATTTGCAGCCTCCTTCATTGCATTTTTGAAAATATCAATCACATGATGAGCATTTCCCCGTAAAAACTTCTTCAAATCCGATATCATTTCTAAATACACTTTCTGTACACTCAAATCACCCCATGCCGTTTGTGATCTCTTCTGAAATAATTCTTTCCCCGCCACACTATCCATCGGCGACACGCCTGATGAATTTTGATAAGTAAAAAAAGAAAATATCCTGTTTATCGAACGTAAAATCTTGTTTACTTTTAAACCGTTTGTATAAGGACCAAAATAACTCGCCCCATCTTTTTGTACTCTTCTAACAGTTATTACTCTGGGAAAATAATCATTGGTGATCTTGATATAAATATAATTTTTGTCATCTTTCATCAAGATGTTATATTTCGGACGATATTTTTTGATCAAAGTCGTCTCCAACATCAACGCCTCCAATTCAGTATCAGTCACCAACCACTGTAAATCATCAATTTTTTCCACCAATCTTATAGTCTTGATATCAGTTTGTTCACGATTGAAATAACTTTTTACTCTCTTGGATAAATCAAGCGCCTTACCCACGTAAATTGGTTCTTCCTGTTTATCTTTCATGATATATACTCCGGGAGATTTTGGCAGAGTCTTCAATCTTGATTCAATTTTTGAGTTATTTTTTTGCATATTACCATTATAAATTAAAAAACTTGGGGAGTTTAATTATTATCCCAAGTTTAGATATTTTTCCTTTTAAAAAGCATCCGACACTTTGTACAATTTTATCGTTTTTTCATAATCAAAACCGTATTCATCACAATATTCCAGAAACTGACCTCTTTCTCCAAAAAAAATAATTTCTAGTATTTTCCTACCATCTGTCTCCCTTTTCCTCATTATCAACTCACTATCCTCGATATCCACTTTTCCATTTTTAACTATATTATATTTTACAAACAATAAAATTAAATCTTCATTTTCTTGAAAAAATTCATACCGAAAAAAATCTTCTTCAATATCGGCTACTCTCAATATCACAAATTCTTTCGCGTAATCATTTACCGTTTGTAATCCATAATCCCTTACCATAACACTTGCCAAAATTTTATCTTGGCTATAAATTTTTTCCACACTCACTAAAATCACTAGAAATATCAAACCAAAACACAAATATTTATACAAATTACTTCCCCTTTCTAAGAAAATTTTTAAACAACTTTAAACAATATTTTTACAAAATCATTTAACATACTAAACCATATCATTCTTAGATGATCATCATATTAAGAAAATATTAACAAAATCTTAAATCAATTTAATACACATCACATAACAATACCTTACACTACTTTCGTCAACTTTAACCTTGACATTTATTATAATGTATGCTACTATCCCATTGTAACCAATTATTGCACATAATTAATAAATAAAGAGGGTCAAAAAGACTTTTCATAAGTCATTTTCACCCTCTTTTTATTTTTATTCATAATAATCATCAAAATGACGAATTTACTTCGGCATTTTGATTCTTCAAAAAGAAAGGGAGAGTATCGTATCGAGAGAGAAAACCTCAGTTATGCTCTCTAATACTGGGCTCCCGCAAAATTACTAGCGAAGCTTAGAATTTTGTGGGATAAAGGAGGAGCCATTCGACTTAAGTGGAGCGAAAGACGGTTTACCGGCTTACGCGAAACGAGGAGAATGTGCTCCGACGATGAACTGACTCTGTGCCGCTGGGGACCGACTAACGTGTTATCATGTTTGGTTTACGCCATCATCGCATAACCTTTAGCCTCAAAAGACCAAAGTCGGTTTTTTTATGCCCAAAACTTGCTTTTATATCATAAAAAATGTAAATTGAGAATTGATCATTGTAAATTTTTTATACGCATCCGTAGCTCAACTGGATAGAGCGTCTGGCTTCGGACCAGAAGGCTGAGGGTTCGAATCCTTCCGGATGCATTTAAGAGCAAAATAATTATTTGCTCAGTTTAGTCTAGGGTTCGCCCGGGCATTCGCCGGGCGTGGGGCGGATGCCCCACGAATCCTTCCGGATGCATTTAAGAGCAAAATAATTATTTGCTCAGTTTAGTCTA
>CALKWM010000004.1 GCA_938004065.1 uncultured bacterium
AGCAATAAGCAATAAGCAATAAGCAATAAGCAATAAGCAATAAGCAATAAGCAATAAGCAATTGGTTTAAAAGTGTTTATAGTTTTTTGTGAGGGTGGGCTTTAAATTAAGTCTGTTTTTTTACATAAAAAAAGACGCGATAAATCGCGTCTTTAATAAATATATAGTTAGAAGTCGATCCAGATTTCGTTGTCGGAAGATGGTTTGTTTGATTCTTTTTTGGGGGGAGTTGTTGTTGGTGGTGGAGTTGGGGGTGTGTTTTCTTCTTGGGGGAGAGAGGTGTCGGTGGGGGTCGGGTTGGAGGGGGTTATGTCGCCAAATATGGGATTTTCGGATGATAACATCTGGTCGTTTTTGGCGTCTTGATATATTTTGTATAAATACCATCCGCCTACGGATAAAATAATAAGAATGATAATGATAGCGATAATGATTTGCCAGAGAGGGACGGAGCCGGGTTCGGAGGTTGTTCCTGGGATAATCGGGTTAACAGCGGGAGTGGAAGTGTCCGGTTTGGTGATGGCAAAAAGAGTTAAATGATCGGTTTGTAGAGTAATGGTGTTGGATTCGGTGTCGATAGTAGTATCCATGAGAGTCCATTCTTGTTTGAGGCGGTCAAAGAAACGAATTTTTAGTTTTTGTTCGTCAATGTTGGTGGCATCCGGGTCGTAGTATCGAAAATGAATAGTAATATTTTTATCAAATTTTAATACCGGTAAGTTGGTTTGATGGTCGGTAGCGGTGATTTCAAATACTTCATTGCCTAAAAAACTTTCACCGGAAATTTTGAGAGATGGAATAGCGTTATTGTTTTCCCAGCTAATTTTGGCGGCGGAAAATTTGATTTTTCCGGCGTAGAAATTGGCTGGCAAAACGATTTTAACCGATCCGTCCGGTAGAGCGAATTCTGCGGGAGCAGAGGGGTCGATAGTGGTGTCTTGGCGGACAGAAGCGGCATTGGCCGGCAGGTAGGTGCCGGTAGTGCGTTGTTTTGTGAATACTTGAGCGGAAGTGGAGGAGGGGAATAAAAGTAAAAAGAAAAATGAAAAAAGGAAAAGAGGAATGAATTTTATAGATATGTTTGGCACGAGTAGGATGATTTAGAAACGATAAATTATTTGCAAATACTAATTTATGAGTAGTGCTAAATAAAAAAAGAAATATGGTATGGATCCCCGATATCGAAGCGCCAAAAATGGCTTTCGATTCGAGGATGACAGATAAGAAAATTAACTAGCACTACTCATTAATTTTAAAAATAATATATTATTGATGTTTTTTAGGATTGATTTGTTTTTGATTGATAGATACATTTTCTATGAAATTATTTTTTTTAAATTTTTATTTCTTCAGGGTGATCTATCCTTTGATTTGAAAGTTGAAGTGGACAAATTGGATGAGAAAAATAGTTGTTTTGATGAAAAATTTACTGAATGATCAAATCCTTTCGAAATTAAAAATTTTAAAAAAAATTGAATGCAAATTGAAAAATTAATAATAAAGTAATGTTTAATTCTTGGACAAGTTTATTATAAATATTTTGGTTGTTTTTTCAAGGGTTTTTGTTATAATTCATTGTGATTGGTGGTCAAATTTTTTGGATAATTTAAAATTATATGATTGAAAAAACTCAAAATAAGATAGCAATTTTGTTTTGGATGATGGTGGTTTTGTTGATCGGTGTGGTATTTTTACCACATTTTTTGCCACTCATGATCAATGCCGATTCGTATGCGATCTTGATGCCGGCGAAATTGTGGCAGCAGTATGGATATGTGGGTGGTGAACTGGGAAACAGTGGTGATTATTTTTACCCGTTATTTTATCGGGGTGGTTTGTCTTTGTTGATTTTGTTGGTAAATGTCGTGACCAATTTGGATTTATATATAGTAGCCGAATGGTTGATTTTGTTTTCATATATTTTGTCATTGGTGTTGGTGTATTTGTTGGTAATTAAATTGATTGGTTCGATAAAAAGTGCGATTTTGGCAACTTTTTTGTTGGCTTTCTCTTTTAGTTTTCGGTCATGGTCCGGTGTGTTGATGGCGGAAATACCGACGATAATGTTGTTTTTGGCGACTTTGACCGCTCTGGTTTACAGTCGAAATTGGTCTGTTTTATTATATTTGTCAGCGGTTTTGATGGGGGTTACATTGGCATTTCGGTTGGAGATGGTGGTGCTGGTAATTGGCGTGATGATTTTTATGGAGCACATATATCCTAAAAAAAATCTTTTGAAATGGATATGGGGTTTCATTGTGGTTGGCATCTGGTTGGTTTATGAAGCGGTGTTGTATTTTATGGTTTGGGATGCGGGTTGGTGGCTCGGTGATCAGGTGGTTAGATGGAAACAGACGATGCAATATCATGAATTGTTTTTGTATTTTGCCATTTTTTTGGTGCTGTGCTGGGTGTTATCGAAAATAAGTCGTTGGTTGTTGTTGCTTCCGGTGGGATTGTTTGTATATATATTGATAGGTTTAAATTGGGATTGGTACAATATTTTGAAACCATTGCTGGAGTTTGTAAAAAATGATGTAGTGCTGGTGGTGGTGGCGATGATTTCTGTTATATATATGTTATTTATGCGAGTTAAGTTGGTGGTCCCGTTGGTTTGGTGTTTGTTGATGTTGTTGGTGGTATATTTTTCACGTCAAGAATATCGTTATTATGTTCATCTGGTGGCTTTGCTGGTATTGTTGGCCAGTTATTTGTTGAAGGTGGTGGTGGAGAACAAAAATAAGTGGGTAAAGTATGGTTTGGGAATGGTTTTGATTGGGGCAATAGTGTATCAAGCCAAAGTAACTTTGGGTAGTAGTTTTTTGCCCCAATTGGGATATGAGCAGGTGGTAGTGGAAGAAACAAAAGAAGTGTTGGCGGAAAATAATTTGTCGAATGTGGTGGTCTGTTCGATGTTTTCGGAAGCGATGTATTTTGTGACCGGTATACCATCGATTGATTGTTTCGAAGGGGTAAACGATTTGAATCGGTCAAAAGTCGATGAGGTGTTGGTGGTGGTGGATGAAGATATGGCCAGGCATCAACCGGATTTTGTGGCGTATCTGGAAACCAATAAGCAAGCGGTTTTGATAGCAGAAAAATGGGTATTGCAAACTTATGTGGAGAAAAATAGTTATAGTTTTCCAAAATTTCCGGTGAGGTGGTATGTAGTTAGAAGTAAGAAGTAAGAAGAAAGAAGTATGCGCCCAAGGCGCACCAGATGACTGGAAAAGTAAGAAGAAAGTTTTTAAATGGTTTGTGTAAAGTATGTATTTTCGCTACTGTGGACAATATTGTGAGTGGGGAAAAGAAAAATTTTATTTATGACGAAATACTTGACTGGTGGCTGACAGTTGAGTATATTATTTTTAACAACTGAATAATATGGACGATTCTTTTAAATTACTACCAGCAAACCAGCAGGGTAATTTATAAAAGAAAGTGAAGATGCAAAAATGACAAGGAAGAAATGGAAAGAAAAAAGAAAAGACAGGAAGGAGGTGGAATCAAAAAAAACCAATAGTATATTTCTCAAAAAAAAGGAAAAAGAGGAAAGAAAAAAATGGCGGACTCCCAAATATAGAGAGGAGTGGGAAGATGATGAATGAATATTTTTGCGGGGTGATTTATATATAAATCACCCCATTTTTTCTATCAGGAAAAAATATTGACAAATGTCTGATTTAGAATACAATAACATTGACTTAAATTAACTAATATTTATTTATGAGAATTTTGATATTGAGTTGGCGGGATATCAAACATCCCTGGGCCGGCGGTTCCGAGGTGTATTTGCATGAGATATCAAAAAAATTGATAGCAAAAGGTCATGACGTGACCATGTTTTGTGCCGGACATCCGGGTGGTTCGCTTCCATATGAAGAAATTGATGGGATAAAAACATATCGAAGTGGAAACATGATTACGGTCTATGTAAATTTTTTCTGGAAGTATCTGACACAATTCAGGGGGAAATTTGATATTGTTATCGATCAAAATAACGGAATCCCGTTTTTTTCACCGATGATTGTAAGCTCCGTACCGGTGATAAATTTGACTCATCATATACATCATAACCAATGGTTTAAGCAGATAAAGTGGCCGTTAAATTATATCGGTTATTTTCTGGAAAAATATCTGGTTCCTTTGGCGTATCGTTATACGAAATTTGTAGTTGTGTCGGAAAGTACCAAACGAGATGTATGTAAATTTTGGGGAATATCTCCGGAAAATGTATCGGTAGTATATAATGCCGTGGGTGGGGAATATAAAAAAACTTTGGGGAAATCGAGAAATCCTTCGATAATATATGTAGGTAGATTGAAAAAATACAAACAGGTCGATTTGATCATCAAATCGATGTTGCGTTTAATGTATGATTGGCCTGATTTGACATTGCATATCGTAGGTAGTGGTGATGAGATGGAATATTTGAAGGATTTGGCATCGAGAATGGGTGTGGGCAAGTCGGTAGTGTTTCATGGTTATGTGTCGGATAAATTGAAAGTTGATTTGTTGTCTTCGGCCTGGGTGTTTGCGACCGCTTCCAGCCATGAGGGTTGGGGGATATCGGTAATCGAGGCCAATGCTTGTGGAACGTTGGCGGTTGGGTCGGATATCGATGGTTTAAAAGATGCAATTGTTGATCATGAGACCGGTTTGTTGTTTGAACAAGGAAATATTTTTGATTTGTCGGCAAAAATTCGTCAAGTTTTAAAGAATCCGGGACTTCGCTATTGTTTGGAAAAAAATTCTATCGAGAGAGCAAAAAGATTTAAATGGGGGGTCTCGGCGTTGAAATTGGAAAAAATATTACAGCAGGAAATAAATCAATCAAATAAAATATCTAATTTTAAACCTATGCAGTCAAAATTTTTAAATAAAAAAACATTGCCAAAGGTATCAATTGTGTTGCCGACCAAAAATGTAGCGGATTATGTATTGCCGACATTTGAATCAATCAAATCGCAAACATATCCGAATATTGAATTGATTGTGGTGGATAATTTTTCAACCGATGAGACCAGAAAAATTGCACGAAAATTTACCGACAAAGTTTTCAAAAAAGGTCCGGAGAGAAATCATCAACGCAATCTGGCGGTGGCAAAAGCCCGGGGTAAGTATTTGTTGTTTATCGATTCGGATATGGTAATGGACAAAAATCTGGTAGCGGATTGTGTTTATCAATTGGAAAAATTTCCCAAATCAGTAGCGGTAATTTTGCCTGAGATCCAAGTTGGAAAAAGTATTTGGTCAAAGGCCAGGGCGTTGGAAAAAAAGTTTTATTTAGGTTGCGAAACGATAGAATCGCCACGGTTTTTTAGAAAAAATATCTATTTGAAATCCGGTGGTTATGATGAAAATTTGCTCTATGCCGAGGATATGGAGCTGACTTCCAGGATTAAAAAGTTGGGATCGGTAAAAAGAAGCCGGTTTTATGTCTATCACAATGAAGATCGATTGAGTTTGTGGAATATCGTCCGTAAAAAGTATGGTTATGGTAAGTCGGCGAAGCATTATTTTGCGAAAATTTCCGGTCAAAATGACAAAAGCAAAGAGGTAACAAAATCCGGTTGGTTACAAAAAACCAAAGCTTTTGTTGCCAATCCCTGGGTGTATTTGGCGGGTGGCAAAGTGGAAGATGAAAATAAGGCAGCCGTAACGACCAAGTTTGTTCGGCCGGTGTTTTGGGAGAAACGACAGTATTTTCTCGATGATCCGTTTATTTCACTTGTGTTTTTTTATCTTAGATTTACGGAATTGTCAGCGATGGGATTGGGGTATCTAGTGAGTTTGGGGGAAGGAGGGGGTGAGAAAAAGTATCAAGTGGTGAGGAAGAAGAGTTAAGTGTGGAGAATGTAATGAAATACTTATTTTTTTATTTGTACTTTTTGCAAACAAAAAGTACCAAAAATTTCTGGGGGTCATAATTGCGGGTATCTAATATTGGATGTTGTTTTGCGCGGTAATGCCGCAAATATTCCCCCCAGACCCCCATGTTGCCACGAGTTATTAAAAGTAATTGAAACGGATATTTGACAATTTGTGCAGTTTTGGCGCTGTTTTACCCCCGGACCCCAGGATTACCAAGTTTTGTATAGTGCAGAAAAGTTTTTTATAAAATGCGGATTGAATAATGTTATTAAATACGGATTATATGAATAGAGAAAAAACCATAATTTGTATGCTAAATGGAGTGACGGAAAATGACGGCAAGCCGTCTATTTCCGGTGGGGATGTGCGGGCGTTAAAAATAATGCAGGAATTTTCCCGGCAAAAATGGCAGGTGGTGGTGTTTAGCTCGACAATCGGTACTAAACTGGTAGATGGTTTTAAAAGTAAAAACTGGGAAATCGTAGATATCCAGACCAATGAGAAAGGCAATATCTGGTCGCGCTTTAGCCGGGTGTGGCAATCGGTGGTGGCGGTGAGAAAATGGGTAAAAGAAAATTCCAAGCGTAAAAGAGTTGAAAGGGCGGTATGTTATTCTTCCTGTGAACATTTGTATGATGTGTTGCCGGCTTGGTGGTTGAGTGTTTTCAATAACATGCCGTGGATAGCACTGATTCACTGGGTACCGGATAGTCCGTTTGGTAACAATCGTGGTAATACCCCATTTATCTATAATCTGATTTATTATGTACAAAATTTTATTTCACATGTTTTGATAAAAAATCGAGCGCAGACAGTGTTGGCGGTGTCGAACATTACGCGAGATAAGTTGGTTAAATGTGGTTTTGACCCAAAAAAATTGGAATCGGTGTATTGTGGAGTCGATTTGCAGGCGATTGAAAAAGTCAAACCCAAGGGGGTAAAAAAGTATGATGCGGTTTTTTTGAAGAGATTGAACCCGGGCAAAGGTTCGATGGATTTGGTGAAGATTTGGAGAAAAGTCGTTACCAAAAAACCGAGAGCCAAGTTGATGATAATCGGTGATGGACCGCAGGACGTGGTTTTGGAGATAAAAAATGACATAGTAAAAAACGGGTTGGAAAATAATATTATATTGCATGGACCGGAATATGACTTTATAACCAAATTTTGCATATTGAAACAGTCCCGATTGTTTATGTTGCCGACTTATGAGGAAAATTGGGCGATTGTTATCGGTGAGGCGTTGTCGGCCGGATTACCGGTGGTTTGTTATGATTTGCCGGAGATCAAGCCGATTTGGAAAGATGCGGTTAATTGGGTGAAGAAGGGAGACACAAATGCGATGGCAAAAAAGGTTTTAAGTATATTGAATTCTCGAGTGAAAAAAAGGGAATTACCAAAGGTGGTGCTGGATAATTCATGGGAAGCGGTGGGGAGGAGAGAAGTGGAAATAGTGGAGTTAGGTTTTTTAGTTAGATAAGAATTGATATATTGCAATATTGTGAAACATTGTGAAACAAAGAAATGTTAAATGGTTAAATTGTCAAACAGTCACATCATATAATATTGCGATTTAATCATTTAACTTTATAATTACTTGGATATTGGACATTGTAACTTGATACTTTTTATGTAAATGATGAAAGAAAAATTGAATAAATTTGTAAAAGGGCGGGGATTTGACTACCTGGTGGTTGTTTTGTATCTGCTGATTGGTGTGGTGATGTTTCGAGGGGTGTTGATGGAAAGCGGAGTGGTAGGATTGCGGCACGACTGGTCGGTACCGCAAACGGCTGATCAGATAAAATTGTGGCATGATCAAGCGCTATATGCCTGGATTTCGGCTCGTGGCGGGTTTACTATCTCTTATCTTTCCGATTATTTGATCAGGTTGTCGGTAGGTTTGTTGGGATGGGTGGGAATGAATGGCGATTTGTTGTCAAAATTGTATCTGGTGGTTTGTTCCTGGATGACCGGTGTGTTTTCGTACGTTTTCTTGCGTCAGGTTACTAGAAACAAGACCGCGGCACTGGTCGGAAGTTTGTTTTATACGATCAATCCTTTGACTTTCAATAAATACATCGCCGGGCATATAAATTATTGGATTGGCTATGCTTTGTCGCCGTTATTTGGATGGGCGGTGTATAGGAATATTTTGGCGGATAACGGTTTGAAATCAATTAGATTTTGGTGGTGGACGGTGTTGGCGGGAGTGATTTTTGCGATTACCGGTGTGCAATTGCAGTTTTTGATTATGCTTTCGATGGTGTATGTGGTGATGGCTGTGGTATATAAGGCAAAAATTATCAGGGCTTTGGTTAGTTATGTAGTGATTGGATTGGTTGCGACTTTGATTCATTTGCCTTGGCTAATGGTTTTGTTTTGGGAAATGATGAATTATAAATCCGGTTTGGCTAATTCGCCGACCACGTTAAGCGGGATGATGGATAATGCCAGTTATGTGTATCAAGCGTTGATAATGACCGGTAATAACAGTGATTATTTTATGAATAGTTTGCTTACAAATAATTTGTTGACTTTTTGGGTTATGGGGATGGTTGGGGTGATATTGGCGGTATTGGTGGTGGTTTACCAAAAACGCAGTCGGGTGATGTGGGGTTTGTTTGGGTTCTGGTTGCTGGGAGTTTTGATGCTTAGTTTTTATCGTTTATTTCCCGGTTTTTCTTTTGTATTGCTCAACAGTTCGCAAGTGTTTAATTTTTTCCGGGAAGTTTATCATCTGACGTTTTTTACGGTATTTTTGTGGTCAATGCTTTTGGCAATTTGCTGGGATGATATATCTTTTGAGAGCATTCGGCAAAGAATTGTGAAATATTTGCTGGTAATAGCATTATGTGTGTTTGTTTTGCCCGGTTTAGTAGATGGGAAATTGTTAAATAATCTGCAAGTGTATAATGTATCAACCAATGAGTTGGAGAATGAAACCGGGTCAATGAGCTGGTTTTGGCCGGGGATTCAACCCTTTGAAATTGATAATGATATTTATGCCGGATTTGACAGTAGCGTGTATTATGCCGAAGGTGGCGCATTGAGCCAGATGGGTCGCTATAGTCCTCTCAATGAGAGATATGCAACTTTTTTAAATGCGATGGTGTATTTTGATGCCAAAAAAATGCAATCGGTTTTGCCGCAAATACTAGACCAAAATTTTGTTGATCGGATAATTTACCGACATGATGTAAGTTCCTGGTTGGATAAATTTACTTTGATGTCGAGATATCCCGAAAAAGTAAAAATCTGGACAAATGAGAGCTTGAATTGGTTGGAAGACAATTATAGCCAGAATAAAAATGTGATTTCAGAAAAAGTTGATGCATACGTATTTGATACTCCAAAGAAAATTACCGAGGTCAGTCCTTGCTATATCACCGGTGAGTGGGAAGATATGCTGGATGTGGCACAATTGGGTGGTCCGGCAAAGTGTGATTTGATGATAGAATCGGACAAGGTAGGTGTTGATCAATTGAAGGATTTGAAAATGCCGGTGATTTTAAATGATAATAATTGGTTGGATTTGATGCTGGGAGATGACCGGGTGAAAAAAATGGAAGCGGGAGCATATGCCAATCAAGAGTTTGATATGGAAAAAGGTTGGGTCAGTGGTGAGAGGGCATGGTGGTATGATCCGCAAATTGTGTCGTATTCCGGTTTGCCTGCTTTGACTCATAAAAATGGGGCGGTGTTGGAATTGGATATGGGTGAATTTGCCGATGGGGAATATCGGGTGTGGATGGAAGTGTTGTCCGGTGCTCAGGGTGGCAGTTTGGAGATAAATTATCGTGATTTGCAATTTACGTTTTCTACCAGGCAGTTGAATCAAAATTGGCAGTGGCATGATTTGGGAAAAGTATATTTGGATAAAACAGATCCTAAATTTAAAATAGCCAGTATTGATGGGTTCAATGCGGTAGGAATGGTGATTATCGTAAAAGCGGATGATTTTGATAGTGTATATGCCAAAACAGCAAAATATTTGGCCAATCAGGATAAAATTGTTTTGTCCGATGTTGAACAGATTAGTGAACCGGCAATGTATGATTTTGATTTTACAAAAGATGGTGTTTATTATGAAAATTTTCCGGAATATTCCGGGTATCAATTTGTTCCGTTGGAAGCATCTTTGTCAGTTTTGGCGAAGTTTGGTGGGAGTGCGGAGCAAAATGAATTTGCGACAATTATTTATGATTTGCATGATTATGATTTGAGACAAATGCCGGTGATGACGATGTATGCCGAAGTGGAAAATGAGGAGATAGGATTTTGGGAGATGGGGTTGGAGATTGATCAAGACAATGACAAACAGAGCGATTTTCAGTTGTGGTTAAAGTTGGATAATGGTTTCAATACGAAAAGTGTAGCGGATTTTTTTGCAGTGAATAATCTAAAATATGATCAGGAAAAATACGATGTGATTGCGATGAGACTGCAGCCACATAAACAGTATGGGGTGGATATGGGGAAATATTCGGATCGGGAATATGTGTTTAAATTGTCACAGTTGAAATTTGCTACAACCAATAATGAGGTAATCAGGTTGCCGAGAATGCAGGTTAATTATGATTTGAATAAATTGAAACAAAATGCAATTTTAAGCCAGGATTTGTCAAAAAATGCCACATTGTATAATGATTTTGCTCAAAATCAGCAGGATGTTGTAGCTCAAGAAAGCCAAAAATTGGTCATCAAGTCTCGTTTCAATGGGGAGAACAAGAAATCGGAATTTGCGACCGTGATTGTGGATACCAATGTAAATATCATGGATTTACCATATCTGACGATAGATTTGGAGGTGACGGATGATAGTTGGCAGTTTTATGATATGGCGTTAATGATTGATAGTGATTTTGACAATTATATCGATCAGGAGATTTGGCTGGATAGTGTTTGGTTTGATGATGGATTATCGATTACGGTTTTTGTTGATGTGCAATATCAACTGATGCAAAAGATGGATAATTTCTATGAACCCCGATTGTTGGGTATAAAAATTTTGCCACATCGGCAGTATGAGGTAAGCGGAGAAACGCATGATGTGTTTTTTACAATTGGTAATATCAATTACTATCATGATGGAGCTTTGAATTTGGCGGAAAAAGTTAATTTACCAGTGTTACGCTCAACAGTGAATGTTCCTCAGACCGGTAGTTATGATATGTATATCAAGAAAGACGAGGAGAGTATCGGAAATTTGCAGGTTTTGGTTGGAGAAAAACAAATTGAAGTTAGATGTGAAAAATCGCCGGATTGGGTACGGCTAGGGGTGGTTGATATGGTTCAAGGAAATAATGAAATATTGTGGCTTAATACAGGACGGACGATTAAAATTGATAAGATAGTTTTGTTTAAAACGGGTGATGATTTTGGCAAGATTGATGGTGGTGTGCAAGTTGAAGAATATGAAAAAATAAATCCAGGTAAATATGTTGGTAAATTGAAGGTAGATAGTACGGATTTGGTGTTGTTCAAAGAAAGTTACCATCCTGCCTGGAAAATGGATTTGATCAATCGTGATACGGGGGAATTGGTAGCGAGTTATAATCCGATTATGGTAAATGGGTGGCAACAGGGGTATTTGATTGATGAAGTGGGAGATTTTGATTTTGTTATCAGCTATGAGTTAAATGGTTTGTATCGTATGTTGTTGTGGATAGTGGGAGTGATTGGGGTGGGGATGTTGGGATGGTTGTTGGTAGTGGGTAAGTATCAAGGATCAAGTTTCAATATCCAATATCCAAGTGAAGGCAATATACAATAAGTAATATCAAGGATCAAGTTTCAATATTCAATATCCAAGTGAAGGCAATATACAATAAGTAATATCAAGGATCAAGTTTCAAT
>CALKWM010000005.1 GCA_938004065.1 uncultured bacterium
CAAGAAATAATAAAGTGACAATGGTCAATATCCAATATCCAAGTGAAGACAATATTCAATATTCAATATTCAATATGCAATATGCAAGAAATAATAAAGTGACAAGGGTCAATGTCCAATATCCAAGTGAAGACAATATTCAATATGCAATATTCAATATGCAATATGCAAGAAATAATAAAGTGACAATGGTCAATATCCAATATCCAAGTGAAGACAATATGCAATATTCAATATGCAATATGCAATAAGTGTCCCGTCTGGGGCGGAAAGCGTAGTGTTGCTCGACTAGCTTGGGCGATATTATGATATTTGAAACTTAAAAATTGTTATTTGCTCCAAGCTTGGTCCAAGTATTCTTGTACCATGCGATGAGAGTTGAAGGTGGTGCCGTTTTTTGTGATACAGTTTTTCATAATTTCCACCCAGCGATCGTGATGGTTGTAGAAAGTGGGAACGATGTTTTTTTCCAGTTTGTCGTAGATGATATTGGCGTGGATTTGGTTTAAATCCCCCAGAGACATACCGTTGGTTTTTTCGTCGGGATTGTTGATGGACCAACCGGTAACGTCTTCTTGCCATCCTTCCGCCCACCAGCCGTCGATGGTGGAAAGAGAAGGAACACCGTTGATAGCGGCTTTCATACCACTGGTACCGGAAGCTTCCATTTTGGGGATCGGCGTGTTGAGCCAGAGGTCAGCTCCCTGAGTCATGAGTTTGGCGACTTTGACGTTGTAATTTTCGAGGAAAGTTATCTTGATATCATTTTTGAATTGATTTTTGATTTGCATAATTTTTTTGATGTGAGCTTGACCTTCGTGATCGTTGGGGTGGGCTTTACCGGCAAAAATAATTTGAATGGGTCGGATGTTGTTTATCTGAGCGATTCGATCGGGGTTTAACAGGATCAGATATGGTCTTTTGTAGTTGGTAATGCGCCGGCCAAAACAGATGGTAAAATAATCATTGTCCATACCAACGTTGGAGAGTTGATTGACAAAATCAATTAGCTTTTTTTTGTTGGAATAATGTGCATCGCTAATTTCCTGGCAGGAGGCGTTTTTAATATCGGAAAGGGTGTCCGGTTTAATTTTCCACTGGGGGGCGTATTTGTCAAAAACCGATGCGAAAGGTTTGGAGACCCAGGAACTGGGATGAATGCCGTTGGTGATAGGTGTGATATTAAAACCGGGGAAAATTTGTTGAGATACTTCGGCGTGCATTTGGCTGACGGCGTTGACAAATCCTGAAGAATGAAGAGCCAGCATAGTCATATGGAGATTGTTGTTGACGATTACTTCCGGTGGGAAATTGTCAACATAGTGTTGGAGATAACGTTTAGCAAGGTCAATCGGAAATTGATCATGTCCGGCGTCGACCGGGGTATGAGTGGTAAATACGCAGTGTGGTTTGATGTTGTTGCAAGCTAGGGTTTTGGAATTACAGAGTTGGTGATTGAGTTTTAGAGTTAGTAGAGCGGAGTGTCCTTCGTTCATGTGGTATTTGTGAATATGGTCAAATCCCAGTTTTTCGATAATTTCGAATCCACCAATACCCAAGACCATTTCCTGGCTTAATCGGTAGTCCAAATCTCCGCCTTTGTAAAGATGGCTGGTTAGGTGACGATCAAATTCGTCGTTGGATGCCAGATTGGTATCGAGAAAGTAGATGGGGATGGCAAATCCGGTTTCTCCGGTGATCAGGTATTTCCAGACTTGGATATGTACATTTCTATTTTGGATTTTGATAGTAGTTTGAATCGGGGTGAGTTCGAGATAGTCATTGACGGCCCAATTTGTTGGTTGAGCAATTTGGTTGCCGTCCTGGTCAATTTGTTGGAAAAAGTAGCCATGTTCATTGAGCATGGTTATGCCGATGATGGGGATTTCCAGATCGGCGCAACTTTTTAATGTGTCGCCGGCCAGTATTCCCAATCCGCCGGAATAGGTGGGGATGGAATTCCGGATGCCGATTTCCATGGAAAAGTAGGCGATGGTGTATTGTGAATGTTTCATTTTAGTTAGATGTAATATTAATTAATTTTTGATGTATTTTTTGGTGACTAATTTAAAAGTGCAAAACTCAAAAATCAAAATTATAACTAAAAATTCAAAGTAAAAAATTTTCATACTTTTTCATTTTGAATTGTGGTTTTTAACTTTGAGTTTTAAATTTTAAATTTGAATGGAAACTTTATCGTTTGATATTATTTACTTTCCCCTGTCGGTCAGTAGTATAAGTGATGCCGCCCCAGTAAATGGTGCGGGAAAAAAATGTACGGGCGAAACTAAAGTATTGAAATAATTTAAACAAGGGGGCCAAGAAGACAAATCGAAAGGAGGATTTGGGATTGGCTAAGTATAAGTAAAGATAGGCGGTGTACATTTCGCCAAAGATGTAAATAATCGGAATGAGAAAATAGTAAACCGGTTGGTTGGTGAAAGCGGTTGATGGCAGCCAGAAGTAGATGAAAGTGTAGATCAAAAAATTGAAAAATAAAATGGTTAACCAGATTTGCCGGCGGTAGAGTTTCAGATACATAATTTGTCGAATGTACCAGTTGATGGCGCCGGGGATTGTTTGCAATGAACCTTGACTTTGACAAATAGTGGCAGGAATAGTAACGGTTCGATGACGGCCCTCTTTGAGGATTTTTGACAAGCTGGTGTCGTCAACCGCCAGATGGGACCAGGTTTTGACCACTTTTAGTTTTGTAAAATCGGAAAAACGAATCGCAATCGAACCTCCCCAAAGCAGTGATGATTTAAATAGGGTGGCGGCATAGATAAATGCGGTGTAGGTGTAACTATTCATAAAGATGTGAGTCAATTCACCGATAGATCCGGAATGGCTTGTGGAAATTGGCCAGGTGGTGGAGGCGGTATTTTTGGGGTCTGATAACGGGAGAATCATTTCTTTGAGCCAATTGGGGGCTAGTTTGATGTCGCTATCGGCGAAAACCAGAATATCGGTTTTTTTGATGGTGTTGATGGCGGCAATCAGGTTATAGTTTTTTTGGCAACAAGTGGTAGATAGTCCGGCAACGGTTAGTTTGGCTTTTGGAAAATTGTCGATAATTTGTTTGATGGTTGTGACTGCCGGATCGGTATGGCTTTCAACAGTGAAAATAACTTGGTAGCTGGGGTATTGTTGTTTTAAAAAAGAAGTGAGGTTGTTTTTTAAGCGTGCGGAGCGTCCTTTGACCGGCACGATGATGGTGCAGGGAGGTTGAAAATCGGGATTAAATCGTGTGCGGATAAAATGTCGGTATATGTAATAGTGATAGATAATGGTATAGACAGCAATGGAAAAATTACTCAAAAAAGGAATGAGGGAAAAGAGAAATATCAGTAAATAAATTGTGTCCATATGATGTTTGATGAGAAAAAACTAACAGTTATATTTTGTCATAAATTGGGTAATATGTAAAAAAGACAGCGCATAGAACAGTCTGTCTTTTGGATAACTTTTAAATTTTAAAAACCGGGGGGGTCGGTCAGGATAATGACCGAAGTGTCGGAAGAGGCAGTGATCGGGGTTTCGTTTTTGTCGGGTGGCATGTTGTTTGGCAGTCGCCCATATATGAAATTGAAACAATTCAAGTCATACTCGGAAAGCACCATACTGGATTTCCCAGTATGAACATAGTTCATTATGGAAAATTCGAGTTTGGTGGGCCAATCGGTTTCCGGAATAATCTCAAACGGGTGGAATGCTCCCATCAGAGCGTGGCATAATTCGTGCCGGAGTATGCGCAGGTATTCCGGTCGATAGGCCTGAGTCCGATAGACAACAGTAATACCCCCACCATTGTAGGTACCGGAGGCATCGGAATACATCGGGAAGGTGATGCCATCGGCGTTTTGCAGGGGGCCGACACAGATTCCTATACTGTTGTCCGAAAGATAGCCGACGTAGTGTTCGTCGGTGTTGGTTGAATGTTTGATCCAGCGGGGATCGCTTGCCGGAGGCCCGTCGAATATTTCCCAGGTCATGTCGCTAATGGTTTCCAGGCCCAGGTTTTTAAATTCGGTGAGGATCTTTGTTATCTCGGCGGTTATGTGAGTAGTGTCGGTGCCGTTGGGCATCTGGTTATAGATTACTATATGAGGTGGTGTGATCCACCTCAGTGTGTTTTGGTTGTATATGATGTTTGTATTTAAGTCGATCTGGGTGGTTAACGCGCGCAGATGCTCGACATTGAAACTACTTGGGAGGAGGTAGAAATCCATGTTTTCGAGAGCGGAATCAAAGGGAGTCTCGCGGGTGATGTTGTTGGCACCGGTGATGGTGATATTGTGAATACTTTTGGCGAGAGGATAGTTTATGCCAAAAGTGTTGCCGGCAGAGGCGTAATCAGTGCCGTCTATATTTACCATACAGCCCTCCAGGGGAGTGTTGTCGGTAATATTGTATATTGATCCTGATAAATTTTCGGTGGGGATGGGCGTGGCAGTGGGTGTGGGAACGAGGGTGGGAGTGGGAAGGGAGGGAGCGGGATTGATATTGGATGAGCTACCACCGCCACCACCACAGCCGGTGGTGATGAGAAATATTAGGAGAAAAACGGGGGTGATTTTGCCAATTACGGCGATCATCTTTTTCATTGTCGATCACTTCCTTTTTTAAAAAATTGTGAAAATACAATCACAAACGGATTATATGGTAAGTTACCGGTATAGTCAAGGTGAAGGTTGTTAGATATCGAGCGAGAAAGTGACTATAAAAAAAACGCGAGAAATCGCGATAATATTTATGAAGAAGCGATAAATCGCGTCTTTACTCGTATCGGAGGGATTCGATGGGGTCGAGTCGGGAGGCCTGATTGGCGGGGTAGAGGCCAAAGACAATTCCAAAGATGGAGGAGACGGAAAGGGCGAGAATGATCGATTCGATAGTTATCTCAGCGCGGAAGGAGGTAAAATAATTGACTAAAAATACTGTCAGATAACCCATGGCAATACCGATAATTCCACCAAAGACGGTTAGTATGACCGCTTCGATTAAAAATTGAAATAAGATATCCATACGAGTGGCGCCTAGCGCTTTGCGAAGACCGATTTCGCGGGTGCGTTCTTTGACCGTTACCAGCATAATGTTCATGATGCCGATACCGCCAACGATAAGCGAAATAGCGGCGATGGCGGCCAAAAGGATGGAGAGAATGTCAGTGATACTGGAAAGGATATCGAGGGCTTGTTTGGTGTCATAGATTGTAAAATCGTCTTGCGATGGGTCGGAAATATCGTGTTGATCGCGCATGACGGTGGCGATTTCTTCTTTGGCCAGGGCCAAGCTGTTTTCGTCGGTGGATTCAGCATAGATGGCGAAAAGATAATCAATTCCCAGTAGTTTTTTTTGGGCGGTGGTGATGGGGATAGTAACAAATTTATCACGGTCTTGTCCGTCTTCCACGCCTTTTTCTTCGGTTACGCCGATAATGCGAAAGCTGACCTGGTTGATTTTGATCAATTGATCAATCGGATTTTGGTTGGGATATAGCAAAGTGGCAATTTTTGGTCCGATGATGGCGACATTGCTAATTGAGTCGATTTCTTTTTGTTCAAAATTGCGGCCTTGGGTGATTTTGGTATTGCGAACGGTAAAAAATTCCGGATCGGAGCCAACCAAGGTGGCATCAATTTCGTAATAGGGAGAAGTGGTTTGAAATTGACCTCTAACTTCGGCGGTTACGATTTTGACGTGTTGAGTGATGTTAGATTCTCTGATTTTGAGGGCGTCGGCGTATTTGAGAGTGGTGATGGTTTGCCCTTGTTGAGAAGGGGGAGCGGAAAATTCGCTATCGGTTTTGCCGGCTAAAACGGCGATGAGATTGGAGCCGGCACTGGCGACTTGATCGACGATATAGTTTTCAGCACCTTTACCAAGGGCAACCAGGGTTACGACCGCAAAAATGCCAATGATAATTCCCAAAACCGTAAGTCCGGTTCTGACTTTGTTTTTCCCGATGGAGATCAAAGCGATTTTTAGAAGAGAAATCAGGTCCATTATTTTTTGGTAATGCTATTGAATATATGTTTAGGTTTGATGTCTTGATTGATTTTTTTCCAAGCAATCGGGCGATTGAAAGACAGTTTGTCCAATTGGGAGACGAATTTTCCTTTTTCAAAGTGGTATGTGATGAGTTGGCCGGTGTAGATTTCCAATAATGGAATTTTCGCATCGGATATGTTTTCTATGTATTTGATAATTGAACGTAAGCTGTTGCCGTGAGCGGAAATAATAATATTTTTGTCTTTTTTCAGTAGGGGAACAATGCGGTTTTGTAAAAAGGGGATACTGCGGTTATAGACATCGCACAAACTTTCACCTTGCGGGGGACGATCAAAAAAACCACGTCTCCAATTGTAAACTTGTTGCTCGCCGTATTTTTTTCTGGCTTCGTCTTTGTCCATTCCTTGCAGTTCTCCGTAATTTCTTTCGTTTAAGTTGGCGGTAGTGTAGATGGCAATATTGGGAATACGTGAGGGGTATTTGATGATATCGGCCCAATTGTATTTGGGGTTTTCTTCGTGGATATAGACTCCGGAATCTTTTTGTTTGGAGAGGATAACGGACATGGTTTCTTTGGCTCGGGAAAGTTCGGAGCAGAAAGTATAATTAATTTTTAATTTTTTTAATTTTTCCGCCAGATAGAGACACTGTTTGATGCCTTTTTCGCTGATGGAAACATCAATCCAGCCGGTAAATTTATTGGCTTGGTTCCATTTTGATTGTCCATGGCGGACGAGAATGAGACGAGACATTTGGTAAGAATTAAGAAGTAATAAGTATGAGAATTAATAAGCAATATGCAATAAGCAGGAAGCAAGAAGCAAGACACAAGACACAAGAAACAAGAAAGTATCAAGGATCAATATCTAATATCCAATATGCAATATGCAAATAAAATATCAATGATCAGTATCCTATATCTATCCTTGAATTTTTAAGCTGGGGTTTAGAGGTAAAAAGTTTTGAATAATTGTTTATTGAATATTGCATATTGTTTATTGAATATTGATTACTGGAATCGGAGGGCTTCGATCGGGTTAAGTTTGGAGGCTTCGTTGGCGGGGTAAAAGCCAAAGATCAAACCGGAAAGAGCGGAAACGGTAAAAGCCAATAGGGCTGATGACCAAGTGATTTCGGGACGGAGAGTAGTGAAAGAGGCAATGGCAAAAACAACGGCAAAAGCAATTAGGAAGCCGATCAGCCCGCCGAAAATAGTGATGATAATGGATTCGGTGATAAACTGTTTGAGAATATCAGATCTTTTGGCGCCGATGGCTTTTCTAAGGCCGATTTCTTTGGTTCTTTCCGTAACTGAAACCAACATAATGTTCATGATGCCGATTCCACCCACCAAGAGTGAGATAGCGGCGATGGCGGTGAGAAAAAGTGAAAGTGCATCAGTAACGTTGTTGACAATATCCAATGCTTGTTTGGTGTCGTTGATGGTGAAATCGGCTTTTTCACCGTTTTCGATGCGATGGCGATCTCGTAAAATTGATTCGGTTTGCAGTCTGGCCAGAGTAACATTTTGATCACTGTCGGCTTGAACGGTAATATTGCTGACGTAGTCGATTCCAAGCAGTAATTTTTGTCCGGTTACCAGTGGGAGGTAGATAAGGTCATCGAAATTGATACCAAATTGTCCGGTGCCTTTGGCTTCGGTGATGCCGATAATTTTGAAAGTGAAACCGCTGATTTTTATCGATTGATCGATGGGATTTGAGCCGGGAAATAATTTGTCGGCGATATCTGGTCCCAGGATGGCGACTCGAGCCAGTGATTCGTTTTCTCTTTCTTCAAATACTCTGCCTTGGACGATTTTGGTAGATTGAATGGAAAAGTAAGAGGGGGTAACACCGTAAAATTGGGTAATTTTTTCCGCATATGGTGAAGAAGCGGTGATTTGACCGCTAATAGCGGCAGTGCTATCGGCAATATTGGGACCGGATGGGTTGTCGCGTAAAGCCACAGTGTCTTCGTAGGTTAAGGTAGTGATGGTGATGCCGCCGAAAGAAGCGGGAGTGCTGGGACCATCGGCTTCGTCGTCGGGAGCGCCGGGAAAAACCAGAATTCGATTGCTGCCAAATGATTGGACAGTGTCGAGGATAAAGTTTTGAGCGCCGGTACCGGCAGCAAGCATGATGATAACCGAGGATATACCGATGACGATTCCCAGGATACTCAAAAGAGATCTGGTTTTGTTGGCCATGAGGGCGGTGAGGGCTAGTTTTAGGGTGACTATAAAAGACATGGAAAAAAATATTTCTTTGTCCTTTTTGACAGCAAAAAGGACCAAAAACTGTCGGGGGTCATAATTGCGGGAATCAGAAATTATAGTTTGTTTTGCGCTGATTGGCCGCAAGTATTCCCCCCCGAACCCCCATGTTGCTACGAGAAAAGAAAAATATAAATTAATAAACAAGAATTATTGTTCGGCGTCTTTTTTGAGGCCGGAGATGGTAGCTGAGACACGATCTCCATTTCTGACATGTGGGACAACTTCGTCACGTTGAATGATGCCGTCGCGGAGGCGGATAATGCGTTTGGCACAGTTGGCAATGTCTTCTTCATGGGTAACCATCAGGATGGTGTTGCCGGAATTGTTGATTTTTTCAAAAAGGTCGATTATTTCCACTTCGGTTTTGGAGTCCAAATTGCCGGTTGGTTCATCGGCAAAAATAATGTCCGGGTTGGTTACAATAGCTCTGGCGATAGCGACGCGCTGTTGTTGACCACCTGAAAGTTCGTTGGGCATATGATCGGCACGGTCGGATAGACCGACACTTTTGAGTGCTTGATAGGATAATTCTTTTCTTTTGGCGGCGGGAATTCCAGCGTATATGAGCGGTAATTCAACATTGTCTTGAGCGGTAGTACGCGCCAGGAGATTAAAAGATTGAAATATAAAACCGATTTTTTGATTGCGGATAATGGCCAATTGGTCATCGTTGAAATTGGTAACATCGTGGTTTTGAAATAAATATTTACCGGCGGTGGGTCGATCCAGAAAACCGATGATATTCATAAGGGTTGATTTGCCGGAGCCGGAGGGTCCCATGATGGCAACGTATTCCCCACGATAGATAGTTAGATCAATGCCTTTTAAAACTTCGACAACGATATCATTGCCGAGAAAATAATTTTTTTTGATATTTTGGAGTTCGATAATTGGTTTGGGAGGCATGGGCAAGAAGTAAGAAGTAAGAAGTATGCGCCCAAGGCGCACCAGATGACTGGAAAAGTGAAAAGTAAGGAGTGTTAAAGGGTAATTGTTGGGTAAAAGAAAAATATATTTTTAGGTTTGTTATTCATTTTTGAGAATAATCACATTTTCGCCGCCGGATAGTCCGGAAATAACTTCAGTGTGAGTATTGCCTCGAGTGCCGGTTTCGATGGATATTTTTTGAGTTTGGTTAAAATTATTTAAGTCTGGTAGAATTTCAACAAATTTTGATTTGTTTTCAATTTTTATAGCTTGGTTGGGAACTGTCAAAACATTATTCTTCTCAGCGGTAATGATTTCCAGGTTGGCGGTCATGCCCGGTTTGATCGATGAATCTTGATTATCCAGGATAACTTTGGTGTTGTAATAGACGACGCCTTGGATAATGGTGGCGGCGGGATCGATTTCAACTACGGTGCCGGTAAATTCCACCTCTTTGGTAAAGGCGTCAAAGGTAATCTTGGTTTTGTCTTGCAATTTGATTTTTTCGATGTCAGTTTCAGCAATTTCGGCATTGATTTCGTAGTCGGCATCGGAGTGCATTTGGATAATTGGGTTGGCGGAATTGGATTGCTCACCGACAGAAACATTGACTTGAGTAATAATACCATTGGCAGGAGCGACGATGGATAAATTGTTGATTTGGGTTTGAATAGTGTTGACTTGAGTTTGCGCGGAATTAATCTGCGCCTGAGCGACGGCGATGGCGGCGGGGGTGGGACCGGATTGGGTTAAAGCAAGTTGTTTTTTTTGAATTTCAAGTTGATTTTGGGCGTTGGTGATTTGATCCTGAGCGGTTTGCAGTTGAGAGGTGGAATTGATTTGAATTTTGTCGATATTTTCCCGAGCGGTCAAAATTTGATTTTGATAGTTAGTAATCTGATTTTTGGCGTTGTCAATTGAGACTTGATTGCTAATTTTGGTGTTGGCGATACTGTTGGTTAGATTTTGAACGGAGGAAAGGTTTTGGTTGTGGGTGGCCTCGTTGCTGGATTGGCGGTTGCGGAGATTGGAAATTTCAGAAGCCGTGAAAACGGCGTCAGAGTTAGGGGAATATAGCAGATTGTTTAATTTGTTCAGAATTTGAGTGTAGGAATTGACATAACTAAGTGTTTCATCGATTGCTTTTTGATTGTCGGATTCGGATTTGGAATTGACCGCTTGAGAATAACTGGTTTGTGCGTTGGTTTTTTGCCAATTTGATTGCATTAACAGATTGTCAATATCGTTAACGGTAATAAAATCGAGACTTTTGAAACGGTTGTAATATAATTTGGTTTCCCATATTTCGTCGATATTGTTACGGACGGTGTCTTCCTGAATTATGGCCAAATTGAGTGCGTTGAGATTGCTTTCGATGGTGTTTTTAATATTTTGATCGGTTTGATTTTCGATGTTGGTCAAGTTGGTTTGAGCATCGAGTAGGAGGTTTTGGGTGTTTGTAAGAGTGGTTTGAGCGGTTTTCAAGTCGTTGTCGATGTTTTGTTTGGTTAAGTCATAGTTAATCTTGGCGGAAGCGAGTGTTGATTCAGCATTTTTAACATTGGTCTTGGCGACATCGACTTCTTCCGGACGGCTTCCTTCCAGAACCTGGTTATATTGAGCTTGAGCGATAGCGACGCTGGCCTGGGCTTGGTAGAGTTGGCTTTGCAAGTCGGAGGTGTCGAGTGTGGCTAAGATATCTCCTTTGTTAACTTTGTCGCTAACGATTACATTGATGATACTGATAGTGCCGGCGGTTTTGAAATTCAGATCGATTTCTTCAGCCGGTTTGATGGTGCCGGTAACATCGACACTTTGGATGATATCTTGTTTGGCGGCGACTTCGGTGATGTAGGGATTGACGGGGACTTGATTGAGATAGCTGTATATGCCCCAACCGGCAAGGATGGCGATAATACCGATCAGATATAGCCACCAGTATGATTTTTTGCGTGGTGTAAGTAGTTGGTTGGTGTCTTTTTGATCAGGTTGTTTGTTGTTTTCTTGATCGAGAAAGAATTTTTCTTTGTTGTCAGACATGGTGTAAGAAGTAAGAAGTAAGAAATAAGAAGTATGCGCCCAAGGCGCACCAGATGACTGGAAAAGTAAAAAGTAATATTTATGAGATGTCTTTAATATTTACTATATTAATTTTTGATGGTTTTTTCGATTTCGCGGATTTTCTGGTTTAGCCCTTTGAGCATGGCGGTTAGATTTTTGGCTTTCATGATGACAATTGAATCCATGTGTTCGTCTTTGATGACGATAAACTGGTCGCCGGTTTTGATCTTTAATTCTTTGCGTAATTTGGATGGGATAACTACTTGTCCTTTGGGACCGATGGTGGTTGAACCGTAAAAATGGATATTTTTAGTCATATATTTAGTATAAGTAAGAAATGTAATACAGGTATAGTTTAATATGGTTGTGTTTAATTTGTCAATAATTAGATGGATCAATGGTTTTGGGCAGAAATTGAGGTTAGTATTTGTACTTTTTGCAAACAAAAAGTACCAAAAATTTCCGGGGGTAATAATTGCGGGAATCTGAAATTAATTGCATTATTGCGCTGTTTGGCCGCAAGTATTCCCCCCGGGCCCCCTTGTTGCACCGAGTTGAAAAAAATTACATTTGTATTATTAAGTGAAACAGAAATTCTACATTTCCTTTTGGGCCTTTGATGGGGGAGGTGGTTTGGTTTTTTATATGTATGTTATGATCATGGCAAAATTTTTGAAAATCGGCGATGATTTTTTGATGAATTTTCGGGTCTTTGATAACTCCTTTTTTCAAATTTTTTGGCGAAGATTCAAATTGGGGCTTGAGGAGGAGAATAATTACTAATTTCGAATTACTAATTGTCAATAAGTGATTCAAAATTTTTTTGCTGGAAATAAATGATACGTCGATAGTGACGAGAGAAATTTTGGGGTCGGGGAGTTTGTCGATTTTGAGGAAATGGGTTTGTTCGAGGGAGAAAACTCTAGTGTCTTTTTTTAATTTGTCGGAGAGTTGATGAGTGCCAACATCGAGAGCGTAAACTTTATTGGCACCGTGTTGCAGTAAACAATCGGTGAAACCGCCGGTGGAGGCGCCGATGTCGAGGCAAATTTGGTTTTGGGGATTAATTTTAAATTTTTTCAAGGCGTGTTCGAGCTTGAGTCCACCACGAGAAACATAGCGGAGTTTTTCTTTGATAAATATGTTGTCGGTTGATGAAACCAGTTGGGAGGGAGTGATGGCTTTTTGTTCGTTGATAAACACCTGACCGGTGCGGATCAGGGTTTGGGAGTTTGATCTAGAGGAAGCTAGATTTCGGTTGAATATTTCGATGTCTAAGCGTGTTTTTTTCATGATTGTTTATATTGTACTTTTTGATGCCAAAAAGTACCAAAAAATTTGAGGATATTGTTTTACTTTTTTTGACAGCAAAAAAAGTAACAAAAAAATATAAAAAGATATTATTTTTACTTTTTGCGAACAAAAAGTAACAAAAATTCCTGGGGGTTATAATTGCGGGAATCAGAAATTTTACGTTTTTGTGCGCTGTTATGCCGCAAGTATAACCCCCAGACCCCTATGTTGCTACGAGTTTAAGGAATAAGTAAAAATTAATAAGTACCAAAAAAAATATCTCTGTACTTTTTGCAAACAAAAAGTACCAAAAATTTCCGGGTGTAAAAACGCTCATGCCAATTGTTGATTTGATTTAGCGTAGTTACTACGCTGTTTTACACCCGGACCCATGGATTATCGAGAAAAGTATAAATTTGTAAGTAAAAAGTATTGCAGTTTTTTTTGGTTTTTTCATATTAATTTTATCTAATTATTTACATACAAAACAGGGTAAAATTTTAGCAGCCCGGTGGGCTGCTAAAGGGATTCTATTTTATATAGATTATTTTTGTATTTTTGTACTGACCGGTATTAATGGTCAGTTCAAGTTTAGTTCCGGAGGGGAGGTTGAATTCGGATAAGTCGATAGTGCTGGAATCACGGTTATAGATGTAGGTTACCAGATGACCGGAGTCTGTTCGAAAGAGTTTTATACTCTTGCAGTAGAACGGAAAGGAGATTTGGTATGAACCGGATATCGATTGGTTTTCCTGGAGGTCGGCGTAGATGATCTGGTTAGTGGTTGTTGTACTGCTGATAATATCGGTCGGGGAGGAGGGAGAGATCAAGTTGTAGCCGTTGTTGGTCGAATTAACTTGGGTGGCTGGTTGGGAAGTGGTTGGTGGAGTGGCGGTAACGACGTTGTAACCGCCGGAATTGTTGGTGGTGGGGCTTGGTGTGTTGGTGGCGGGAGGAGGGGTGTAAATGGCGTTGATTTTTATCACGGTAACTCCGTTTTGGGATAATTCGACGTTTGGATTGTTGTTTGTGGCGTAAGTGGCGGGTTGGGGAAAATAACTGTAGATGCTATTGTCAAAACTATCGGCCGTTTCCTGAATGTTTTGAATTCTATCATTTAACCCAGGGTGAGTTTTGAAATAGCACCTGTTGTCAAACTCATTGGTACCGGTGATATTTTGATCACCGGATATTTTTTGTAATAGGGTGATGCCTGAATTGGCCGGATAACCCATGGCTATCGTTTCCCGAGTAGCCACGGCATCGGCGAAATTTTCATCATCCTGGGAAATTCCGCATAATACCAGGATGGAGATTATGGCGGCGGCGAAAGGAACGCCATCGCGGACGTATTTGTTATCGCTGTTGCGGGCAAATATGTACGCGGCGGTCATAAATATCGTCGCCAGTATGCCGGTACTTCTTTGGGAAAATCCGTGTCCGGCCCGGGCATGAGTAAACTCATGCGACAGTAAAAACGCCATTTCGCCCCGGGTGATATTGCCGTTTTGAAAATGTTTTAGCAATCCGGAGGTAATAAACATAAAACCGCCGGGGAGGGCGAACGCATTTATTTTTGACGATGGGTATTCGAACACGACAGCCGGATAGCGGGACGGTTTTTGCGTGCCTTGCATCCAATAAACCACTTCGTCACCAGAGTCGATCATTTCGTAATCTGGATGAGCATTTAAGTACCACAGAAAATCTGCGGTAATATTTTTTGATTTGTTAATGAGAGATTGGGCTTCGGTGATACATATAACCTTGCCAAATTGTTCCAAATATTCGTCATTGTCGATGAACTCTTCTTCTCTCATTTCTGCATAACTTTCATCATTGTCCCAGCCCAAGACCGGGGAAATACATGACAGAATTATTGCAATAATTAATACATAAGCTATTGAATACTTAAGTTTTAACACTCAAGATCACAACCTTTCAAAAATATTTTTACGGCAGGCAAAAGCCTGCCGTGTGTGTCTAATATTGAATATAGATCACTTTACGATATCTGCCATCATTGATGGCAAAAGTGAGTAATTGCCCGGGTTGTCCCTGATCGGCAAAACTTAACGCAAAGGGTTGAGAATTGTCGAAGCTATTTGAACTGCCATTTGAATAGATGATCGTATTGTTTGAAATTCGGTAAAGTTCGTTAGCACTACAACTGGTTACGAATTGCGAGACGACAATATCTACGTTGGGATCGATAATGATCTGTGTAACTGCAGGGTAAGTGTCGAGATGTTTAAGATTATCAAATGCAATCTGGTTGGAGTTGGTGGCGGGAGCGGGATTGTTGGGATTCACGGTGGTGTAGTTTTGAGTTGCGGTTGTGCCGCCGGTATTGTTGTAAGTGCTTTGGGGTGGGACGGGGTCGGGATAGGGCTGATAGCTACCACCAGATGTTTGACTATAATAGTTAGTCAAAACATTGGTGGCAATGGCGGATATGTCAGGGATGATATTTTGAGCGGCATCGTAGATTGATGCCGTTCTAACGGCATTTGAATACTCGCCGTATCGACCGCCTATCCATTTATATCGGCCGTAGATATCGGTTTCGTTGGCGGAACCGGTGACGGTTTTGACGTCACTATAGGTTCCTAACTCAACCAGACTCAACGAATATTTCATGGTGGTCTGGTAATTGGTATTATCCACATTGCCATATCCACCGCCGACATAACCGCCAATATCATAGTAATATTGGCTTTCGACCGTGGTGTCAACTTTGAGGATGACCGTGGCAATGATCATGTTGCCGGAGTTGACAGCGGTACCATCGTTATAGCGTGGATTGTTTTTCAAATCCTGCTCATAATAAATAGCGCCGGTGTTTTCGCGGTCCACTACGGTGTAACCGTTGGTTAGACATAAATCCTGCAGTATGGTTTTGACCAATTTGGACTCGGTGCCGGATGTTTCCACCCGGATAGATATGGCCTGGTTGGAGCTGGCTTGACTCGCCAGTGTTGTTAATACGGCTAATACTAATAATAAGATTGAAAAAAATATTAATTTTTTCAAAATTATCACTTCCTTTCAAAAAAATTTAAAATATTTTTTAATGTCCGATTGATTTACGGCATTACTATATAATTTTTATGATAGTTATGCAAGGTTAATTTTGGTAAAAGATGTTTTTTAAAAGTTAAATTTTGATAAAATAGGGGTAAGGTAACTAAACTATGTTTTTTTAGTATTAAAGAAAATATCTATGTCAGGACACAGTAAATGGTCAACGATCAAACGAAAAAAAGGAGCGGTTGATGCCAAGCGCAGTGCGGTGTTTACCAAGGTAAGTAAACTGTTAACGGTGGCGGCGAGAGAGGGTGGTGGGGATATCGATATGAATTTCAAATTGAAGTTGGCGGTGGATAAAGCCAAGGCAGCAAATATGCCGATGGACAATATCCAGCGGGCGATTGATCGCGGAACGGGTGGGGATAAAAATGCGGCTCAGATCGAGAAAGAAGTCTATGATATTTACGGACCTGATGGAGTGGCTTGTTTGGTGACGGTGTTAACGGACAATAAAAATCGAGCTTTGTCTGATATGAAGGGAGTATTTGCTAAAAAGGGCGGGTCGATGGGTGGTCCGGGAACGGTAGCTTGGATGTTTGATACCAAAGGATTGGTGTTGGGTTACAAAAATTCTATTTCCGATTTGGATGAGTTGACTTTGGAGGGGATTGATCATGGGTTGTCGGAAGTGGAAGATGGGGAGGAATTGGTGGAATTTTTTTGCGCACCGCAAGAGTTAAAAACGATGCGTGATTTTTTGGAGTCCAAGGGGGTAGAAATTGAAAGTGCGGAACTGGTTTTTAAACCCAAGAATCCGGTCAAGATTGATGATGAAAAAAAAGAGAGGTTGGTGGAGTTTTTGGAAGCGATTGAAGAGTTGGATGATGTTGATCGAGTGGATGTGAATGTTTCTTTTTAAAATTTTAAAAAGAAACAAGTTACAAGTATCAAGTATCAAGACCCAAGAGACAAAAATAAAGAAAGATAGTTTGTTGATAATAACAAATTTAGCAATTTAACCATTGATTATTTGATATGAAAATTTTAAAAATTGCTAATAAATGGATAAATGCTTGAAATACATATTAAGGTAATGGTATATGATTATATTGGGTATCGATCCCGGGTTAGCCACAACCGGATATGGAGTGGTCAAAATTAAAAATATGCAAGATGATCTTGAGGTGCTTGATTATGGAGTTATCTCGACGAAAGCGGGATTGGCCGATAGTGATCGTTTGCTGGAAATTGCCGATGGTCTGGAAAAATTGATTGAAACCTATCAACCTGATAGAGTGGCGGTAGAGAGTATATTTTTCTGTAACAATCAAAAAACAGCAATGAAAGTGGGGCAGGCGAGAGGAGTGGTGATGTTGATCTGTAAAAAACGAGATTTGAATTTTTTGGAATTTACTCCCAGACAGGTAAAACAAGCGGTAGTGGGTTATGGTATGGCCGATAAAAAGCAGGTGCAGTTTATGGTGAAAAACATCTATAATTTAAAATCTATTCCCAAACCGGATGATGCGGCGGATGCGTTGGCTTTGTGTTATGCGGGGATCAATCAGTGATAAGTGATATCCAAGAAAGTATCAAGTTTCAAGTTTCAAGTATCCCAGCCCAAGGCTGGTCCGCCTAGGGCGGAAAGTGTGGTGTCCCTCTTTGACACTCGGGACGATTATTAAATAAATTTTTATCATGGCAAAAGGGGTTAACAAAATTTTGTATGTGGTGGCGGAAGCGGTACCGTTTGCCAAAGCCGGTGGGGTGGCGGATGTGGCGGGAGCGTTGCCTTCGGTTTTGAAAAAGAAGGGGTTAGATATCAGGATTTTTTTGCCTATGCATGGCACGATTGAGCGTGATGGTCAGGATTTACAGATGGTGATGGAGGGATTGACGGAAAAGGTGGGTCGAGAGGAATACAAGTTTGATGTTTATCAAACAGAGTCATATGAGGGGGTAAAAGTATATTTGCTGTATAATCACAAATTATTTGGTTCGAGAAAACATGTTTATGGATATGATGATGATAATTTACGTTTTTATCTGTTTGACAAGATGGCCTTGCGGTTTTTGGAAAAATTAGATTGGCGACCGGAGGTAATTCATTGTAATGATTGGCAATCGGGTTTGATACCCTATTTTTTAAAATTTGATGATGAATTTAGCAATCTGGAGGATTTGGCAACTGTATATACGATACATAATTTATCCTATCAATATCATCATGTGCATGAGTATTATTTGCGTTATGGTTTGGATGATGGTATCGGCTTGATCGAACCGAAACTTGCCGATGTGAGAAAAACAAATTTTGCCAAAAGAGCGATATTGAATTCGGACAAGATGAATGCGGTTAGTCCGCAATATGCCGATGAAATTTTGACCAAGGAATTTGGAATGGATTTGGAAAAGATATTGTTGAATCGCAAGAAAGATTTATCCGGGATTTTAAATGGGGTTGATTATTTCCTGTTTGATCCCAATACCGATCCGTATTTACCGGTACATTTCAATGAGGACAATTTGGAAGGTAAATATGATAATAAAGTAATTTTGCAGAAAGAATTCAAGTTACCACAGGATCGTGAGGTGCCACTATTTGGGATTGTAAGCCGGTTGGTGGGTCATAAAGGGTTTGATTTGGTGAGTCGAGTGGTCAATGTGCTTTTGAAAATGCCGGTGCAAATGGTGGTAACCGGAACGGGGGAAAAGAAATATGTGAAATTGTTTGAGGGATTGGCGAAAAAATACCCGAAAAAAATTGCCACTCATTTAGAGATGAATTTGGAGGTGGCCAGCCGGATATATGCGGCGAGTGATATGTTTTTGATGCCTTCAAAATTTGAACCTTGCGGTTTGGGGCAATTGATTGCTTTGCGATATGGTTCGATACCGATTGTGCATAATGTGGGTGGGTTAATGGACACTATCAATGATTTTGATGTCGTAACTCGGGAAGGAAACGGTTTTGTTTTTGATAACTATCATGAATTGAGTTTTTATGGTGCGATTGTGAGAGCATTGGAGCATTACAAGAACAAGGAAGTCTGGATCCCTTTGGTTAAAAAAGTAATGCAGCAACGTTTTTCTTGGGATGATTCGGTGGCAAAATATGTTAAATTGTATAATAGTGCTTATCGTAAGCGAAGAAAGAATAGATAGAATTCATAGAAAGATTTTTTTAATAGGCGAAAAAATGAGTATTTATCAAAAAAGCGTAATTTTTAAAAATATTTTTTTATTGGCAATGGTGTTTATGGTTTTGTTTGCCGGTCGAGTGTCAGCTCAGGAGACGATAGAAGGTGTTGTCAATCAAGATAGTGTGAGGCAAAATGTGTTAACGGAAGTAAGTAAGCAGGTGGTTTTTGATGTCAGTAAAGTAGATGCTGATTATGAGAATTATTTGGAATACCACTGGGATTTTGGGGATGGTGGTAGCGCGGAAGGAGTGGGTGTGTTGCATAGCTATTTGCATCCTGGCTATTGGGAAGCAACTTTGGTGATGAAAAAAACCGCAGAAGAACAAAAAAAAGTTTATCTGGATGTGTATGTTTATGAAAAATTGTTGGTGGGAGTGGTGGATTCTTCAGTTGAGAAAGAGCAGTTATCGATTGCGGAAAAATCAGTTTTTGATAGTGGTAATTTGTTGTGGATTTTGACCGATGAGAAAAAAAATAAATCAACAGAGGAATTTATCGATTTGATTTTGGAAAACAAAGAGATAGTAAAAAAAACCGATACGATCGTTTTCTGGGGATCGGGTAATTTCGGGTTGGATTTGTTATTGCAGTTAAAGCAGAGGAGCGAGATGGATTTGACAAATTATGAAATGGTATCGGTTTCAAGCCAAAGTTTTGCCGGTTTGCGTAAAACGGCTGATTCGGTTTTCAATTTGGTGAATCCATTGTCTTTGGTACTGGTTAAAGAAAATGCCATGGAGTTTATCAGTGGTTACGAAAATGTTGAAAATTGGACCTATGTTTTGAGTGAAGAAGGAATAGGTTATGAGTTAATAGGATTGAAGGATAAATTTCGACAACAACCGCCATCGCAGTGGTTGTTTATGTCAAGCATGATCAATTATGCTTTGTTTCGAGGAGTGCCTTTGGCAACAGTATCATTGATTTTATTGATGCCTTTGATCGCTTTGTTGTTGGCGGTGGCCAGGCAGGTGGTGGGAATCAAAGCATTTGGTATATATGTGCCGGCGCTGATTACTCTGGCTTTCTTGGAAAGTGGTTTCAGATATGGCACAATTGTGTTTTTGATAATTTTAGTAGTGGGAACAATTGCCAGGTTGTTGCTCAAAAAAATCCGGATTCTGTATTTGCCGCGGATGGCGTTGATTTTGACGATGGTGGCTTTGGGAATGTTGTTGGTAATGTTTTTGGCAGCTTATTTTGATGTAGTTGGTTTAAAAACATTATCAATAGTGCCACTTTTAACGATGGTGATTTTGACCGAAAAATTTGTGTCGGCACAAATCAGATATGGTTTTGGGGAAGCGATTAAACTTACTTTGGAAACGTTTGTGTTGTCCGGTATTTGTTATCTGGTGTTAAGCTGGGAAACTTTGAAAGTGTTGGTGATATCGTACCCGGAGGCGATTTTACTAGTAATTCCATTTTTAATAATTTTGGGCAGATGGTCCGGATTGCGGTTGACGGAATACTGGAGGTTTAGGAAGCTTTTGAAATAAACTTTGCAAACTTTCCTGCGCCCGAGGCGCATCCGCCATGGGCGGAAAACATTCCAAACTTTCCAAATGTCTCAATGGAAATATTGTAGAATCATTACAAAAAATTTTTTGTTTTTAGAACTTAGAACTTAGAACTTAGAACTTAGAACTTAGAAATTATTACTTAATACTTGTCACCATGTTTTGGAGCGGGGCGGATAAAATTTTGGGGATGAATGCCAGAAATCTGATTTACATCAGGGAAAACAACCCGCGCTCAGCGGTGAGATTGGCCGATGACAAATTGGCGACTAAAAAATTACTGAAAAAAAATAAAATACCGGTGATGCCGATGCTGGCTTTGTTTGATGATTTTGCCGATGTGGAGGAATTTGAGTGGGAGACGTTACCCAGTAGTTTTGTAGTCAAGCCCAACAAAGGTTTTGGTGGAGAAGGAATCTGGGTAATCAAAAACAAGGCGCGCGGAGGTTGGCGCCGGACGGACGGCGTGTTGGTGGATCGGGAAACTATCAAAAACCATATTTACAATATTTTCGACGGAAATTACAGCTTGGGCAATGTGGAGGATGTGGCCTATATCGAAGCGAGGGTGACAAATCATACCATATTTAAAAAATTAACATACGGAGGTGGTTTGCCCGATATCCGTGTGATTGTTTACAATATGGTGCCGGTGATGGCAATGTTGCGTTTGCCGACTCGCCAGTCAGGCGGAAAAGCCAATTTACATCAGGGTGGAATCGGGGTCGGAGTGGAAATTGCGACCGGGATTACTACCAAGGCGATGTGGCATGATCGGCTGATAAAAAGGTATCCGGAGACGGGACAGAAGCTGCATGGGATAAAAATCCCATTTTGGAAAGATATTTTGGAAATGGCTTCTTTTTGTCAGAAAATCAGTGGCTTGGGTTATCTGGGAGTGGATATTGTGTTGGATGCCAATCGCGGTCCGCTGGTTTTGGAGATCAATGCCCGTCCGGGATTGGGAATTCAAAATGCCAATATGTTGCCACTTAGATCACGTTTACGTAGGGTGGATGGCTTGAAAGTGAGTGATCCGGTGAAAGCAGTCAGGATTGGTCGGGAATTGTTTGGTAGTGAGTTGTCGCTTTCTATCGAAAAAGATTATGGCAAGCCGGTGGTAAAATCAGTAGAAGAAATTGTGGTAATTGGTCACAAAAAGAAAAAAGTTCGAATTTTAGCCAAGGTGGATACGGGTGCGTACCGAACCAGTTTGGATAAATCGATTGCGGATAAATTGGATTTGGGTAAACCAATCAGAAAGAAACTGGTCAAATCGGCGCTTGGTGAGGAGGAGAGAGATATTTATGAAGTGGGAATGATAGTGTCCAAGAAAAAATTTAGAACGGAAGTTTTTTTGGCTGATCGGGCAAATTTGAAATACGATGCGATTATCGGACGCAGGGATTTAAAGAATTTTTTGATCGATCCGAGTGTAAAGAAGTTGAGGGAATGATTTTGAATAAGAATAATTTAAAGAGAAAACCACCAGTTTTTGTTGCTGGCGGTTTTTTTATGATGACCGAATTTTATTGCAGATTGTATTTAATGCGAATAATTTTACTATCTTTTTGTTTTTCAGAATTTTTTGGTTGAAAATTCTGGCGATATCGGCAATCTGGTCTACTTGTTTTTCAGAGATTTGGTGTCTTTGAAAAAGAAGTTCCAGATTGTTAATAATTTTTTTAATATTATCGTTTTTTTCAATTTGTAAAAGAAGTTCTTTTAAATCCGAACTTGCTTTTTCGGGGTCAGGGAAAAATTTTTGAAAAAGGAGCGGCCGGGAATGATAAGTTTCTTCTTTAATTATCCTGATTTCATCACCGGTAAGATGATATTGTTCCAGGTCCTTGAGGATAAAATCAATCGTTGTATCATCGATAAAAATATTTTTTATAATTTTTCCGATCTCTTCGCCGTTATTCATATTTTTTACCTCCTTTTTGTTTTTAAGAACGATTTGACTGTATTGTATTGGATAATTGAATGGCTGGCAAGGGTAAAATTTAAATAGAAACGTGATGGTTAATAATTTTTTAAGGTTATAAATCTTGACTAATAAATATAAATATATTATAATGGAGGGAATAATCAAAAATTATTAAAAAAACTAATGGATAAAAATTTAAGTTTGGGAGAGAATCAAAAGAGTTTAGACGAAACAAATGATGGCATGAAAGGATTGATGATGGATGTTGAAATGGCAGTTGATAAACATATCCGAGACAAGGAAAAGTTAGAAAGAGATGATTATCGAGAGGATTTGCACAAAAAATATGCCATGATGGATGGTAATAATGTGGAGTCTGAGGGGTATAGTCTGAAGAATTTTATAGAAAGCAGGTATAGCAAAGACTATACTAATCTTTTCGAGGATTATTTGAAATCCCAGAAGCAGATGGTAAAAGAAGGTAATAAAATTAAGTATGCCGATTTTGTAAGAAATGGAATTATGCAACTTGAGTTAGTTAAAAGATTGGAGGGAGAAGTCAGGGATGCATTGAGGAATCGATATGTGAATTGGGAAGAGAACCGCGATGATATTTTACCTGAAATTGTTGAAGTCTCGAGAGAGATTATGGATGGTACATTGGAAGGGATATCAAAAGAAGAAATCGTAAGTCATATTTGGAAATATTTTCGAGATAATGAAACGAAAAAAGTAAGCTCTGACAAGGTTAGGAAAATGGGTTGGCGAGAAAGTATGCAAGAATTGCAGAAAAGAGTTAGGGATGCTTCTGGAGAAGAAAGAATAAACTTGATTGCTAGGACCAATGAGATGATGAAGAATAAGAATTAAATATAAAGATAGGGTATTTGTTGGTATTTATAAGGTATAATAATATCAGATGTGTTAATATCTGATATTATTTTTTTTATGATTAATTATATTAATGGCAAATTGGTAGAAGTTGGTGAGAAAAGCTGTATAGTGGAATTGAATGCTATGGGGTGGGAATTGATATGTCCTCCCAGGGTTTTAAATGATTTAAGGAAAAAAATAAATAAATCGGTCAAGTTGTGGACGGTTCTCAAGATCAAAGAGGAAGAGATGTTGTTGTATGGTTTTGATGACAAAAACGATATTGCGATGTTTCAAAAATTGACCGGTGTCTCGGGAATTGGTCCCAAATCGGCGCTGTCGATAATGGATCTGGGTAGTTTGGATGATCTGGTTAAAGCAATTGAGGCGGCTGATACAAAATATGTTTCCAAGGCGCATGGAGTGGGCAAGAAAACCGCGCAAAGGTTGATCGTGGAGTTGAGAGGAAAACTGGTGTTTGACGAGAGTGAAAAAGTTGATGATGATGTGTTGTCGGCTTTGAAGAGCTTGGGTTATACGAGGGCGGAATATCAAGATTTGGTGGAGATGATGCCGAAAGACATTGATTCGACTGAAGGGAAGATTGGATGGCTGGTGAAGAAATTGGGACGATAGGACTATATATATTTTTTTAATTTTTTATTTCTTCAGGGAGATCTATTCAAGATATTTTAATATTACGCAATATCAGGATTGGTTATGGGTGTTGATAATTGTTAAGATTATTTTGCCAATTGATCTAATCCTTTCGAAATTAAAAAATTAAAAAAATTGGTTGCGAATTTTTATATAGATTGTGCTACAAGTAACAAGTATTAAGTGGATATTCATACTTAATTATTTCTTGCATATTGATTATTGAATATTGATAAATATGATTGAATCTGCGAAAAAAAATGAGCTACTGGATCCTGATTTTCAGGAGGAGGAAACCGAACTGGAAATTGGTTTACGGCCGGTTAGTTTTGCCGAGTATATCGGACAAAATGAAGTGAAAAAGAACATGATGATCTATGTGGAAGCGGCCAAGAATCGATGCGAGCCGTTGGATCATGTGTTGATATATGGACCGCCCGGATTGGGCAAGACAACATTGGCTGGGGTACTGGCCAAGGAAATGGAGGTAAATTTCAAGATAACCGCCGGGCCGGCGTTGGCCCGGACGGGTGATTTGGCGTCAATTTTAACCAATTTGAAGGCAAATGATTTTTTGTTTATCGATGAAATTCATCGTTTATCGAAAAATGTGGAGGAGGTGTTGTACACCGCGATGGAAGATTTTGCGGTGGATATCGTGATTGGTAAAGGTCCGGCGGCTAAAACGGTGCGGTTAAATCTGGAGCCGTTTACACTGGTGGGGGCGACAACCAAAATTGGCAGTTTGTCAGGCCCGCTACGTGATCGGTTTGGGGTGGTGGAGAGATTGGATTTTTATGAAAATGCAGATATAGAGGATATATTGCGTAAGTCGGCTGACAAGTTAAATGTGAAATATGAAAAAGATGTTTTAGAAAAAATCGCCAAATGTTGTCGGGGAACACCGCGGGTGGCGAATCGCATATTGAAGAGATTGAGAGATTTTGCCCAAGTAAAAGGGACGGGAGTTTTGACGAATGATGTGGTGGTAATAGGTTTAAAATCATTGGGCGTGGATGAGTTGGGTTTAAATGTTTATGATCGTTTTTTGCTTTCTTGTATGATTGAAAAATTCGGTGGTGGTCCGGTGGGATTGGATACTCTGGCGGCAACTACCAGTGAAGACCGAGAGACGATTGAATCCGTCAGTGAGCCGTATCTGTTGCGGCTTGGTTTAATAGAAAAAACTCATCGGGGGAGAAAAGTAACCGAGCAAGGGCGGAGATTGGTAGAAAAAGCGAAAAATTTCAGTAAAAATTGAAGTTATTAGATAAAAAATTTGATATCTGATGCATAATTTTTATATAATGAAGGTAGCTGATTAGTAAAGATAGATGCAAGGAAAACGATTATGGATGCTTTGTTTTTGGTCTCGATAGTGATTTATGCCATTTTGATGGTGGTGTTGCTTTTGTTCAATGTGGTGGCGATCAGGCATATTTTGAAATATCGTTTCAAGGGAGATATTTCAATGGCGGTGTTGCTGGTGTATGTTATATTGGTTGGGATATTGATATTGGTAACAACTTTTTCCCTGCTGGCTATCAGTTTAGTTGGTAATGTGGGAGGACTTTAGATATGAGTCCATTGGATTTAGATGCAATCAGGTTTCCCGGTCAACAGTCGGATGAAAGAGTGCTGTTGTTTTTACGTCGCCACTGGGTATCGTTTTTGTATATTTCGTTGGTGGTTTTGATGATGGTGATTTTGCCGATTATCATGCTGGTATTTTTCAATCTGCTTGGTTTTGATTTACAGGGATTGGTGGTATCTGTTTTCCGAGGGGTGGAAAGTGCATATCCGGAAATTCGAGCAAAACAATTTACAGTGTTTTTATTTTCCGCTTACTATTTTCTGGTTTTGAGTTATTTCCTGGTGCTGTGGCTGGATTATTATTTTGATATTACCATCGTGACCAATGAAAGAATTATCGATATTCAACAATCCGGTTTGTTTAATCGTTCAGTGAGTGAGTTGTATCTGCAACAGGTGCAGGATGTGAGTGGAAAACAACAGGGTTTGGTGCAAAATTTGTTTGGATTTGGGGATGTAATTATTCAAACTGCCGGGAATAAGACGAATTTTGTGATTGATCAGGTAAAAGATAGTTATAAGATTTCGAGACAAATAATTGATTTACAGGAAACTTTGATTGAGAAAAATAAAAAATCAGCGGATGATGCGGTGAAAGTTGAATAAGTGTAAGTATCAAGTATCAAGGACAAAGTGAGGAGTCCCTTTGGGACGATAAATATAGGAATCTTGGAATTTAAATTTCAAACTAATAGCAACATAGAGAATACTTGTGTTGGGTTTTTGGTTTATGTTTGGGATTTGAGATTTGTAATTTGGGATTTGATTATGAATATTTTTGATTTAAATACATATGATTATGTGCTACCGCCCGGTTTGGTGGCTAATAAGTCAGTGTCAAAACGTGATGAATCCAGGTTGATGATAGTGGATGCAAAATTGCGAGAACTTAATAACAGTTTTTGTTTCAATGATATTGTAAATATGTTGAATGATCGATATGTAATTGTACGGAATAATTCAAAAGTGTTGCCGGCGCGTTTGATTGTCCTGAAAAAGGGATCGGGGATGATGTTGGAAATGTTGTTTGTTAGACATGTTGAGGGAAATAATTGGGAAGTTGTTTGCAAACGAGCCAAGAAGGCACATTTGGGAGATGTGTTTTGTTACACTTATCTGGGGCGAGGGTATGATTTTCGGATAATGGATCGATTGGAAAATGGGATGCGGTTGGTGGATGTGGGGATGGAAAAAGATGATTTTGTAAAATTTTTGGATACGGTTGGTTTGGTGCCATTGCCTCCATATATTGAGAAAGATTTGGCAGTTGACTACAAACGTGATTATCAGACGACATTTGCAAAAAAGGTGGGTTCGGTGGCAGCGCCGACAGCCGGATTTCATTTTTCCAGTGAATTGGATCAAAAATTGGTGAATCGAGGTGTGCAAATTGAAGAAGTTACATTGCATGTGGGACCGGGAACGTTTATGCCGGTTCGAGATGACGACATACGCAAACATCAGATGCACAAGGAGTGGATGCAGATAGATCGGGAATTGATAGAAAGGTTGAATGGTTATAAAAAACAAGGTAAAAAAATTATGGCGGTGGGAACTACCACAGCGAGGTATTTGGAGACTCTGGCCAATGATGTCGGATTGTTGGATAGTCGTGATGGTTGTGAGGTGGCAACAGATTTGTTTATCTATCCGGGTTACAAATTTAAATTTGTGGATGAATTGATCACCAATTTTCATCTGCCAAAGTCAACATTGTTGATGTTGGTGGCGGGATTTTTGAATGACAAGGGTGAGTTTGAAAAAGATTTGGATGCGGTAAGTTTTTTGAAAATGATTTATAATCAAGCGATATCGGAAAAATATCGGTTTTATAGTTTTGGCGATGCGATGCTGATAAAATAATTACGAAATAAAACTCAAAGTGCAAAAATCAAAATTCAAAGCGACAACTTAAAAAATAAAAGTGAATAAGAAAAAGGTTTTGAACTTTTAGTTGTGGTTTTGAGATTTGAGTTCTAACTTATTAGTTTTATAATCAAGTATTGTCTAAAAATAACATAATAATTTTTGAAGGTGTCGAACTTGCGGGCAAATCCTGGCTGATGAGTCAGGTCTATGATGAGTTGGAAAGGAGCAATAATAAATCGGGAAAAATTCTCGATGGATGTGCGTGGCTCAATGTAGATGTGGGGGTGTTGGGAAGTGAGAAAGGATTTGATTATATTTTAAGTAAGTTGGGCTCGTTGGATGTACTGAATGATCGGCCGGTGCTGCTGGAAAAATTTCATCTGTCGGATGTGGTGTACAATCGTTTGCATCGAGAGGAAGAGGTGGGGGAAATGTATCAGGAAATAGATGAAGAATTGCGGGAAATGGGGGCAAAATTGGTGTTGGTGGATGTCGATCCGGATCCGGATTTGTTTACAGTAAGATTAACTGAAAGATTGTCTGGAGTACCGCATTATGGGCGAATTGCCAAAGATGTTGATTGGTATTTGCAAGCTCGATGTGAATACGAAAAAGAGTTTGAGCGGTCAAATTTGCCAAAATTGCGAGTGGATTTGACGGAAATACCGAATGAAGCGGTGGTGCGAGAGGTGATGGAGTGGATTGGTAAATAATTACGAATTACAAATTACGAATTACAAAAATAAATAAAAAGAAATGGGCGGACGGGTGGTTCCGTATGTATATGATGGCATAGAAAAATTTAATAAAAAATTAAAAAATATTTAATCTCTATTTCTGTAAATTTAGTAAAGTGGGGTAAAATATTTCTAATATTTTTTATGAAAAAAATTGCTTTAATTTTTGGGGTAATGGCGATGATATTATTGCCGTTTTTTTATACCCAAGCCGAAGAAAGTGTGTGGCAGGTGACGGAAGTGATGGCCAATGCGGTGGATGAGGATACGGGTGAATTTGTGGAGCTGATATATACGGGCGTGGAGGAGCAGTATTTGAGTGGGTGGACAGTTTCGGATAGCAAAGAGATGGATAATTTGATTGATTTTACCGGTCAATTTGATCGTGGGAAGGCGGGTTTAGTTGTGAGTGAGGGTGATGTGGTGTTGATTGTTGATTCGGATTATGCGGGGCAATACAATGAGGTTTTTGATGAGGTGGAGATAGATCTAAGTACGGTAGTAATGATCACGGTGGAGGATGGTGAAATCGGTAATGGTCTGGCAAATGCCGGGGATGAGGTGGTGGTTAAGGATAGCGAGGGAAATGTGGTGGCGGCATATGCTTGGAGTAGTGATAGTGGCAATGGAGTGAGTTGGGAGAAGGTGGGGAGTGATTGGGTGAAATGTGGGTTGGAGGGAGGGAATAGTTTTGGATTTTTGAACGAGAAATTACCAATTCCCAATTCCCAATTTCCAAACGAATCGCAGAATGAAGAAGAGCAAGAAGAAAGTGAATCGCAAGATGAAGTAGAAAATAATAAAGAAAATTGGACGAGGTTTTGGGAGGGGGGAGAGGATCCGGTGAGGATCAATGAATTGATGATCAATCCGGTGGGCGATGATGGGGCGGGAGAATGGATTGAATTAAAAAGTTATTGGGAAGAGGATATTGATCTTTCCGGGTGGTGGATTTGTGACAATAAATGTTCGGCTGATTCGAAAGAGGGAGGGTATGAGATTGAGGAGGCGGTTTTGGAGAGTGGTGGTTTTGTGGTGTTGGAGAGAGTTGATACCAAGATTGCTTTGAACAATGATGTGGATAGTGTGTGGCTCTATGATCCAAATCATGATTGGGTGTCGGGGGTGGATTATGATTTGGTGGCCAAGGAGGGGGAGAGTTATGGGTGGGACAATGGGTTGCAAGGGTGGAGGGAAACAATGATAGTGACGAAGAATTTGGAGAATGAGTTTGATGAAAATGGCGAAGAAGTATCAAGTAGCAAGGATCAAGATTCAAGTGTGGAAGAAGACAATATAGAATCAGAAAAGCAGGTAAAAGATACAAATGAAGAAAAATATTTGGAGTTGGAAAGTATTGGTGAGGTGAAAACAAAAACAGACGGGGTGAGGGTGAGTTTTGAGGGGGTGGT
Source organism: uncultured bacterium (assembly GCA_938004065.1). Lineage (GTDB taxonomy): Bacteria > Patescibacteriota > JAHJAL01 > JAHJAL01 > JAHJAL01 > CALKWM01. The sequence continues at coordinate 29,399 of CALKWM010000005.1, forward strand.
GACGGCGGAGTGGAATTTGTTGGAGAATAAATATCTATGGATGCAGGATGGGAAGGCGGGGATAAGTGTCAAATTTGAAGAAGATCCCAAGTTTGCGGTTGGGGATAAGGTGTGGATAGCCGGGGAGAGGCATGATTTGACTTATCGGCAAACGGTTTTGGCGGAGGATTGGAAAAAATTGGGTGGGGAAAAAATTGAGGCGGTAAAATTTGCGAATTTTGAGGATAATGAAGATATGTTGGTCAAAATAGTGGGGAATATAACACAGACGAGTGGCGATGATTTTTATTTGAATGATGGGAGTGCTGAATATAGGGTGTATATCAAGGAAAATACGGGTATAATAAAACCGGAAATGAAAAAAGGCGATAGTTTTGTGGTGATGGGGATTGTAAATGAAATCAAGAGTGGATTTCGGATTTTGCCGAGGTATCAGGAGGATGTGGTGAAAAGTGATCAGTTGAAAGTTCTGCCAAGTGTTGGTTATAATATAATGTCTATCTTTACTTTTTGATAGCAAAAAGTAACAAAAACTACTGGGGGTCATAATTGCGGGAATCTGGAAGGTTTATGTTGATTTGCGCTGTTGGGCCGCAAGTATTCCCCCCCAGACCCCCAGGTTGCTACGAGTAAAAAATAATAAAAAATTTTGTCTCCCGGACCCCTTTGATATTCAAGTTGTGATAAATCCGATAGCTTTTTTAGGTTTAGTTTGGAATTTGAAGATTTACTTGGATATTGGATATTGAAACTTGATATTTTGTTGCATATTGCATATTGCATATTGATTATTTTCCCATGTTTAAAGAAAAAATTACACAATCAGAACAAGAGACGATTGAGTTGGGGAGAGAGTTTGTTGAGAATATTAAAGATAAAAATGTAACGGTCGCTTTGATCGGTGATTTGGGGGCGGGAAAAACTACTTTTATGAAAGGAGTGGCGGCGGGATTGGGAGTAAAAGAAGTAATCAAGAGTCCGACTTTTGTAGTTTTAAAAGAATATGAGAGTGAGTTTGGGAAACTGGTCCATGTGGATGCTTATCGATTAGCAAATAATTTTGAAGATATCGGTCTGGCTGATTATTTCGGACATGCAAAAGTGTTTGTAGAATGGGCGGGGAATATTGCGGGAATTTTACCTGATGATACGATAGAGGTAAGATTTGAGCATGTGGAGGGTAGGAGGAGGATAAGTGTCAAGTAGCAAGGATCAAGGATCAAGGACTAAGGATCACGTAAAAACTTAATTTTTATAAATTAACTTAATATAAAAATGATAGAATTATTATCAAATATTTCGTTAGTGGCTTCTTCAAGCAGTGCCGGTGATGCGGAATCACTGGCGGCGTTGGCGATTGCGTTACCGTTTATGTTCATCTGGATATTTTGGATGTTGTTGATATTGTTTTTTTGGGGATTTATGATTGTGTTTACTGTTGGTGGCTCGATTTTGTGGATATTGATGTTGATTGATTTGGTCAAGCGGGATTTCAAAAAGAAGGATGAGAAGATTATCTGGGTGTTGTTGTTGACTTTGACCGGAGTGGTGGGGGCGATTGTGTATTATTTTGTGGTGAAAAAGAGTGGGAAATATTAAGAACATTATTATTTACTTTTTTTGGCAGCAAAAAAAGTAACAAAAAAACTGCCGGGGGTCATAATTGCGGGAGTCAAATATTATATTTTATTTCGCGCGGTGGGGCCGCAAGTATTCCCCCCGGACCCCCTTGTTGCTACGAGTGATGAAATTTGAAAAAAAGTTTAGAAATGTGGTTGAATATATCGAATTTATTTTTATTCAATATAACAAATCTAACAATTAATTAGTTGTGCTAGTTAATTTTTTATCTGTCATCCTCGAGTCGAAAGCGAGGGACGAGCGATTAGACAACTTGTCCGGCGGACCTGTCCGGCGAATGCCCGGATGCTGGATCGGGGATCCATTCCATATTTCTTATTTTTATTTAGCACTACTCATAAATTAATTTAATTTATTTAAGCAAGATCTTGGGTTGTTTTATGTTGGGAATGGTCGTAATTAATCAAAGGGAATATTTGGTAGTTAATCATATTTTGTAGATAATCTAAAGCTACATAAATTTAATTATTTTTTCGTTTCATAGTTTTTAAGTTGATTGTTCTATATTATATTTTGCTCATTGGATATTGGATATTGATATTTGAGAATTAATCATGATTTTGGGAATTGATACAACCAGTGATTGGTCATCTATCGCACTTGATGAAAAGTGTGTGGTTTGGCGTGGAGATCGTAATCAATCAAAGGAATTGTTGCCGAAGATTGAAGAATTGTTGAAAAAAAATAAATCATCTTTTGATGATTTGACGGGAGTGATGGTGGTCAATGGTCCGGGGTCTTATACCGGTATTAGAATTGGGGTGAGTGTGGCCAATACGATTGGGATGTTGAAGGGGATACCGGTGAAGGGAGTGGATGGACTTTTTGCACAAGTAATATGTAATATGCAATATACAATATGCAAGAAACAAGAAGAAAAAAGCAAGACAAAAGAAAAATATGAAAATGTGATTAGTTTAATGTCGGCGGGGGGGAGGAGGGTTTATGGATGTAAGTATCAAGTGATAAGTGGCAAGTGGCAAGTAATGTGTCATCCTGAACCCGAAAGCGAGTCAGCGAGCGTTTCGAGCAATTCAGGATCTGGGTTGATAAAAGAAGGAAATTTCTACATTGGAGAAGTTGATGGTTTTTTGAATGAAAATGATAAGGATAGTTTTGTTATTGGCGAAGTAAATGAAGAGGTGGAGAATTGGATCAAGTCTTCCGGTTTCAATAATTTTGAATTGTTGAATGGGGATGATAAATTGGGAAGAGCGTGGGGGGCGGTGCGGTTGTGGGATGAGTTGCCGGAGGTGGCGAATAATAATGTAATTCCGTTGTATTTGCGGGAAGCGGTGAGGAATAAACAATAAACAATATGCAATATGCAATATGCAATATGCAAGAAAGTATCAAGGATCAATATCCAATATCCAAGTGAAGACAATAAACAATATGCAATATGCAAGAAAGTATCAAGGATCAATATCCAATATCCAAGTGAAG
>CALKWM010000006.1 GCA_938004065.1 uncultured bacterium
AAAGAAGATAAAAAAAATGATAATCAAACTGATCAAGGGGTAGGGGAAAATGATTTGAGCCCAACAGTTTAGATTTAATGTAAATTTGTTTTAATGTTTTCAAGGGAGTTTTTTATGCAAAAAGAAATTAATCCGGGAATTTTTAAAGCTTATGATATCAGGGGAGTAGCGGGAATTGATCTTGATGAGGAAATAATGGAATTGATTGGTAAAGGATTTGGAACGTTTGTAAGAAAAAATGGAAAAAAGAAGATTGTTTTGGGAAGAGATATTCGAAAAACATCTCCTGTTTTTGCGGCGGCTGTGACGAGAGGATTGTTGTCAACTGGTTGTGACGTATTTGATGCCGGGGTGGTCGTGACTCCAAATATTTATTATGCGAGTAATAAATATGATTTTGATGCCGGGGTGATGATAACAGCCAGTCATAATCCAGCTGAACACAATGGAGTAAAGATGACATGGCAGAAATCTTCTTTATCTAGCCAGAAAATCCAAGAAATAAAGGATATTATTGTTGGGGGTGAGTTTGAGGTTGGAGAGGGAAAAGAGGAAAAATTTCCCCAGGCACGTATTGACTATATTGATGAGATTAGTTCTCGGGTGGTTTTAAAGAAATCTTTAAAAGTAGTGGTTGATCCTTCCAATGCTACAGCAATTACTGTGGTGGAGGATTTGTTGAAAAAAATGAATTGCGAAGCAATTATGATCAATGGTGAGATTGATCCGGATTTTAAAACTCATCAACCTGATCCGATAGTACATGAAAACTATCCGCCGTTGGTGGCCAAAATTTTGGAGGTTGGCGCAGATTTAGGAGTCATGTTTGATGGTGATGCTGATCGGGTTGGTTTTGTTGATGAAAAAGGAAATATTTGGTTGGGGGACAAGATTCAGATGTTGCTGGTGCGGGATATTTTGCCAAAAAATCCGGGTAGTAAAGTAATCGTGGAGTTAAAAAATTCCGAAGCAGTCGTGGAAGAAGTAAATAGGTTGGGTGGTGTTCCAATTTTTGGTCAGACGGGACATACTTTGATCGAAGAAAAATTGCATGCGGAAGGGGCGATTCTGGCGGCGGAAATGAGTTGTCATTATTATATCGCTGATCAATGGTATAAATTTGATGATGCAATGTATGCTATGGCCAGGATATTACAGATCATAACTGATTCGGGACGTACTTTTTCCGATTTGATGTTGGAGTTACCCGATTATCCTTCTACTCCTGAATATCGAGTGGCTGTTCCTCAAGATAGATTAAAAAATATTGTGGCGGAAGTAACGGAATATTTTAAAGAAAAGTGTGATAAGTATTTAGATATGGCTGGAATAAAGGGTTATATGTATAATGGTTGGGTTTTAATTCGTTCGGCCAATACTCAGCCGATTATTTCTGGTCGGGTTGAAGCTAATACGGTTGAGGGTT
>CALKWM010000007.1 GCA_938004065.1 uncultured bacterium
AAAGAAGCTATACTAAAAGAACTAAGGACTGGTGCGTTTCGTTCTTGAATTCAGGATAAAGTATTTTACTATCTTTGCATTAATTCCGCTTACCCATCGTTTATTTCGATCTTGTCTCTAATATTTCAACTTCTTTTCTCATATTTTTTTACAAGATTGTTTTATAGTTTAGTCGATAGAAATTTTATAATCTGAATTGATATGCTAAATTTAGATTACCATATGCTAAAAAATCGACTTGACACTAATTTTTTATAACTTTTTCTACTACCAATAGATTTTTAATATTATGCTATTTAATTATATTATTAACGTATAAACACCTCATATAACAAAAACTATTAGAATATACAACTAATATAATTTTATTAATTTTAATTTATTATTCATGAATATTAAATCTCTGAATAAATTCCGAGAATTCTTGATAAAATCAAAAATATCCGTTTCTGAATTGGAGTTTACCAAAGGTAACTATGATCATTCAGGCAATTTTATAAAAGAATATTTACCAACAATCACAACGGATTTCTGTGAAATTGGACTATATGACAACAAAATTTATTTTGTTTTCATTATCAAATCAAAAACATTCAATCTTGAGTTGTTCAGTAAATTAAAGTACTATTCTAATATCAAAATTTATGGTTTTGTTAATTTCAAAAGTACTCTTTTTCCATCTGAAAATTTTGATCTGGACAATTTTATTAAAAAAATTCAAGATGATAAATATTTACAAATTCAATTTGATTTTAATGACATAGTTATATCTGATCTTTTTAAAGAATATACTAGTATAGTAAATGTTTTTAAGAAAAATAAAACCATAGTGGTTAATCAATTAGAATATGAACATCTCATACAACAAAAAATCCCTAAGCACAAAACAATCAAAAACCCTCATGCTTAATTTCCGGTCTTTAGAAAAATTTTTCAATTTCAAATTGACCGAAAAGATTACCATAAAATTTATAAAATCCAGAAAAAGAATGAGTAAATTGTGGGGCGACGATACCGATGTTTCCGCAATGGTTCATAACAATGATCCATTTACAATCTATATCTACCATCCCGATGTTTTCGAAAATAACACTACCAAAAAAATGACTGAATATTTACCAATCTTGACCCACGAACTCGCGCACACTTTCGTGACAAAGATCAACCCTCGCTGTTTTTCCTGGATGAATGAGGGTATCTGTGAATATTCGGTAGATAAAAAAATGTATGGCAATAATTTCCCCAAGAAAAATTGGGACTGGTGCGTCAAAAACAATGTTTTTACCAACCCAAATATCGATTGGCTCCAATTTATCCAACATGACGGTTATGAAATATCCTTCAATCTCACTAAATACATCATTGAAAAATTAGGCAAAAAAACATTCTTTCATTTGTTATCGATCTATCGAGATGACTCAATAACCAATTACAACAAAATATTTTCAAAAACTATCGAATATGATTTTTCTAAATTATTGGAAGACTTTGGAAAAACATTGAGACTGAAATAATTATATATATTTTTTTAACTACTCACCGGGCCGATTCATGAATCGCCCCTACGCTTATTTTCTTTAATTATTATTCTTATTTCTACTTATTACTTTTTACTTTTTTCTTGCTACTTGCCACTTGCTACTTTTTACTTCTTCCTTTCTACTTTTTTTACTTATTTCTTATTTCTTACTTCTTACTTCTCCCGCTCATAGCGGATGCGCCTAGGGCGCATACTACTTTATAAAACCCCCTCACCCTCCTATCAATCTCCCCCGACATCCGATAAACCAAATCAGAAAAAGTGACTTCTTTCCAGTGCGGAATATCCGAATCACAAACATACACGATTTCTTTTGCAAAATCCGCTCCGTCAACCAAAGCAAAATGGCCGTGTAATTCATATCCTCGTTTAGTCCGCAAATTTGCCATCGAACTAACTATGATATCCACCTCATCAGACAGATTTTGGCACAAAAAATTATCAATATTTTCGACACTATTCATCCGATAAAGCTTGGATATTTTCAAAGCAATACCATGTCGCCCAAAAAAATCATTTACCCTACAACCTTTTTTACGAATCCGCGTCCCAAAGTTCTCTTTACTATCATCCGACAACCACTTTATCCTCTCATCTGTAAACAATTCTCGCATCCTCAATGGCATCCTCAGGCCCAACTCCGCCCCGATCTCTTCCTGCGTCATGATATCCAATCCTTGTCGGTAAAATATCATTTGTAAAGTCGCACAAACACAACAATGTGGCATTTGCATAATCGGGCGGTATTTGTGTTTTCTTTTTGGCATAAAAAAAATTCCTCCGATATTATTTTATCATTCGCTATCGAAATACAACCATTTTTATAAAAACGGGCGGACACTTGGGTCCGCCCCTACTTACCTAATTAATATTTTTTACTTATTACCCCCTCACCCTGCTCGTCACTCTCGTCGTCAACGTCGTGGTGGTCGCATCCTGCACTTTTTTGAACCCCTGCCTGTAAACTTCCATCGCCACTTCCACGATCGGATACTCATTGGCCGGTTGGATCACTTGAAAATTGATATTTTTTATCGCTACTTCATCACTTGTTAACTGTGTCCCATCGATAGTTGCCCCCTCCTGTTTTTTGTACAACACAAAATATTCTTCACCATCATTATTTATTTTTTTAGAATATATCTCCCAGACAACCGGATCGGTTGACAGATCACACGTTCCGGAATTGTATTTCAAAACCTGCCCATCCGCTCCGCCGTCCTCGATCTCAAAATTGCATCCATTTCTAACCTCGCGAGCGATCATTTCAATCGCGTAACGACTGTCCTGCTGTGCCAAACGATTACCTTCTACTTGTAAAGTGGTATTGGAAACTGTGGCAAATATTCCCATAAACATCATCGACGCCAACACAAATACGGTTGTCGCCACTAAAATTTCAATCAGTGTAAAACCGGACTGTTCTGATGCAAATTTTTTTATTAATCTATTCATTTTGATTGTTTGATAAGTTTGTGATTTGATACGTTTGATAATTTTCTAGACATTTAACAATTTATCAATATTTATACTAATCTTTTTCTGGATTCCCGATCCCGCATCCGCCGGACAAGTTGTTGGAGTGCTACGCTTCCAACTCGAGAATGACAATATGAATTTGTTTGAAATAGTTTGTAAAGTTTGTAAAGTTTGGAAAGTTTGGAAGGTTTGGAAGGTTTGGAAGGTTTGAAATAGTTTGGAAAGTTTGCTTTTATTCGTTCTGCGATTTACTTGGATATTGGATATTGAAACTTGATACTTGTCTAGTATGCTTTCCAATCCGTCAAAACGGTCGATAAACTGATATCACGCTTCATCCCGCGTTCATCCCACTCTACCGTAACCACCACTTTTCTGGCCAAATCTTCATCAATACCGGAACCCCTCAAAGACGAATCAATATCATGTAAACTTTGAAAATTGACTATCGGTTCAATAGCTCTTGAAACTATAAACTCCTCATTTTCTACCTCACAGTTTAGTTTACTTTCCGTTCCCACCACCTGACATTCAAAACTATCACCTGACTCACTACCCAACAACACCTCAGCATCATCTATTGTTTCCGAGACATCAGCCCCGGCTGACCACTTGGTCGTACTTTTCAAATCATCCCAGCTGCTATCTCGGCTGCGACGTGTTTCTTCCATAACTTGTTGGGCCAGATTATATGCCATCACTCGCTTCTCATTAAAACTTTCAGTCCGGATCACAGTCTGTGACAAACTCAAGGCCGCAATTGCAGTCATAAGCAACATCGTAATACCCACGATTACCTCGATTAAACCAAACCCCTCTGATTGTTTAAATTTATTTTTCATATTTATTTCTTCTTTTGTCATCCTCGAGCCGAAAGCCATTCGATGGCTTTTCGACATCGGGGATCCAATTCCATATTTTCTATATTTTTATTATTTATAATTTTTTCCTGGATCCCCGATATCGTAGCTCCGCCCTGGGCGGATTTTGATTCGAGGATGACAGATATAATGATTTGCATATTGGATATTGGATATTGATCCTTGATACTTAACTTGCATATTGAATATTGATCCTTGATACTTTCTCGCTTATCCCTTTTACTGTTTCTCACAAGTACAAGTTTGACCAATAACCTGCCCTCGTAACATTTTATCTATACACACACAAATACTACCTGGTGTGCAATTATCAGCCGTTCCTATCACCTGACATCGGCCACCATATGGCACATAACTCGAACACTTACCACCAAAACACAAACCACTGGCACAATTATTTGAATCATCACACTTGGTATCCAAAGGAATCAAACATTTTTGTATCTGATCAATCGGACTCATTTCACAATTACCATTTACACATTCATTATCGGTATCACATTCACCGCCAATATCTGATTGAGGCAAACAAACTCCATCCGATCCGCAATAACTTCCTGTTGAACAAGGTACATTTGGACCACAAGTGTTAATCGGCTCAGTAACGACATCCTGACATCTACCATCAATGCACTCCTGTCCGGTCGGACATCCATTCAGACCACAACCATATGTTATATCTCCGGGTAAGATCTCTCCATCGGGCGGATTGTCGGCATATTGGCAATCACCCTGCGAACCATAATTTAGTGCTTCCGGATCGGTACAAGTTACAATAATTGTTTGATCACCTTCAAAACCACCTTCCGGTATATCATTTTGAAAAATACTAAAACTATTGGCATTTAAATTTACCGCATAATATATATCCCCTACATTTTCGTGATTGATATGAATTAACCTGATATCACCTTCCACCATGGAAGCAGTCGCAAATTCCGATGAATTATACATAATACCGGTTTTACCCTGAAAAAATATTTCCCGGATATTGGTTTCGATATTCAATTTATTGGACAAGTCAAATTTTTTGCCACTATTTTCACAATTTGAATCATTGACATAACCCACGTCATCGATCACGCATATCTGTGGCTCGGTCGAATCGGTAATTTTCCAAACGGTATATTGTTCTTCCTGTTGGCTCAAACTCAATGTTTGCGCAAAACGCAAGCTGTCATTTAGATCCAGACTGCCTTGTTTCAACGCTTGATTGTCTCGGTAATATGGTAAAAATACCACCGTACCAGCCAGCATAATTACCACGATAGTCATCGCTACAATCAATTCAATCAAAGTCATGCCGGACGAAGGTTTAATCAGATTTATATAAATTTTTGATAATAGACTTTTCATTTTTTTTGTTTGTTTTTTCATTTTTTAAATATTCAATATGCAACAATCAATATTCAATTTTTTTTCGTTTATTAGTTTATTACTTATTGCATATTGCTTAGTGCATATTGCATATTGCTTATTACTTATTACTTAGACATACAACCACATCCAAATATCAATCTGTTCACCCCAGAAATACACTAACCAAAAAGCCAATATCATAAACGGACCAAAAGCGATCTCACTCTTCCATTTTTTCCTGCCGGAAAACAACATCGGAATAACATATATCGAACCCATTACAAATGACAATACTACCCACTGCCAAACACCACTGTAACCCGTTAACATACCCAACGCCAAGGCCAGTTTTACATCTCCCATACCGATTCCTTTTCCCAAAGTCACAATCCACAAAGCCATAAAAAATCCCAATCCTGCAATTCCGCCAAATATCATATCTTTCCACAACATAGTATTGTTTCCACCGGCTATCATGCCAAAAAAAGTGATTAATATAAGTGTCAAAACCAGTTTGTTCGGCAACACACCGTCATATATATCAATCACCATCAAAGCGGTCAATAAAAATGCAATTACGGTGAAAAATACCAATTCCATACCAAATCCCATCTGCAGATACAACAAAAGAGTCAAAACAGCAAAAAATATCTCTACAAATGGATATTGCCAGCTAATCTTTGACTCACAATAACGGCATCTGCCACCCAAAACCACAAAACTAAATACCGGAATCAAGTCATTGACCTCCAATACATGGCCGCAACACGGACACATCGAACGATCATTGAAAATCGTCTCCAGGATATTTTTTCTGTATCTCCAGATAAAACTGTTGAGAAAGCTACCTAGCAGTAAACCAAAGATAAAAATTATAAACGACATGGAAATATTTTATTTTTATTTTTATTTCATCAAATATGCAATACGCAATATACAATATGCAATTTACAATGATTTATTTAATGTATTAATAGATTTCTGAAATATCTTCAATAATTCAAAAGCTTCAATATGTAATTCTCTAAACACGACCCTTTTTTCAATATGTATATCAAATAATAATTTCAACCAATACCTTGATTCTTCAATTTCCTTCTTGCATATGAAAAATTTATTTCTCATATCCTTTTTACTCGAAGAATTAATGGCTTCACAATAATTAGCACCAACACTAGTACTCGATCTAATTAACTGAACAATAATTGGTTTATTGTACATATCAATTTTTATTTGTTTACAACAAAGTATTACATCCAATCCAAACTTATATGTTCTAGTTTTTAAATCATAATTTCTCATATTCTCACAATAACCAATCTGGTATTAAATTAATATTAATTTTAGATTAATTATTGCATATTGAATATTGTATATTGCCTATTGTTAAATTAACTTCATTCAGAAACCAAAACATAAACTTCCCTGTCTTGGTTTCTGTAAAAATCAATTAATTATTATTCCGACTCCAAAGCGGCCCGTCCACCGGAAATAGTTTCATCTTTACTTTCATCAACATATTCTACTACCAGTGTATAACCTTCTTTATCGGCAGTCGGAGTGTAAGTTAACCCACAGTTTGATCCTCCATCATACTCGCATCCACCCGGTAACACCGGCTCTTTATCCAAAACAACACCAACCATGTTTATTAACTCTCCGGGATATTCCGACTTGATAGCATAATACGCTTCAAGTGCGGTTGTTACATTGGAAGCGGTTGCTTGCAAAGCGGCGTCTTTTGCCCTCTGCTGAGCTCCTCTGACGATACCCAAAGCTACCACGGCCAAAATACCAATAATAGCGATAACTACCATCAATTCAACCAACGTAAAACCTTTAGAGCGCTCTAAAAATTTTCTCATTTTTTCTCCTTTAACTAGTTTTTGTATTTTCTTTGTCATATTTATTTTATAACATAATTTCGTCTCGACCAAGTACGAATTAATTGTTAATAAGTCTAATATTCAATATACAACAATCAATATTCAATTAAATAAAAGTATATTAGTAATTTTCTAAATAATAATTATATTTGCCTATTGCTTATTGCTTATTGCATATTGCATATTGCATATTGCTTATTGCATATTGCTTATTGCATATTGCTTATTGCCTATTGCCTAAATAAGTTGCGACACTTGAAACACCGGTAACAGCACGGCAAACACCAATACCGCCACACCCAGACCGACAATCAACAACATCACCGGCTCAAACAAACTGAAAACTCCTTTGAGCAAAGCATCCGTCTCTTGTTCGAAATATCTGGCCAGGTTTTCCATCGATTTACCCAATTGTCCGGATTGTTCGCCCACACCCACCATCTGCCCTACCACTACCGGAAACAATGCGTCCTTTTTTAGTGGCACCGAAAACGGAATACCTTTTTCCACATAATCAGTCGTATTTCGAATCGCTTTTTTAAATACCACATTGTCCATCACCCCGGCGGTAATCTCAATCGAATCCAGTATCGGAATTCCTCCATCAACCAACATCCCGAAAGTCCGGGAAAATCTCATCATGGAAGACAAAGTAATCAGATTTCCCACAATTGGCACTTTCAATATATATCTGTCTTTCCACTCTTTTCCATAATCACTGCGCAGAAAACTAACTACGGCAAATATCGCCACCGCCAAGAGTCCGATCAAAATATACCAATAGTTTATAAATACATCACTGGTAAAGATTATCGCCTTGGTAGTAAATGGTAATTCCGCCCCCACATCATCAAACAATGATTTCAATTGTGGGATAACATAGACCATCACCACTACCATCGCTACAATCATCGCAATAAAGATAAAAACCGGATATACCAAAGCCCCGGTAATCTTGGATTGATACGCTTTTTGTTTCTCAATTTCCTCAGCCACCTCCTTTAATACTTCATTCAACTTTCCACTTTCCTCACCAGACCGGATCATATTGACCACAAATCTGGAAAATACCTCCGGATGTTTAGCCGCCGCCATCGACAAACTCAAACCACCCTCCAGATCGATTGCCATCAGCGCCAAAACTTCCTTTAATTTTTCGTTTTTGGTTTGATTGACACTGGTTCGCAACGCTTGAATCAACGGGAAACCGGATTCTACCATAATCGCCAACTGTCTGGCAAAAACTGCCAAATCACCAACCGAAACCCGATCCAACCAGGAAAACAATGTATCAGTCATTGATCTCTGTTTTTCCAAAGAAACCGGCGTATAATTTTGTTGTCTAAGCATCTCCAGAGCTTCTTTCATACTCGGCGCATCCAGTGATCCGGTTACTTTTTCCCCACTCCTGTTTTTTGCTTCAAATAAATAAGTTCTCATTTTTATTTTTGATTATTTTTTTTGTTTGGAAAGTTTGTAAAGTTTGTATATGTTTGTAAAGTTTAAGCAATTAGCGTCTTCAGATTTTCTTGATCAATTGCCCACAATAAAGCTTCATCCAGATCGATCACACCTTTTTTCACCAAATCAGCCAAAGATTTATCCAATCCGATCATGCCATCAGCCGCACTGGTCTGAATCACGCCCGGCAATTGATGCGCCTTACCTTCTCTGATCAATGATTTCACCGCCATACTACCGGTCATAATCTCACAAGCCGCAATACGACCACCACCTTTTTTCTTCATCAATCTCTGCGACAACACTCCCTCTAGCACATTTGCCAATATCGTCCTCACTTGCTGTTGTTGATGGGAAGGAAAAACGTTGATAATACGATCCGCAGTTTGTGCCGCATCATTGGTATGCAATGTTCCAAACACCAGATGTCCAGTCTCGGCCACTGTCAAAGCTGCCGAAATAGTTTCCAAGTCACGCATTTCTCCGATCAAAACCACATCCGGATCCTGACGCAAGGCCGCTCGTAATGCATTTTCAAAATTTTTCGAATCATGTGGCACCTCTCTTTGTTCCACCAAGCTTTTACCACTTTTAAATATGAACTCGATCGGATCTTCGATCGTAATAATATGATTTTTCCGATCTCGATTGATAGTATTGATAAGAGATGCCAAAGTGGTTGATTTACCATGTCCGGTCGGACCGGTTACCAATACCAAACCATGTGACAATTTGGTAAATCGCTCCACAATTGGAGGCAATCCCAATTCATCAAAAGTTCTTTCCTCGGTCTTGATAGTTCTAAGAGCTGCCGACAATGTTCCTTTTTGGTAAAAAGCATTTACCCGAAAACGATAACTGTCTTTGTATGGAAATGAAAAGTCAATTTCCCTGTTTTGTATCAAAATTTCTCTCTGTCGTTCATCCATCATCGCATAACACAATTGAGCCGTGCCCGAAGATGACATTTTGGGATAATCTTCAATATATATCAAGTCACCATCTATTCTAAGCGCCGGATGATTATCAGACACGATATGTATATCGGATGCTTTCTCGGCAATAGCCCGCTCCAGCAATTCAACCAGCAACTTGTTCTCATCCGAACCAAAATTTGTACTATTTTTCATCATCTTAATTTATTTTTTGATATTAAATTATTTTTATATTCTCTTTTTTTGGATTCCCGATATCGTCGCGTCTCTATAAGCTCCTTATAACTCGAGAATGACAATATATATTTGTTTGTAAAGTTTGTAAAGTTTGTAAAGTTTGTAAAGTTTGTAAAGTTTGTAAAGCTTGTAAAGTTTGTAAAGTTTGTAAAGTTTGGAATTGTTTATTTCTATTCGTTCTGTGATTTATTTGAAAAATTGGAAATTGGAAATTGGAAATTTTCGTTATTTAGTTGTTACTCGATACACTTCATCCAAAGTCGTAACTCCCAAAATTGATTTGATAAAACCATCTTGGCGCATCGTAATCATGCCTTCCTTGACCGCTTGATCAAATATCACATTACCAGAAGCTTTTTGAATGGTTAATTGTTGCAGAGTTTCCGTCATTTCCATCACTTCATAAAGCGCCACCCTGCCTTTAAATCCACTATTTCCACAATATTCACAACCGAGACCTTTATAAAATTTTATATCATTCAAATCCACTCCTACCATATCCAAATGTTTTTTGGGAACAGTCATCAATTGTTGTTTGATCTCCTCAACCTTGGAAGCCGGAATTTCCAGTTCACTTCGACAATGATCACATACCTTTCGCACCAACCGTTGTGCCATCACCATGGCCAAACTCGAAGCGATCAAAAACGGTTCCACTTCCATATCTATCAATCTGGGTACGGCCGAAGGTGCATCATTGGTATGCAATGTTGATAACACCAAATGTCCGGTCAAAGATGCCTGCACCGCCAATTCGGCAGTTTCGGTATCTCTGATTTCACCTACCATTATCACATTTGGGTCTTGACGCAAAATACTGCGCAAACCCTTGGCAAAACTAAACCCGATTTCATCATTGATTTGACACTGATTGACCCCCGGGATATGGTACTCTACCGGATCTTCCAATGTAATCACATTTACTCCCGGCACCGACACAATTCCCAATATTGAAAACAATGTGGTTGATTTACCGCTACCGGTCGGACCGGTTGCCAATATCATTCCATTGGACAAATGCGAACTTCTCTCCACAATTTCTTTGTTTGTTCCATGTAGTCCCAATTGATCCAATGTCAATTTTCCTCCCGATACATCCAGGATACGAATAACTGTTTTTTCACCATATACTGTCGGCAAAACAGAGATACGTAAATCCACAATCCGCCCCTCAAATGTTACCCGAAACTGACCATCTTGCGGAATCCGATGCTCATCGATTTTTAACAATGCCAAAATCTTTATACGCGACACCAATGCCGGTTGCAACGATTTATCCATTTGCACAATTTCCTGCAATACTCCGTCCATACGATATCGCACTCTGATTTTATCCGTCATGGGCTCGATATGAATATCCGAAGCCCGTTGATGAATGGCAAAATTTACAAAAGAAGCTACTATCTGCGGAATATTTCGAGTATTTATTACTTTTTTTAGCTCGTCAATTGATTCGATATTTTTCTGTAAAAGCTTTAACCAGTTTTTTTGTTCAGCACTATAATCATCTTCAAACAAACCACCTTCACGCAACTGGCTGATTTTTTCCTCCGCCATCGCTTCCCCCTCCAGATTGGATCCCTGGTCCGCACCGGAACTTGGTTTACCTTCTATCACCGCCGGCTTGTCATCGGATTGTTCAATTTTATCCACCACCATTTTTACTTCCGGTCCCTGCACTTTCGTACTTAAACCACCGTATTTTTGTTTTATTTCATCAAACTTCTCTTGTGTTAACAAATTCTCCATTTTCAATTTTTCCTGATATGCCTCCAGTAACTGATTTATTTCTGATCGATTTACGACAAATAACTCAATTTTGGTATTTCGAGCACGTGAGAGAAAATCGATTATTTCTCTCATCTCCAAATCCAATGGATTGTCTGTCGCAATTCGAACAAATGATTCCGTCACCTCAAATGATACTATACGATATCGATATGCAATTTCATACTTGATAAACGACATGGTCTTTATCGGCAAACCAAAAGGCACTTCACCTATTTTCAAAGTAGTGTATTCCGCCAGCATATCTCGCAAAGTTTGTTCATTTACCAAATCTTTGGCTAACAAAACTTCCACGACCGTTCGATCGGAGTCAGCCATCTCCGCATAGACACGCTCAACCGTATCTTTATCCAAGATTCCTTTCTCCAAAAGATATTCTCTGAAACTAGATTTTTTTATCAAATCCTGCATTTGTATTTGTGTTTTATAATCTTTTTTTAAAATCTAAATGGATTAAATTTGCCCATTCTTTCAGTAGAAATCTCTATTGGCCACTCCCCATATCTTTGTCTCTCACCCAATTTTTGCGCCAACTCATCACTGACCGGAGCGGAATTGATCAAGCTCGGAGTCACATACTGGGCTTGTTTTTCCTCCTGACTTGGTATCGAATAGTAATACGATACTCCGGCTGCGGCCGCGATATATCCCAAAACTACTAAAATCGCTATTAACCAATTCTTATTCATTGTTTTTAAATTATTTTTTATATTTATTTTTGCAATAAAATTGTCATTTCCAAAGTATATAGAACTTTTTGATTTTCGACATCGACATTGCTGACAATACCCATTTTGTCAACCAAAACCAAACGAGTACTTTTTTGCAGATTTTCCACAAAATTAAGTAAATTTGGATATTCACCATCAAGCTCCAGAGATATTTTTACTCGATCTGCTTCTTTGATTTCCAAATCTTTGTCTTTGTCCGCATCCAACACAGTCAAACTGTTTACATATAACTTGTTGTCAACCGCCATTCTTTCAACTTGCACCAAAACATCATCCATTGATTCCTTGTTTGGCAAAACTTGATTCATCAAATCAACTTTATCACCTTCATTTTCCAGATAAATTTTAAACTTTTTCAGATTATCCAATTCACTTTGTTTGGCTTCCAAAGTGGAAACCGTTTTTTCAAATTTTAACAAACCGGCATGGACATCATCCCACATCGGAGTAATCCAATACGTCCACGCAACCACCAAAAGCAACACTCCCAACACTCCCATCAACGTGGGAATTTGTCTTTTTTCATATAGTTTAAAATTTTGCTTTTCCATTTTTATTATTTTTTATTTTTAATATTTTTTTTTATGTCTTATAATATTTACTTTTTTCTTCTTGTTTCTTTATTTATTGCATATTGGATATTGATCCTTGATACTTTCTTGTTTTTTACTTCTTGTTTCTTGCTTCTTACTTCTTGTTTCTTGCATATTGCTTCTTGGATATTGGATATTGATCCTTGATACTTTCTTGCATATTGCTTATTGCTTGTTGCATATTAATCCTCGATACTTTCTCGCTTATTGCATACTTCTTGTTTCTCGTTGGATATATATATTACCAACTACTTCGTAACATCACTTTCAAGACCAATCATTTCCGGTTGCTCTGCCGTAACCAAATCCAATCCTTCCGTAATTTGTTCAGCCATAAACGCTTCTTTGGTCGGTGTCAGTTCAATACTAAACGATACTTTACTTTTGTCTTCGTTCTCCGGTCGCAATACCGCTGAAACAAGATTGGCTTGCTCATATTCATTGTCATTCATATATATACTTAGTTGTTCTGCTACCACTCGATAACTGGGAGCCACCCCATCGATCCGAAAAGTACCTTTCTTGCGATCAATTGAAAATGCACTATATGTTACCTCGGCAATTGTATTGGTTTTGACTCTATCCAAAAACCTCATCCAGTCCAAATCCATCTTTTCAAAATTTGTATATGTCTTGGCCGCCATCGCCAATCTCTTGGATTCCGCAATCAGATTGCTCTGTGTATCCAATTTGGTTATATCCTTCTCCACCACTGCAATATCTTGATTCAAAGTTTCAATCTTGGTATTTAAATCTCCGTTATACCACCACATCACTCCACCCAAAGCGACAGTTGCCAAAATCAGCAAACTGGTTGATACTAACACCGGCATTGTGCTTTTCGGATAACCGTCAACCAACTTACCCTGTTTTTCACTAATTGAAATGTTGCTCTGTTCCATTTTTATTTTTTATTTTTTTATATTTATTATACTTTTTATTTTTCTTATTTTTGAATCTTTTTTCTTATTTCTAAATTGGATATTGGATATTGGATATTGAAACTTATTAATTTTTTTGCATATTGCATATTGCATATTGCATATTGTATATTGCATATTGCATATTGCATATTGTATATTGCATATTGTATATTGCGTATTGAATATTTCATATTGTATATTTGTTTATTCTTACTAATTACTTCAATGCCAGTCCCAATGCATTTCCCAGCCGCAACTTGTCTCCCAAATCTTTGTCGATATTGTTACTCATCAAAACCGCTCTGGGAACAACCAATCTTGCAATCGACAATTGTGATAAATTTTCTATGACGTAATCCGCAACTGTTTGGGTATTGAAATCACCACCCGTTAACAATATTTCATCCGGCTTGATATGATATTCGATTTCCGCCATCGACATTGTCTTGATTATCTCCAAGATCAATTCATCAACTGACTTTTTATATATTTCATTGAACACTTTATTATCCACGATCTTTGATTCTCTTTTCTTGGCTTCCGCTTCTTCCATGGATATATTTAAACTCTTTGATATCGATCTGGTAATTGACATACCTCCCATCGGAATTGTTTTGTCCAAAACCAGCACTTCACGATCATAAAATTCGATATCGGTTTCATCGGCATGTACATCGACTATCATTGATTTTTCTTTCATCTCTGCGCTAAACGATCTTTTCAGAGCCAAGGCGTTGATTTCCAATGATTTAATATTTAATCCCACACCATCCACCAATCTTTTGTATCGCTCAATCACTTTGTTTGGCACAGCGATCAAAATTGCTTCCACCTTCTCTGTGTCTTGTTTAATTACCTCCCAACTCACTTGCACTTCTGATCGATCCACCGGCAACAATTGTTCTATTTCCGCTTCCACCGCCTGCCCCATATCCTCCAAATTTTTGATATTTGAAAAACTGGCATTTTTTGTTAATACATCCAACCCCCGCAAACCAATCACCACATCACAGTTATAACAATCTTGGCTCAATACTTTTTTCAAAGACAATATAACTTCCGTATCTCCGGCATTTGCCGGTAAATCATCAATCCCATAACCATCCATTATGCCTTTTTCATCAACACAAACGGCCTTGACACTGGTCTTGGAAATATCTATCCCCATCGCTTTGGTACAACTTCTAATCATATATATATCTATAAATCTACCCAATACTATTAAATCAATACATTGTAGCACAGGCGGGGGGAAAATGTCAATAATGATGTAAGAAAAAGTATCAGGTTTCAAGTAGCAAGTAACAAGTGAAAAATTATAACTTGGAAGTTATGCTTTGGAAGATCTTTATTAATTCTACACATTCAATGTATAACTTTCTAAGTTCTTCTCTATTGGCTACATTGTCTTTGCCTAACAAAACTAACCAATATTTAGTTTCATTTATTTCCTTTTTACAAATATATATCTTATTTCTAAAGTCTTTTCTGGATATAGCATTCTGAGATTCTAAATAATTTGCACCCACGCTAGTACTTGATTTTACAAGTTGAAAAATAATCGGGCGATTTATCAAATCCCACTTAATTTTTCTACAACAAAATAAGACTCTCTCACTGAAACGTGAAAGTCTTAAAATAAGATTATTTTTTTTCATAACACTTGATACTTGTAACCTGTAACTTGATACTTAAAAGCTTGGAAAAATAAACTGATCAAAACCGGGCGGGGGGTTGACGATAACATCACCGGAGTATTCAAATCGCTCAGAAGTATTGTCAGTTGCCGGATTGTAATACAATGACAAAGCACCATTCATCGGCCCCCAATTTTCACCATCATAGAGATAATCACCGATATGAAAATTGACGCTACCTTCACACCTGGAAACCAAATAATTATCAGAAACGTTATAAATATTATACGGAGCCGACTGTCCCACTAAAACTACATTGAAACATGCTTCCAATTCTCCTTTTCTAATATCTACGGTATTGGTAGTAATATCAACTATTTCGTCATTTAAAGTACATCGTATAGTTGCATCCACATTTTCCGGCAAACCGTTGAAACTTACGTCAGTATAATCAAAATCCAAGTTGTCCGGATCCAAACCAATTCCCTGTGGAATTGAACATTGATAATCCTTGGTCTGAAGGAATTCTTCCTGACCAACAACTCTGCTTAAACTAGGTGAATTACATGGTCCGGTAAACACTGCTGTGTATTTATCATTGTGCCCCACCACTCGCAAATTTACCTTGCCACCATCAGCCATAACTCCCTTCACTCTCGCTTTCCAATTAATAAGACTTGAAGTACAACTACCGGTATAATAACTATAATTTATGGGCGAAACATTATAATTTATTTGTGAACAATTACCATCCAGATATCCATACTTATTTTCATTGGCCGCACCCCAATTCATCTGAGTTCCATTTACATATAGTTGATAATACACGTCACACCTGTTTGCACCGGAATACGTAGCTTCGTTAATTTTTGTATATGACCTACTTCCCAGATAAGTTGTTACGGCACTATTGGTACTGTCCACCGCCCAACAATAAATCGTGTTCGTCCCAAACAAAGAAGGATATGTATAGGAAAAATTACCGGAAGCGTCTGTTACTACCTCAGTTAATGCCCCACTATTCTGCCGACATCTGGCTCTCGTCGGCATTTGATCGGGATCAACGGCAGTGCCTCTGATAGTTGCCCAAGCACCATTGCCATTTGGATCATTATCACAAGGAGCTGCACCCAACGTACCGGTTGGCGGACGGTTCAAAGTTCCATTACATGTTTTACATCCATCCCAGCAAGTTTGATTTATCGGAGTACTGGCTGCACATGAACAATTAGTTACCATAGTGCCGGTACAATTATTTGTCCCGCAACCATTGGCATCATTGAAAGTAGTCCCAGAACATACATTTGGCGCATCTGAACAGTTTGGGGTACAAACTGGAACAGAACAATTCGGAGTGGTCACAGTCACAGGTGGTGAATCACTTGACGGTAAACATTGTGTCATTCGATATGTGTAACTAGTGCTATTTGCTAAACCAGTATCTGTAAAGTTACCTGTCTTAGTCACATTGAATGCCAACCCAGCAGTACCAGCAGGATATATTTTCGTCATATCTCGATAAAGCATTGATGTTGCCCATGCAGTTGGTCTACTACAATTCCAATACACCCTTACTTGCGGATTTGTCCCACTACATTCTGCACATGCTGTCACTTGCCCTGCCACTGGATTTGTATTACATGTACCCCCACCAGCACCACATAGTGGATCAGCTACATTTGCCATATTTCGACATATACCAGTTTGCCACATATTTGTAACTGGCATCAAATTGGATGAATTTACACAAGTTAAGCCAGTAATACACGGCGGCGAACCAAATGGATTCGAACCAGACATACTACAAGCTTGACTACATTTAGCCGGCTCTTTCTGACAAGTTGAACTACAACCATCACCATTATTTATATTGCCGTCATCGCATTGTTCCCCTAGTGTATAATCGATAGTATTATTTCCACAACAATTTCCACCAATACAAAATGATGGACCAGACCAAATTTGAGAATCTCCATCACTAATATCATCCTCAATATCATCCGCATAATTACTCGAATAAACTTTGAATCCAGCGGAAGATCCTGAAGGATCACTATTAAACTTCATTTTTATTGTATGCACTCTATTTGTATTCCATGTATGATCTCCATTTGGACAACTATGATTATCACAAAAACTACCATAAGGACTGTAATGACCACCCCAATTTGAATAACCAGATGATTGAACATAATCCGACGACGATGGGTCATACTTAGGCCAATAAACCTCACAATTATCATCTCCTTGATCACACGAACCATTTCTTCCTACAGTACTTGGACTCACTGGAGTATTATAACCACCATTAACCTTGCCTTTATCACCATAAAAAGAAATAACAGGATAGTAATCTACCGATTCATGAGAATCAACATTTCCATACCCATCATCCCCCCCGCAACTACCACAACTAGTATTACATGTAGTATAATAAGTAGCCGATAATTCAAGAGCTGCTTGATTCCAGTTCCAATCTACCCTATTAACAGTAGTGCAAAGTTTCCCAGCCAAGGCAACATCATTATTCCCAACAACATATATTAAACCACAGACAATAACAAATACAAAAAACAAATTTTTTACAAACTCATTCATATTTTTTTTATCTTTTTATTACAAATTATCTTTACAAAATAATCAATACTTAACACACTAACAGCTTTCCGGACACTTACCATTTATCAACATAGTATACCAACAACTTCCCAAAGCATGTGTTGGAGGTGCAGGATTATAAACATAGAAAGCATCTGAATACGCTGACCCATTCGCTTGACCAGTTCTGGTCACTCTCACCATCATACAACCATTGTAGTTATTTGCTGTCCACTTACCATTCGCCGTACTGGGTGCCCACGGATCAGAATTATTGGTCCTGAAATCAACTACTAAAGTTTCGGGAGTGGCACAACTTCCATTAGCGCATGTATACACCGTATAACTACCGGTATTGTCCCAAATCTGGCCATCGTTTACCTGAAAAACCAGTCTTTGCGGTGAATCTAAACAGACAGAAAAAGTATAATCATGGCTGGCATTGTAAGTTTGCACTTGATAAAACTTCGCCACACATTTGCTTAGGTAACATTTGCCAGTCGTGCAATTGGCATTTGCGGTACACACTTGCCCACATGGTTGCGTTACCGTACTTACAGTCACATTTCGCGAGATACTGTTTGTGCCTGAACACGAGAGAGTAAATGTTGTTCTGGCTGTTATACCGGAGATTACTTGCGTATGGCTACCGGCCGTTGCACTCTTACTACCTGTCCATTGGGCATTTGCCGGACTACTACTAGCTGTACACGTTGTGGCATTGGCAACCACCCATGTTAAGGTTGAATTATTCCCGGCGTTAATACTGGTTGGACTGGCCGAAAAAGTCAGAGTAGCACTCGGTGTATTTATACTTACAGTAGTACTCCTAGTAACACTATTTAAACCCGAACATACCAAGGTAAATGTAGTTTGTTGCGTAATCCCAGTAACAGCTTGGGTATGGCTGCCATCCGATGCACTTTTACTACCTATCCACTGAGCATTTACCGGACTGCTGCTAGCTGTGCATGATGTGGCATTGCTTACCACCCAAGTCAACGTTGCACTGCTACCGGAATTGACACTGGCTGGAACTGACGATAAAGATAAATTTACATTTGCGGTGGGAGTGCATTGCATCAACGGCACCTGCACCTGCACATCCATATATTTTGTTCCACAAGCCGGACAATCACCCCCCACACTGGTAATTCCCCGACGAATATTTAGATTATAATTTCCCTGCAAATTTCCCCAGCCAAAACCATTATAAATATAATTGGAAACCGTACCGGTCACATTACCGGTACAAACCGTCAATCCATTACCCGAATGTAAATTATATTTATCGGCACTTTGATAAGTTGTGGTAGTACCGGGACTGCAAGCCACAATAGTATTGTAAGAACCTCCCCAACTTATCGAATTGGCCGATGTTAAATCTCTTTGCACAGGCAAAGTCTCGCCTTTGCTACAAATAACATTTGTTGACAATACTTGATCAGTGTTAGTACTAATATCAACCGTTGACGGTTGGATACTGAGTCTATTTGGCACCGAACAATCATAAGTCCTGTTTTGTTGTCCCAAAATTTTTACATTGGAAACACTGCAATTTTGCCTGACTTCATAACACAAAGTCTGTCCGTTGATTGTCCTGATATTTACCTTACTTATGTCAGGTTGCCAATTGATCGGCAAGGCACTGGATTCAACTATGTCTATCGTATCCGTTCTATTTCCCGAACAACGATTTCTATAAACCCATAATTCATATGTAGAAAGACTATTGTGACTGGCTGTACACTGGGCATTTGCGCCACCTCCCGAACCAATACAATTCCACAAATAATATGTCGATGAATCAGCAATATCATTTAACGTACCAGTAGTACAACTATTGTTTGTACTGCCACATCTACCGTTAATCACCGGATTTGCAACATAGATCCTTTCATAATCAAATGCTGAACTAGTACCCCTAAAACATCCAATTTGAAAATTTGTCTCGGAACTAACAAATACCTGTTGAGAACCATTGGTAGACGGCAGTACTCTATTATAATTTGGCGCAACACCACCATTCCATGCAGTTGTTCCCAAATATGCTCGACACTCCGCGGGATTCCCCGTTGAAGTCCATGACAATGTAATATTTTCACCAGATGAAGAAACTGTATTTTTACTCGCAGTTAAATTTACTGTAATACCAGTTCCAGAAGGTCCACTTCTAGTTGCCGTACATGTAGAACTAACCGAATAACCTGAGCCACTACATGTCCATGATTGCGAGCCACCCTGTACCGGAAAAGCAGTTGTACTTGGACTACCAGTATCACACTGATCGTATGTCGAAGTATATCCAGTATCTGTTGCACTAAAATTATGACCATTTGCCTGTCCACACCTCGCCTGAGTAGGTTGAGGAGTTGGAGCACACATAGCCGAACTCGGTGTCGTAACAGATCTCGACGCAATTCTTGTAGCTGTGCTTGAATTTGACTGGGTTAGATAATATGTATAAGGGGTACTCAAAGATAAACCCATATTAGTATAACTTCCACTATTGCAATTTCCGCTAGTAATACTACTACTATTACCATCACGAAATATGTAACATGTTCCAGACGCACTTGTGTTCCAACTCAGTGCTACTTGACCTTGAGTGGTATTCTGACAACTTGCTGTAGCATTCAATGTTCCAGTTGGCGCCGCAGGTCCATTTACAACCCGACTTAAAGAACTACACCTATTTGTGAAATTAGCGTAACTAGGACCAGTCCCATGACATGGCCAAGTTTCAGCAAAATTAATAAATTCCAACCAATCCCCCGGTTCCAGAGTATGAGTAAGACCAATAACATTTCTTTGTGAATTAGTACTATAATCGTGAAAAATAATTGAACCAGTTGAAGAACCCGCACTACAACTATACGGATTAGTACATCCACAACTATTACTCCTCCAATCTCTATCAACTGATACAATTTTATTTGTTCCAGACACCCTCTCATTAACAATATAACTACACGTTGCACTAAAACACATATAATGACCACTTGAACAACTTGGCATCAGATCTGCAGCAAAAACTGGCGTTTTTGACACCAGCACAAAACACATGCCAAACAACAATAGCCACAAATATATAAAATGATAATTATTGATCAAGTTTATGATTTTACACTTCATCATTCACCCCCACTATAATTGACTCAACATTTTTCACTCCATTATCAATAAAATAATGAACCTCGGCTCTATCACCTAGCTTTAGATCATCCATAGTCTTCTTTGGATATGTATTGGAATCCTGATCATACATTAAAACAATTACATCTGGATCGTTGATCAAGCTAAATTCATGTCTATCTTGAGTTCCTTCATCAACCAACACTATCTTGCTTTCTTCCAACTCTTTTATAACACCTGCTACAACACCTTCTACGTTTTCAACTGCAACAAAAGACAAATCACTTTCAAACATGCTCTGATCTTCATAATCAAGTCGATAATTTTGCAAATTTACCAAATAAAACAACAAAATTATTAAACTAATTCCAAACAACACTAAAGCGACAATAATTCCAAGTTGCAAAAATTTTTGATTTCTAAGTATCATTTTTATTATGTAATTAAATACACGCTTGCGGTGTAGCATTGATAGTAAAATTGATCTGTGGATCACCGCATGTTGGACAACTATCTGTAATTTCCAATGGATTCATAACTACCGGCGGTGCAGGAGCATAAAAAGCAATATCATGATTCACATACGTTGATAACCAAAACCAACCAGATCTAAGACGACATTGCAGACGATAATACGTTGGTCCCGAATTTGACACCGTCACATTCATCGATCCATCTTCATTGACTCTCTGTGGATTTTGCAAACAATCTGTCGCACGTCGCGGAGAACAATTATTCAGATTTGACTGTCGACTGATATAACAGTCTCTCACGCCTTCCGTTCGCCAACTCAAAACTACCGGATCGCCCGGTGCTGCCGGTTGAATATTGGAATACGGTTCGGCATGATATCCATTTACAAACAACTCAATACACGGATTGGAATTACTACAATTTCGATTTAATCCAACATCCCGCGCTCTAGAATCTGGATAATTCCCGGAATACGGCCAAGGCACGCTCTGAGCCAATATTACCGTTACTGTAGATGCAATCAACAACACAACTCCAAAAAAAACTATTAATACTCGCTTATTCATTATATTTATATTGAATATAAATTTTTTATTCACAAAATATTATTCCTCGATCACTTCCACTTCGTATTTACTCATATCAATTATTTCCACCCATCCGGCCTCCAATATCACTCCTTCTGTCACCGGACGAGAAGAATAAATCATCAAAGACGATCCCGGCACAATATCTGAAATATTTTTCTCCTCACCACCGGATAAATAAATTACTGTTGAATCAGAAATCAAAATTTCCCGATACACATTCATATTATCTTCAATGTAGATATTTTGTCCATCGACTGATTTAACTATTCCTCCAAAAACCGTATTCTGTTGCGCTTTTACAGCTTTTACAATCTCCAAATTAGTATGATCTAATTCAATATAAACCGAGGTGCCGGGAATTATTTGATCTTTTGAAACAATAACATATTCCCCATTTCTGGGATCCATGACGTAAAATTTGGTCTCATCTGTAAACTGCAAATCCTTACTCACGCTATCTATAGTATTTATCCCAATACTATCTTGATTCACAACTCTAACCACCCCACTTTCACTATTTGCCAATGCATCCTCTTGTTCCAATTGACTATTGGTCCCTTTATATTCACCTACCATTATCTTGACCACAAACCAAACTACTATCAAACCAAATATCAAAATTCCCAGTATCATCAAAATTCGCCAAAAAGCCGTAATTTTATTCATTTTTTTCTCCCTTTTACATACTGCATATTGCTTATTGAATATTGGATATTGTTACTTCAATTGGATATTGGATATTGAAACTCGTTACTTGATTTTAATACCTCTGTAAAACAAAATTATTGGCCACGGCTACACCGGTTAAAACGAACTGCTGATCATTTGCTCCGGTATAAAAAGTACCGGTTGTAAAATAGTATCCATTGATATCCGTTACCGCCGGATCAACATAGATATTACCATCCAATACGATCAAACCAAAATTGCCTTTTTGCGCACATCCACCAACACCTGCCGACACTTCAGACATCTTTATATCATCATTGATATACACATCTCGTCCTTCCACCACCAATGTTACCGGCCCACACACATTTAAAACATCTGTACCGCCACGAT
Organism: uncultured bacterium; assembly: GCA_938004065.1. Taxonomy (GTDB): domain Bacteria; phylum Patescibacteriota; class JAHJAL01; order JAHJAL01; family JAHJAL01; genus CALKWM01. The sequence goes on from CALKWM010000007.1 coordinate 23,310, forward strand.
CCTGTAATATGTAATCACCCACTTCATTGCCATCATAAATAATTCGTCCTTCCGGATATTTAGCTCGGCTATCATTTGTAAATTTCTTTAAATTGTCTCCAATATCAGTCGAATTTATATTTAACACACCTCTTTCGATAATCAATTTATTTAAATTTTCCTTCAACCTAGCCACAATATCTGCAAAATTTGCTTTACTACTAATCTCATAACCAACCAACTGATTTTGCTGATCATTAACCAATTTTATCGAGTCCTGAGCAACAAGTGAAAAACTTTTTGCATCATCACTGGTGCTTTCAATATCAATATTGCCTTGTTCCACTACCACGTCTCCCGATAACTCAACTTGCTTGGGATATCCTATCCCCACTCTGGCCTTGGAACTAGCATAAAGTACCAATCCATCGAAATTCATATTTTCCAGATAAATATCTGCCGCCAAATCACAACCTTGATAAAACGTCGAGATAAAAACCAAGTTGATTTCCGGATTTACTATCTTGCCATCTGTTATAGTCAAAGCTGATTTGAATTCTTTTGTAGTATCATCGTATTTGGCACCAACCAAACTGAAATCATTCTTTTTCGCCTGACAAGGAGCTTTACCATCAATTTTGAACACCATCCGAATATCCCCACTACTGACATTTCGATCTATCAAATAACTCGGTTCATCAATCGAAACAGTATATCGAACCTGATCACAATTGTCATACAACGTGGTTTGTTGCTGACTAACAGCGCACTCAGTTTGAGTATCACTATTGAAAAGTTTAGTATTGACCACTACATTTAGCGCGTTTTCCGAATTTACTACCCGCAATTCAGACAAAAATACATATTCCCCATCGGTTGTAGTTAACTCCAGATTCCAGTCACCAGCACCCACGCCAGCAAAATTACAACCAGAAGCCGAAATTGATCCATCACCACCCTTGGTAAAACCGGAACAAATCACCTCGCTGTTTCCCCTAATAAAGCGAAAACCATTCACATCAGCTATCCTGTCAACCGGTTCGATATAGACAGTAATTTTTTTTGTACTGTTTTGCTCCACCAAATTGGGAACAACGGGTGGATTTTTAGCTGTGGATAACTTGATAGTTTCGGTTGCCTGCAAACTAATTGCTTCCTCTCGATCGGCGATCTTTAACACAATTCCATTAGAAAAATCTCCACTTTCCAAAGCCGTTACATAACCATTTTCATCAACCACTAAACGAGAGTCATTGGAAATCCATTGCGTGCCCACATCGGTCAATTTTTTGCCACCCAGCGCCAATACTTCGGCATCTATTCTGGTCTTTTTATTGACCTCCAATTTGATTTGATCATTCACTTTGATTTCCGATATTTGATACGGTCGCCATTTGGTCTCACCTGACAATTTAACCAAACCAAATTGACTAGCAAAATCCCCATCCAAAAATCCTTCTACTATTTTTACACCCTTATTATCCAAAGATATTATTGATCCATCTTCCAAAACCAGATTACCCTGCAGATATCCCAATTGATCCAATTTAACTTCTGCTCCATCAGTATTGAAACTAACACTCTTGTTACCAGACGATATTGCATTCCCCTCTATTTGACGTAAATTATTGATCACCAAAGCATTTTCCCCATTAAATTCATACCGCTCACTTCCCAATTCCAAAAATCCGGTCAAATTGTATTGACTGGCTTCAAGCCAACTAACCGGTCTAACAACCACCACCCCCAACACCAACAAGGTTATCAGTCCCAATCCCAACAAAAAATATTTCCATCCCTCACTTTTCATGTTTTCATTTGAATTCATTTTCTAAAAAAATTTCTCCATCCAAAACAAATTATACTCTCTTTTTTTATCAACACTTATACACAACCTATTTTTTCTTTTTTTTATCTTTTGATTTGGATTCCATATCACTAAATATACTACGTGACACTTTCCTTTCCCAAACGCCACTTCCGCCCGACCTGATATTGGCAAATTCTACCGAAATCACAAAAAACGCGATTATTACAACCAAAACCAATGCAATTGCTATCAATAAAACCATCTGATACGACCACCCCCTCTTTTCTATCTCATTTTTTATAATAACCAAATACTTATCAATTACGTTATCAAATGAGTTTTCATCCACCACCTGCACTATCGTTAAATCATTTTGTTGACTGGTATTGATTGTTACAACTTCACGATTTTCTACAACTCCTTTGGTCAACATCATGCCATTGCTGGGAACCGATAAAGCATCGGAAATCATCACTTCCTTGCCTTCACCGGCACTCCAAGACGTCAATACACCCAAACGATAATACTGTTTTACTCCGCTATCAAGCGTATTGTCAGTAAAACATACTTGCCGACCCGCAGTTTGCCCGGAACGTCCAACCGACTCATAAGCCGTATCCACAATCTCTGAGCGCATTATCTCATACCCTACCACTGAAAAATCGTCCATACCTTTCCAACATATCTTCAAATCTTTATCATCCGTCATCTCAAATACCGGTACCGGAATTTCTGATAAATAAATTGTTAAACCACCAATCACACCGGTGGTCAATTCCTTGTCAGTTATAACTGTTGATAAACCACCGAACAAACCGCTTTCCTTTTCTACCTGAGAAACTACTATTAACTGATCATTTTTATTTAAATCAATTAAATTTGCCGTAAAAGATACTTGTCCCCTACCATCTTTTTTAACCTCGGCCTTTGTTACCTTGTCCGAACCCAGTTTATACGTTTTTACAGATATCGTACCCAGAGCAATCTCCGAAACATCATTGTCCGGAAAATACAGCTTCCCTTGCAAAGTAAAATCACTCGCCAAAACATCGTCGTAAGTAAATAAACCAAACGACAAAAAAACAAAACAAATGATACTTAAGAAATATTTCTTGATAATTTTATTCATATTAAGATAATTATAACAAAAAAACACACAAAAAAACTAACCAAAAAAAATAAATTCCAGATTTTTAAATACTCTAAATTGGTACTTAATTGCATATTGCATATTGATTCTTGTTTCTTGCATATTGAATATTGCATATTGATTCTTGTTTTTTTCTTCTTTCTTCTTTCTTCTTGTTTCTTTATTCATTGGATATTGAATATTGATCCTTGAAAATTAACTTGGATATTGTTTCTTGTTTCTTGGTTCTTGATTCTTGCATATTGATTCTTGTTTTTTTCTTCTTTCTTCTTTCTTCTTGTTTCTTTATT
>CALKWM010000008.1 GCA_938004065.1 uncultured bacterium
TCGCACATTCTCCCCGCTACGCGTAAGCCGGTATAACCGTCTTCCGCTACGCTTAAAGTCGAATGGCTCCTCCTCTTTCCCGAAAAATATGATTGCTTCGCATCTAATTTTTCGGGAGTCCTTAAATATCGCACATTCTCCCCGCTGCGCGTAAGCCGGTATAACCGTCTTCCGCTACGCTTAAAGTCGAATGGTTCCTCCTCTTTCACCAAAAATATGGTTGCTTCGCATCTAATTTTTCGGGAGTCCTTATATATCGCACATTCTCCCCGCGTAACTTTTTAAATTTAAAATGGGTATTACAAAGTTTTAAAATAATTATGACGCGAGAAAAGAATGAGGAAAAATGTATTGAGTGTTGAATGTGCATATAAGTTTTGTACAGTATTAAATTTACAGTTTTTAGAGTGGTTTTTCAATAGAACAAGAAATTTGAATCAGCATTATTATTTTTGGAAAATTTTGTAAAGTAAGGTAAGATGCAATACTTTAATGTATTATAAAAGTAAATGGAAAAATAAAAAAATAATATGAATCAAGAAATTGAATGGAAAAAAATCAATCCGGTGGTGATGGTAATTTTGGATGGTTTTGGGATTTCTCTGGAAAGAAAAGGAAATGCAATATTGAATGCAGAGATTCCCAATATAGATCGATATTGGAATGATTATCCGCATGCCGTTTTAAATGCATCCGGTGAATCGGTCGGATTGCCGTGGGGGGAATACGGAAACTCGGAGGTGGGACATATCACGATGGGAGTGGGTTCGGTTATCAAACAAAGTATGGCGATGATCAAAGAGAGTATAATTTCCGGTCAGTTTTATGAAAATGAGGTGTTGATTGCGGAAATTGATAAAGTAAAAAGAAATCGGGGGGCGATACATATTGCCGGTGTGTTTTCATCGGCCGGTATTCATGGTCATACCGATTATTTTTTGGCAATGCTCAGGTTGTGTAAAAAGAGGGGTATGCAAAAAGTCAATTTACATTTATTTACTGATGGTCGAGACGTTCCGCCACAGTCTTTTGGTGATTTTTACAAACAGTTGCAGGAGGTGATGGTTGAAACCGGAATTGGTGTGGTGGCGACTATTGAAGGCAGAACGTATGCGATGGATCGTATCAGTCGTTGGGATCGAACAAATTTAGCTTATGAAGCGATGATTGGTAAGGGTAGTGAAACGGCGGCCAGTGTGGAAGAAGCGATATCCAATTCTTACTCTCGGGGAATATTTGATGAAAACATTATGCCGGTAATGATAGTTGATGAATCAGGAAAACCAGTTGGAGCTATCCGAGAAGGTGACGGTTTGATATTTTTGAATCACAGGCGGGATCGTATCAGACAAATAGCCAGTTTTTTTGCGTCGGATGAAAAGGTAATTGTAGAGGCGCGCGGTGGTCATAAATTTGAAAATATTTCTATGGTATGTATGGTTTTTTATGAATTGGTGAACATGGGAGTGAAAATTGCTTTCACTCCGGAGGAAATCAATAAATCTTCCGGGGAATTAACCAGTTTGCCCAGAATTATGAGTGAAAACAATATCAGACAGTTTCATTGCGCTGAAACGGAAAAATTTCCGCATGTGAGTTATTTTTTTAATGGAGGAGACAAGGTATTATTTGATGGAGAAGAGCAAAAAAAAGTACCTTCGCCACAAGTTCGTGGATATGATGAAAGACCGCAGATGAGTTTATATGAAGTAACTAATGAGTTGGTGGCGGCGATTGATAGTGAAAAATATGGTTTTTTTGTGGTAAATTTTGCCAATCCGGATATGGTTGGTCATACCGGTGTATATGAAGCAGGGGTAAAAGCGATAGAAGTGGTAGATGAATGTTTGGGGAGGGTAGTAGAGAGAACAACAGTCAAGAATGGAACGGTCATTGTTAGTGCCGATCATGGAAATTGTGAAGAAATGATAAATCCGATTTCAGGAAATATATCCAAAGAGCATAGTACCAATCCGGTGCCGTTTTTGTTAATTGACGAGAGGTTTAAATTTATCCGAAAACATAAAGAAGAATTTGCTGATGCTGGTAATTATACTCCCAATGGATTGTTAGCGGATATTGCACCAACCGTTATTGAATTGAGTGGATTGCGGGTGCCGGATGAGATGAATGGTGTGAGCTTGATGGATGCGATAGGATAGGTAACAAGTAACAAGTTTCAAGTGGCAAGGATTAAGTATGGTGTTCCAACAAGTTGGGACGATAATGAATTGATGTAGAAAGAATAGGAAATGAAGAAATATTTAAGAAAATATTAATTTATCCATAATGTTATGGTAGGTATAATTCGACCATGACTCTTGCTGTGGGTAAAATTTGGCGGTGGTGTTTGGACTGGATATTTCCCCGGTATTGTTTGGGTTGCGGTAGTGAGGGTAGTTGGTGTTGCAAAAAGTGCTGGTGTGAAAAAATGCAATTTGTGGAAGTGCAAGTATGTCCGATTTGTCGGCAAGTATCCGATCGAGGCATAGTGTGTGTTAAATGTAGTGGTAAATCTGATATCGACGGTTTGGTGGTGGTTTTGCATAAGAATGATTTTTTGGCGGAACTGGTATTTCAATTCAAATATGAAGATTTGTATGATTTAGATGAGGTGTTAACGGGTGCTTTGGTTGAAGCGTGTCAAAAAATATCATTGGATATTGATTTGTTATGTTGTGTGCCATTATCGAAAAAAAGATATTGGTGGCGAGGTTTCAATCAATCTGAAAGAATGGCTGTAATATTGGCTAGAAATATAGAAAAACCATTTTATGATGGTTTGGTTCGTCATAGTTTTCATAGAAGACAAGTAGGGCTTTCCAGAAAAGAACGTATGGAAAATGTAAAAGGGGTTTTTGAGATAAAAAGAGGTGAGGAAAATTTTGTTGGAAAAAATATTTTGTTGGTGGATGATGTTTGTACAACGATGGCAACTTTGAATGAATGCGCGCAAGTGCTAAAAAAAGCCGGTGCCAACAAAGTTGTAGGTGTGGTATTGGCTAGGGGGTTGTGATTTTTGACTATATTTTTAAAAATTGTTATTTTTTGTATCTGAAAATTATTTGGCGGAAAGTATCAAAAGATTTTTTTTGGTAGAAATTAAATTTGTGTGGTAGAGGCATGCTCTGTCTAATTTCATTGTCTAATTTTGATTTTTTGATGCCATCGAGTCCGATCTCATCACCATAATAAATACAGGGGATGCCATCGAAGGTCATGATCAGCTCCAGGAATTTTGCAATATCCTTTTCTCGTTGCATGATAGTGTATAGACGGGTGGTGTCGTGATTGCCGGTAAAATTGATGAGTCTCAGATTTTGGTAGTTTTTTGATTGTCTGTCTATCTCGGCATCTAAAATCCAAGGGTCGGATTGGTTAATGGAATCAATAATTGTGTTATATAATTGATAATTGGTGCATGAGTCAAGGAGTGAAGGTTTGACGTAATTTGAATAATTCTCATGGATCAACTCTCCAAAGATAAATGACTGGTTATTGAATTGCTTCGTGCTTTGTTTTATTTTTTCAATTATTTTCGGTGGCAAGTTGTATGCCACGTCCAGCCGCCATCCATCAATATTGAACTTGGTTTGCCAAAACTGGATTATTTTAAATATAAATTTTTGAACTTCAGTGTTTTCGAGATTTAGCTCCGGTAGCTCGGTATGGTTTTCCCAATTTTTGTAGCTAAAACCATCTTGCCAGACCGTGTTACAAGAAAAATCAATATTTTTGTACCAGTCAATAAATCGGGAATTTTGTTGATTGTTTTTGATATCGACAAATACTGGATGCAGACGACTGGTGTGGTTAAAAACACCGTCGATAATAACTTTGAAACCCAGAGTGTGGAGTTCGGACACAATTTCAAAAAAAAGTTGATTGGTCCCTAGTCGGCGGTCAATGGTGAAATAATCGATAGTATCATAACCATGCGTACAGGATTCGAATATTGGTCCAAGATAGATAGTGTTGATGCCAAGTTTGGTGAAATAGTCATAATAATGTCTAATTTTGGATAGGCGATTTACCGGTTGTATTTCAGCCAGTTTGGGATTGACCCTGGCGATAGGATTGACTTTTGGACAATCAAAGAAACCCATCGGGTAGATGTGATAGATAATTGCATTTTCGGTCCATGTGGGGGGTGATGGGAACATATATTAATTCCAAGCAAAGGTATTTTCTTATTTTAAGTATCAGGTATCAAGCATTAACTATCAAGTGTGGATGGTGATAATTTGATAAATAATACCAGAAAACATCATCAAAAAAAGCAATACCCCTGTTTTACACAGGGATATTGATTAAAATATATAACTAGTTAACTGATTTTTTGGCAAATTTCGGCAGCGGAACGGAGAGCGTCTTCGATCCGTCCGACTTTTTCGGAATCACCAATGTTATATAATTTTTTAACGGATTTTGATAGAGATATCAGATTTTCATTGTTCGATTTTCGTCCGAAACAAATTATGATATTGTCGGCCATAAGTTTGGTTTTGCCTTTGCCTTTTTCGATAATTGCACCCTTGCCATCGATTTTGACGATTTTAGTATTGGTATGAATTTTGACTTTCTTTTTTTCCAGACGCTGCATTAGTAAGAATTTTTCATCCATGGGCATTTCTTTGGCAATTTCATCGTCGATTTCAACAATGGTAACCGTATGTTTTAAAGAAACTAGTAGATCAGCGATTTGTGCACCTTGGCAACCTCCGCCGGCAATCAATACTTTTTTCTTGATTTTGGCTTGTCCGCTTAACACATCTTCAGCCATAATCACTTTTTTGAGATTGGAACCGGGAAAAGTTGGCTTGATGGCGGATGATCCGGTGGCGTTGATGACAATGTCATATTTATGGCGTTTAATTTCATCAGAATTGAGGGTCGAGTCTAGCTTGATTTCCGCTTGATATTTTTTTGCCTGGGAGATCAGATATTTATTGAGGATAGTAATGTTTTCTCGAAAAGGCGGTTTGCAAGCGAGATTGAGTTGGCCACCCAGTTCTTTGGATTGTTCGTATAAAGTTATTTTGTGGCCGATTCGAGCCAGTTCTTTGGCAGAATATAGTCCGGCGGCTCCGCCGCCGATGATGGCGATTTTCTGGGGTTTTTTGGTTTTGGTTGGCAAGGATAGCTCTTTTTCAAATCCGCACAAAGGGTTGATGGTACAATGTATGTCTTGTTGAGCAAAAAGGCGAGAGATACATCCTTGATTGCAGGTTATACAGTAATTAATATCTTCGATGTTTCCTTTTTCGGCTTTGTTGGGCCAGTTAGGATCTGCCAGAAGAGCACGACCAAGAGCGATCATGTCGGCATTGTTGTCGTTAATAATTTTTTCGGCCAGTGCCGGTTGATGGATTTTGGCGACGGTAATAACCGGTATTTTGACTGCTTTTTTGATTTTGGCCGCGTATTTCGTCAAAGGGGCTTTTGGTATGGCCATGGGTGGAATCATCATACCTTGGGCATAAGATGCGTAATTTCCGGCGGAAATGTGCAGGGCGTGAATCCCCATTTTTTCCAGTTTTTGGGATATCGTGACAGAGTCTTCGATCGTTAGACCGCCCTCGACAAGTTCGTCGGCTGAGAGTCTGACGACTATGGGGTAGTCATTGCCGAGTATTGCTTTGGTTTTTAAAATAATGTTTTTTAAAAATCGAAACCTGTTTTCTTCCGATCCACCGTATTCATCTGTGCGTTTGTTGGTGAATGGAGACAAAAATTGGGTTATGAGATAACCATGAGCGCCATGAATTTCCACGAAATCAAATCCGGCTTCTTGGGCGATAACTGCGCTTTGGGCGTATTTATTTTCCAGTTCTTGGATTTCATTTATTTTTAACTCTTTCGGTTTTTCCTGCATGACAGGGCAAGCGATGGGGGAGGGAGCCAATGGTTTTGTTTTGGTTATACGACTGTTCGTCTGCCGGCCGGCAAGGTATAGTTGAGGACCGATTTTAGCGTTGTATTTGTGAGCTATTTTAACCAATTTTTTCAGGCCTTCAATTTTTTTATCAGTATCAATCCCGAGTTGATTAACAAAACCTTTTCCGGTCGGGTCAATAAAACTGGCTTCCAGGATCATCATGCCGACACCGCCGGCGGCGATGGATTCTATGTGGTGCAGATAACGATCGGTTACGGTACCGTTTTGAGAAGCATAGTTGCGAACCATGGGGGGCATTACTAATCTATTTTTGATTTCCAGGTTGGAGATTTTGATGGAGGAAAAAAGTTTTTTGAATTTCATATTGGGATATTTATTATTTTTTTATATCTACTTTATATTTTAGCAAATTAAAATAGTTTAAAAATTGTTTTTACTTTTTGACAACAAAAAGTAACAAAAATTGCTGGGGGTCATAATTGCGGGAATCAATCATGGAAGGTTAATTTGCGCTGTATGGCCGCAAATATTCCCCCCAGACCCCCTTGTTGCACCGAGTTTTGGAAATAAATAAGAAGTAAGATAAACATACTATTTTAAGATTTGATATATTCTTGACAAAATTATTTAGAATAGATTATAATATAGATAGTTATCTATAAGTTAATATATGTGGAGGTCGATATGGATAGTGTGTTTAAAGCGCTCTCTGATAAAAATCGGCGGAAGATATTGGGACTATTGAAAAAGAAAGACATGTCGGTCAAAGAATTACAACAATATTTTGATATTACGCAGGCGAGTATGTCGCATCATTTGGATATTTTGAAAAGAGCAAATCTGGTGATCGATGAGAGGAGGGGACAATTTGTTTTTTATTCACTCAATTTGTCGGTGGCCGAGGAAGCGTTGAGTTATTTTATCAATATGTTTGGGAGTAATAAGCAATGAGCAATAAGCAATGAGCAATAAGCAATAAGCAATAAGCAATAAGCAATAAGCAATAAGCAATAAGCAAT
>CALKWM010000009.1 GCA_938004065.1 uncultured bacterium
CCCTTTCCTCTTTAAGAACACATTCTCGCCGCTCCAAGCAAGCCAGACAAGCTGGCTTTCTTTTCGCTTGACTCGAATGGTTCTTCCTCTATCCCACAAAATTCTTTAGCTAAAGCAAAAGTAATTTTGCGGGAGCCCTGCCCTAAGAGAAACGAGGAGTTTCCTCTTATAGAAGATTCTCCCTTTCCTCTTTAAGAACACATTCTCGCCGCTCCAAGCAAGCCAGACAAGCTGGTTGATGGATTTAAAAAATTGTTAAAAAAAGTATAAAATATACTTTTGTAAATACTTGGCCTACAAAAGCATAAAGACTCTTATTTATTATATACACTATATGATTGTTTTGGCAAATAGAAAATATTTAACACATTATTTTCTTTGATTAACCTTGTCTGGACTGTTTTTTCGCATTGATAGGATAATGTACTAATACTGATGAATTTCAAATTATATTTTCCTTGCATTTATTTTCCTTTTATGCTATAATTATATGATTTAATTATATGGGTAAAAATAACAAGTTTTCCTCAATTGACAGATGTCCGATATTTGATAACCTAATATACAGGAATTTGATTTCTAATTTTTTTGGTAATAATTATTTTCTATATATTTAACATTTTTGGTCGATAAATTAGAAAATTTTATTTGTTTTATTTGAATTTATAAGAGGCGAAAATTATGAGCGTAAAACGAATTTTGTCCTTTCTGTCGGTAGTGGCTTTGGTTGCCGTTTTGGTACCAACTGCCTATGCTGACAGCTTGACAAGTGTTAAAGACACTCTAACAAATAGCGCCCCAGATACTGCTTCAAATCATACCATTCTTTTCACGACCGGTAGCGATTTTGAGACAAGTAATCTAGGTCGAGCGATACAATTAAGTTTTGCTACTGATTTTGACATGACTTCGGCTGTAACTTTGGCAGCTGGTGATTTCGATATTAGTGTAGGTGGCAGTGATAGAACAATTGTTACCGGTTCTGAACCAACCGGAGTACAGGTAGAACTGGTTTTAACTGATATCAATAATGGTAAAATATTGTTTGATTTGGGTCCTGACTTGACCATGGCGGCCGGCACTGCAGTTGAAATCAAAATTGGTACTAACGCAACTGGTGGTGCTAACCAGATAATCAATCCCCCAACTACCGGTGCCAAGAATATTACTATCGGTACTTATGATGGTAATGACGCTACCGCTGATCTCAATGACGAGACAATCGCAGTTGTTCATATCAACGATACCGTTAGCGTAACCGCTACCGTGCAATCCAGTCTGACTTTTGTTATCAATGGTGAATCACAAGCTTTTGCTTGTCCCAATGCTGGCGGTAACGCTGACGTTACCACCACTTCCACAACTATTCCTTATGGTAATTTGACAACCGGCACACCAAAGATCGCTTGTCAGGAATTGATTGTAACAACCAATGCCACCAATGGTTATGTTGTAACAGTACAACAGAACCAGGATCTTACTTCTGCCGCCGCTGATTACATTTCTACTTTAGCTTCCGGAGGTACTGGTTATGATACCCCTATTGCTTATGGTAGTGCAATCACCTGGCCAGTAGCCGGTCCTCCTAGTGATGCCGGTGGTCCAACCAATGGTTATTTTGGTTTTACTTCTGATGATACCGATTATGCTGATTTCCAGGTGGCCAAATACATTGGTTTCGTGGCTGATAACACTCCTTACAATGTAGCTACCGAGTCTGGACCGGTTAGTACCGAGACAAACTATGTTAGCTACGAGATTGAAGTCAACGAGCTTCAAGAAGCTGGAACTTATACCAACACTTTAATGTATATTTGTACCGCTACTTTCTAATCATATTAAAAAGTAGTTTATGGTCGAATTATTATTAATCAAAGGAAGGCACATGAAAACAAAATTTAAATCTATGGCATACAGTTTGTTGTTTGCTTTGGTGTTATCCTTAGTTGGTTATATGCCAGCTATGGCCCAAGGCAACGGTACCGCTATCAAAGTGTCTCCAGTTCTGTTCGATGAGTTAACCGCAGCACCAGGAGAACAACTTTCTGGTCAAGTAACTCTGAGCAATCCTGGTGATGCCGAGACGGTATTGTATCCAACTTCACAAAACTTCTTGCCTGATACCGAAAGCGAAGAAGGCATTCCCAGTCTTACTGAAAATGACACTCCCTATGGGATGAAAGACTGGATTAGCTTTGATCGAAATAGTGTTAGTCTAGCGCCAGGCGCCAGCGACACTATAAAATTCTTTATCAATGTTCCCGCCAATGCCAATCCAGGTGGTCGCTATGGTAGCATGTTGTTCTCAACAAAAGCGCCAGAAGGCACACCGGAGACAACAGCCTTGAAAGTTGAAAGTGCGGTAAACACATTGGTACTTCTAAAAGTTTCCGGAAATGTGACCGAAGCCGGTAATGTTGTGGAATTCTCTACCAAAGGTCTAGACGACCAAGGTAAAGTAGATTTCTCACTACGTTTTGCCAACACCGGTAACATTCATTTTAAACCAAAAGGAATGATTACCATTACCAACTGGCTAGGTAGCACAGTTGCCGAAGTGGAATTGGAAGGTGAAAATGTACTTCCAGACAGCATTCGTAACATGGTTACCACATGGGAACCACAAGGAACTCTGTTTGGAAAATACACTGCCACAGTAAATGGTACATTTGGTTCATCCAATACCCAATTTACTGAGCAGACTTCATTTTCTAAATATCATTTTACAACCTTGCTGATTATTCTTGTTATTATCATTTTGATCATTTTGTTCATCAAAATGTCATCAAAGAGTTATAAGGAAGAATTGTCCAAGGAAATTAAAGAAGAAATGAAGAGATAATTGCTTTTTCAAGCATTCGGCATTATTTAAAAAAATTAAATAGTGCCGAACCTTGAGGAAATAATAAAAAAAATAAATACAAAAATAAATAATTTAAAAAAATGTCATTAATTATTTTAAAAAAACTGATTTTAAAATTATTGATGTTGGTAGTTGTGACCGGATTAATACTGGGTGGGTTAAATGTAATCAGTCAATCAAAGGCGCAAGTAACATCCAATACCAATGTATCAGTGGAAATAAATTCTTTGGCGGACGCTATCAAGCAAAACTCAGAGATCGATGGGGTGCCTTCTTCGGTGGTTGTTGGACAAATTATCAATGTAACCGTTACTGTCCGTGGTTTTGGCAATGCTCCGCTGGCCGGACAAACGGTTAGCTTAAATATCGCCGGATTACCGGGAGCGGTTTTAGTCGGACCAACTTTGCCAACCAACGCAGCCGGCGAAACAACCGCTACGTTGACTTCGGCAATCGCCGGTACGGTAACGGTTACCGGAATTGTGACTACATATCCGGGAAACCCCATCAATATTGATGATGATTTTGTCGGATCATTTACTGCAGGTGGAGCCGCTCCAGCGATCACAGTGATAAGCGTAGCCGGAGATTCAACCGCCCCGTATGTCGATACTACCGATGATGGTTATACATTGGTAGAATACACCACCTCTCCTTTAGCGATTGAATGCCATTGGGATACGATTGACACTGATTATGATACTATGGCAAATACATGTTTGTCAGTTACTCAGTGTGTTTTAAATCTTACTGGTGAAGGCGGTAAAACCATTTATATGCGATGTGATGATGGTGCTGGACATAAAGCAACCACTTCTTATGTGCTAAATTACACAATCCAGGTGGCATCTGGACCACCCCCATCGAGCGGTCCCCCAATTATTCCTCCTCCCACGTGTACACCACTATTGCCGGAAACCCGTGTTTTACCATGTCCCACCGGACAAACTGGTATGATAGTGGAACGCAGGATATCTTCCTGCCCTGGACCGTTGTGGGGATCATGGTCAATTGTGTCAAATACTTGTACAACCACACCTCCGGTTGAACCACCAGTGGAGCCACCGGTAGAACCACCGGTAACTCCTCCCCCACCCAGTACAGAAATTGTTAAACATTATATTCCAATTATCGGGTGGACATTTCCAAATTCACTGGTAACGACTGAGAACGATATCGATAATCAGTCAAACTACTCCGGTTTGGACGGATTGTTTGAAAGTATGATGCTGTTTCCTGAAAATCTCGGCGATATCGATACCTTGATTAGATCTTACTTTGCTGATTTGGGTATTCGCACTCGCGATGTCAATATCGCAATCGATCAAGACTCCATAAAACGAGGGGATACCGTCTACGTATTATTGCCACCTACCCTTAAGCTTTCCAGTAGCGAAGTTTATCAAGGTGAGGAGATGAATTTCAAAGGCACGTCAGCCCCCAATATCGAGATAAATATTTATATATTCAATGACAACGATTATCGATTATATACGGTTTACTCAGATGACTACGGTTTTTGGCAATATGACTTCCCGGTTGATTTACCAACCGGAGAATATTTCGTTTATGCGGTTGGTGGTAATCAGTATGGGTACATCAGTATCCCAAGTGAAATGCAAAATTTTTCTATCTATAAACAGATTGTACCGAGTGGGATATCGGAAGTGATTCCCCTGCAAAGATATCAACAGATACTGGAAAGTGACGATGTTTCAGGGTTGATGGAAAATGTTGCGCAGATTAATTTCTGGTTTGCTTTGAGTTTGATTGGCCTATCTTTGTTCGGGTTGATTTTTGAGATATTTAGCTTTTTCTTGTTTTTATTTAATAACATTACTTCATGGTTAGGTATGGTACCGGCACGCGATCCTTGGGGTGTGGTGTATGATAGCGAAACCAAAGAGCCGGTTGATTTGGCGATAGTACGTTTGTACGAAGCAAAAACGAAAAAATATTTACAAAGCAAGGTAACGGGCAAAGATGGGCGTTATAGTTTTATCGTCAAAAAAGGCAAATACTTAATTCAGGTTACAAAACATAACTATACATTCCCGGCACAAGGTAATTTTGGTGAGTATGATGGCCGTTACACCAATCTGTATTTTGGTGGTATTTTTGAAATTGGTGATGATAATGAATCGGTTGATTTGAACATCCCGATTACTCCGAAAGAATCAATCAGACAGTCAATTTTGATAGAAAAAAAATACCATATAAAAATGTTTCGATACTATCTCGGTAAATTTTCTTTTCCGGTACTTTTGATCGGTTTTGTTTTGAGTGTACTGGTAATGATAATGTTTCCCGGGTGGTTAAATGCCTTGGTTACCCTTTCATATGTAGTGGCAATAGTATTTCATTTCTATAAATCGTCAACTTCGCTAAAGCCATGGGGAATGATCTATGACTCCAGAACAGGCGATCCGGTGCCTATGGCAATCGTGAAAATAATCGAGCCGGAGTATGAACGAGTTTTGGAAACCAAACTAACTGATTTTGCCGGCCGATTTTCATTTTTAACCGTACCCGGCAAATACAGAATAGTTGTGGAAAAAGACGGATACGAATTCCCCACCAATTCTTGCGAATTGGTGGCAAAAGGCAAAAAGATTGACTGGTATTGCGGACAGAAATTCGAAATCAAAGACATGAAACAATCTTTTATTGATTTTGATATACCTATTGATTTAAGAAATTAATGAGTTGTGCTAATTAGAAAAACAAAATATGGTTTGGATGGATCCCCGATCAAGAAGCGTTTCACTTTCTTGTCGAGGATGACAGATAAAAAAATAAACTAGCACAACTTATAAATTAAAAAAACATATAATAATTCCCCCTTAAAATAGTAAAGGGGATTATTTTTCCAGATCAATTTTTGGATGCTGACGTTTAAAGAATAAATTTATCAGATAGATGAAAACAATAGCAATAAGCCAGCCAAATAATGATTCCATAAGAGCAAAATGTAAAATGTAGGACAGCGTGTTTTCCAGTTGAAAATTTAAATGCAGAAACGTAAATGCACAATTATATACCAGAAATGCAAAGAGAAGATAACTAAAACTTAAGACGTGAGAAACGTGTCTTTTTTTAATATAGAGAATTACTAAAAATAAAATGATTTGCAACAGACCGATAGCCAAGAAATCATTTGCAGAGTATAAAAAATTCAGTAGAATGGTCAAAATCAAGATTATCGCTGATTGAGAAAAAGGCAAAGCATAGGTGCCGGCCACCAGATAAGAAAGGGTCAATGGCAGAACCATGCTTGAAATATTTATATTATATGGAAAAGCGGTTTGGACAAAAAATAGTATCGGGACGAAAAAATACACTAAAAATATTTTCATAAAAATCTTGGTAAAAAAATAGGCGGAAAAATATTTTCTCCGCCTTTTTTGATAGTTGATGAACAAAAAAAATTAAATTTTTATCGAAGACGACCGCTGATTACCTTGAGGGACTTGCGCTCAACAGACAATTCAGCCGGGGTGCGAGCGATTACTTCATTGTTGGACCAGAAGAAAAGAGGTTTCTCGCTACGAATTTCAAATTCTTGAAGGTGAAAAAGACTGATGTTTTTTGATTGCATTTCTTTGACATTGCTGTTAAGGGAAAAAAGCACATCACCCGATCCAAGCTGATCACTAAAACCCAGATGCAAACATTCATCTATCATGCTTTGGCGGATAGATTCGATGTTGTTGCCAAATGGACGTAAATTGGTAACCACCAAACCGGAAATAGTAGCTTCTACTTGATACTGATCGCGAACATTGACCGTGATCTGGTTTTTCTTGTCTTCGTCAATTTTCGGTTTGGAGGATAACAATTTGGAAAAGATTGATTGTTGTTTTATTTCCGGCGGCATGTCCGGAGATTGATTGGCCAGTAGTTCGGTTATGAAAAATTTATTGTTAATCACTCCGGTATCCATCAGCAATACTCGGCGAGCGGCAAGAATTTCCAGAGAGTTTTTCCAATTTCCCAATCCAAGTGAGTTTACCAGCAAACTATCCTCCAGGGGCAAGATACCTAGTGCGATTTTTGAATTTACTAAATTGATAGCCACTTTATTGGCAAGAACTTCTCCGCCAACGGCAACAATTGTACTAAATCCTTTGTCGATCGCCCCCTTGACTTTATCTTCGACGTCGGCCAGATTGTCGATAAAATCAAACTCGCCCAGGATGTCAAAACTGACGAGAATTTCCGTAGCTTTTTGTTCGATTTTATCAAATTCTTTGCGTTTGCTATTGTCAACCAGATAGTAATACATATGTTTAGTATTGGTTATATTTCGTAAATTGGTTCGTATTGATCGATTTTGGAATCGAGTTTCTCACGTTGCTTTTTTGATGTGCCGATAAATGCCGCTCCTTCGTCTATAATTAGACAACTGGAAGTTAGATCGCCCAGTAGTTTAGCGGTTTTGGTTAAGTGAATCTTTTTGGCGGTAACTTCACCTTCATGAGTTCCGGACAAATTATAATCAATACATTCTATAACACCTTTTACAACACCTTTATCGTCAATATCAACATTTTTATCGGTATAAACCGATCCTTCGATGCGACCGGAAAGGTATATCGAAGCTTGAGTTTTGATTTCTCCCGAGATAGTGGCATTTTGACCAATTAAGATATCCTGCCAATCCATAAATTTTTATTTATTTAATTTGGCTTTATTATACTACGCTTGAAGAATTATTCTCAAATATACGGGACAAATATTGACGTAAAGATAATTATAGACAATATTGTGATTTTACTGGTATAATCCGTGACGAATCAAAGTATCGGATAATATTATGAAAAAAATCAATTTAAATGTTTTGCTGGCTATCAATTTATTTGTATCCTGGTTATTGTACCTGTCAAACAATATGAGTTTTTCAGGTTTAAAATGGATAACTTTACTCAGTCTGGCAATTTTTTTGATGAAAAGAACAAAACTCATCATCTTGGTTTTGATATTTTTAACACTTTTTTTGCCGATAGTAGCTTATCTTGAGCAGGACTTTTGGATATATTGGGGATATAGTATGTTTATCTTGATGATAGTTTTTTGGTTTGGTTTAATGTTTAAATCACATGATAAAGAAGAAATATATCAGGGAAATAGCGGTAAGTAATGGTTTTGATTTGTGCGCGGTTATTCGTCCGGGTTTAGTTGAAGGATTTGATATATTTGCACAATGGTTGCAGGATGGTTGTCATGCCGATATGAAATGGCTGGAAAAAAATTTGGACAAGAGATGCGATACCAAAATGATAATGGAGGATTGCCAATCAATAATCGTGTTAGGAGTATCGTATTTTAATGGTGATAATATCAATGATGGAAACAACGCGATCATTGCCCGTTATGCGTGGGGTGATGATTATCATGATGTTTTGCAGAAGAAATTAAAAATAATAATTGAAAAAATAAAAAATATTTATACAAAAAATTCCCCCGTAGGGGCGATCCCTCGCGGTCGCCCGAATCTCGTTTCCACAAAGGGCGACCGTAAAGGTCGCCCGTACGACCCGAATTCCAATTTCAAATTTTATACCGATACCGGACCGATATTGGAGAAAAATTTGGGGGCGATGGCCGGATTGGGTTGGATCGGGAAAAATAGTTTGCTTATCAATCATCAAATCGGTTCGTATTTTTTTATGGCAACGATTTTCACCAATTTGCAAATAGATGAATTTACCGAAGAAAGTATGGGCGGTTGTGGCACCTGCCGTAAATGTATTGATGCTTGTCCAACCGGAGCTATCAGAGAAGATCGCACGATTGATTGCCGGAAATGCATTTCCTATCACACTATCGAAAACAAGGGTCAAATACCGCCGAAGATTAAAGATAAAATAAACAATCGAATATTCGGTTGTGATATTTGTCAGGAAGTCTGTCCCTGGAATCGGTTTGCCAAACAAACGAGATTGTCGGAATTCGAGACAAAAAATAACCGTGATAAATTAACTATGGAACAGATTAGAAATATAGACCGAGAGGAATATCAGCGATTATTTAAAAATTCCGCGGTCAAGCGGGCGAAGTTTGAGGGTTTGAAGAGGAATGCGGGGGGAGGGACACTATCTTGATAAATTGTTAAATTGTTGTATAAATTGCCTTCCAGCCGATTTGTTGATGATTATTGAAATAATGTAATATTGTTAAAAACACCATCTCCAAATAAATGGTGTGTTTTGTTTTGGTACTGTTGAATATCATTTTTCACTTATTTCCTGCCAGAAACTGATACTAACCAAAATCAACATCAACATGGCGCTCATCAAGGTGGCGGAAACGAAAGTAGATAAATCTTGATGAAAATTTGTATAAATGACTACCTGGGAGACGGCGGAAATTAATAGAGTGAAAGCAAATCCCCAACCTTTTTGTGACAGTAAATAATTGACCAATAATTGCACAATGCCGATGATACCGATGGCCAAACCAACCAGTCCCAGTAAAATGCCTGGATTGTGAAAATTGGTACCAAACAAAATGCTGAAGATCAATCCCGGGAAAGAAAAATACATCACAACTGCGATACCAACAATGGCGATAACCATCAGTAAAGCGTTTTTGGTAAGAGCTATTCTCTTGTTGCGATTGGTGATCTGGCTAGTGAACGGGAACATGGCCATGGCGATGCTAAACGGTGCAAAGTAAACGATTTTACCCAATGTAGAAAGGGCGGTGTAGAGACCGGCGTCGTAGCTGTTTAAATATTTGTTGGCCATCAAAACATCGATGCTGATAAAAAAGAGGATGCCGATCGTACCGACAAACATTCTAAGCGATTCGTTAATAATGTGTTTTTTGGATAATTTTAAATCTATTTTTTTTACGGTAACCGGTTTGATGTTTGTACGAATGTAAAATATCGTGATCAAAAAAGCGGTCAAAAGCGACAGAGTAATGCTGGCAATGGTGAAATTGGCCAAGTGTAAATAGTAGCCGATAGCCACACCGAGCAATAATTTGGCAACACCTTCGATAATCAACGACAAGGACAGATCGGAAAAAGCGAACATTCCTTGCATCAGTCCCCTATTCCAGGCCAGGTGAAAGAGAAATAGCAGTGAAAATGAAAGAATAACGATCCCCAAATAGCCATCGAGATGAAAATAATCTACAAAAAACACAGAGGAGATTAAAAATACAACAAATGTTGCCAAACCAAAGAAATTGATATATTTGGTGGTGCGATGGTAGAGGGCAGATATCTTGTCGCAGTCATTGTCAAAGGTGGCGGTCAATTTGGCCATAGTGAATTGCAGGGCCGATAGCGGAGTGGACATGATGAGATAGACCGAAAGCAATGCGCCCAGCATGGCGTATTCAGCAGGGACCAGTATGCGGCCCAATGCCAAATGGAAAAAATACGCACCGGCGTTGCCGATCATAGAACCGACGAATAGGATGGCAGAGGATTTTATGAAGTTTTGTTTCAAGATTTAATTTATTATTTAAAGTTATTCTATTTTTATCTCCCCCTTAATATAGGGGGAATTTATGATTCACAACCGAAAAACTTAAAGGTATTAGTTTTGAAATCATAATATGGAATACCATTTTCACATTTAAATGTCTGGCATTCAATACCATCTGGCATTGGTGAACATATTTTTTTAGTTTTTGGGTAATAAAAATAAATAACTAGCGAGACAAGTAGAAGCAGGAATAATAAAAATTTAGTTTTAATATTGAATTTAAAAAAAATAAAAAACAGAAGGGCTGCCATCAAAATAATAAATATAAAATCAAAGAAAAATACTACTCTTGTAGAAAATAATAAACACGCTAATACAATAAAAACAGTGACTGTAATCCAATTAAATTTAAACATATGAAATAATTTTCTGGATCCCCGATCCCGCATTCGCTGGACAAGTTATCGGAACGCGATGACGCTTCCGATTCGAGGATGACAGTATAAAATATTATTTTATAAAACTCATTCTTATTTTAACTTATTATTTAATTACAAAATTTATTATTTTGCCGTTAATATAAATTTCTTTGACAATCTTTTTGCCTTGCAAATATTTGATTATATTTGGGACTTGTTTGGCTAGCGATAAAATTTCTTCTTGACTCAAATCAGTGGCGACGGTCATCTCTCCCCTTCGCACACCATTGATTTGAACGGGAATTGTGATTAGGTCATTTTGAAATAATTTTTCATCATATTGCGGCCAATTCATCAGGCAAATGGATTTAGAGTGTCCCATTTGTTGCCACAATTCTTCAGCAATGTGCGGACAAGCCGGTGATAACAATAAAAGCAGAGCCTCCAAAGTTTGTCGCCAAGCAATTGGATCTTTGGCGATAGGTAGTTCTTTTTGAAAAGCAATAAGGTCGTTGGTAAAAATCATCAGGTGCGAAATAACCGTATTGAACGACATTTTTTCATACTCACCACTGATTTTTTTAATTGCTTTGTTGACCCGCACCGCCAGTTGTGTCTCGGCAATTTCGCCGGCGTCATACAACCATTGCTCGGGGGTTTCTAGGATAACATCGTTGGCGATGATGATATCCTGGGCTAAATTCCATACTTTGTATAGCCAGCGATTTACACCTTTGATGCCATTGGTATCCCAAATAGCGGTATCCGGATAAGGAGCGATAAACATTTCATAGGCCCGTAGAGTGTCAGCACCGTACTGTTTGATGATGTCATCAGGATTGATAACATTTCCTCTGGATTTAGACATTTTGATGCCACCCTCACCCAATATGTAACCATGGGAAATCCTCTTTTTGAACGGTTCATTGGTAGGGACCAAACCTTGATCAAAGAGAAATTTGTGCCAGAAACGCGAATATAATAAGTGTAATGTAGTGTGTTCCATTCCCCCGTTGTAGAGATCAACCGGTGTCCAGTATTGCAGATTTTTTTTGGAAGCAAATTCAGTATCATTGTGCGGGTCGGTAAATCGTAGCCAATACCAACTGGAACCGGCCCATTGAGGCATGGTGTTGGTTTCCCGTTTGGCCGCGCCACCGCATTGCGGGCAGGTGGTATTAACCCAGTCGGCGATGTTAGCGAGCGGTGATTCACCGGTGGCGGTCGGACTATAATTTGGTACTTCGGGAAGTTCGAGTGGAAGCTGGTCTTCGGGTAATGGAACCTCACCGCACTTTTCACAATAAACGATCGGAATTGGTTCACCCCAATATCGCTGGCGGGAAAAAACCCAGTCATTGAGTTGATAGTTGATAGTTTTTTCTCCCATTTTATTTTGCGCCAGTTTGGCAGTAATTTTTTCGATTGCTTCCGTGCAGGATAAATTATCGAACTCGCCGGAATTGATTAAAAACCCATTAGCTATATCGGTAAATGCTTCTTTGGATAAATCTAACTCTTTTTCTCGGCTATCGATGACCTGAGTTATGGGCAGATCAAATTTGCGGGCAAATTCAAAGTCACGCTGGTCGTGAGCCGGAACGGCCATGATGGCGCCCGTACCATAATCGGACAAAACATAATCAGCCACCCAGATCGGAATTTCCTGATTGTTGATTGGATTGATAGCATAGGCACCGGTAAAGACACCGGTTTTGTCTTTGTTTTCCTTTCTTTCGATATTGCTTTTGTTTAGTGCTTTTTGTATGTATTCTTGAACTTGTACTTTTTGTTCTTGGCTAACGATTTTTTGGATTGACTCATGTTCCGGGGCCAATGCCAAAAATGTGGCACCAAACAATGTGTCCGGTCTAGTGGTAAATACCGAGATTGGATGAGATTTGTCCGCCGAGTCGGCGGATGTAACTTGAAACTTAACAGAGGATCCCTCACTGCGTCCGATCCAATTGATCTGCATCGCTTTGACTTTTTCCGGATAATCGGCATCATGCAAATCATCAATCAAACGATCGGCATAGGCAGTGATGCGCAACATCCATTGTTCCATTTCTTTTTTGGTAGTGACGGCACCGCAACGGTCGCATTTACCATCCACCACTTCCTCATTGGCCAATCCCACCATACACGAAGGACACCAATTGATTAAACTTTTTTGACGGTAAGCCAATCCATTTTTATATAATTGTAAAAATATCCATTGTGTCCAACGGAAGTATTTGGGATCAGTTGTGTCAATTTCTCTATCCCAATCAATGCTTAGCCCCAGACTTTTGACCTGCCGGCGATAATTTTTGATATTTTCAGCGGTTTTTTGAGCGGGGTGAGTACCGGTTTTGATAGCATAGTTTTCAGCCGGCAAACCAAAAGCGTCCCAGCCGGTCGGAAATATCACATTTTTTCCCTGCATACGTTTGATACGGGCGATAGCATCCATAGCCGAGTCGGCGCGACAGTGGCCGACATGAAGTCCTTCGCCTGACGGATAAGGGAATTCAAATAAAATGAAATATTTTTCTCTATTTTTATCATTGTCCAAGGCAGTAAAGATTTTCTCTTGCTCCCAAACAGATTGCCATTTGGGCTCGATTTGCAAGTGATTATATTCTTTTTTCATGATGTTTTACTATATAAAGGGTAGAAATAATTGCTGTATGTTTTAATTTTACAACAGATTAGATACGAATACATATTTTTGATTGCAGATAAATCATATATGTATTATAGTGGAGGAGATTTTGAAAATTTAAAAATATAGGGGGGGGAATACAAATAATGAATAATGAGTGGATTGGTGACGATCGAGATGAGCGTTTAGAGGAACTAATAATTGATGATAATTTTTTTGAGGAAATGGATCGCCTGATGCAGATCAATGAGCAGTACTTTGTTACAAAAAACAAACCTAGCAAAGTTGAAATGTATCAGGGGATGGAAAAATGGTTCAAAAAGCTCAAGTACGAGCTGATAGTTGAGCCGAAAGCATTGATTTTCATTGCCAATAGTCTGCCCCGTTTTAACTTGGGTAAAGGGCGATGAATATTAAAAAATTTAAAAGTTTAATACACATTTTCGTAAATATCGGGAATGTGTATTTTTTATGGTTTAAATCCTTGATTTTTTTGATATATCTTGTTATAATAGTGGGATATGTTTAAACTATTTATCAAACAAATCATCGAGGGAAAAACAACAAATCATCCGGTCAAACCGGCAGAAATTATCGATGCCAGATGGTATGACCGATTTGAAAAACTGGGATCTTTTCAAGCATATAAATTTTTTGAGGGTAACAAGAAATTCCGTGACCAGCAAAGGAAATCTTTCTTAAATATGGATACGAGAAATCCAGTATTTGATTATCCTTTGATCAATCAGGTAGAAATACAGATACACAGCCAAGAAGTGATAAAGTTGAATAGAGATATCTCAAATAAAGAGAAAAATCCGATTGTACTGCACACTTATTTGCCCAAGATCGAGGAAAAACTGGCAGAATTGAATTTGATGAAACTGGCATATAAATTATCTCAAGAACAAAAAAGTGTAAATTCGGAAAAATTGGGGAAGGAATTTCAGATCATTTCAGAAAAATTGTATGGGAAACCGACAGAAAAATTGTTTGCCCATAGTGTCGCCAAAACCAGAGCAAAAATCAGGTTATTTATCGGTAAAAACGCTCCCACCGATGCGGCGGCCATGGATTTGCTGGCAGTATTGCCGGAAATCGAAGAAGAGACGTTTTTCAGCGCATTGGAGAAAAATCAATTGGAAAAATATCTGGCCAGATATTTCCTGATTGATGATGCATTGGAGATGATCAATTTATCTGAGATTGGCGGTATGCTTGGAGCTTCTGAAATAAAAAAGTATTTTGAGAAATTGCTCTTGAGTATGGGAATCACTGACTGGAAGGTAAAACTAGCAAAAAATTTAATGTCAATTTCTATCGATCATCAAAACAAACAGATAATTATCCCCCGCTGGCGAAAAATGAATCGTGATAAATTGAGGATGTTGATGGTGCATGAGATAGGGGTTCATGTTCGACGGCGATCAAATGGCGAAAACAGCCCCCTGAAACTTTTGGGGCTGGGTTTGCAAGGATATGAAACCGGTGAGGAAGGGTTGGCCGGCATTTGTGAAGATATTTTAAAAGAATCATATGATATAACTTTTGGCAGTTTGGTAGGATATTTGTCAGTGGGGATGGTTTACGGATTGGATGGGGTAAAGCGGGATTTTCGAGATTTATTTGATATATTGCATAAATTTTATCGTTTTAAAATTGTCAAAAACTGTGAAAATACCGAGAAGATGGATTTGAACAAAGTGGACCGGAAGGCAAAAAAATTGGCATGGTTTAGAGCTTGCCGGATATTTCGCGGTAGCGGTGGGGCGATAAAAGGGGTTTGTTTTACCAAGGATATAATCTATTTGAAAGGTCGAATGTGTGTGTGGGACCAAATTCGTAACGAGAGCAAGGAACTGTCGAGATTGTTTTGCGGTAAGTACGACCCTTGCAATCCGGAACATGTGCGGATTTTGGATGAGTTGGGGATGTAGATAATTTTTAGATAATAATGCCCATAGATATTGTGCCTAAAAGAGGTGCTTTTTTAATATCCTTCCAGGACTTCCTCAACGCTTTCCACAAATTTCAATGGTTGCGGACAAATGTTTTCTGACAAAACCATATCGTCAAATAACAAATATTTGCCACTGAAAAAAACTTCTTCTCTGGTCGCCCAGAAATTTTCCTGATCCAAAGTTCGCTCAATCAATGTTCCCTGCGGGTTTAGAGTATGGAAAATATAGAAAATCACATCTTGAACAAAAACTCCCGATTTACGAAAACGTAATTTGTGATAAATTTCTTCCAGTATCAAATTTTGTGCGGACAATCCTGTTTCTTCGTACAATTCTCGCCTGGCTGCATCCTCGATTGTTTCTCCAAATCTTACTTTTCCGCCAAGTTTACCGACATAGTTCAGATAAGGTTGTTTGAGTCGCCGATACAACAAGTGCTCGATCTGTCCGTCCGGGTTTTGGCGGATAGCGTGAATGAGGACGGAGGTTTTGGGTTGCCGTTCAACCAGATCAACGTTATCATCCAACAGGTTGACGTAATCTTTGCCTTTGTCGGTCAATGAATACTGACCGTTTTTTGACACCAGATTGAGAGCGAGGAGTTTTTTCAAGTGATAATTCATGTGTTCACTGGCTAGTCCCTCTACCAATAGATCATTAAAACGGAGGGATTTGGAGTGGGAAAATTTTTTAAGGATTTGTTTTTGAATCGAGTGGAGTTTAGGGTTGTTTGGGTCCATAGTTTGTTTTTTAAAAAAAATCATGATAAATACTTTCAATTTGATTGTAATGGAGTAAGTAAATGAGAAACAACTGAAATATTTTTTAGTTTAGAAACGTTTGCATGCTTACCTATTGACTTATGGCGATTTTTATACTATATTTCTGCTAAAGTTCTTTAAAAAAAATATTTGAGGAGGGAAAATCATGACAAAAAATCAATTGGATTTTTTTGAAGAGAGATTCATCATAAATCTCGATTCGATTTGTATCTTTAGAAAAGCCCAAAGTCGTGTAAACCGGACGACTTTGGCCTATGAAATACTGGAGAAAAAAATCCAGGATTTCTATGGCGATCTGGGAACGTTTTTAAGAATAATTTCTCAATCTGAAATTGAGAAATTTTACAGAAATTATCTTTCCAGGTTTACCAGATCCCATCAAGAACTGGAAGAAGTCTCGATCAGGGAACTGAGAGACTTTGAAATAGCTTTAAATATTTTAAAGCTAAATAAATTGCAGAAAAGTGCGGAGAAAAGGAAAATAATGTCCGCAGTATAAAAAAATTTTACCCCCAAAGTAAAAACACTTGGGGGTTAATTTAAAGTATTTGAAAATTTGCAAGCATAAACCGCAGGTTAATATATTCCTGCGGTTTTAATTTTTTTAAGCGAAACACAATTCAAGTTGAATCACTTTTCGCCATTTGACCAGATTTTTAAAACTTTCCAGATCGCTTTTGATGATCATGATTTCGTCCAATGAAATAAAGCTTCCTTGGAGAATTTTTTGGATTATTTCCAAATTCAATTCTTTAGTATCAGACGAATTATGATATTTTTTTGATAATTTCTCCACTTCCCGTTGGAGCAAGTCCCGGGAGTTATGAATCAGATCAAATAAACCCCAGAAAAAAGCAAATGCCGGCATAAAAAGCGCGTCATTGGCAAAATAATGGTTCAGATAATCAAATTTTATTTTTTGATATATCATTTGGATCGATTCGTCATTTTGTAAAAGAAATTTTATGCTTTCTTCGGTTAAATCAATCTCGTGATCGCATGATGATTGCGCCCGAAAATAGTTTGTTAGATTTGCCTGTAATGTGCGGGTATGTATACGATGCAGGAGATCGAAAGCTAAGCATACTATTTCCAGATGTCTGGTGGATATATCGAAATTCATAATTTGAAATAAAATTTCGAAATCTTGAATTTTGGCTTGATCTTCTGGCTCAAACAAACTCAGATATTTCTGTTTCTTCTCCGATGGTTGTTCGATGAATGAAACCAGAAAATCCATTTTATAACTGATATCGTCAAAATAGCGATATTTTGTAAATTCTCTCATTTGGTAAAGTACCCTCCTTTGATGGTTTTTTGGTCGCTTTTATTATTTTATAACAAAATAAATTATAAAAAAACAGGCAATTACAGCAAAATTTATACTTTTTTTTATCGGAAAAAATTAGCCAAAAAGAAATACGGGGAACTTGACCCCGAATGGTCTTTTTTCAAATATGCTGATTGATTTGTATCGATATATGAATTCTTATATCATATATGAAGATAGTATTTATTATCATTTTTGTTATACAACCATGACCTTCAAAAAATTGGAAAATAAAAAATTGCCCCAGATGGAGATGGAAGTGCTGGATTTCTGGAGAGATGATAAGACTTTTCAAAAAAGTTTGAACAATCGGCAAGATGCAGAGTTATTCAGCTTCTATGATGGACCGCCATTTGCCACGGGAGAGCCGCATTACGGACATATCCTGGGGTCGGTAACCAAAGACATCGTCGGCCGATACCAAACCATGAAGGGTAAATTGGTAAATCGTCGTTGGGGATGGGATTGCCATGGGTTGCCGATAGAAAATATTGCCGAAAAAGAGTTGGGAATCAATGGCAAAGACGAGATAGAAAAAATGGGGGTGAAAAAATTTAACGATTTTTGTCGCAGTAAAGTTTTGGATTATGTTGATATCTGGGGAAAAACCGTGGAACGGATGGGGCGCTGGGTGGATTTTGAAAATTCCTACAAGACAATGGACGTAACTTACATCGAGTCAGTTTGGTGGGCTTTCAAGCAGATATATGATAAAGGATTGATCTACGAGGGTGAGAAAGTTTTGATGTACTGCCCTCGCTGTGAAACACCGATGGCCAAAGCCGAGATTGCCATGGACAATTCCTACAAAACAGTCAAGGATGACACTATCACGGTAAAATTTAAACTAGTCGATGAAGATGTTTTCGCATTGGCCTGGACGACAACTCCATGGACTTTGCCGTCCAACCTGGCACTGACGGTTAATCCGCAGATGGATTATGTTTATTTAAAGGACAAATCGGATCAGACGGTGTATCTGATGGGACAGGCGGTGGTGGGCAAGTATTTCCGAGACGAAAGTGAATATGATATCCAAAAGACGGTCAAGGGAAGTGAATTAGTAGGAAAAAAATACGAGCCGATTTTTTCTTATTTCAAAGATTTGCCAAATTCATTTCGAATCATTGCCGGAGATTTTGTAACGGCGGAAGAAGGAACCGGCATTGTCCATACCGCGCCGGCTTTTGGTGAAGTTGATTATGATGTTTGCAAAGCAAATAATGTCGATTTTGTGTCGCCGGTGGATAAAACCGGTAAATTCACAGCGGAGATTTCGGACATGGAGGGCAAATTTGTCTTTGATACCAATGGAGAGATTATCGAAAAGTTAATGTCAGAGGGAAAGATTGTCAAAATTGAAAAATACGAACACGAGTATCCACATTGCTATCGATGTTCCACTCCCCTTTTATATCGCGCGATTCCCGCCTGGTTTGTTGATATTCAAAAGGTTAAACCAAAACTGATTGAATTGAATGAAAAAATAAATTGGATTCCGGCGCATTTAAAACACGGCAGATTTCTACACATCGTCCAAGAAGCGCCCGACTGGAATATTTCCCGTAACCGATACTGGGCTTCGGCGATGCCGGTCTGGAAATGCGACGATTGCGAAAAGATAAAGGTGGTCGGCAGTATCGAGGAGTTAAAGCAAGAAGCGGTTGACCTGCCAGATGATGTTGACGTGGATTTGCACAAAGATTTCCTGGATCCGATTCATTTGCGGTGCGAATGTGGCGGACAGATGACGAGAATCCCGGAAGTTTTGGATTGCTGGTTTGAATCCGGTGCGATGATGTATGCCCAATTTCACTACCCTTTTGAAAACAAAGAAATATTCGAAAAATCGGCGCCGGCGGATTTTGTAGCCGAATATATCGCTCAGACCAGAACCTGGTTTTATTATTGTTTAGTTAGTTCGGCGATTTTGTTTGAAGATGTGCCATACAAAAACATCGTAACTACCGGAACGATTATGGCCGAAGACGGTAACAAGATGTCCAAGAGTTTGAAAAATTTCCCCGATCCCTGGAAATTGTTTGATAAATTTGGAGTGGATAGCTTGCGGTTTTATCTGATGCAAGGCCCACTGATGAGTAATGCCGAGTCAATCAATTTTTCCGAGAAACAAGTGGAGGAAGTATTTCGGAACGTGATGATGCGATTGTGGAATTCTTTTACATTTTTCAACACCTACGCCGTTATCGACAAATGGGAGCCACATGAAAATCATTCTAAGTCAGACAATATTTTGGATTTGTGGATATTGTCGGAGTTAAACATTTTGATTCAAAAAGTAAATGAAGAATTCGACCGTTATGAATTTAAAACTGTAAATCATTTCAATCAATTTATCGACAACTTGTCCAATTGGTACATCCGCCGTTCCCGCCGTCGTTTCTGGAAAAGTGAGAGTGACAGCGATAAACAAAGTGCTTATCAGACTTTATACACTTGTTTGCTGGAATTAACCAAATTAATGGCACCGTTTGCGCCGTTCATGTCCGAAACAATATATCGCAATTTAACGGGTGAAAAAGATTCCGTTCATTTGCAGGATTATCCAAAATGCAACGAGTCAGCTATCAATGAAGAGATTAGCGTCAAAATGAATTTTGTACGGCAAGCAGTGGAAGTTGGTTTGTCCGCCCGAGCCAAAGCAGGCATCAAAGTGCGTCAGCCTTTAAGCAAATTGACCTTGAAATCAAAGATTGAATCATTGGAAGCGGAACTGGTGGAATTAATTAAAGACGAGGTGAATGTCAAAGAGGTGGAATTCGTAGGGACAAGTCAAGACATGTCCATACCAACCGCCGAATTGGAAACGACCATTACCGACGAATTAAAAATCGAAGGATTATCTCGTGATATTGTCAGACAGATTCAGCAGGCGCGTAAAGAGGCCGGGTTCAATATCGATGATCACATAATTATCGGATATGAAGCAACGGATGATATGCTGGAAAAATCGTTGGTCGGACACAAAGAATATATTTTGAATGAAGTATTGGCTGATAGTATGACCCAGGGTGATTTGGCAGATGCGGAATTTCACAAAGAAGCATCCATTGAAAAGATGAATTTGAAATTGCATTTGAAACGGGTTTGAGTTTTTTTAGGGCGACCGCCCACCCAAGGCGGGCAGGCAAGGGTCGCCCGTACATGTAGGGGCGGACCCGTGTGTCCGCCTTTCTTGCATTGGGAAATAATTTTCGTTAAGATTTAAAAGAGTGTTTTTCGATTTTTAAAAATTAATTTTAAAAAAGAAAGGAGAAATAATGAAATGACCGTAAATTTTATGGAGGAAACGATTTTATCCAGTCTGCAGATTGTTGACATGAAGGTCGGTCCCGACGATATGACTATGGAATTATGGCGAAAAAGCGAAAATCTGCTGGATTTAAGACAAATCACGTATTTGAGGTTTGATAAAAAAAACAAAATGCGTTTTTATGTCTTGGATTCCAAGAAAATTTTTTTTGTTTCAGGGGGCACGTTTAATTTTGAATTTATGAGAGAAAATCAAAATCAAACCAAAACCGTTTGCCAAGGCATTGTGCCTAAAGAATTTCAACCGGTTTTTGTACCCGAAATCGAAAATATGATAGTAAAAGTAACCTCTTGTCATGCTCCGGCCAAGATTTATATATTCGACGAAATTTGTTTATCAAATTACTACGAGTCGGCCGGATTACTAAATCTGATCGATGAAAAAACAGAAATCGACGGGGTATATTTGCAGAAATTTGAGGGGCAATCGAGCGGACCGTTCGAATTTGAATTGCCAATACACCGCCAAAAGAATGGGTCTATTGTTCGTTCGACATTCACCCGGATTAATCCGGGTGAAATTTGTGGTTTTTTTGGTTCAGATCGCACGGATCAATTTACCCAACTTTTTTTTGAAAAAGGTAAGTCCGTCGTGGTTTTGTTTGACAATCGAGAGCACTCTTCGACTTTTGGAAAAAAAATAATGCTTTCGGTTAATGGAACAAAAAACCCGAAGGTGATAACAATCCCATCCGGTGTGTTGTATGCCTATAAAAACATCGGGGAGTACCCAAATAGTATGCTAACAATTTCATCTCATGAAGATCGTGATGAGCTGAGAATCAAATATAATTCCCGCCGGATTGGTTTTGACTGGCATGAGTTGAAATTCAAGAAATGGTTTGTGTGAGATAACAAACCAAAAAAAATGGCAGAGAAGTATTCGACAATACTTCTTTTTTTTAATAAAAATTTAATATCTAGATAAAAAAATATTAATACCGACTTTTTATAATAGACATCGCATATTAAAAATTTATAAAAAGAAAGGTGTTGAGGAAAAATTGTTCAAATTTAGGTTGCTACCTATGGTCATGGTAGTTTTTTTATTGATTTCTACCGGTAACAAATCGGTTGCCGAAGAAGTCAAACTGGATGTTCCTTATCGCAACCAGATCACCAGTTATCCGAATTGGTGGAATAACTGGGCCAGTTGCGGTTATACCTGCATGATGATGAGCTTGTTGTACGCTGATGCAGTGCCGGAAAGTATGAGCGAATACGCATTGATTGAACAGATGAATAAACACTGCTCAACAACTTCCGCTGACGGGTCGATGTTTTACAACTGGACAAAAACCGATGATTTTTGCCAACAAGTTTTACCGGATTACAACTTGGATGTCAAATATATCGAGTCGGATTATGAAAACCAAATCAAAGATGAATTAAAAAAAGGCAATCCGGTGATAGTTGGCACGATGATATTTGGTGGATATGGACATGTAATTTTGATAGTTGGATATCGAGATGACAAATGGCTGGTACACGATCCGTTAAATCGCTGGGGCAAAGAGGTGGAACCGCCGAGCTGGTGGACCGAGGAGGCGGCATACTGCGAATACCCGATTGAAAGTTTTTGCTGTTTGTATGGAGTGGTTATCACCAATGATTTTGCACGTAAATATGCAGCAAAAATCGTAGATCAGAGTCCGTCCGCTATCATTTATGATGAGGAAATGGCAATGCTCTGGGTGCGATATAAAAATACCGGGCGGGAGGATTGGGAGAAAGAAAATATCCACATCGGCACAGTCAATCCCAATGATTGTGAATGTATTTTGAAAATTCAAAACCATCCGGAGAGTTATCGCTGGGTGGGAACAAATCGGGTCCAAATGGAACAAGCTGAAGTTGGCAGTGGTAATGAAGCGTTGTTTGGAATATCGGTATCGACAAATGGATTCAATGTTCCGATAGAAATATGCTTTCGAATGGTTTATGACGATGAAAATGAGGGGCAGTGGTTTGGACCGGTGGTAAGATGGGTGGTTGACTGCCGGCAAAGTGATATAGAGGAAAATGAAACGACTGATATTTCGTCATTGGCAGAGG
This sequence comes from uncultured bacterium, assembly GCA_938004065.1. Classification (GTDB taxonomy): domain Bacteria; phylum Patescibacteriota; class JAHJAL01; order JAHJAL01; family JAHJAL01; genus CALKWM01. Next base: position 22,833 of record CALKWM010000009.1, read on the forward strand.
GTGATGAGATCTATTATCATCGTGGTTCGGTGCACAATCATACTACCTGGTCGGATGGCTGCATCAATGTTGAGGGATTGTGCCGACAGGCACAAAATGCCGGTTTGGAATACGTGGTAATTTCCGATCACAGTGATTATTTTGATAGTGAGCAAAAATTCCGCTGGTACGTCGATGACATCAATCAGAGCATGCAAAAAACCGGTCTTTGCGCGGTGGCCGGAATCGAGTATTCAATGCAAAATTACGCCGGACAGGTTTTGGAGGATACGCACGATGGTCGAATTCACATCCTGGGATTTGGTTACAACAAGGAAAAAGAAACGATAGTGCCACCATTTTTCCCTTGGAGCGAATGGGGGCCAAAGACAACAATCAAGCAACTGGTTGACTGGCATTATCAGCATGGATTGCCGATAATAGTTTGTCATCCGGTGATTAGAGGCAATGATGGTTATAGTAGTGCTGAATTGATTAGAAATTGTCAATTTTGCGATCCAACTCACGTAAGTACGGTTGAGATATTTGATATCGGCATGGACACCACAACCTGGGGATCAATTGCCGGTAAACTAATGTGGCCATTGATGGAAGATTTGGAAGGTATGAAGTTGTACAAGGATTACCTGTTTCCGGCCGGATGCGGAGTATCGGCTTGCAGTGATTATCATGGAGTGCCTAGCGATATGCAAAAACCGGAGGTTTTGGGCAATGAATTCTATCTGACGATTGACGATAATGGCAATGGTTGGATCGATCCGGGATGGGGAGAAAAATTCAAAATCAAAGTGGATCAACAGTATATGCGTCTACTGCAATCAATGGACAGAGCCAAAACGACTTATGCCAGTGATTTTAACAGTGTAACAGTAAACGAAGTGGTGGCCGGTTTTGTCAATAAACGCACTATCGCTTCTCGATATCATGAAAATTTAAATTTTCTAAAAATTAATGGTGCAGATTGGGCGCCGGGAATTTGGGCCAACAATGTAAAATGCGAAAATGATGTAAAAATTGAATTTCAAGTCCAGTTCCATGGAGAAACCGGAGTGTTGGATAAATTGAAAGAGGTGGGAATTGTTAGAAATGGAAAAACTGTTGCTGATCAAGCAGTAAAGTTGGACGATCAAGACCGACTAAATTTTTGTTATATCGATACGGATCTACCAAACGGAATTCACAAGTATTTTGTGGTAATTTCCGGATTGGAGGCCAACGATCGGGCACAGGAAAGAATTATCACCAGTCCGATTTATGTCGAAGTAACTGATAAAAATTACAATGCGGAAGAGCCGGAGATATTGGAAGATGGAACTATGAGCATCCCGATATTTCGGGGTTTGATTCATTTGGGTGATTCAAACTATACCACGCCTTTAAATGTTGGTTTTGCCAAAAAATACGATGAGGGCAAGGTTGGCAGCTGGTATTTTGATCTGGATTTGGCAGAACTAGCCAATTACGATCAGGCGGTTTTAACCATGACGGTCAGGGGAGCGGAAAAACTGGATACGAGTTATTATGGTAACCCGATTGATATCAATGGAGTTCAAATTGCGGAATGTCTGGTTAAGGATGGGAATCTGGAAAACAATGGGAAATATCATTGTTATGTTGTCCCACGGGATTTGTTGTTGAATGGAAAAAATATCCTAATGATCCGATCGATGTCACATTTGATGGGTGGCCAAAGAATTGATTTTGACGACTTCGAGCTATCAGATATTAAAATACTTTTTACCGGCAATGTTGGAACCAATTTTACCGATGGAGCGATTCTGTCGGCCAAGATCAATGATGAGCCGGCAAAATATGAATTGGCGGATAAAAAAGGATTCAGTGAGCAAGAGAAAGAAAAATCACAGGAAATGTATCAGGAATTTGTCCAAAAGGGTGGAAAAATTTATCCAAAGGATGATCCGGCTTATAATCAATTGGCACAGATCATGTCACCGATTGCCAGAAAGATGAATTTGTTTGAGCGATATGACGGTGAAGATTTTAAAGTAGCGATATTTGCCTCTCCGACTCTGGATCCGATTGTTTTGCCGGATGGGACTTTGTTGGTACCGGATGGACTGCTGAAATTGTACCATGAGGAATTACCCGAGTCATTTTTGTTTCCGATTTTGTCGCAAATGATTCAAGCCGATAAAGGAATTACTTATGAACAAACCAATCGAACTGATTGGTCGATGGTTTTGGGTACAATTGGCCTGGTGGCGTCTCAATATACCGGTAGCGGAGGGGAGATTGTTCAAGCTATTGGTAGTGGACTGCTATTGGTGGCGGTGATCAATCTCAAGGTGGAGAGGGAGGATTATTTTATTTCCGACGCTTATGCCTTGGAAATGCTAAATCGATTGGACTTGGACTGTGATGATGCATTTAGTTTTGTGGACGCGATTAACACGATGCAGGTTAAAAACCCAAAAAAAATTGAACGATTTTATCTGTACGCACCCGAAGCAACCGAGCGTATGAAGGCATTGAGGTATTATTTTTTACTGAAAGAGTGTTATTCTCTTCCCGTAAAACCGGAGGAAATTGATTGGGGAGAAGCGCTGGAAAAATAAAAGAAGAAAATAAAATATTTTAAGAAATGTTATCGCTGAAATTGAAGTGATCCGCTGATTCAGTGGAGAGCGCTCAATTATCAGGGGTCTAATTTGCAATATCAAAATTATCGTTTTAAAAATTTTCTAACCGGAATATTCTAATATGTTCCGGTTTTGTAAACTATAGCAAATGATGTTATGAAAATGGTTAAATGGCTAAATTGTTGTATGTTTACAATTTTAAATTGGAGATTGGAAATTAATTACATATTGGATATTGATTATTGGATATTGATACTTCCATATTGATCACCCGATTGAAATCCTCCATCTGATTGGGTTATAATTTATTATGTTACTATTTAAATATTTTTAACCATGATTGAAATATTTTGGGAAGGAAATTCAGCTATCAGAATTGAATCAAAAGATTTAAAATTGGGTATCAATCCCAAGAAATCGGATGATTTAAACTTGATCTTGTCGACCGGCAAAAAAAGTTATAAAATCGGGGAAAATCAGTTTTTAATCGATACGCCGGGTGAGTACGAGGCAAAATCCGCGGTGGTATATGCGATGGTGGATGAGGAAGGACACAAAACCAAGGCAATGCAGATAATTTTTAACGAAATTTCCATGTTTTACTGCGACAATCTGGATTTTATGCCGGTTGACGATCAGTTGGATGATATGGGTACTATTGATATCGCTTTTATCCCGATGTCGGTGGACAAAGAAAAAGAAAAGCATATCCAGAAACTTGCCGAAGCGATTGAACCACGAGTGATTATCCCATTGGCGGCAGACGACGACACTTCTGCCGAGGCCTGTTCAATGCTGGCCAAAACTTTGGGATTGAAATGCGAGCCGGCGATTAAAAGTTACAAGATAAAAAATCGGAGTATTTTACCTGACGAAGAGCAGTTGTTTGTGAGTTTGGAGAAAAAATAATATTTTTAAATTGTCATAGAAGAACCTGAAAGCCCTTTACGGCACTTCAAGTGATTCAGGATTTCAAAATTATTATATTGTAATATTGTGAATTTTGTTTTTTTATCTCCAAAAATTAGGTGCGAAGCAACCATATTTTTGGAGAAAGAGGAGGAGCCATTCGACTCAAGTGAAGCGGAAGGCGGTCATACCGGCTTACGCGTAGCGGGGAGAATGCGCGACGATGTGGGCGAGTGGCGGAACTGGTAGACGCAAGGGACTTAAAATCCCTCGGTAGCAATACTGTGCGAGTTCGATTCTCGCCTCGCCCATTTGGAAAGAAATATGCGCCCAAGGCGCACCCGCCTATTGGCGGGAGAAGTAAGAATTAAGAAGTAAGTAATAAGAAAAACCCGTTTGATTCGGGTTTTGCTGTTTGTAGGGGCGGGTTTGTAACCCGCCCGTTTTTTTACTTGAAATTTACATTTTGTGTAGGGGCAATTCATGCCTGCCAGCCATGGCGGGTATTGATCTTACGGAATTTTATTTGAGAGAGACTGATGAGTCGCTCTTACACTATGATGTTTTTTCTTAAAAAAATCTGATTTGATAAGTTGGTTGTGATTCATAAAAAAGATTTTATGTTATTTCTTATGACTTATTATAAGACGAATTATTTGATTATAAGTACTAATAATAAATTTCCATTTGGTACTAGGTGTTATATAATGAGTATGTAAGATCAATAATATCAAAAATATGACATATCGATTTACAACAATTATCAAACTAGAAGACAAATGGTATGTGGCCAGATGTTTGGAATTGGGGGTAGTTAGCCAAGGAAAAACAGTTGAAGATGCTCAAAAAAATCTAAAAGAAGCAGTAGAATTGTTTTTGGAGGATGAACCGAATCCGAAGAAATATTTGACAAAATCATATCCGATTGTCACTACTATGGAATTAAATAATGTCTAATACATGTTCGGGAAAATGGCTGTGAAAATATTGTGCCGATATTTCGGTTTTTATGTAGTTTCTTAAAAAAGGTAGCAATGTAAAACTAAGAGTAAAGAAGGGAAATAAAAGCATTACTACAATAGTTCCACAACACCGGGAATTAGCTAAAGGCACTCTTGATGGGGTATTAGAGTTAGCTGCTGTAGATTTCATAGAATTTCGTAAATATATTTAGAATTATTATGATTTAATAAAATTACAAGTTAATTGACTTGTTTTTTGTAATCCCCTATTGCTATCTAGTACATTTCACGGTACACTTTAGACCGTCTAGTTATTATTTTTTAAATAAAAGAAAATTATTATGGGAAGATTTAATGATAGAAGATCAGGCGGTGGCAATCGTAGTTTTGGTGGTGGAGGCAATCGTCGATTTGGTGGAGGCGGTCGCGACAGAGACGAAAGACCACGTATGTTTGGCGCGATTTGCTCAGATTGTGGAAAAGAGTGTGAAGTTCCATTCAAACCAACCGACTCCAAACCGGTTTATTGCAGTGAGTGCTTTGAATCAGGCAATAACCGTGAAAACAGACGAAATGATCGCGGTGACAGACGTGGTGGTGATAGAGGTGGATTTGGCGGAAGACGGGATCGAGGCGATAGACAACAGTATGACGCGATATGCGACGGATGCGGGCAAAATTGCCAGGTACCATTTAAACCAACCAGTGGAAAGCCGGTCTATTGTGATGATTGCTTTTCCAAAGACCGCAAGGACAACCGCTTGAATCAAAAGAAATCCGGTAGTAATAACGGAGATCTAAAGCGAGAAATTGATATGATAAATATCAAATTGGATACGATTATGGCGTTGTTAACCGGAAAAGAAGCAGGAAACAAGAATCAAGAAGCAAGAAGTTTTAACAAGAAAAATACTGTGAAGGAGAAAATAGTAGAAATAGTCGAAAAAATGCCCGTTGATAAAAAAAATAAGAAAATAACGAAAGCCAAGAAATCAGTTAAAAATGACAAAGCTACAAAATCCAAGACCAGCAAGAAAGTGGGGAAAGTGAAAAAAGTTGCTAAAAAGGCGAAAGCAAAGAAGTAATTATTGTAAGTTTATTGTTTGGAAAGTTTGATATGTTTGATTAAAGTTTGAACAAGTTTGTCTCATGTGGTTTGTTTATATCTTAAAATGTGTTGATAATACGCTTTATACCGGTATTACCAATGATTTGGAGAAGAGATTACAAGCGCACAATGATGGTACCGGGGCCAAATATACGCGTGGGAGACGGCCGGTGGAGGTGGTTTTCAAGCAGGAATTTTATTCCAAATCGGACGCGATAAAAGAGGAGATGCGGATCAAGAAGTTGAACAGGTGTGAAAAATTGATTTTGCTCAAAGAAAACAGGCACATGTAATAGGTGCCTGTTTTTAAAATTTGCATTTTAATGAATAAATTTGCTGCACATTTGGAAAATACAATTTGCAGCAATTTGAATAAGCAGACTCTCAGTGTTTCTGCCTTCCCATTTTCTAATTAAGCCCAATTTTATAAACAACTTTTGTTGCCATTTATTTTTTTGGGCCGGTTGTTGGATTTGATACCATATTAAAAAAGGACAAATCCAAAATAGAATTTTTTGGAAATTTTGGAATTTCCCTGTGTTTCTAACATGATTATCTACTCTATCAGCTGACAAACATGTAATCTTAACTCTATTGGTAATTCCAAATAGCGCCAGCAGATTCCACCATAACCCCAGCCAAAATCCGATTGCTTTGGCTTTGGGGTTGTGGAGTTGATCGGAGAAAAAAGTGAATTCCACAGAATTGCGTTTTGCTTTTTGCAAAGCAAAATAAAAATTCTGGGGAGTATTAACACCATCCTCGATCAGTTTGATAGAAAACCGTCGGTCCGGTATAGTTTTTTTAACTTCAGAGCAAAAAAATTCTTCCACACTTTTGGCTTCCGAGATTTCCTGTTCCGGTTTTGTCTTTCCACCATTTAAATAAATTGAATCTAATGATTTATTCATAATTTTTATCTTAGATATGCAATTTTTTAAATAGTTCTTGTAATTTTCATCCATGGAGTGCAATACTCCATATAAATTGATTACGATTACTTTTTTTTGCAACCGTTCCACCACCTTCCAATTTTTTCAACCACGGTAGTTTTTAAGTCACCGAGGTAGTAAAAAGAAATCATCCCAATGGTGCCACATGCTATCACCGGTGTCAAAACCATTAAAACAAAGATAAATGCGAAATCTTCCCAAGTGTAATTATCTTTGCTCTCGCCAAACATCCAGTTGTGGCTTTTGTCTTTGTGATAAGTTTCGCCACAGACGCATGTGACCCAATATCGGTGGTACAGATCATCGATATATGTCGATAAATCCTCCACCTTTACGGAAGTATATTCACCCGAACTACACTTCGGACATTTGATTTTCGGAGAAATGGAATTAGAAAAATCAAATAGAGCAGTTGCTTTGCTATATGCTTCTAATTCTTTTTCTTTTTGTAACTGATTGTGGTGATACATGAAATATCACTCCTCTCTTTTTTAATATACATAATTATTTTTATAATATTTTTTTATAAAGTCAAGGTTTTTTTAGCCAACAAAGATATTCTTACAATGTTATATAACATTAAATATGTATTTGGGACTTAAAAAGCAACAAAACGTTACCTTACTTTCATCGGCTTGACAAATTATGATGAAAAAAAACGATGAAAGAAAGTATGCGGACAAAATCTCATCCGTGTTTTGATCTGAATTTTTACTGGTCAAAGTATATATTCAATCAAGATAATTCAATCTGACACCCAATTTGGTCAGGTCATATTTTGCAGGCTAAGATTTGAGGCGTGAGTCTTTGGTTTTATCATCTACATTTTTGAATTTATATTTTAGAAAATTTCGAATACCATTGAACAAGTTGTTATATTGAAGATACAAATATGGCGGTTACTTTGTCACTATTCGTATAGTAAATCACACTAATTGCTTTGTGGTCGTGGTTGATTTAAGAAGACGATAACGATTTATTGCGTCATTTATTATACGCAAATAAAGTTGCCAATTCTTTAATCTATTTTTAATCTTAGTATATTATATTATACATAGATATTGATAATCATTATTATTTATAAGGAGTAAAGATGAAAATGGGAATTTTGGGTTGGGTGGCATTTGTTTTGGTGATTGTGGGAGCGCTCAATTGGGGCTTGGTAGGCATTGCCAGCTTTGATTTGGTGGCAGCGATATTTGGTGATATGTCTTTGATCGCCAGAGTAGTTTACAGTCTGGTAGGTTTGTCGGCAATTTATATGGTAATCGTTGCACTGACGAAGTCCGGCGAGTAAAAAATTTGTTTTTCCTGGAAAAAGAAAATGAGGCAGATCCCTGCTTCATTTTTTTAATATTTTGATTACGTATTTATGAGTAGTGCTAATATATGTGGCCCCTAGCGTCCGGATTACCGGGCTTATGCTCGAGGATGACAGATAAGAAAAATAACTGGCACCTCATTTTTCATTATTCTTTTTCTTTGTCGGAAAGTATATCGATTTGATTGTGCAGATTGTCAATCTCGATCTTTTTGGTAGTATCTTTCACCTTTTTATCATTTTCATATAATATGTTGTTGATGTCTTTGATGCGGGTGATAATATCTTTTAAATTTTCCTCGCTCAGCTGGTCTTCATTTTTTAGAAAAACTTTTTGAGCTTCTTCGAAGTTTTTTTCAAAACTTTCTTGCTTGTCAATATAGACTTCAATGTTCTTTACCAATTCTTCTTCAGTAGCGGAATTTATCTCCACCAAAAGCGCGTTGGCGTTGGCCAGCAGGTCGATAATTGTTTGTGAAATTGAAGGCATTTTGGTATTTGATAATGAATAATTATTAAAATTGTTAAATGATTGATTCAATTACAATTTCGATGGAGTAAAATTATTTTTTTCTTGATTGGCTCTAACTAATTGCAAAAATTTTTCCATATAATCATCAAATTTATCTGACGTTTCAGCAAATTCTTTTTTTACAACACTGGGCTTTAATATTTCTTCCTTTTCTGGTATTCTGCCCATAGCATTTTGATTTTCTACAATTTTTGCAAGTTGCTTTGACGCTTCAGGATTTAGTTCATCAGTTTTCCAATCCGGATATTGTTCATTTGATTTTTTTGGACTTCCTGGTCCTTCATAAAATTGACCAATTCTTTTTGTTGTATCAATGCTCATGATTTTTTATTTATTTTTGTTTGTGATTTGAAATTTATCACTGTATTATAGCAAATTTATTGCTATTTTGTCAAGGTTTTGCTAGAATATTCATAACTAAAAATGTATAATGCAAATATGCAAATAATCACCAATCCCAATCCGATTCTGAGGAAAAAAGCTCTGGAAATAGAGGTTTTTGATGATGAATTAGGTAGTTTTGCCCAGGAATTTACTGAAACGATGTTGAAATATGACGGAGTGGGATTGGCGGGACCGCAAATTGGCGATTCGAGACGAATCATTGCTATCAATATCGAGAAAAAAGATTTGGAAGGGCAGGATTTGGTGATGCCGATGGTGTTAGTTAACCCGGAGATTATCGAGATGAGTTTTGAAAAAGTGGAAGCCAATGAAGCGTGCTTGTCGGTGTCGGGCAAGATTGCTCCGGTACTGCGATCCAAACAAGTGGTGGTAAATGCTCAGGACGTACAGGGCAATCCAATTCATCTGGACGTAAATGGTTGGATGGCACGAGTTTTGCAACATGAAATTGATCACTTGAACGGGATTTTGTTTATTGATCGGGTAACGGACAAAGAGCTAATCAAGGATTATGAAGTGGAGAAAAAATAGTATTTAAACTTATAAAACGTATCAAACTAGGGCAAACATATCAAACATTATATAATCTTTAATTAGAAAATCTATTGTGTTTGACAAATTTTGATATTAGATAAGTTTGATAAGTTTAATTAAAACAATGCTAAATAAATCAAAAATTAGAGTAATCTTCATGGGCACTCCGGAGTTTGCGGTTGAATCACTCATGGCTTTGAAAGATGATGACTACCGGATCGTCGGTGTTTTTACCGCGCCCGATCGGCCGGCCGGCCGTGGGCGCGAAACCAAGATATCGGCAGTGAAACGTCTTTCATTGGCTTTCAATATGCCTACGAACCAGCCGGAAAAAATCAGAGATAAAAAATGGGTGCACACTATCAAAAAGTTAAAGCCCGACTTAATCGTTGTCGCCGCTTATGGACAGATTGTCCCGCAGTCAATTCTCGACATCCCAAAGTATGGCTGTATCAATGTTCATGCTTCAATTTTGCCAAAATACCGTGGGGCTTCCCCTATTCATTTCGCATTATTGCATGGGGAAAAAGAAACCGGAGTAACGATCATGAAAATGGACGCCGGAATGGATACGGGAGAGATAATATCCAGTTGTCAGGTATCAATTTTAAAACAGGACAATCTACAATCTTTGCATGACAAATTGGCGGTGGCGGGAGCGGAATTACTCCTGGAAACTTTGCCCAAATATATTGAAAAAGAAATCATGCCCGCAATCCAAGATGAGGATAAGGCAACATATACTAAAATTCTGAAAAAATCCGATGGACAGATCGACTGGAAACGGAGTGCCGAGGAAATTCATGATCAAGTGCGAGCTTTTTGTCCCTGGCCGGGAACTTTTACCCAATGGGGTGAAAAGTGCATCAAGATCGTGGAAACAAAAATTTCCGACAAGAAGCTTGAAGCCGGTAAATTTGAGATAATTGACAACAATCTGTATGTCGGGACCGAAACGAGTGCGCTGGAGATTGTCAGGTTACAGTTGGAGGGTCGTAAATGTTTATTGGCACAAGATTTTATCCAGGGTTGCAGTATGATTGACGGGTATTATTGTAAGTAATACCAAATTAGAAATTTGATTGATTTGACTTATCAGATGGCATATAATAAGATTTGTTTGAAGTTATAAATATTTGAAAGGATATAATTGCAATTATGTTAACGATTAGATTAGCTCGGTTTGGCAAGAAAAAACAACCATATTACCGTTTAGTAATAAACGAAAAAATTCACCCACCAAAAGGTAACGTGGTGGAGTATTTGGGCAGTTACAATCCCAAGTCTAAGGAATTGTTACTGGAAAGGGAGAGGATTGAATACTGGTTAAAGCAAGGTGCAACGTATTCGCGTACCGTGGCCATGATATTTGTCAAAGAGGGATTGCTAAAAAAAGAAGATCTGCCGGCATTGTTTGTGGTGGAAAAGAAACGCAAGAAGAAAAAAGAACAACCCGAAGAAGCGCCAAAAGCAGTACCAGCAGACAATCAGCCAGTGGCGGAACCGGTGGAAGTTGCTACCGAATCTGTTCCGGTAGCTGAAACTCCTGTTGTTGAGACTAAGATAGAAGAAAAACCAAATGAAGAATCAGCAAAGGAAGAACCGGCTGTCAATAAAAGTACCGAAGATGCAAAAGCATCAGAAACTGATTCGTCAGAGTCCAAAACCGATGGAAAATCAACAGATGAGTCGATGAAAGAACCAAATACTAAGAATGCGGCGGAAAAAGATGAGCAGGAGAAGAAATAATAGCTATAGAACTATTGTTTCATTTTAAAACCATTGCTATTTTTAGATTTTTATGTTAGAGTTAAGTTGTTAGTAATTGGCAAGTTATTTCTAAGGTCGAATTTAGATGTAAATTGTTTTAAAAAAATTACTACAACATTAATTTATTTTTAGTTTATCAGTAAAAAATTTACTAAGGAGAATCATGACTGAAGATCAGAGAGAAGATCAGCAATTTATCGAATTTATCGTCAGAGCGATTGTTGACATGCCGGACAAAGTTCGTACAGAACGAACTATTGACGAGAGAGGTGTGTTGATCACTCTTTATGTTGACCCATCAGATATGGGCAAGGTAATCGGTAAAGAAGGACGTACAGCAAAGGCCATTAGAGCATTGCTAAAGGTTTTGGGAGCGAAAAATCAAGCTCGCGTAACAATGAAGATTGTCGAACCGGAAGGTGGTCGCGCTGTTGATTTGGGTACTGACGAAGACCTATAGTATTTTTAACTTTCAATTTGATAGCACCCTCAAAGATGTTTCTTTGGGGGTGCTATTTTATATTTTGTCAAAATTTTTTGTGTGTATAATAGATATATATTAAATAAATAAGTCCAAATGGATTTTGCATATGAATGGTTAAAATTAGCACTGGCCGGCATGATGGTGATGGTTGAGTTATTGGGGGTAAATGACTCTAGTGGTTTGGTTTTAAATTACGCTAAAACGGTTGGGATACCGGATTATCATCATGTGCAAGAGGTGAAAAACACCGAGGTTGCGGAGTTCAATCCGCCAATAAAAAGTATCGCATTGCCCACTACTATCCCCTATCTCGACGATAATTTCAGTTATCCGGTAGTTGATGCCAGATCAGCCGTAGTGGTTGACATGAATTCGGGAGCGGTGTTGTATGAAAAAAATATCGATGAACGTCGAGCGATGGCCTCAACGACCAAATTGATGACAGCCATAGTTGTTTTAGACAATTTAAAGACCGAGCAAATCGTTACCGTTGATTATGAAGATACTCTAATTGAACCAATGAAAATGTATTTAACGGCGGGTGAAAGAATTTCCGTTGATAGTTTGATGAAAGCCCTTTTGATACCTTCATACAATGATGCGGCTCTAGTATTGGCGAGGGCAGCCGGTGAAGGGGAGATTGATAAGTTTGTTGAAATGATGAACCAGAAAGCTTTGGTGATGGGGCTTAAAAATACACATTTTGCCAACTCACATGGTTTGGACGCACCCGAACACTATTCATCAGCGCGAGATATGGCTTTGATTGCCAGATATGCATTAAATTTCGATTACATTGCCGATATCGTGGCAACTGACAAAACAATGGTGTATTCGGAAAGTGGTAACGCTTACAATTTATCCACGACAAATGAATTATTTGATTCCTATTTGGACGTCAGAGGTGTCAAAACCGGCTTTACCGATGAGGCGGGACAGGTTTTGATCACCAGAGCATACAATGATGAAGGTCAAGATATTTTGTGCGTAGTCATGAATAGTCCTGACCGGTTTCAGGAATCAAAAAGCTTGATTGATTGGACGTTTCGAGTGTATTATTGGGACTAAGGAATTAAACATAGCAATTTATGCAAACTTTTCAAATTTAAAACTATACTAATGATGAAGAGAGAAAAATTCAAGACAGAAAAATATTTATTTAAAAATTATTATTTGATATGAAAAAAATTATATTTGTGATTATGTTGGCAGCAATACTTTTTCCGACTATTACCTCCGCTGATTCGATGATGATTGAAATGGTCAATTTAACTTTGATAGATCAAGACACACAAAGTGAAATCAGAACAGATAATGGTTTATACGGCGTCAAAGGCGATTTGACTATTCGATGCTATGGTTACAAATGGAAGGAGTTGGGTTATGGTCAAGGTTTTGATGACAAACCACCAGTAAACTATACCCCTGAGGAAGTCTATACAATTAAAGATTATTACAAAAATAGTTATGGTTTGATTGATCTATCTAGCTATATCAAATTTATTACAATTGATTATTGTAATTTGGAACTGGCATCAGACGAAGGAGCTAAATATTTAGGAGAAAAATACAATCTAAATTTTGCACCAGAAAAGGGTTTAATAGTTGAGAGGAATAATTGTCATTTTTCTGAAGATATCATACAGGGTGAGATCTGCAAAATGGAAGTAGCAGTAAAAAAAGTGAATAAATTTGATTGGGAAAGTGATGTGGAGGAGGACGATTGTCCCAAGACAATTTGCCCAGTCGATGACGTAAAACCAATAGAAACTGAAAGCAAGCCGGAAGATACAGTCAAAAGTCAGAATACTACTCCAAAACAGCAGGGCTTTTGGGGACTGGTGCGATGTTGGATAGTCAGTTGGTTGGGAGGTAAATGTTAAAAGCATGAGTTACGATCACAAATTTTTGATTGCTCTTGGTTTTTCGCTAGTAATAGAATTGATAGTGGTTTTGATACTCAACCGACTATTGAAACTAGATAAAAAGCCGGCAGATATTTTGTTTGCCAGCTTTTTGGCGACTTTTTCCTCGATCATTTATCTGTGGTATATCCTGCCAAATTATTGGAGTGGATGGGATTATCTCGTGATCGGAGAGGTGGCGGTGTTCATGTATGAGATGTGGATTTATCGGAATATCTTGCAAATCAAGTGGCGGGAGGCATTTTTGCTTTCAATGATTGCCAATTTGGCTTCATTTGTCTTTGGTTGGTTTGTTTTGTAAATTTTTGGACAATGATTAATTTATGAAAAAAAACCAGGTTAAATCCTGGTTTTTACTAGTTATTTTCGACCACTTGGGGTCGAATTATATGATTTTTAATAAGAAGTTCTTTTTGACAACAGATATTGTCCCGGCCTTTATAAATTTTAAAGAAATAGCTGTTGTCACTAAAAAGGTCATGCCAGATTTCTCTGGCTTCTGGACATATTTCATCAAACGGTGGTCTTGATAATGGATAGAATCGCAGATTGGATAACTCGTATGAATCCCTGATTTCTCCACTGCAATCGGAAAGTCGGTTGCGGAAGATGGCAAAATGGACAAAAAATCGGCCGTCAATCATTGACCCGCGATGAACCAGTTTGGGAAACTTTAGGTCAAGACCGGTTTCTTCTGCTAATTCCCGAATTACCGCCTGGATATAAGTCTCGTGGTTTTTTAATTTCCCACCGGGTATTTCGATACACCCCCGGTAAGGTTCATGTTGTTTTTTTCCCATCAAAACTTCCAGTTTTTCATTTATGATGAGAATTTTCGCAACATGAATGTCTTGAAACAATTTTTCAAATTGATTGAAATTCGAATCAATTTGTGATTTTTTCAAAGTGATTCATTCCTTTCTTTTTAAAGATCTCGTATTGATATTATATACTAAAAACAGGTTTGGCAATATGTTTGTCGACTGATAAATATATTTGTATATTGAAATAGGTTAATTTAAGTTGTATTATGGAAATAAAATAATGCTTGCAAGAAAGGGGTTACAGATTAAAAATGTATGAATTCAAGGGAATTATTGAAAAAATATGTTTTTGTTTACAGGAAAATTCCACATTGGTACATTTAAAAAATGGCGAGATATTAATCATCGATGGAACATACGACAAAGAATTTTTTTACCTAAATATGCCTGTAATCATCACTTTTGATTGCGACAATAATCTGCTGGCAATTACTCCCGATAAGTACACTTATAATCAATCTTTATTTAGAAAATAACTAAATAAAGATTTTTTTTGAGTTTTTATGATAAATGATAACATAAGAGTAAGATAAAAAATAATGAGGAAGATATGAGTTACGCAATTACTATCGATGGGCCGGCCGGCAGTGGCAAATCAACTTTGGCAAAAAATTTACAAAAAAAATTAAATGGTTTCGTTCTGGTTGATACTGGCGCTTATTACCGTTGGGCTACGTATTTGTGTCTGGAAAATGGCACTGATTTAAAAAGTCGGCAAAAGGTTTATAGTCAGGTTAAAGACAAAATGGAATTGATATTTCTGCCATACCCCAAAGGCCACCGTTATTACTCAGCAAAAATTTTGCACAATGGTGAAGTGATTAACAAGAAAATACACGGTGCAAAAGTTACGCAGAACGTTCCAATAGTGGCTCAATATAAAAAAGTTCGTGATTTGGTAAAGAAGAAAATCATATCTTTGTCAAAAACATACAATCTGGTAGTGGCGGGAAGAGATATTGGCACTTCGGTTTTACCAGATGCGGAAATTAAAATTTTCTTGAATCCCTCCATTGACTCCCGAGCTCGCCGTCGTTATCGAGATCAAGTAAAACAGGGCCGAGCGATTTCGTATGGAAAAATGAAAGAAGAAATGAATGTACGAGATGAACATGATAGAAATAGAGAGCATGGGCCATTGCAAAAGCCCCTTGATGCATTTGAGATTGATAACACCTATCTAACCACTTCCCAATGCCTGGCGGAAACTATCAAACATATTCAAAAAACCAAACCGCAAATTTTGAAATTGGAGAAAGTGGATTGGACCAAATTTGAGAAAGATTTAAAACCCGCGACTGGTTATTTTGCAACTTCTACACAATATTCCGCGCCCAAAATAGTACCGACGGAATCGATGGCTGAATTGAAGAAAAGATTGAAAGCAAAGTATAAGTCAGAACAAAATGGAGGAGGTGCTGAGAGTTTTTTTAGAAAACACTAAAAAAAGACGTAGGAATAAGTAAAAAGGGAAAAGTAATAAGTTATAAGTAGAAGAAGATTGAAGTATCATATTTTTTAATTTTTGTAAGGAAATTATTTATCCATGAAGATAGTAATCACTATTGATGGGCCGTCGGGAAGCGGAAAATCGACGCTGGCAAAAAATCTTTCTCGAAATTTGCCAAATTTTACTCTGGTGGATTCGGGATCGTATTTTCGCTGGGTTACTTATCTGTGTTTAAAAGATAACGTTGATTTATATAACCGCCGAGAGGTCTATAATCACGTAAAAGAAAAACTGGATTTGGATTTTTCCGATAACAAAAAAACAGATGAAATGGTAGTTAAATACGATAAAAAAAAGATTAATGACTTTATATTTACGACAAACATTTCTAGGCAGGTATCGGAGCCGGCGCAAAATTATCTACTGAGAAAATTGATTAGAAAAAAATTACGAAAATTGGCTGAAAAATGTAACGTGGTACTGGCCGGACGCGATACCGGTAGCTATACTTTTCCCGATGCCGGTTTAAAAATATTTTTAACCGCAGATATCGAAAAACGGGCCAAACGTCGATTTGATGAGTTAAAGAAAACAGGCAGAGAGGTTGATTTCGAAGAAGTTTTGTATCAGATGAAAGCACGCGATCGACGCGATCTGGAAGAAAAAGACAGTCCCCTGGTAAAACCAAGAGGAGCGGTGTTGATTGATAATTCCAATCTAACCTGTAAACAAACGTTGGAAAAAGTATTGGCGATTTTGAAAAAGAAGAAAATAGCATAACAATTGAAGGGTAAGGTAAAAAAATAGTATTATGTAGGAGTAAGCCGTAAGCGATAAGCAATATGCAATATGCAAAAATGGTTTTGATATCGCCTAAAATCATTATTTGAATATTGGATATTGATTATTGATTATTGAATATTGATAAAATGGGTATATTTGATTTTATATTTGGTGATCCGAACAAAAAAGAGATTCAAAAACTCCAACCGATAGTTGAGCAGATAAATAGTATGGGGGATGATATTCATAAATTGTCCGACGAAGAATTAAAAGCCAAGACGGACAATTTTAAATCGGTTATTTTGGATCGAGTTGGTAAAGGTGAGGAAGAAACAAAGATTCTGGATGATTTACTCCCGGAAGCTTTCTGCGTGGTGCGAGAAGCATCTCGAAGGACACTGGGTCTAAGACATTATGATGTACAGATAATCGGTGGTATTGTAATCCATCAGGGTAAAATCGCGGAAATGAAAACCGGTGAAGGAAAAACATTGGTTGCCACTTTGGCGCTTTACCTCAACGCTCTGACAGGTAAAGGCGCCCATCTGGTAACGGTCAATGATTATCTGGCACGTCGTGATGCTGACTGGATGGGAGAAATTTTTCATTTTTTGGGATTGACGGTTGGTGTTATTCAACATCAAGAGTCATATCGCTATGACCCGGAAGCCAATGAAGAACAAGATGACGAAGATGAAAATAAAGAAAAGCAAATAAAATTTCGCTTGAAAAAATGTACGCGCCGAGAGGCATACGAAGCGGACATCACTTATGCCACCAACAATGAATTGGGATTTGATTACCTGCGGGACAATATGGTAATCGATGAAAAACAAATGGTGCAAAGACCACTCAATTTTGCGATTGTTGATGAGGTGGACAATATCTTGATTGATGAGGCCAGAACACCTTTGATTATATCCGGACAAGGCGATGAGGTGAGTGAAATGTATCAACAGTTTGCTAGAATCGTGCCACAACTCAAAGAAAACGCGGATTTCAATGTGGATGAAAAAATGCGGGCGATAAGTTTAACCGAAGAGGGTATTAATCATGTAGAAAAATTAATTGGTGTCAACAATATCTACGAAGAAAAGGGCATTAAAACGGTTCATCATTTGGAAGAAGCACTGAAAGCGGAAATTTTATTTAAAAGAGATCGAGATTACGTGGTAAAAAATGGTGAAATCGTGATCGTGGATGAATTTACCGGTCGTATGATGCCGGGCCGACGATATTCACGGGGATTGCATCAAGCTATTGAAGCCAAAGAAGGGGTGGAAATCAAGCGAGAAAGCAAAACTATCGCCACAATTACTTTTCAAAACTATTTCCGGTTGTATAAAAAACTTGCCGGTATGACCGGTACCGCCGTTACCGAAGCTGAGGAGTTGGCTTCAATTTACAAACTGGATGTAGTGGTAATACCAACCAACAAGCCGGTGATCAGAGATGATCGCAATGATTTGATATTTAGAAATGAAAAGGGAAAGTATGGTGCTGTGGTGGAGGAAATAAAAAATCGTCATACCAAAGGGCAACCGGTACTGGTAGGTACTATCTCGGTGGAAAAAAGTGAAACTTTGTCTGAGATGTTAACACGTATCGGTATAGAACACAATGTTTTGAATGCCAAACATCATGAGAGAGAATCGGAAATTGTGGCCAGAGCGGGAGAAAAAGGAGCGGTAACAATCGCTACCAACATGGCCGGCCGAGGAACAGATATCAAATTGGACCCGGAAGTGATCGAGTTGGGTGGTTTGCACATACTAGGTACGGAAAGGCACGAATCGAGACGAATTGACAATCAGTTGCGAGGCCGAGCCGGTCGTCAGGGAGATCCCGGTAGTAGCCAGTTTTTTGTTTCTTTGGAAGATGATTTGATGCGGATTTTCGGTTCGGACCGAATCAAAGGAATGATGGAGACATTTGGTTTTCCGGAGGATCAACCTTTGGAGCATAAAATGCTCACCGGATCGATTGAATCTGCTCAGAAAAAAGTGGAGGGTTACAACTTTGATATCCGAAAAAGCGTGGTGGATTATGATGATGTAATGAACAAACACCGCGAGGCGATTTACAAAAAAAGGAGAAATATTTTAACAAATGAAGATTTGAAACCGGATGTATTGTTGATAATCAAAGAAGTGATCAAAGATGTGGTATCGGTTCACACTACCGGGCAGAGAGAAGAGTGGAATTTGTCGGAGATAGTGGAAAATTACAAAACAATTGTAGGGCATTATTTTCAAGAGCCAAAAATTGACCAGTTTGAAAACCCTGACGGTATCGCCGATTTTCTATACGAAGACGCCTGTGTAAGATATGAACAAAAAGAAAAGGAGCTTTCCGCTGAGATTATGCGTAAACTGGAAAGATTGGTGATGCTGAGAATTATCGATAACCTGTGGCAGGACCATCTGGATGAGATGGATTATTTGCGAACGGGAGTCGGTTTACGCGGATACGGACAGCGTGATCCGTTGATTGAGTACAAGCATGAAGCATACAATCTGTACAAACAGTTACAACTCTTGATCAATGATCAAATTGCCAAAACGATTTACAAAGTAACTATCATCAAACAACCGATGCAGCCGGTACAAGGGAAAGAAATTAAACCGGAAGCCGGTTCTTTGACAAAACCGGGATCGGTTGCAACCGCTACATCCACAACTGCCGGTACAGCAGTTAAAACGTATAGTCGCGGAACAAGCCAGAGCAATATACCTCCCGCTCAAAAAGGACCGTTGCCGACCGGCAAGGTGCAAACCATAACTCGTGATGAAGAAAAAATTGGCCGAAATGATCCTTGTCCATGTGGAAGCGGGAAAAAGTATAAAAAGTGCCACGGAGCGTAAATACGATATTTTTATTTTTCAATAACCAAAAATAATTCGATAACAAATTTCGCGGTTTAATGGTTGGTTTTTGAATGGTTAAATGGTTGGAATATAAAATTGTCATATTGAAATATTGTGAGAACAATCAATGTCAAATAGTTAAATGGATAAAACTTTTTAAACTTGCAGATTTGGAAATTTTTTAGTTTGATTTTTAATGATGTTATGCAAAACTGGAAACTTGTTGATAGGAAAAATATTTATAACCAAGGCAGGTTGAAATTTGATCAATTTGGCTATGAATTGCCCGACGGCAAACGAAAAGATTATATAGTCAGAGACATCGGAAATGTAGCCAAGGTTTTTGCGGTTACAGCCGAGAGAAAGGCAATATTGATTGAGCAATTTCGGGTGGGACCACAGGAGACCGTGTTCGAATTACCAGGTGGTTTTTGTGATAAAAAGGAAAGGCCGGAAATTACTGCCGGGCGCGAATTGTTGGAAGAAACCGGCTATACGGGAGAGATAGAATACCTGACTAGTTTCTGGAATGATGCTTATTCAACCATGAAGATTTACTGCTATTTGGCTAAAAATTGCCAAAAGATTTCCGATCAAAAACTCGATGACGATGAATATATTGATATTCATTTGGTAAGCGTGGATTCTCTGAGAAAAAAACTGTTTGAGGGGCAAATGCGCGATATTGGGATTTGTTATCTGGGACTGGATCGATTGGGTTGGATGTAATTGAATGTCATCTTTTTTATAAAAGCAATATAGCAAAATAAAAAACTTTGGTTTGTAAGTTATATATTATACAAAAAAACAGGTCATAATAATGATCTGTTTTTTAAACAAAGAAGAATCGCTTTTCTACAGACTGGCAGAAATACCAAATGCCAATTTGTAGGCAAAATATCCAACTACAATAGCACCGATTACGATCAAGATGACTTTTATGGTATCATTCATAATTTTTTTATAATTATTATGGTTCTTGATTATATTGTATAAAATTTTGCCTAAAAATAAAAATCAAGATGAAAGTAGCTTGGGTGGCAGGATATAGCCAATAGCTCCTTTGGCACCATAGAATCCAAAAACCAGCGCATAAATAATGAGGATGAAAAATTCCTGCGGGGACGTTTGTCCGGAGGCGGTGAGAATTTGGTAAGACATAGCAATTATCAAAAATATGCAGACAATGAAACCAATGGCGCCGGCTTTTTGTTGTTTGTACACTTCAACGTCTTTGGAAAAAGTCAAAGTGCCACCAAGAACACTGCCCAATGTTAGCAAAAAAACGATCAAAAGATTGCCGAAGTTGAGGAGGGTGTCATTGTAGAAAAATACCACTTGCATGATGGCAAGGATACTGGCAATGATTAGAAAAATTAAACCAAATTTTGCTTTCATATAATTTTATAAAAATATTTTTATTGCTATATATTCATATTAGTGAGTAGTACGAATTAAAAATAAGAAATATGATGAGGATGACAGATGAGAGAATTAAATAGCACTACTTATATATTAGCAAATTTTTTTAGCTATATATTTTTTTTCTTAAAAATAATTTTGTGCGATTTTCTTCATAATAATTTGAATTTTATGACCTTTACCGGAGTGTCCTCCCCTACTTGCATATGGTAATATTTACTATACGTCTGATACATTTCGGCGGGTGAAGTAAATGTTTCATGGCCGGACAAATCATCATCATTTAATTCGCCAAAGGTTGTTTCTCCGGTTTGATAGATAACAGCTCGAGCGAATTCTTCACGCTGGTTTTTGGTCATTGAAAGCAGATCGCCGGTTTGTAAATTTTTATCATCATTGATCCGCCAGGTGGTGAATTTTTTACCGGACAAAATCATATCCGGTAATTTATCGGAAAAATTCAGCTGCTTAAATGTGATCGGATAATTTAGGTCCAAACACAGTGCGACTAATTTGCTGACGGAACCAATGTTGTGTTTTATTTGGTTGGCCACCACCTGCTGAAATGTTCTTTCATCGGCTTTGCCTTTAGAAAAAAACTTATCGGCTAAGCAGATTATTCTTTCTTCTATCGTTTGCGGAGTCATGTCGCGATTGGGTAAAGGTAATGATTGATTGGTAATTGTTTCCCGATCCAGACCCAGTCCAACATGGCGCTCACATACCAGAGCCAATTGGGGCAAATTTTCTTTTTCCAATATTTTTCGACCAGCAATACCGTGTTCAACATATGACAACTTTCCTTTGCAACCGTTTTTTGGACTATCAACATCTTTGATGCCGATGTCGTGCAACATAGCCGCTTGATGCAAAAATATTCGATCAATGTTCTCGTCCGGATTGAGATCGGCAATTTCCGAAGCTTTAGCACTAACTTGCCGACCATGTTCGATGAGAATCGGATAAGTCGGACTATCCACCGGGATGTATTTGGCAATTATTTGTTCGGGGTCGATTTGGGGCATGATTATCGGTTATTATATCTAATTTATATAGTACAGAAAAAATTGCATTTTTAATATACAAGATAAGATATGAACTTTATTTACACATTGTCATATGTTTTGTTCGTCAAGTAGAATGAAAAAAATCTTGTGTAATATAATTTTAAAACCGCTGGGAAATTCGTTCAGCGGTTTTGTGATGATTGTGTTTAGATCGATTTCAATATCTCGTACGGCAAACCGAAATCGGCATTGGTATGCAATACGACATCAAATTCTTGCAGATATTTTTCTCGGTAAATGGAGCAATTATCATTGTTCAAAAAACCGATCTTTATCTGCCGGCACCAGTCAGAAATACTAATAGCCATTTGATGATCATCGATGTGATCGCCGATGACGATGACATCTGTTTTGTCAGATATCTTGTCCCAAAACGGCTGTTTCGTTAAATCCACTTGATGTTTGTTTAAAGAGTGGATTATCGGCGATGAGTAATTTTTATCGGTAAAATTGAGCCAGTTGGAGACAATATATATATTGTCTCGCTCGATTTTTTTGAATTTTAAGTATGTTTCAATGAAATTCCCGATTCCGGCGGAGAAAATTATGACCGGTATTTTTTTCCGGTGAGTGTATCGGATAAATTCCAGAAAATAATTTCGCATCACCATCTCATCATCCAAAACAATGGACTGAAAGGTCGATTGATCCAAGTTTTCCGCCAGTAGTGCCATTTCCAATGTCCACCATTCCCGGGCCATGGCAAACTTTTCATCCTGGCCTATCTCTTGAGTAAATAAGAAAGGATAGTATTTTTGGAAATTCGAATTTGATTGATCAGATACGAATTTCGAAATACGCGGTGAGTTTCTGATCAAGGCATTGATGGCCATCGGCAGTCCATTGTGTCTATGGACTGTGCAGGTCATGTCCCAATCGAGGACAAACAAAAGATCTTTGCCTTGGTTGGTTTGGATATGTCGGAATAATTTCTTTATTTTTGGTTCAATTTTTATAATATCTTTATTGAATTTTTTCGATATGGCATAGTATATTGATCGTTTCAATATTATCGCCTCCTAATACATAAAGTGATTTTAAGGTACTTGTTACTGATTATATGATGAAAATCCTTGATAGTAAATAAAAAATCCATAAGAACGAGGCCGAGAACGATAGGCACGACTTAAGAAAATTAATTTTATATTAACTAAAGTTGGTGCATGTTAGCAAAAAGTCATTTAACTAATGAGGATAGAGAAAGAAAGAATCCGTATCATAATTTTAAATTTAATTATCTCTGCTAAACTAGCATATCAAAAGCGTTATCATTGATTTTATCACCCGAATTTTGTCATTAGATTAAATTTTCTAAAAAACACAAGATTGCCAAAATAATATGACATAATATTCTGTAATTCTTTTTTTTATGAGAACAACAATAATCAAGGAAAATGGCAACCGTATTCCTCACCCATCTCGTAAAAATGTGATGTTATATGAGATAATGGTTTTGAAATAAAATAATTTTGCCCAATGAAATATTTTTTAAGTCTGCTTGCCTTTTTTGTCTTTGTTCAACCAACGACAACTCTCGCCAGGGAGTATGTTTATGATTGGTATATCAAGGATATGAGAACTGTGATAAACATCAATCAAGATGGATCGCTGGATATACGGGAAGATATCGTAGCTGACTGTGGCAATTTACCTGATAAACATGGCATCTTTCGAGTTATTCCCACCACCAAATATCTAACTGATGATGAGGTGATTGAATATGATGTTAGATTGGACAGCATCACTGATTTTAACGGAAAGGAATACAATTACACTCAGTCGGTTGATAGTTATAACGACACCATCACCTGGAAGATTGGTGATGCCAATGTAACAGTAACCGGAGAAAATGATTATCAAATCAACTACCATGTCGGCAATGTAATCCAGGGCAATAACGAAAATTTTGATGAATTTTACTGGAATGTTCACGGCCAGTTTTGGGACATAGAAGCCGATCACGTACTGGCAATAGTCAATTTTCCCGAGGGATTTGATTATCAAAAACAAGAGACCAATCTGTACAGCGGAACGTTTGGTGGCAATGATGCTATCGCATCATATACATGGATTGATAAGGATACGATCGAGATTGAATCGGAACAAAAATTGGGAGTTAACGAGGGTTTGACCCTGTCGGTTACTATGCCAAAAGGATTGACCGACGTTGCCGACATAACAATCATTGATCACCGTTGGGCATACCTATTGGCAGGATTATGGTTTATTTTGCAAGCGATATGGATATTTATCACGCCGCTGGTTTTATTGATTGCGTTTATCATCTGGTATCGTCATGGGAAAGACCCGGTGGTTAACAAAACAGTGATTGCGCAATACGAACCACCTTTGAAACTTAACCCGATGCAACTCTCCATGCTGATATCCAACGGCAATTTGAGTGGTCGGGCAATTACGGCCAGTATTGTGAATCTGGCGGTGAAAAAACTAATCAAAATTGAGGAAATTCCAAAAAAAGGATGGTTCGGCAGTAAGGATTTCAATATGACTGTACTGAAAGATAAGGGTTCGATTGAATATCAGAGTTTGGCCAAAAGCGAAAAGGATCTTTACAGTTATCTGTTTGGCAACAGTAAATCAAAAAAATTATCGGCTTTGAAAAATAAATTTTACACCAACATTGATCCACTAAAAAGGCAGGTGCGCGCGGAAGTGGTTGATGAGATGAAACTGTTTGACAAAAAAGGTTTTGAATATGGGGATTGGATGTTTGTCCTGCTGGTTTTGTGTATTGTGGGAGGAATATTTGTGATGGCATTTTTGCCGGTGCTGGGATTGTCACTGATCGCTTCATCGGTAATACTGGGATTTTTTGGTTATTTCATGTCAAAAATGACTCCGGAAGGTGCACAAGCCAATTGGCAAGCGAAGGGATTTAAACTATTTATGTTAACCGCGGAAAAATACCGCCAGGAATTTTATGAAAAAGAGTTTATCTTTGAAAAATTCCTCCCGTATGCAGTGGCTTATGACATCGTTAAACAGTGGACAAAGAATATGGAATCAATTTATGGCAAAGAAAAAATGAACAACTACAGCCCGTATTGGTACACCTCGAGTGTGATGGCGGGTGGTTTTGATGTTGACAGTTTTTCATCAACACTGAATTCGATGTCTTCCAATATGTCTTCGAGTATTTCTTCGTCACCTTCTTCCAGTGGATCTGGTGGTGGCGGGTTTTCTGGTGGTGGCGGGGGAGGTGGAGGAGGGGGTGGGTGGTAAGAACAACAACTATCAAGATTCAATGATCAATTTATAAAGAAAAAGACAGCTATTAACATCTAGCTGTCTTTTTTTAAAAACCATATTATTATTTATACGCTCTTTACCCTTTTTTTGAAATCAAATTCCTAATCTAGTTCTTCGGTATATTTTTCTGCCAAATCGTCAAGTCGTGAAATATAATCAGGGGTAAGTTCTTGAGCTATCTGATAAATCCTATCAAATAGTTCCTGTTTTTTGACTCTACTTATTTGATGATTTTGCAGCAACTTATCCAGGTTTCCTACTACTTCTTCGAAATGTACCAGGTGAATTGTTTTTACTATTTTTTCCTCAATCCCTTTCCGAGTAAGTTTTGCAATATCAAATATTAATTTAGAATCTTTGTTAAAATTAATACTCATATTGTTTGTATTGCTTTTTTCGAACAATCTGATTTGTTCGATAAGTTTGTCATCTGAAACTAGTGGATCTCCAATCATGTGGATGATTTTTTCCACGGTATTATTTTTTTCCCAGATTGGCTCGTCGTCCATGTCTTTTATTTCTGTCAATAATTTTAGACACTCTAATTTTTGGATTGCTAATAATGAAGATAGCATGTTAATATTCACTCCTTTTTTAAATTTGATGCATAAATTGTATGAAATAATTAATGACATGTCAATCACAAAAACAAAAGACAGGGCTTAAGCTCTGTCTTTTTGTAATGTTTTTACTTTGAAATTAATAAGTCAGACTCTGGTCGCCGATATGTTCGTCGAAATCACCGATAAAATCCCACCAGTTTTTTATTTTGTCGTTACCGTCATAGAGATCATTGTCTAGCCCGGGGATATTTTGCATCCACCAAACCAGAAATGCTACATTGGCACCATCTTCATTGTATTTATCACAATTGCTTCCACCCCATGTTTTGCAGCTAACCAATTCTTTGTATCCCCCATCCGGTTCCCAGTTGGCACAATCCGATTTAACCTCGGTAGTGTTTTTCCAATCGTAATCATATTTACCGTTTGGCGGATAATGTGTCCAACCACATCCGGGCTTGATAATTTTATTTGTGGAGTCACTGCCGACGAACTTACCCCAAAATAACAAGTCATCCCAATCGGATGAACTGGTATTGTCTCGGCCGTCAACATAGTTGAGCACCGCTTCAATCTGGTGAGTGTGGTCTTCCAGCGCCATCCCCACTTCGCGTCCAAAATTGTAGGTGTAGGCGGTATAGGTATTTTTGCAGATGGGCATATCTTTTTGGCGATAGCTGTTGGAAACATTACCATAGGTGGAATAATTCCATTCACCGTCGATATCGGTACCCATCATCATGTTTGATTCCCAACCAACCGGCTCTTCATCTTCGGGAGCATACGCCCAAATCCAAACTTCTTTGACTCCATCATTGTCAACATAATCACAAACATCGATATCATTGTCCAAGATGTCGTAATAATCAATCATACGGTTACCGGTGTTGTCCCAATAATACTTGTTGGAGACGGGCAATTCCTGCAAAAATTCTTGATCATCAACCAGATAATAATCTAAAGCCGGGTCAGCGCCCGAGTCTTTGTAACCATGATAGGTACTGCCCTGTTCGAGATAGTAAATCAGGTCTTTGTTGGATTCATCGATGTAATCACGTAAATTGTTTAAACTGAGATCTTTCCAGTCTTTCATAACATCGATATCGACATCGTTGTTGTCAACCGGAATATAGCTTAGAGATAATACCGGCACTTCATAGTCGTTATTGACGTCGTAATCATCATCGTCGTCGTGATCGGTAGTAAAAAATTCAAAATTGGTGTATTGTTTGCTCCTTTCACCGTCAATTTCATAAGTTACTTCAAATTTGGCTTCACCATCATAGCGGTATTTGTATTCAGCCACGCCGGAATTGTCGGTATAGACCACAACATCATCGATATCGCGGCAATTGTTACCGTCTGTGTCGCACCGTTCGCCGGATAACAAAACTTTTTGATTTTCAATTGGATCATCTCCTTCATCATGAACACTGATTTCAACCAAGGCATAATCGGAGCCGTCACCTTTGATACTAGATCGATTGGCACGAATGTATGAGTTGTCGGGATCGAAATCATTGTCAGAATTGTTGTTATCTTCATATGATTTCAATTTACCCCAATAGCGGAAACGATCGTTTTGATATTCAAAACTAAAACGAAAATCAGCTTCATGGCGGGTGGTGAAATACTTGGTGGCTCGACCGTTGGAATCGGTGGTGAGGTTGTATGAATCTTCGTTATAACCATCTTCATCGGTTTCTTTTTCCATTACTATCAACTCAAACCGTTTGTTTTTGATTGGATTGTTGTTGTGATCTTTGATAGTAATATCGACACGAGCTTCATCGTCACCATCGGCCTCGATGTAGCTTTTGTTAATATAGATATCGGAATAATCGTCACTGAAATCTTTGTTTTCGTCGAAATCTTTGTCGATTGAGCTAAATTCAACCCAATCTTCGAATTCCTGGGAATTGTACTTGAAACTAAATTCATAGTCGGCAACAGTTTTGGTGGTAAAGCCATATTTGGCTTTACCGTTGGAATCGGTTTTGATAGTGTAATCGAAATAGTCGTAACTGAGGTCATAGACATCGATTTCGCGACCCAATAGCGTGATCCATTCGTTTTTGATCGGGTCATCGTTTTTGTCTTTCAAAGTTACCTCGATTGTTTGTTCGTCTTTGCCATCGGACAGGATTTCGTCGGAATCGATTTCAATGTCGGAGTATTTCTGACTAAAACTGTCGGAATTGTTCTGGTCGTTTTCGTAATTGACCGCGATGGTTAAAACCGGAGCCAGAGAACCGGGTTCATCAAACCACTGCAGGTTTTCAGCAACTAGCCAGAATTTTTCGGTGAAAAAAGTGGAATTTAAACTAGCCGGTGCTTTGATAGTAAATTTAAAATGCCCGATGTCCCCGGGAGAAACATAATCTTCCGTCAGTTCAGCCGGACGATTGTAATTTAACCAGCTATCGTCATAAACATTGCTAGAGCGGTCTTTGGGACGTGTAGTGGCCAAATGCACCGGGAAAATTGCCGATCGGTTCCATCCTACCGTACCGGTATTTTTGACGGCAAATTCGATTTGTTTTTCTTCATTTGCTTTTAAATCGAGATAATAATAATCTATACCGGGAACGATTTCGGCACGATAATTGTTGCTATTGCCGGTAACGTGAATATTCCAACAAATCGGTTCTTTTTCAATCCAGGACAAATTTTCCAACACCGGATAAAAACATTCGCGATAAGTGCCGTTGGTGGTAGTAGTGGGGATATTGGCGGTAAATGCGAAAGTATAGGTGTTGTAATTTTTTTCTGTTAGCATGATGCGGTTAAAGGAAATCCATTTATCATAACTGTAAAGCATGCTGTAACGATCACGTGGATCAGCGGTTCCGAGATGGATGGGATGATAGTAATCATCCCAGCTGGCATAACCGGTATTTTGGATTTTAGTCCAGAGAATAACCGAGTCGCCGGCACGAACTTCGGCGTCATCGGATTTGGCTTGAATATAGTAATCATATTGTTCACCGGCTTGAGCAATGGTAGCTGTGGCCAAGTTGGAGAGTATTAAAATACTGCCAAACACAAGGGAAATAAGTTTTCTCATGGTATTTAATTTAGTAAATATTTAAAAAATGGTTTTACAAGTTAAAAATAACATAAAATTCTTGATTATTCAATACTGTTAATGATTTTTATAATTATTGTTTTTTAATATTGAAGCAACAAAAGTGAGATTATTTAAGAACTACATTTACCGGAAATATAAGAAATTCTTCACTTGGTTGTGATTATTTACAAAATATTTTACCACAATAGCAACGAGGAAAAATCATTGCAATACATAAATTTTCGTAATTAAAACGAAATCATAATTTCCTCTTAATTTTTTCTTAAGCAATGATTTGCTAATTTGAAATAAAATATAAGGAGGAATAAAATGTTGGCAAAAATTTTTTCAGGATCGGTAGTCGGTCTGGATGGCAAGTTAATCGAGGTCGAAGTGGATATCGGCCAAGGTAAACCGTCTTTTTTCATGGTCGGACTGCCGGCCAAAGAGGTGGAAGAGTCCGAGGACAGGATAAAAGCGGCAATTTTAAATGCCGGATTTATCCTGCCAAATCGACGGGTAACGGTCAATCTGGCGCCGGCCAATATCCGAAAAGAAGGGTCGGGATTTGATTTGCCGATTGCTATTGGAGTATTGAAAGCTGATCGACAAATTGAGATTGCGGTGTCTTCGGCAATATTTGCCGGGGAGTTATCGTTAAGTGGCGAATTGCGTCCGATCAGCGGAGTGTTATCCCTGGCAATCATGGCCAAAGAAAACGGCTTCAAAGAAATATTCGTCCCCAAATCAAATGCCCGAGAAGCCAGTTTAATCGATGGTGTTGAAGTATATGGAGTAAATGATTTAAGTCAGTTAATACTACATTTATTGGGAGAGAAAAAAATCACGCCGACCAAAGCTTTCAGTGACGAAAAAATGGTCGAAATAAAAAGCCAGTTTGACATGTCATATATCAAGGGACAAAATCAAGCCAAACGGGCGCTCTCAATCGCTGCCGCCGGAGGACACAATGTGATATTTTCCGGACCGCCCGGTAGTGGGAAAACTTTGTTAGCCAGAACACTGCCGACGATACTGCCGCCACTGACCAAGGAAGAAATGCTGGAGGTAACCCGCGTTCATAGCGTGGCCGGTTTACTGA
This sequence comes from uncultured bacterium, assembly GCA_938004065.1. Taxonomy (GTDB): domain Bacteria; phylum Patescibacteriota; class JAHJAL01; order JAHJAL01; family JAHJAL01; genus CALKWM01. The sequence continues at coordinate 52,754 of CALKWM010000009.1, forward strand.
CAGCGGAAAATGCGTTGATTACTCAAAGACCTTTTCGTAAACCACACCATACATCCAGCTCGGCGGCTTTGGTCGGGGGAGGAAAAATACCGCGACCGGGCGAAATCAGTCTTTCTCATCGGGGAGTTTTGTTTCTCGATGAATTTCCGGAATTTAGCCGAATCACTTTGGAAGCACTAAGACAACCTTTGGAAGACGGGATTATCACCGTCAGTCGAGCGGCGGGAAGTTTGCAATTTCCGGCGTCGATCATACTGGTGGCGGCGATGAATCCATGTCCTTGCGGGTACGCCTCTGATCCGGAACGGGAGTGTATTTGCACACCGATAAAAATAATCAATTACCAGAAAAAAATTTCCGGACCACTTTTGGATCGGATTGATTTGCACATCGAGGTTCCGCGGCTGAAGTATGAAAAACTTAAATCGCAAGAAAAATCACCCACTTCAATCGAGATTCGGGAAATTGTAAAGAAGGCACGCCAAGTTCAATCGAACAGGTATGCGGATTCACCGACGGTGACCAATTCCGAGATGTCGGCCAGAGAAGTTGAAAATTACTGCAAATTGGAGAAAGGAGCGGAAGATTTGATCAAAAAGGCGGTGGACCAGATGAACTTATCGGCCCGTAGCTATCATCGGATATTGAAGGTCGGTCGTACTATTGCCGATTTGGAGGAAGTGGACACGATAACCGCCTCCCACATCGCCGAGGCGTTGCAATATCGAACGAGAGTGGAGTGAAAATAAACTTTGTAAACTTTAAACAAATGTAGCCAAACTTACCAAACTTTAATCACACAAGTTTGATATGTTTGAAATTTGCTAAGTTTGATAATTTTTTTTATTTATTTCCAACATCTCATCGAAATTATCCTCCAGTTCGGATTTATTTTTCTTTTTGTGTCCACATTTCACGCATTCGTGAGTGATTGCATACTCATCTTTTTTCTTTTCCACCCAAACCGGTTTCATGAGACCACCGCAATTTGCTTCCCTATCACCCGGATTGACGTCAACATGCTTGGAGTATAAACAAAACGGGCAATGGTTGGTGTAACCGTTGCCTTGGACAAATTGGCCACAATTTTCACAAATAAAATCTTCGATTTGTCGTTGGAATTTTTTGGACATAAAAAAATAATATCTAAATCCCCGAAGTCTCATCGATCCCGATATTAACATTCACAAAAATTTATAATCGGGATGGCAGATGCTATCGTTCCTCGCTTTTGACTCCAAAAATGATAGATTAGAGAAATAATTAGTGCTATTCATCGATTGAGAAAAATTCTATTGACCAACATCCCCGCTTTCGATAGATTTTAATAGTTTCTTGGCCTTATCTTTGTGTTCTTTTGTAGTTAATTCATGTTCCTTGATACCGTGTTTATCTTGAAATTGGTCAATATGACTTTTAAATTCGGGAATTTCGCGGGCGATTTCAATAGCTTCGTGATCGGATGCGGTTACCCCCAAAAGTGGTTTTAATTCCTCCAAGTCTTTGGATGTGCGCTCTTCTCTATTAGTTATGACGGTATCCAACATCAGATCGGCCACTCTGGCTAAATTTTTGTTTTTCTTGACAAAAACACCTGTTTTGTAAACTGTTTTATAAATTCGCGGAGAGACTTTCAATTTACGTAATAGTGCGGCAGAGCGAGTCATCAGTTTGCAGGCCTTGACTCCTTTGGAAGCGATCAGACCGTAGCCGGTCGCATCAAGTGCCAAAAAAATACTACCTTCGATAACTTTATATACCTTTTGTTGTTTAGTTAATGGGTTGCCATACATATCTTTGCCCACCACTCCTTCGGAGATATCGGAGATCGGCCCGGCAAACGGAACCAGTTTTAGACCGGTGATAAAAACAGATTTTCCGATTGAATCGCTTTTTTCTTTGGATTCGCGGTATTTTTTATCAATTTCCCTATTTTGTTCCCGGAGCCATTCTACGGATTTTTCTTCCAATGATTTTTTTACCAATTCTCTGGCTTTGGCCAAGTCGGGACAGTTTTTAATACTTTTGGTGAGAATATTTTTAAGAGAATCGATTTTTGTCTGATACCTTTTGGAAACCGGCATATCAGGGCTAGGAAATATTACATCCAAATCTTTTTCTTGGAAACCATCGGCAAGCACTTTATCAATTTCATGATCGGTCAAAGAAGGAGTGTCGGTGATAGCGGTTTTATCGATATTGTAGTCTTGCTCGGGAGAGTGCTCCTGTAGCAATACATCTTCGACGGCTTCTTCGTAGGCTTTACCTTGATTCTGTAAATAATCCTTGGACTCACTTGTTTGGTCTGATTTTTGTTCGAAGTTTTTGTTCATGGTTTCTAAAAAATATTGTTATATTGTAGTATTTCAATGTGTTTGATATTTGATATCTGAGATTTGAAATTTATCTCTAGATCCTGAATCGCTCGAAACGCTCGTAAAACTCGCTTTCGGGTTCAGGATGACAAAATAACTTCCTCCTCCCCCACTATCTGCATATGCATACCTTCTTTTAATTCACCGGACAGCATTTTGTCGGCGACGACGTTTTTGACCTTGTCTTGGAGAGTGCGGTAGAGGGCACGGGCCCCGAATTCGGCATTGTAACCCTCGGCGATAAACTGATCCATGGCACTATCGGCAACATCGATGGTGATTTTTTTGTCAGCGAGAGATTTGTTAATTTTGCCAATCATGATTTGGGCAATTTGTTTGATCTCGTCCGTAGTTAGAGGTTTGAACATGATCACACCATCAAAGCGGTTTAAAAATTCCGGGCGATAGTAGTTTTTTAATTCTTCCATCAATCGGCTTTCGATCTGTTCAACCGGTAAATTATTTTTGACACCTTCTTGGATGTTGATGGCACCAGCGTTGGATGTGGCGATAATGATAGCATTATTGAATTTTACTTCCCGCCCCATGCTGTCTTTGATTTTACCCTCATCTAAAACTTGGAGAAACAAGTTTAGAATGTCCGGATGGGCTTTTTCCAATTCGTCCAACAATACCACGGTAAATGGATTTCTTTTGACGGATTCGGTCAGATACCCCCTCTCTTCGAATTCAGCGCTACCGGGAGGGGCGCCGATGATTTTTTTGATATCGCCTTTTTCCTGGTATTCACTCATATCGAGACGAACCATGTTGTTCTCATCGGCAAAGTATTCATGCGCCAAAGCTTTGGTTAATTCCGTTTTGCCGACGCCGGTGGGACCGACAAATAGAAACGAGGCGATCGGTTTGGATTTGTCTTTCAAGCCGGCGCGGGCACGTTTGATGGCGTCGGCAACTTGTTTAACAGCGATATCCTGCCCGATAACTCGTTTATGTAATTCCGTCTCCAGGTTCAACAATTTGGTAGATTCTGCACCGGTAACTTGTTCGAGAGGAATATTGGTTTTTTCCTGCATCAGAGCCACAACATCGGCTTTGGTGAGATAAAATCTGTTTTGATTTTTCACGGTTATGGCACATTCCTGCAAAACATCGAGGGCTTTACCGGGCAATTTACGATCGGCGATAAAGTCAGCCGAGAGTTCGACAGCGGATTTGACAGCCGGCAGTGTAACCAACACATCGGACGAGTTTTCCACGCGATAGGAAATTGATTTGATAACTTCGATTGATTGCGGGATATCCATTTCGTCGATTTCGATCTTGGTCATTTCCGAGATGAGTTGTTCATAAGTGGAGATATATTTGGAATATCCTTCGATCGTAGTGGAACCGATAAATTGGATATTGTATTGATTTAAGGTTTCGGTCAAGATACTGATGATATCCATGGCGCCGCCGGATGAGGTACGAACGCCGGCCAAGAGATGAAGATCGTCGATAAAGAGGATAATGTTGCCGGCGGAAATGACTTCGTTTAGTGCTCCCATAAAGTAACGCTCTCCCCCCTGCCCGCCGGAAAATATCTGATTGATGTTTAAGGCAATCAATCTTTTGTCTTTGAGTCGGTCAGGGACGTCTTCGGCGACCATTTTGTAAGCCAAGCCGTTGACGATAGTGGCTTTACCGACGCCGGCTTCGCCTACCAAGATTAAATTGTTTTGATTCGCTTTTTCGAGAATATTGAAAGCGTTAGTGAGCTCTTTGTCTCGTCCGATCAATCTTTCCAAACGTTCGTATTTGGCAAACAAGGTTAAATCCCGACCAAAACTATCCAGAATCGGAGTTGGGATAGCTGTCCAAGCACGATTCATGTGTCCTTCCGGCTTGAAGCGAGACACTTCTCGGTAGCGATGAATTTTGGCAATTTGTTGATTGATATTTTCTTGCCAGGTACAAATTTCCAAAATATTTTCGAGACTGATCTTGTACTCGGCAAAAGCATTGGCAATTTCCGGATGAATTTTAACAATCGCTTCGAGAATATGGTTGAAAGAAACTTTTTCGGAATGGTTATCGGAAGCAATCAGATAGGCACTGATCAATATCCGTTCTATTGTACCGGGAACAAAATTGGTTTGACTGCTGATTGAATTTTCAATAATATATCTTGTAAATTCTTGAAAATCATTGGGACTGACTTCCATTTTAACAATCAGCCAGTTAAACTCATTGCTGTTTAACAGCTCATCAAAAAATACCCATTGATTGGGGGCGAGGTGGTATTGGGCGGATTTAATGTAGGTATTATTGATAATTCCGACTAGTTCATCATCAAATGACTTGGAGATATCGATATTTTCTTGAGTCAAGTTGTCGGAATCGGAGGAAATATGGTGAATTGGTGGTTTTTTCGGTTCTTGATAAAAGTTGATAAAAGAAGCAACCAGAAGCGTTCCCAATAGTATCCACCAAATCAGGGGGAGCGGAGCGGAGTAAATAAAAACACCCAGAACGGACTGGTCGTTGGACATGTAGTACAAGGCGGACAGAACAAAAATCAATATTACGAGAGTTAGGTTGAGAAAGAAAATCGCTTTTTTAACCAAATTGAAAGTACGAATTGTATCCGGGCCGGTGATTTTGGCCGGATTTGTCGGCAGTCCCCAAAACAATTTGGTGGAACCAATCTGGCCATAGAATTTCGCCCCATGACAAGAGGGACAGGCGGGGTTTTCGGACGCTTGACAGTCGGGACAGGGAGTAATTTGTAATTGGTCAAATTTAGTCATTTAGCATTTTACATTATTTTACATTTATCATTTATTTTGCTGTCATCTTCGATCTGCCTTGTCTGCCCGCCTTGGGTGGGGGTGGAATCGGGGATGACAGAAAAGTTCTAAGTATCAAGGTCTAGTTTCTAATTTTCAAGTGATTTAACTTGGAACTTGAAAATTAGATCTTGAAACTTACATGGTTACGATGATATATCCGATTTTAAATATGATCACCACCGGCAATACCAGCCACAATAACATCAAAACCGCCAGGATTATCAATAATATTAATTGGGTAAATAGTCCCAGGAGTATGCGGCCGGTGCGGATCAAAAAACCGATGGCGCGGCCTTGATAGGTGTAGTCCTGATACAGTGGTTCCCCGATGTGTTTGATCATCATCGGAATATCGAAAGTGCCCGATATGAGTTGAAAGATATCGTTAAAAGCCGCGTATATCTGTCGCGTTTGGAACATATAGTACCATTTGAAAAATGTGATCATGGTTTAATTATAAATTATTTTCGGGGAATTTGGCTAAGATTTGTTGTTTGTTGTTGATGAGGTAGTCGCGACGCTTTCTTAATATTTCTTGTAATAATTTGCGATCATCAAATTCAAGTTTTACGGTATAAGTTAATCTCTCAATATCATCGTCTGATAAATTTTGCTCAATATTATTTATTTGTCTAGCAATATCTGATTGTGTTAGACCAGGATATTTTCCATTTTTTCTTAAAGAGTCAATTTCCACTACTTTGTCTTCCCAAAGAATATATTGATCTTCTTTATCAAATGCAGGATTAAAATCTCTGGATAATTTTTTACGATCACCTCTGGATCTGAATAACATAGATCCCCCATTATCAATGCGGTATGCTTTACCATCGGTAGCGACATATTGATTAAGTGGAGCGTCCCAATTGGCCAGTAAACAATCGGCGATAAAACCATCATTGAATATTTTTTCGTCATAACCGCTATGTTTTCTTTCTTTCCATTCGCTGGCTCGGGCGAGTTTGGTTTCTCCGTTCTCTGCTTGAAAATTTATTATTTCAGTTTCGGGAACATCAACACCTAACTTACGATAAATATTGTCTGCCAATTGTTCATGCCATAATCTATTATTTTGCTCGGCAACTTTTTTGTCGTATTCTTCCTGCGATTCGTTAATTCTCCTATTTGGCTTGAGCATAAATTTAAGATAGTATTCTTTGTCGTACAGAACTTCATTTATTTTGAATTTACCACCATCGGTATTTCCACCCAGATTACCAGTAATTCTTTCGTAGTTTTTGAAGGTGGAAATAGATATGTTGTTATTGATAGCTTGTGAGTAGTTTTTTTCAAGTTGAATTTCATTCTCTGGTATTTTATAACCAGAAAAATCACCAAAACCAGCTAGAAAATTGTAATCGATACCGGTAGTAGGTGATTTTACACGGATAACTTCTTTGTTTAATGATTCCATCAATATTTTAGTGTCTTTAAATTTTGCATTATCAATATTGTTCTTTTTCCTAAATAAATCTAAACCATCATTAAAATTAATGTTTATTGCTCTTGTATTTTGAGGAACATCAAAATAAAATACTCCTCTGGGCTGTTTTTCCTTGGGTAACTCATTGATTAAATTATTGAAATATTCCTCACTAGTAATCAAATCATTCCTGGATTGATCTTCGGCAATAACAAATATTCTTTTTTCAATTGGTATTTCATCACCGTTATCATCAAATATCAATTCTTCCATTTTCAAATTTTTAGGAGCCATGAAAACAGTATCTTCAAATGTTATTTTGTGTTCATCCAATATGTCATTTGTACCAGGTTCTACTAATTCGTTATTTTTACCGCGAATACCTACATCATTAGCCGAAAATGTAATACTATTATTAATATCAAAAATATGTCCGCCAATCAGTCTTCCTTTCATGAGATGTGTCACTGGATGAGTGATAAAAGCACCAGGACATTTCATATTCCAGTCTTTCAATAAATGCTCAACGCCTCCATCAAAATATGCACCGTTGTAAGAATTATGGACGGCTGCTGAAGGGTGTTGAAATCTTCGCACTCCTTCATGATAACCATCTCTAAGATTTAGTGCTCTGGTAGATGCTTGATATCCATCTTTTAAAACATATGCACTGCCTGATGTAATATGACATAACATACCACCGTGATTAAACAAAGAATTGAATTCGGTTATATTTTCTGGTTTAGAAAACTGTGATAATATATTTTTTACTTCTCTTAAGGTATATTTTGATTCTCTGAAACTAAATATTTTTTCTATTCCTTTTTGGCCAATAATTTTTTCAATGATCTTAAATTTTGCTGTATTTTTATATATTTGAAAGTTATTAAAATATTCATATGACACTTCTTGTTCAGAACCTATGCTTGATATCAAATTGTCTATTATACTTCTATCAATTCTTGTCATATCTTTACCTGAAATTAAATTCCTTAATTTATTTAATATTTTTTCTTTATTTCCTGCAAATTTCCCTTCAGAATTTATAGTTTCTTTAATGTATACATTGGTTGCATAATCAACCATCTTCTTTTCAATAATATTTTCACCACTAAGTATTTTTGAGGTCAGACCGTATTTTTTTTTGTTTACTCTTGCGTAATTAAACAATTCTGTAGCCATTTGACCAAATATCATCTTTATTACTTTTTCATTATCCTCTTTGACTAATGCTGAATTGTCTGTGTTTTTATTGTTGAATTCAATATTCAAATCATCATGCAATTTAAATTGACTATCTAATTCGAGGTTATAAATATTGCTAAAGGTTCTTTTAAAAGCATCCAAACTTTCTTTGTTTTTAATAACCTGATCTAAAATGTTGCTTATTTCACTATTGATATCAAAATAGCTTTTACTTTCAACACGCTCCAGACCTGATAATTGAGCACCGATACTTTTAAATTTCAAAAAATCTTCTCGACTATATAGCCTGTCTTTATTATTTATAATTAATTTCTTATATTCATTTAACGCACTAATTTCATCGACAAACTTTCCTTTGTCCGGTTGGTGTTTGTAATTTTTGATCAATTCATCGATGACATATTGCTCCAATTCGACTTTTTCGCGGGGGATAATGTTGTCCTCGCCCTCTTGGTAAATAATTTTGTTGAGGACAGTTTCTTTCAGTTGTGTGATTTGATCAGACAAGATAAATACTTTATCCCGCTCGGCTTCTAAATTTTTTTGTTCAATTAATTTTTGGATTTCTTCAATTTGGGGTTTTAGTGTTTCGATCTGATTGTAATGGGGTCGCTGGGTTTCAACCACCGCAGTCAAATCTGATGAATCTCCGAGATATTTACCAATCAGATTTTTGTAGGCAAATTTGAAATCAATTTTTTTGTTTTGTTTGATGTTTTCCCAGACATCTTTGATATTTTCTATGTAAGGTTGAGCATCTTTATCAAATTGCTTATTTAAATTTTGTTTAGCAATTACCATTCCCGCTTCGGCTTCGGCAAGCTGTTGTTCCGTCTCCATTTGTTTTTTCTCCAGATCTTGGATTTCTTGTTTCCTTTGCGTCAATCTCTGTTCCACCTCAGCTCTCTTGGCCGGATTTGAAGGTTGGGATAAGTTTAATTTTTGATTGAATCCGATATCCGATTCGGAAATTTTGATGATATTGTCAATTTTTTCTTTGATTTCCGGTTTGGCAAATTCTTGTTTGATTTGTGGAAATCTTTTTTCAACAACTCGATAATTTAATTCACGAGTTTCAATGTTGGGAGATTTTTCGTATATTCTTTGCAAACTATCTAACTTTTCCCGCTGGGCCATTTTTTTCTGGTGTTCTTGAAAAATTTCTTTGACCAAACCAAGATATTGTTGGCGATCTTTGATAATTCCTTCTTTATATGCACCGCGAATTTTATTGATATCTTCAGTCAAAAAATTTCGATGATCGTCGAATAGATACTTTTCTTCAAAATTTCTAATCTTAGTATCTTTTTCTAGGTCGATTATGCCGGCATCATGCATATCAATCAAATTCAAACCTTTGGGTGTGAGGATAGGTTGAGCTGTGCCGTTTTTATTGAAGTGTTCCAATGATTCTTTGCGAAAATATTTGTCACCTTTATCACCAATTAATTTTTGCAGTTCAAAATAACGATCGATCAGTTTAATTTTCAGATTCCTACGACTTTCAAATACTTTTTCCGATTCCTCACTAAACAGAATTTCACCTGTCTTGTTTTCATAATCAGCTTCTTTGGATAAATGATACGACATTTGTTCATAGTCATCATACGCTCCTTCCAGCAAGGCATCTCGATTGTATTCGATCATCCAAATTGCATGGTGGATTTTGTCGTAATCAGCTCCTTTGCCCATTTCTTCATTTTTTCTGCCGAGATAGTTATTAACGAGCTTTTGATCAATAAATCCATACTTTTCAGCGTCGAATAACTTTTCATATGCACTGAAGTTAACATAATCAGCGGCTTTGTTGTCAGCATTTTTGAACTGATTAATGTGTTTTGTGATATCTGATTTATAGATATCATAATCCTCCAAAACTTCTTGAGTTCTAATTTGTTCTGATGATCTGGTTGTTTTTAGGCTAGAAATTGACATTTTGGTATTTGTATTTAAATCTCATTATTGTACCAAAATTTTGATTATTTAGCAAGGTTTTTATGGGATATATAACCGTAGGGGCAATTCATGAATTGCCCCTACAAAAACACAATAATGGACAAAACGATAGGTTAAGTCCCTACGGAAATACAAAATTGGACAAGCCGAGGCATGTCCCTACGAATTTAATCCTGATTCTCCAGCCAACGGAGGCAATCGATAGCGGCTTTGCATCCTTCTCCCGCGGCCACCACCGCCTGCCGGTAAATCTTGTCCGAGATATCACCGGCGATAAAAACGCCTTCGATGCTAGTCATGGTGTTGATACAGCCCGTGCGATCAATGTATCCTTCGGCATCAGTTTTGATCTGATCGCCATAAACAGCCGTGGTGGGCACATGACCGATGGCAAAAAACAATCCATCGGCTGGAATTTCTTGGATAGCATTGGAATTGTTATTGATAACCTTGACTCCCGACAATTTTTCCGTTCCGATGTACTCTACAACTTCACTATTGTACCAAATCTCAATTTTGGGATTGTTTTGAGCGCGTTCGAGCATGATGGCGCTGGCTCTGGCTTTGTCGGAACGAATCATGATTTTGACATTGTCGGCAAATTTGGTTAAAAAACTGGCTTCTTCCATAGCGCTATCACCACCACCAACGATAATCACATTTTTGCCTTTGAAAAAAGCGGCGTCACAGGTGGCACAAACGGACAATCCACGGCCGATGAATTCTTTTTCCCGATCGAGTTTGAGAGTGCGGGGCTTGGTGCCGGAAGAGATGATAACCGCCTTGGTTTCATGCCATTGATCATTGATTTTTACTCGCTTGGGCGTGGATTTAAAATCAACTTCCTGGACATCGTTAAGCATAAATTTGGCGCCAAATTTTTCGGCTTGTTTTTTCATATCTCCCATCAAGGTTGGACCTAAAACGGCATTGGGAAAGCCGGGGAAATTTTCCACTTCGGTAGTCCACATAAGCAATCCCCCCCATTGAATACCGGCAGCTACCAGAGGTTTTAAGTCGGCGCGAGCGGTGTAGATGGCAGCGGTCATGCCGGCGGGACCGGAACCGATGATGATGACGTTTTCCATGTATTTTTAAATTTAGAAAATAAAAATAATTTGCTTGTTAATTATATCTAAAAAATGTCATTTAAAAAAATATCTCCGATAAATGAGATATCCTGTGTTTAAGTGGATTAAAAAAAAGTAAATAAAGAGTAAAGTGGACACAGATAATTAAATGCTTGAGTAACTCGCTAATTACCCTTACTTATCATGTTAATTGCTTATTTCGCATTCCGAATCAATTTGTCCGAGATAATTTTCGATTCCGCTGTTTAGGTCGGTCAAATAAACATCAATGGCGTGACCAAAATCAAATATACTGCGATTGATACTGATTCCAAATTTATGGTTTGTGTCGGTATAAGCATTACCCAAAGCAAATTTTTGACGGTTGTTTTCATCCGTCAGATAAAAAGTTGCTTTGACCGGTGCCGATAAATTGTCCGGATCGCTAGCATGACCGTTGATATTGATAATCGGTCGATAGCCGGCGTCGAAATTGCATTCCACTTTGTCTATCGAACCGCCTACATTGTCCGATGAGTGTAAATAGTTAACCTCGACTCCGCCTTTGAATTTTTCGTTGCCAACCGAAAAGCCGATTTCGGCTTTGGTGGTTTTTTGGTCGTAAATATCATAGACTACTTGTAGCTCGATGATACCGTGATGGTTAGTGTAGTAACCTTTGATATCTTGAGTTCGGGTTGAATCATCGAAAAAATAATCGGTGATATTGACAATCACCGGCTCGTTTACTATCGGTTCACCAAATTGGTCGATAAGTTTGATTTCCAACACGGCAAAATCCCGGCCATCGGTCTTGATTTCATTTTTGCTGATGGAAATGGCTGATCGCCCTTGAGAAAATTTAGATAGGCCGTTATCACTACAACTGATCGATTTTTCATCCAAGGTAATAAATTCTCCCGTCTGTTGATCAAAAGCCTGCAGAGTAATAGTGCCGTTGGTAGTATAACTGGCGATATTTTTGTCGGTAAAATTGGCCGGATTGGCTAGATAGCTGTTATTGACCGAACGGCCGTCTTTTATAAAACGTAGTCGAATTTTACCGATACCATGATCGGGGTTCGTGGCTGATCCGGTGGCGTAAATTTGTTTGCCGGATATTCCATCATGTCGGCAATACAGTTGGTCAATTTGACCGCTGAGATGCGATTTGTCCGAATTGGTTGAATACGCCAAAGCAGAGACTAAAAATACCATAATCAACATTGGTACAAATATTACCTCTTCAAATACATCAAAAATTGCTTTGGCTTTGGTTTTGTTTTTCATTTTTATTTTTCATGTCATTGTACCTTATTTTGATGAATTTTTCAAGGGCAAAAAAGGACGAGTGCCCGCCTCATCGGCGGGCGGGCAAGGGTTGAGAAAAACACTAAAGCGGACACATGGGTCCGCTAAAAATCACAAGGGGCGACCGCAAGGGTCGCTATAAAAGGCAAGGGGCGGACACATGGGTCCGCCCGTACGTATTAAAAAAAGTGATTTTTTTACAATCCGGCGATTTTTTCCATGGCCGATTGGATGGCCGGACTGGCGGAGAGAATTTGATTAAAGATTTCCTCCAGATCATCCAGAGTCAGATACTCATCCGGTTCGGTGAAATAAAAACGCTCACCATAATTATCTAGATATATCTCAAATTCACCATTATCATTATACGGTTGGTCCTGCGTCATAGTAATTTTGTAAAGTAAATTGTCTTCTATACCCAGATAGATTTCTCCCTGATAGATATTTTCGATGATTACACAATTGATGTGTGCTTCACCAAGGGTATCTCCGCAATCATATGCCGGAGTTATATTGTTGTTATATAGAGGTGAGAGAGAGATGGCTTTGGATAGTTGTGTTTCGTTGATAGTATAACTGTAATGATTGGTTTGATGTCCATTAATTATTTCCGTGCCAATAAACTCATTTACCACAATAGCTCCGGAATACTTGATAGCATTTTTGATTTTCTCTTCAGTTTGGGCATCAACCTGATTGTACTCATCATTGATCAGATATAGATTGTCCAAGTCATCGATTGAGTCGGCCAGTTTCTGCCGAATTTCTTCCTGATCAAGTTTGATCCACTGGCCATCAATCTGATTTAGTTCGGTGTATCCGAGTTTTTCCAGGTCGGAGATGTTGAGTTTGATATAGCTTAAACTGTCACCCAATTGGCGCATCTCCAGACCGAGAGTATAGTTTTCGGCAGAAATTTTGTCATTCATGGACAAATCAAAGGCCGAGTTGGCCACTGAATTGTCGGGATCAGTCGCGTCTATTTCCATATATCCGGAAAGAATCATATCCATTTCGTCGGAATTTATCTCATAATTTATGCTAGCTGTCAGACTTTCTTGAAGAATCATCTTTGTCCAGCTATCGTAAACATCGTCTTGGATGGATTTATCGGCGATAATTTCGACTTCGCACACGATATCCGGGTCATTGTATTTGTGGTCAAACCAGGTTTGGTTTTCGGCCACCAGCCACATATTTAAACTATATAACTCACCCACTTGAGCATCGGATGGAGCATGAACGGAAAGTTCGAAATGGCCGATTTCTCCCGGATTGACAACGGATTCAATCAGCTTGGCCGGACGATTGGGGCTCAGCCAATTTGAACCAAATAGTGAACTATTTAGATCGCCGTTCACGGCCAAATGTACCGGAAATTCACCATCTCGATACCAGGTAGTATTGCCGGTATTGGTAACTTCATAATCAAGCGTTTCTTCGGTGCCGGCTTCCATAAGCAGTTTTTTGTAGCTACCGCCGATATAATTTTCGATCTGGGCATCATAATTTGGATGGGAGTTGTCGATAGTTATGTCCCAGCAAAGACCTTTGTCTGCCATCCAGCTAATGCCTTCGATCAAAGGGGCAAAACATTCGGTATATTGACCGGGTGAGATGTAGTCAGGCGCAGTTATAAAAAATCCGAAATTAACTTGGTCGCCGAAACTGATCTGATCTTGATCGGCTACATGGACACGGTTGGGACTAAGCCAGTTGTTGTCGGTAAAAAATTGACTGGAGCGGTCTTGCGGGCGAGTTGTGCCCAGGCGTATCGGATTGGGAGTGTCACACCATCCGTTTCCACAGTACTGCTGATCGGTCCAATCAGCAAACCAGGTGGAGTTACTGTTGTTTTGCAAAGTGGTCCAAAGGATTGTTTGTTCACCGGGAGCGAGAATGGGATTGTCAGATTTGGCGACGATTTGATAGTCATCCGGTACAATTTGGGCATGAACCGGTAATAGTTGCGAACCCAGAAGAAAGACAATGGCAAAAAGCGGTAAGATTTTTTTCATTTATTATTTTAAATATTAAGATTTAATTGTACAAAATTTTGGTGAGTATGGCTAAATATTAATAAAATTAATCTCAGCTTAAAATAAATTTAATTTGCATATTGATAAAGTTTGAATTAGAATAAATGTAAGTTAAAATTTTTGTTTATTATTTATTTATCTTCCTTTTGGCTATTGTCCAAAGGGTGGGCTCATAAGATAATGGAGTTTTGTGATGTACAAATACGAATTTGCGCACATTATAGAGTGCGAGGGTAAAAAAGAAGATGAAATTCAAGCGGTAATCGGTCAGGTGCGACAATTGATCGCCGACTTGGGTGGCAGAATTCAGAAAGAAGACGTTTGGGGCCAAAAAGATCTGACCTATGAGATCAAGAAACAAAATCATGGTTTCTACATGTTCACTATCCTCACAATGGACGGTGAGAAGATGGTAGAATTTGAAAAGCGACTAAAACTGGTTGATGGTACTTTGCGTTATATGATAATCAATTTGGACCGTGAACCAGGTTACAGCGATGAATTCGATTTGGCTACTTTGAAACCGAACAAGGAAGTGGAAGAAGTTGAGGAAGAAACTACTAAAAAGACCAAAAAAATTGCCAAAAAAACGGTCGTCAAAGATGAAGTTGCTGAAAAGGAAGAAGTAAAAAAAGAGACAACCAAGAAGAAACCAGCGGTAAAGAAAGATTCTGCTACCACCCAAGAAGAAACACCCCAAAAGGATGAGGAGAAGGAAGTAGCCAAGGAAAAGTCAGAAGTCAAAAAATCCGAGAAGAAAGAAAAAAAGACCGAAAAAACTCAGGAGGAAATCGATAAATTGATCGATGAAAAATTGAACGAATTGTTATAATTAAATTTAACTGGAGGCAAATATGCTGGGATTTAACAAAGTGTTTATCATGGGCAATCTGACCCGTGATCCGGAATTAAAATACACCCCAAACGGATCGGCGGTCGCGTCGTTTGGGATAGCCACCAATCGCAGATGGACCACTCCGGAAGGTGAACGTAGGGAGGAAGCAGAATTTCACAATATGGTTGTTTGGGGGAAAGCAGCTGAGACAATCAATCAATATGTAAAAAAAGGTAATCCTCTTTTCGTGGAAGGACGCTTGAAAACACAGAGTTGGGAGGGGCCGGATGGCGTAAAACGTCAGCGAACCGAGGTGATTGTGGAGAATTTTCAATTTCTGGGGTCGGGTGGAGGTGGATCAGCACAAGGTGGAAATTTTAACAATCCAAATCAAGCAGGTAGCCAAAATCAAGCCACCAATCAGATGAGATCACCGCAAGATTTGGGACAAAATCAAACTTCGCCGGCAGTGGAACCTCAAACCACTCCCAATGATCTACCGATCAACAATAGTACCGATACAAATCTACCAACCAATGATAATCCTTTTGGTGACAGCGCCAATACAAACAATACCAACAACCCGGATGATATCAGCATCGAAGACATCCCATTTTAAAAATATTAATTCATTCATAGGATAAATAAATGATAAAAGAATCTGTAAAAACAACGGATGAGAAGCAAGAAGATAACAATCCCAACATTGATTATTTTGACTACAAAAATGTGGAATTGTTGAAGAAATACACCAGTTATTACGGGAAAATTGAACCCGGCACCAGAACCGGCATGAATCGTAAAAACCAGGCTAGATTGGCTAAAGCGATTAAGCGAGCCAGATATTTGGCACTTTTGCCGTATTTTACTCAGTAATTGTTTAAAGCCGGATTGAATTGATAAATAACTAAAAAAGGGTCGGATTGGCTCTTTTTTGGTTTGGTATTATAATGGAATTGTGTTTATTTTTGATATTTTAAGATAACAATTATGCTAGGAATTACCGATCTAAAAACAGGAGTTAAATTTATCCTCGATGGTCAACCGCACGAGGTGTTGAGTTATCAACACAGCAAACAGGCGCGGGGTGGGGCGGTAATGCGAACCAAATTGAAAAATATGATTTCCGGTTCGATTATTGACAGGACTTTTCGTGGTAGTGAAAAGTTTGAAGAAGCCGATGTGGCTAGAGCCAAAGCCCAGTATTTGTACTCGGATGGCGGGAAATTTATTTTTATGGACAATGAAAGCTACGAACAGTTTGAAATTGGAGCGGATTTGATCGGGGAAAAAGCCAATTTTTTGAAAGAAGGTCTGGAAATTGAATTGGTGAAATTTGAGGAGAGGGCGATCGGTATCGATTTACCTATCAAAATATCTTTTGAAGTGACGGAAACTCAACCCGGCATCAAGGGCGACACGGCTCAAGGTGGCAGTAAACCGGCTACGATCGAGACAGGCGCCATCATCACAGTGCCATTGTTTGTTAACCAGGGAGACAAAATTGTGGTAGATACGCGTGACGGGCATTATGTTGAGAGAGGATAGGATTGATTTAATTAATTATGAAATATAAAATCACCGATTGTCTCGGTGATTTTTCTATGCGATTTTATATATTTTTAAAAATTACAATGAACCCTTGCTGAGTACGGTTAGAACGGTGTTGATGATGATCCAGGCAGCTAGGACGATGACCAGACCGATGGCGGCGTTGGTGACGGCGGCGATGCCGGCTTTGGAACCTTCCGGGTTGCCGGCAGAGGTGATGTAGAGATAACCACCGTAAATAATGAAGGCGACAGCAATCAAACCGGCGAGAGTTAAAGCCAGACGGATAATGTTTTCCAGTACGCAAAATATGCCGGTATTGGATTTACATTGATAGGCATCGATATTGATCGGGTTGATTTGTTTCAATACTTTGGTAAAATAGCCGGCGGACTCGGATGCGTCTTCGGTGGTGTTGTCGGTACCCAAACTACCTGAACCACCCGCCTTGATTTGATTTACCCATTTTTGCATATTGTCGGCCGCTTTTGTGCCTTCTTCGGTGATTATGTAATCATCAACCGGCTGTTGATATTTTTGGGCTAGTTTGTCATAGAGCAAATTCAGTTCTCTTTGTCTAGCGAGCTGATCAACAAATTCACCCTGGGTGGAACCGTTTGTAATCGCTTCGTCATATGCTTTTTTTAGTTCTTCTTGAGTTTCTGCTGGAGTCGTGATGCCGATTTGATCGAATAAATCTGGGAGGGCGTAAAAAGTGGGAAGTTCTTGATTGTAACCAATATCGGAACCAAGATTGGTAAGGTTACTAAATAAATCTTTAATGAATCCGGTGATATCAAAACTTGAACCACTATTTTCTACCGCTTGTTGAATAAATGGCAAATTTGCTTGATTGTTTTCATTGATCATCGGTGTTGTAGCGGGATCGATGTAAGGTTGAGTGGGGGTTACACTAATTCCTTCAATAGGATCAACTTCGATATTGAGGCCGGAATTTGTAGTTGTGTCTTTATAGATAAACCAGTCACTCTTTCTGTGAAAGTCAGAGGTTTGAATTTGATATGCAATCAGATCATATTTATCAGGTTCTAAAATACTATGATCATTGTAATAATAATAGTGCTTTGGAAGAGGAGACGGCTCGGTAACTATCATCTTGCCAATAAAATCTCCGGTTACTTCATTTCTTTGAGTGGCGCAATAGATTTTGTAACCCATAAAATCTTCTAGCTCAGGGGGAGACCATTCAATATAATACACAGATCCTATAAATTCAACTTTCTTTATCTGCATATATACATCCTTAGCATAAATGTCAGCACTTTCTCTATTTTGGATTTCATCGGTGTCGGTTGTGCTGTTGTATTTAGTGAATTCAGCAGTTATTTTATATTTAATGCTTTTATATTTAGACTCGTCGATAAAATCAACATAATATGTTTGGTCTTGAAGGTTGGCAATTTCGCGATAAGAGCTCTTGTCTGTGGATCTAAGAATTATATATTTTGTGCCAATAGTTGGAGCATCGGATGGTTTATACCATTCAAAAGTTACCGCTCCGTCAGGATGTGCCAAGTTAGTGTGTTTGATTAGTTCCGGTGGAGGTGAATCTTGTGCATAAACACAATTAAAAGCAACAGTCTGCCCCAAAAGTAAAGTTAAGGTGAAAAAAACTCTTAGTAATTTTTTCATTTTTTATTTTATTTCAAAACTATTAATAATTAAATTGTACTCTTTTTGATATTGGCCATTTTCCAGATTGACTTGAATTGATTTGGAGGGGTCGAACGGATGTTCGAAATAGGTAATCGGATTGGAGTTAATTTCTTCACCTCCTAAAAATTGGATCTTCCAGATGGTCAAATAGCCGGTGTCGCCAAACTCGGTAGTAATGGCTTCATCGGAAACCAGTTCTTCAAAACCTTGAATTTCGTTAATAGCGGCGACTTTGACATAGTCAGAAAAGGGCAGATTTTGGAGACTATCCGGTTTTTTTGCCACCCTGATGGTAACGATATTTTCATCCCTGTCGTTGCGAATGGTGGTGAAGTCGGCTTCGACGTTTTCCTCGACAGTCCAGCCGGAAGGATAGGAATAGGAAAAAGTGGCCATTTGGCTGTTTGTATTGATCGGTCCCGATTCCGAAGTTGAATCTGGATTTTGATCGTCGGGTTGATCGAGAGCTACATTTTGTAATCCTGAACCCGGATCGCCGGCGGGTCGGGTAGATAAGTAGTAGTTGTATAACAGATAAAAAATCACCGCCAATGATGCCAAAAGCAGTATGATTAGAAAGATGTTGATTAAGGTTGTATTTCTGTCCGGACGCATAATTTATGGATGAAAAAAAGAAAAAAGTTACCCGAGGTTTAAGCGTAACAAATTGAACCGATTTTATCCATTGGAAAAATCAAGAAGTAAATAGTTGTTGTATTGAGATCTTATATCGTTTGGAAAGCAAAAAAAATGTAGCACAGATAATTAAAACTTATTATTGTCGCTTAGAAAAAAAATATTCTAAAAAACATTTATTCAGTCATTTTTTCTAAATATTTATAAAACAATTGCTGACCTTATTTTATCTTATTCGAATTTGTCATCTTTAACTCACCCGACCAACGCCAAAACTCATCTACGGCAACAATTAATCCTTCAATCTGTATCCTCTTATCGAAATCATCATCTAAATCTATTTTTGATTGATACCCTTGTATCAGAATATCTAGATAGTCCCCGGAATAATACCTGAAATGAGCTATATCATGATAAATACTCCCACCTCTTATATCACCAAAATCAATAATTCCGGTAAACTTTTCGCCGTCACTATAAATGTGAGTCAAATCAAAATCTCCATGAGCTAAGAAAGATTCCTGATAATTCAATAAATCTTTGTTAGCATAATACTTATCCAATATCCAAGAGTAATATTTTTTATCCAAGATTTCTTTTTTTTTCAAACGTTCAACTTTTGACACAAATTTTTCCAGCCACTTCTAATAATTTTTTTCAGTTGCAAATAAAAATTTTTGCTCTTTCTGCTCCCTGGATATTTTCCCAAAACCTCTTACGGGAATCGTATTGATAATAGCTAACTGTTTCCCCGCTTCAAAAACTATTTGGTTAATCAATTTATTATCTTTTACAGCTCCCAGTTCCCCAATTTGTTTTTCCAAAGACCATCCACCAATATCTTTGACAACCATATATGATCGACCTTGCAGTTTTGAGGAAAAATCTTCATAAGCTATACATCCGGGCACCAACACTCCTTTGGCTGAGACGAGATTGTGAGCCAAAACCTGAGAAGACGCATTTTCTCCTTCTGGCATAATACGCAAGAAAAAAATATCTTTGTTTTTAACCAATTTATAAACATCAGTGGACATTCCTTCATCCACATTTGAAATCTGATAATCTTCCCAACCCAACTCTCTTAAGTAAACTATCACTAATTTTTTTTCGCACTCATAGACTATTTGTGTATATTACTTCTCAACAGAACCAAACTCCGTACCCCGCTCGCCATCGCCATTGCTAAACTCAGGCGTTAGCGGGCATATACAATACGCTTTTGTTCAAACCTGCTTTGTGGTGAGCACAATCGAACCAAGCCGAGATATACCACACCATTGCCCACTAATTACTTCAACAAATAATAAGTCGCCGGACCTTTACCTACCGATTTTACAATCCCTAACTTCTTCAATTTCTTCATCTCCAATTGAGCTGTCCTCTTGGCACAACCTAAGACATCAACCACATCCGATGTAGTTATTCTTCCCATTTGATCCAACCAATCAAGAATCAATTGTTGACTCTTGGTTAAATAAATTTTCGACTCGATTTTTTTGTCCACTTTCTTTAATGACAATCTTCTCACTTCTTTTGAGACAACCTCAATTTCCTCTCTAAATCCAGTCACGAAATATTCCAGCCAGGGAGTAAAATCCACCCGCCTTTTCTCATAGTTATTACCAATATTTATCGCCGCGTAATAAGCCGATCGATCATGATTATAATAATCCTCCAACGCAAATAACTGGCGAAAATCATATCCACGGCTATACAAAATCAAAGTGGCCAATGCCCTGGCGGTACGCCCGTTTCCGTCCGCAAAAGGATGAATCGCGGCTATTTCCTGGTGCACTATTCCGGCTACAATAACCGGATTTATCTTTAATTCTTCACTTTTTTCGATCCATTTAATCAAATCTCGACACAGACAAGGTACCGCTTTAGTACCCGGCCCGGTATAAACCACCTCATCTGATACTCCCAATCTTCTTCGCACTACATAGACCATACTCTGCCGATATTTACCCGATTGCTCCCTGGGCAATGTCTTATCAGTCACCAATTTATGAATTTTCAACAACACCTTTTCAGTCAATTTATCCTTCTTTTTAACCAATTCACCGATATACTTTAACGTCTTTAAATAATTTTGCACTTCATAAATATCACGCTTAGGAGCGTCAACCTTCTTGTGCCCATACAACGCCTCCACCTGTTTCATACTCAACATGTTGCCTTCTATCGCCGTCGAGCTTTGTGTCTGACGCAAAATAGCCTGCCGACGCAAGCCCAATTCCTGTTTCGGCAATAACTTGGCTCTTTGTATAACTACTTTCGCTTCCGCGATTTCAGTTAGCATCCGTACAATCTCATCTGTCAAATTGTATTTTGGCTCAAACATAAAAAAAATTATAACCAGCTCTTACCAGTTATTGTAACAAATTATAAGTAATCGCGCAATAATCACGTAACAAATCGCGCAAATAAAATAAGTATTTCCTTGTCTATATATCTAAAAAACTCAGGGGGGGTAAGTCTCGAACCTACGACTGTCTGCTTAAGAGGCAGAGGCAGAATGAGGGGAAACAAACTTTCCCCTCA
>CALKWM010000010.1 GCA_938004065.1 uncultured bacterium
GCTATTTTATTATCTGTGTTAATCAGAGAAACAAATCAGTGGTTAATTTGTCCATTACCTCTCCAGAGCCCTTGTGGCGGCGGATTGTCTGTTGGTTTTTGGTTGTCGGGTTAAGAGGTTGTAGCGTTTTTTAGTTGCCGGGTTATTCTGTTGCTGGGTTAAGAGGTTGTAGTGTTGTCGGGTTAAGAGGTTATTATGTTACTCTATTATTCCCCCTCCAACCACTTCCTCCCCGTCAAACAAAACCGCACTCTGCCCCGCCATTGCCGCCCGAACCGGTTTTTCAAATTCCAATTTCGCTCCGCCCTCTTTGTCAAACCGAATTTTCGCCATCTCTCCTTTGTGTTTGTATCGAACCTGAACCAAATATTTTTTCGATTCATCAACTTTTTTTATCCAATTGGTATTTTTAATCGCTACCTCCGTAAAAAAAACATCCTCATCCGATGAAACCACCACTTTGTTGTTTTTAACATCCAGTTTGGTAACATAAAGTTTTTCTCTCTCGGCTTCCCCCTTCAAAAAATCCTGATTTACCCCTTTTCTCTGTCCCAAGGTGTAATTAAATATTCCCTCGTGTTTCCCAATTATCTCCCCCGATTTAAGTTCAATATTTCCCCCTTTTTCTGCCATCTCTCCCCCCTGATCGCTATAAAAATCTCGGTAATTTTTTTTAGTAAAACAAATTTCCTGACTCTCTTTTGCCTCCGCTACCGGAATATTAAATTTGTTTGCCATCTCTCTAACCTCGATTTTTCGCAAATCTCCAAGCGGAAAGTACAAATCATTCAACTCCGCCTCACTCAACCGATACAACATATAGCTCTGATCCTTATCCTTATCCACACCCCGCGCCAAATGGGTTTTTCCATCATTATATTCCGAATGATTTTCCTCGATTTCTTTTACAAAAATTTTCTGATTAAAAACTCTGGCGTAATGCCCACTCGCCACCAGCTCGCACCCGAGTTCTTTCGCCTTTTTAATTATCTCAAAAAACTTAATCTGTCGATTGCAAATCACGCATGGATTCGGCGTCCGGGCTAATTCATATTCTCTAATAAATTCATCAACTATTTCTGTTAGATCGGAAGAGCGTCGTGTAGGGAAAGAGTGTAGATCTCGGTGGTC
>CALKWM010000011.1 GCA_938004065.1 uncultured bacterium
ATTTGCTTTCAAAAAATTGTATCTTTGACTTGATAAACAACATTTTTAAGCTAGATATTGTTCAAAGAACGTTGTGATTTGCTTTCAAAAAATTGTATCTTTGACTTGATAAACAACCAAAGATATCCGTCGTTGGGTCTGCCATAGTTGTGATTTGCTTTCAAAAAATTGTATCTTTGACTTGATAAACAACACAGAACGAAACATCGAAACGGGCTACATCGTTGTGATTTGCTTTCAAAAAATTGTATCTTTGACTTGATAAACAACATTTGCAAATCAAGGTCGCGCGCCATCTTCGTTGTGATTTGCTTTCAAAAAATTGTATCTTTGACTTGATAAACAACACAGCTGACACAACAGCGAAGGTGCTCGCTGTTGTGATTTGCTTTCAAAAAATTGTATCTTTGACTTGATAAACAACAAGGTTGTCGTTATCTCGTTTTCTCCATCCGTTGTGATTTGCTTTCAAAAAATTGTATCTTTGACTTGATAAACAACCAAGTGAACCAATTCACACACGCAGACCGTTGTGATTTGCTTTCAAAAAATTGTATCTTTGACTTGATAAACAACACGATGTCAGTAATGTTTTAAAGGTCAAATCATTATGGGAGAATTTAGAATTCAAAAATCAGTTGTTTATTCAAACAAAATCCCGCTTAGTTGGCGGGATTTTTTATGCTAAAAAAGTTCCAATTGTTGGTAGGGGGTAGCGATCGGTTCTTCTTTTTTGCCGTGAAATAGTTCCATTTTGCCGAATTGTTTGTCGGTAATGGATAAAATTCCGATTTGCCCTTTTTCCGGTAATATGTTTTTAACCCGGCGGATGTGCACATCGGCATTTTCCTGACTGGGACAGTGGCGCAAATAAATCGAGAACTGGAACATGGTAAATCCATCATCCAATAATCTTTTACGGAAATCGGAATATACTTTCCGTTCTTTCTTGGTTTCCGTAGGTAAATCGAAGAATACCAGTACCCACATAATCCGATATTCGCTGAGTCGTTCCATTTTATTCAAATGCCGGATAGGCAATCTTTCTGATTTCTCCCAGATAACACCGAGCCAATGAAGCGGTGGTTTGGGTGCTTGCTATCATGAGCGGACTGCGTTGTCCGGTGATAATTACATCCATCACCGGAATACCTAATAATTTCATCTTGACATTTTTGGTTAATTCCTGATAGTCTTCTCCGCTATCAACGATTTCTGCCACCAATTTGTCAACAAACGGACGATAGGGTTCCATAATATCATCAGCCAAACAATAGGCGTTGTAGCGATTGTGGTGGTGAATGCCCAATGCTGGAAATAAACCGCTCGAAACAAGCGAACGGGCAATCACCGCCCTGAGCA
>CALKWM010000012.1 GCA_938004065.1 uncultured bacterium
ACCTACTGTTTACTTTAGCAGTTGCTCCTTGCCCGGAGAATTTCGGGTGCCAGTTGAGCTACTTTGGCAAAATCAATCTTTTTCTTAAATCCTTTTTGCCATCACTAGTTTTTAAATACTTTTCACGTCTCAAAGCTTCTTTTTTTATCCTGTATGCTTCATAACAAACTAACTCTAAATCAACTCGATTTTTTGTAGATGTAACACCACCTCGAATATGCTCTTGATATCTTCTTTTTAAATCTGCAGTGTAACCAATATAAAACTTTCCATCTTTTAAACTATATAGCACATATACATAATGCATTATTTTACATTTAAAAGGAATCGCCCAGCATTCGCTGGGCGTGGGGCGAATGCCCCACGAACCGACAACCTACTGTTTACTTTAGCAGTTGCTCCTTGCCCGGAGAATTTCGGGTGCCAGTTTAAGCTACTTTGGCAAAATAACCTAGTACTGGCAGATCAATTCTTTTCTGCCTGATTGATTTTTTTGGTACATTCTACCTCGTAAACTAAACTAATACACTTTTTGTTTCCGCCAGCAACTCCTGATAATCCCTATGCTCCGGATCTAAAGCTACTGCCTTGGAAAAACTTTTGGATGCCTTGGCACTTTCGCCTAAAGCATAATAACATAATCCTAAATTCACAAACC
Source organism: uncultured bacterium (assembly GCA_938004065.1). Lineage (GTDB taxonomy): Bacteria > Patescibacteriota > JAHJAL01 > JAHJAL01 > JAHJAL01 > CALKWM01. The sequence goes on from CALKWM010000012.1 coordinate 659, forward strand.
GATGTGCCACTTTATCATTTAATTTTATTGCCTCTTCAAAAGCCGAAACCGCATTATTGTACCTCTTCATCTTGTACCAAACAATCCCCATATTATTCAATATCTTGTCATTTTTTTCATCAACTTTCTTTGCCTCCAACAATACTTCCTTGGCATCATTCCATTTCTTTCTCTGAATATAAAAAACTGACAAACGCAAATAGGCATTTAAATCTCTGGGATTTTTTACTATCATTTGAATACATTCTTCCTCAACATTGCTATCTAACTTTTTTAATTCACCAGTTTTATTCATCGACATATCATCTTTCAATTTCTCATCAACACTTTCATCTCTTATCATCAAATCTTCATCCATATCCCGATCACTAATCCCCACACCATCACCTGTAATCACATCAATGCCATGCGAAACGGACTTCGCGTTGGAAAATCTCCAAATCACATACACCAAAGCTCCCCCAATGACTAACACAATTACCAATGGTATCAATGACATCATGAAAAATATATAAAAATATATTGCAAAATCAGTCTAAAATATTTATCAATATTAATCAAATTATTTTTTGCCTTTCAATGGTTTTGTCTGATCGTCTAAGATCTTTATCTCCGATATCGGATACTCTCGTCTTAACTTGCTTTCTTCAAAAAAAACCGTTACCGTCTGCATTAAAATATTTCGATCAATTATTTCTCCATATGCTTTCTCAACCTCCACTTTTTTACCGATTGCCGGCATCTGTTTTACCAAATGCCGATACACTTCTACCTCATAGTCCAGACAACACAACAACTTTCCGCAAACACCGGAAATTTTACCACTCCCCATATTGACCAAATCCTGGTCTCTGGCAATTTCCATAGTAATGCTTTCAAACTTATTTAAAAAACGACTACAACATAATTCCTGTCCACATATTCCCGATCCTCCCACAATTCTGGCCGCATCCCTGGGACCAACCTGATACAATCTGATTGGCAACTTAAAAGTTTTTGACATTTTTAAAATCAATTCACGAAAATCAACTCTACCTTCGGCCGCAAATAAAAACAACAAACGGCTTGTTTCATCCAAAGATTTGCTCACATCCAAAAATCTGACTGTCAGTTTCAAGCTTTGGGCCAACTCCTTGGCTTTTGCTAAAAACTCCTGTTTTTGTTCATGAAAATCCAATACCTTTTTTTTATCTTCCTTTGTCGCCATTCTAACAACCAACAACAACTCATCTTCACCCAATTCAGATGTTTTTACACTGATCTTTTCATAAATAACTTTTGCTAATTCATAACCCTGCTGACTTTCAACAACTACATAATCACCACGTTTTAAATCCAATTTACCGGGATCAAAATAATATATCTTGACTCCGGAAATAAATCTCACACCCACCACTTCGATTTTTTCTTCGCTTTTTGCCATTTATATCCTTATATACAATTCAATCAAACAATCAAATAATAAATTTTTCTTCACATACCCTCTCTTTATATTAACTCGCAAAAAACTCAAAGCGTCAATAAATCCAACTAATTTTTCAAAATCAATTTTCACTTTTTCATACAATTCAAATAATTTTTCATCTTGCCACCAACATCTTGCACCTCCCAATTCACGAAAAATTATTAAATCACGTACACAACCTTCCCAAAATACCAAAACTTTCAACATTTTGGTCTCATTTTTGATTAAATCGCCAATATATTTACGCTTGTTAGCAGTATTTTCATAAACCAACCGCCAAAACTGGATCACGTTTTCAACCAATCTTTCTTTGGAAACGTTTTTCATAATCTCAACCATCTCCATTCTTCCCATTGCCAGATTCTTGATTTCACTCTTTGAAAAACTGCCACCATCTGAAATATTTGCATCCATATAACCGCTACCCGCCCGATCAATATGACAGATCACACTCCTGGATTTGATTGTATCCATAACCAATCTTAATTTGCTAGTCAACAGCAAGAAGATAATTTTTTTCCCCGGTTCCTCCAACAATTTTAAAAATGCATTTGCCGCTTCTTTAGTCATTTTTTCCACATCCACTACAATCATTACCCGAAATTTACCCCCATAATCCGATTTAGATAAATCTTTTTTCCATTTTCGTATTTCATCAATAGTGATTGGTCCCTCATTTTTTAGCAAAACTATATTACCCATTTCATAATTCAAGAAACGGCAATACCGACATTTACCACATATTTTCTTTTCACCCTCACACAACAAAAGATGTGCAAATTCTATCGCTAGACTCGTTTTACCCGTTCCCCTACTGCCGGTCAAAACCATCGAGTGCGGAATACAATCTTTCTCGATGTATTTTTCCAACAATTTCTTTATCTCTTCATTTCCAGTAGTATGCCAATTAATTTTATTTGAATTGTTCATAAATAATCATAAAAAAACCGATAAGTTTAAGTTACTTACCGTCGGCCAGATTTCAAGAAAACTTCGATGACATCAATCTATTTCTTGTGCAAAGACTTTATGCATTTGGCACACAAAACAACCTTTTTTTTGATTCCGTTTTCCACAATTACTTTGTTGGTTAGATTTGGTTTAAACCTCCTCTTCGTTTTGCGATTGGAATGGCTGACATTGTTGCCGGACATATATCTTTTATCACATTTGTAGCATACTTTAGACATCTTTACCTCTTGTACAATAATATTTTTGATAAACTACTGCTATAATTTAAATAATAGATAAAATTTCCATTTTAATCAAATAATTTCCCAAAATCACCCGCATTTTTATCTATACTGTTCGAGTCTTTTTCTAAATATGGAGTCCTTGAAAGCGAGGATAAAAATATGAGAAAAAATATAAAATAGAACAAAAAAAGAATATAAAATAAAACAAAAAAATATTTACAATCTAAAAACATCCTATCAAATATCCCCAATAATTAACACACTTTTATGATATCCAATATCATGCAAAATCCACTCGAAGTTATTTTCTACCTGATATCTCTGATAATTGCTATCACAATCCACGAATTTGCCCACGCCTGGGCTGCCGTACGTCTCGGAGACAATACTCCCGAAAAACAAGGACGACTATCGATTAACCCCTTACGTCATCTCGACATCACCGGCACCATATTTCTGTTTATCGCCGGTTTCGGTTGGGGTAAACCCGTTTATACCAATCCGTCCAATTATCAAAATCCTCGCCTTGGTTACGCTTTAACGTCTTTGGCCGGACCGGCCGCCAACCTGATATTGGCGATAATTTTTTCACTTCCCTATACCATTGCGCAAATTTTTCAGATTTCCACTGACGGAATTGCTTTTTTCAGTTTCACTGAATTGGCCTATAGCGCCAATATTTTACTTCTCGTTTTCAATCTCCTACCTATCTATCCTCTCGATGGATCGAAACTAGTCATGGCCTACGTTTCCAATCCGAATTTCCTGCAAAACTATATCAAATTCGGACCTGCTATCCTGATCCTTTTTTTAGTAATTAATCCCTGGTTTCCTATCCTATCCTGGATTTTGATCATAGTCTCATACTTTTTTAACTTTATCATTCGAGGAATATTTCTCTATCTAATATAATATTTTTATTTTTCATTACCAAATTGTTATAATTACTATAGTAACTCTGCCAATATCGAGTGTTAACAATATCGAATCTGCAAACTTTTTCTATGGGAACCTTACATCCTATTGGACCCATCGTGGTCTAATTATGCGGGTACCCACCTATCACTTATCGAGAATCGATATCTAGCATTCGACTTGGCGGAGTTATTTTTTAACTTTATTTCGGGATATAGTATAACGGTAGTACGCGCCCATGGGGTGGGTGTAGCCCCGGTTCAATTCCGGGTATCCCGATTTTATTAAGAAATTATAAGTAAGAAAAAAATAAGTATTTTCATTTTTTTGATTTGTTTATTCTTACTTCTTATTTCTTACTTCTTATTTCTTACTTCTTGCCCATGCCTGAATTACCGGAAGTCGAAACAATCAAAAATGATTTGAAAAAAGTTATCTTGCATAAAAAGATAACTGATATTGCAATCCATAAAGAAAAACAAATCAAAAATAAATCGATTCCGGACTTTAGAAACGAAATTATAAATCATTCTTTTTCAGCCATTAGTCGAATCGGTAAATTAATCTATATCCGTCTATCCAATAAAAACTACTTGCTAATTCACTTGAAAATGACCGGACAATTGATATATCAAAAAAAACACCAAAAAATTGCCGGTGGTCATAATTTCCCACCCGTCAAACTTTTACCAAATAAATATTCACATGTAATTTTCTCCTTCGACGACCATTCACAACTTTTTTTCAACGATCAACGTCAATTTGGGTATCTCAAACTCGTTACTCCCCCACAACTTAAACTGATCAAAAAAACCTACGGAATCGAACCGCTACAACCAGACTTTACCCTGAAAAACTTTCAACAAATATTTACCGGCAAGAAAACCACCATCAAAAACATATTGTTAAATCAAAGTCTAGTTTCCGGATTGGGCAACATCTATGTTGATGAAATATGCTTTGACGCCCAAATACGACCCCAAACAAAAGCCGAAAAATTAACTCTGTCAAAAATAAAAAAACTCTACTTTTCCACAGAAAAAATTATTAAACAAGCTATTCGATATCGTGGTACAACATTTAGTGACTATGTTGATTCCAAAGGCACCAAAGGCAACTATAGCATAAAATTAAAAGTATATGGACGTACCGGAGAAAAATGTTACACATGTAAAAAACAACCCATCAAAAAAATTAAAATCAACGGACGCGGTACTCATTTCTGTCCACGATGCCAAAAATGAAAACACCTCAAAATACTTAACCATATATCACAATCATCAAAACATTAACATATGTGCAAAGATTTTAACATACACAATCAAACGAATTCTAACCGAATTATGTATAATAATCTTATAGAGACCTTTACCTTTTCAAAGTCAATATAAATATGAAAGAAAAAAACGAACACCCTACCGTAAGAATAGGAAAATTATTCAGTAAACTCTCCAATCAAGATCATTTAATTCAAGTTGAACATTTTGTACCGGAAAAAACTACCAAAAAAAAACATGGTAGCATATATTTTGTTATCGACATCAAGCACCCCAACTCAGAATCTCAAATCGTTATCGATTCAATTATAAAAAATACCATTAAGTACTTTTATAAAAACCTGGATGACACTCTCACCTCTTTTGAAATCGCACTCCGTCATGTCAATGAAGAACTGGCCACTCTAGCCGAAGATGGAAATTCCGAATGGATCAACAATTTAAATAGTCTAATCGCTATCGTCAGCGAACACGAGATCCACATCACTCAAACCGGAACTGCTGAAGGATATCTAATCAGAAACAAAATTATCAGTCATATCACTGAGGGACTTTCTGATAAAAATGATGACAAACACCCCCTCAACACATTTATCAATATCTCCAGCGGAAAAATGAATGAGGGCGATCGCATCGTTATGTCCACCGAACATCTATTTAACAATCTTTCACTTGACCGAATCCGTCGATTGGCCGTTCAACACTCCCCGACCACTTGTGTTGCTGAAATCGCCAGAATTTTAGCTCAAGAAAATATCCGCAGCATAGGCACTATTATTTTGGAAGCTACTACCGAAGAAAAACTGGCCAAAGAAGTAATTCGCCCTCAACCTGAAGAAGTGATTTTACAAGATCGATTGCATCAAGGCACAAAATTTTCTGCCATTGTTTCCAACTCTCAAGGTTTTTTCTCTCAAATTAGTTCCAAAACATCGCAATACTTTGAACTCGCTTCCAACTATTTTCAAAAAATAACCGGTAAAAAATCTTCCTCCAAAACATCGAAAACCGGAACCAGAAAAAGAACTCCCAAAGAGCCACCAATCCACACCATATCCAAAAGCACTAAAAAACCACTGCCAAATACCAGTATCAAATCCTCAATTTCAGCCGATCTACTGCAAAAAATTAGTCAAAAAAATCCCAATAGAAATATCATCATTATTGGAATTATAGTCTTGATGATTGCTACCTTGGGCATATCCATCACTTATCTCAAAAACAAGCAAGATTTGAACAACAAACAAAATCTGGTCAAAGAAAAGCTTACTTCTGCCGAATCTCTGATCAATGAAGCGGACAACGCATTAATAGTCGGCGACAAAAACACCGCTCGCAGTAAATACAATGAAGCTCAAGATATATTATTTGAAATTGAAACTTCCCCATATTTTTCCGAAGAAATCGATGCTATCAATGGTCGCATCCTTTCCAAAAAAGACGAGGTGGACAACATCTCACGTATCGTTACTACCTCAAACTTGAGTGATTTTTCTACCCTTTCCGCCGATACACAGCAGACATACTCTCACCTCCATAAAATTGATGAAAATCTTTTTGCTTTTTCTTCAAACATTGCCAGCGCCAACTCGACTAGTGGTAAATTGACCAACATCACCGGTTTTGACATCTCCAATTTTGTTGGTGCCTCTTTGGTGGATGAAGAAAAAGCGATTATTTTCTATCAAAATGGGCAAATGCAAAAATTCAACCCTGACTCAAACACTTTGCAAGACCTAACTTCTTTGGATAGCGCCTGGAAACCCGGTGTAGAAATTGCCAGTTATTACAACAATATATACATCCTTTCTCCGATGGAAAATCAAGTTTACAAATACTCTACTCTCGGTGGTTCCAGTTATTCTTCCACCAGCGCATATATCGATGATGCCGGTAGTATCGATCTCTCAGATGCCACATCCATTACCATCGATGGTTCTATATATTTACTCAAAAAAGATGGTACCATCTTGAAATTTACTCAAGGCACGCAAGAATCTTACACTTTAAAAGGAATACCTGAACCATATTCCACTCTCGCCGATCCAACACAAATCTATACCAAAGAGAATCTGGACTATCTATTCATCTTGGATCCCGGCAACAAGAGAATTTTACAATTCAAAAAAGAATCCGGAGAATATATAAAACAATTTGTCGGTGAAGAATTAGACAAAATTGACAGTTTTGAAATTAACGACAAAATCAAGACCATATATATCCTGGCTGACAATAAAATATTCACTGTAAATTACTAAACCATGCGTACAATCAACAAACCATAATTTATACCCAATTTTTGTCACAGTAAGTTTAATTTTTTGTGATATATTTAATAACGTAAGAAAATGAAAACCACCAGCAATAAAGCTGGTGGTTTCTTTCATGGAGGCTAACGCCTCCTGCTGTTACGGTCATCTAGTTAGTTTTGAATGGTAGCTTCGGTAACTCAATCTGCCTTGATTTCTGGTTAGCGATATAACGCCTGATAGCTATTTCATTAAGTCCAACCGTTGAAGCAAAGTACCCTCTACCCCAAAAACTTCCTCGGGGTATTTTTTTGGTTTTCTTCTTTATCCAAGCCGATGTTTTGCTTTTTAGTATAGCTACGATATATGCTACGGAATACTTGGGTGGGATTGAGACATAGAGATGTATATGTTCATCTCCAACATGCCAAGACATTATACTGAACTTTTTCCAATGAGCAATTCGCTTGAACATTCTTTTTAGTTCTGTTTTAATGTAATTGCCAGACATAACTTTACCACGATATCTGGTATTCCAGACTAGATGATAGTCACATTGATATGTACAATGTGACAAGGTGTACAACCTGCCATTTTTCATATTAAATGCATCCTTCCTAGGGATGTATTTATTTTAACAAAAAAATTGCTACGCTTTTAAACGCACACACCAGTAAAACTGGTGGTTTTTCTAGTTAATAATTTTATTTTATATATTTTATTTATTTTTAAAAGATCTAATCATGAAAAAAGCTCAATCAGATCTGCTTTCTTCCCTCAAAAAAGGTGGAAGGCTATTCATGGGAGCAGTGTTAGTCGCCGCTTCCACAATGGTCTATAGTACCATTGCCGCACCTCCCGGATCACCATACAATCTTGGTGAAACTTTACAACCGGGTTGTGCCCCGGGTGATGCCAACTGTACCGTTGTCACACCTGCCGCTTCCGGAGCCAACAGTGATATTACCTCGCTTTCCGGTCTTACTACCGCACTTGATGTACCTCAAGGTGGTACCGGCCTCAGCACTATTAGTGCCGGTAGTTTACTTTACGCTTCCGCTCTCGACACCCTCTCCGAACTTGGACTGGAACCATTGCTTTCAATCGTTGGTGGAATTTTAACTCTTGATTCTACCGTGATGGTAGAAGGCGAAAATGTATCATTACTAACTAACGATGCTAACTATGTTGCATTGGGTGATAACGTTTCTGGTTTAACTAACGATGCTAACTATGTTGCATTGGGTGATAACGTTTCTGGTTTAACTAA
>CALKWM010000013.1 GCA_938004065.1 uncultured bacterium
ATAAATGCCAGGAGGTAGATTCGTCGGGCATTCGCCCGAGTAAACAACTACCGACCTTGAATATAAATGCCAGGAGGTAGATTCGTCGGGCATTCGCCCGAGTAAACAACTACCGACTTTGAATATAAATGCCAGGAGGTAGATTCGTCGGGCATTCGCCCGAGTAAACAACTACCGACCTTGAATATAAATGCCAGGAGGTAGATTCGTCGGGCATTCGCCCGAGTAAACAACTACCGACCTTGAATATAAATGCCAGGAGGTAGATTCGAACTACCGACCCCGGGCTTATGAGTCCCGTGCTCTAACCAACTGAGCTATCCTGGCCTGGTAAGAAATAAGAAGCAAGAAGTAAGAAGTAAGAAGTAAGAAGTAAGAAGTAAGAAGTAAGAAGTAAGAAGTAAGAATTAGGAGATAATAAGCGTTAATCAGTAACATATATATAATATGATATTTCGCGGTTTGGGGGCAAGGGAGAAATATTGTTTAAATTAATTCCGTATAAGAAAGAACACGACAAGATCGTGTTCTTTCGTAAGTAGCGGGGAGCCGATTTGAACGGCTGACCTTCGGGTTATGAGCCCGACGAGCTACCAGACTGCTCCACCCCGCATCGTCGTCGGAATTCGTTCTCACCGCTTCAAGAAATCCAGAAGACTGGCTTTCTTTGCGCTTGATTCGAACGATCCCTCCTCTTTCACAAAAAATATGGAATAAATTCCTAATTTTTTGTGATTAAATCACAACTAATTTTTATCGATTGAAGATAAAATTTAAATAAGTGACTTCTCTTTCCCAGAAAAATTCTTATGCTTCGTAAAAGTAATTTTTTTAGGAGCCCTTTTTAAGAAGTAAGCAATAAGAAGTAAGAAAGTTTGTAAGTTAAAAGATTTTTAGAAAAAATCAATACAAAAAGTAAACATTAACTATTTGTAATGTTATATCAATAATGTTGATTATGCAAGCATTTGGGGATGATGATATTGACATAAATCTTCTCCTATATTATACTTTGGTGGCAAAAAAAATTGTAGAGGAGGGGATAGTGATGAGAGTTCATCACTTAAAAACGAAAAACCACAAATGTGGTTACGTAGGAAAAAATGGGAAGAAGGCGGTACTTTGCCCGGAATGTGCTGCCAGGTTGAACAAAGTTTTAGAGGAAGGAGTGGAGGCGTTAAAAATAATAGAGAGAAAAAATACGCCTTGGTGGCGAAAAATTCTGGGGAAATAAAATGTTCACAAGCTCGAAAATATCTACTTTTAAATGAAGTAGATATTTCATTTTGGAGATAGTGTCCAGGTGTATATTTTAAATCGTTTTGATATGTAATTGGTCGGCTTCGAGATGAGTGAGTTTGGAGCTAACCAAGATCACCACTTTGTCGCCTTTTTTGAGTTGGTGTGATTTGGTAAATCTAGTGATGGTATTGGGAATCAGTTGTGATAGTTTTTTGGTGTTAATCAGGGCAGGTGTTATCCCCCAACTAAGTGATAATTGATTGTAGAGTGTGGTGTCGTTGGTACAGGCGATAATGGGGATGGGTGGTTTGTGACTGGCAATAATGCGAGCGGTAGAGCCGGAGAATGATGGAATAATAATCATTTTGGCATCGATGTTGATAGCGGTTTGGCAAGCGGAGGTGGCGAGTGACGTGATTTGAGTAGTATGTGGGATGGCTAGGAAGCCATTTTCTTTGATGTAGAGATTTTCATCAGTGGTTTGGCATATTTTGGCGAGAGTGTTTACTGATTTGACGGGAAAATTTCCCACGGCTGATTCTTCAGAAAGCATAACGGCGTCAGTGTTGTCAAAAACAGCATTGGCGACATCGCAGGCTTCGGCACGGGTAGGGAGGGGGTTATGGGTCATGGAGGCAAGCATTTGTGTGGCGACAATTACCGGTTTGCTGGTAAAAATGCATTTTTGAATGATCATTTTTTGGACTATTGCCAATTCATCGATAGGAGTTTCCAGTCCCAGATCACCCCGAGCGACCATGATACCATCGGCAGAAGCGATTATCTCATCGATATTTTGGAGGGCGAGAGCGGTTTCGATTTTAGCGATAATTTTGGTTTTAACTTTGTTCTTGGTAAGAATTTTTTTCAGTTTGATGATGTCGTTTCCGTTTTTTACAAATGAAAGAGCGATAAATTCCGGTTGGTAGTTTAGGCCAAAAATTAGATCTTGAATATCTTTGTCGGTCAAAGAGGATATATCTGATGGAGTGTAGGGTAAATTGACACCTTTGTGGTTTTTAACAAAGTGGTTGGAATGGGAAATAAATGCAACGGTAGCATTTTTTTTGCTGATAGAAACTGTTTCAAGTTGTGCTTTGCCGTCGTCGATAAGGACTATTTGTCCTTTGTTCAGATATTTCGACAAGTCGATTGAGCAGTCAAAGAGATTGTTTTTGGCTAGCAGTTCTTTGTCCGGTTTATAGGCGATAATGATTTTCTGTCCTTGTTTGATTTCCATCCCGCCGACCGGGAAATTTCCCAGTCGGATTTTTGGTCCACAAAGATCTTGGAGTATAGCGACCGGTTTGTTTAGTTTTTTGGCTTCTTGGCGTATGATATGAATGGTTTTGGCAAACCAGGAGTGGGTACCGTGAGAGAAATTTAATCTGGCAACATCCATCCCGTTTTTGATCATGAGATTGATTTTGGTTTTGGTTTCGGTGGCCGGACCGATAGTGCAGACAGTTTTAGTTCGACGCATGGTGAGTAAGAAATAAGAAGTAAGAAGTAAGAAGTAAGAAATAAGAAACAAGAAACAAGAAACAAGAAAGTATCAAGGATCAATATCCAATATCCAATATTCAATATTCAATATGCAATAAGCAAGAAAGTATCAATATTCAATATTCAATATGCAATAAGCAAGAAGCAAGAAACTAGAAGCAAGAAACAAGAAGCAAGAAACAAGAAAGTATCAATATTCAATATTCAATATGCAATAAGCAAGAAGCAAGAAGCAAGACACAAGACACAAGACACAAGACACAAGAGAAAGTAACATGGATTAATAGGTGGTAAGGGGTCAGTGATGAGGGGAAATGATTTAAGAATTTGTATTAAATATTATATACGCATATTTATAATATCCTAAAAATTGAAGATAAAAAAATCACTCCGTGAAAACGTTTTTCAGGAGTGATTTTAAGCAAAATCGATGAAAAAACTAGATGTTGATTTTATCAGCGTATTGACCGATCATTGGTAGTTGATTCATTTTGCCGGATAGGGCATTGATGATACCCATGATGACAAAAATAAATAGGGCAATACCGGCAACAAAAATGGCTAAGCCAACCAATAGGCCAACTATCCATCCAATGATAGGAATAAGGGCAACAAAGCCGGTGATGGTGCTGACGACACCTAAAATTACACCACTAATCAATAGCACCAATCCTTGTTTTGCATGAAATTGAGCATAAGGACTGTCTTTTTTGGCTAGTAATGGTATGAGTACCAGTACTCCAATGTAGCTTAGTACGGCCATCAGTTTGTTTTCGTCAATGTCTTTCTGAGTGGCAGTGGTGGCTTGTACTTTGGTTTCACTTTTTTCAGCCATTTAAATCTCCTATAAAAATAAATAACAATTATTTTCTACTGTTTTATCGTAGAATAGCACTAGGCAGAGTGTCAAGCATAAGTATTTTTAGATTGAAAAATGCCTATTTTTTTTCCGGCTCTTTGGGGGCAAAATAGTGGTCTTTGACTTTCTTTTCAATTTCTTTGGCAAATTTGGGATTGTCTTTTAGATATTGCTTGGCGTTTTCGCGTCCTTGGCCGATTTTGTCTTTGCCATAATTGTACCAGGCACCACTTTTTTCGATGATGTTCAAATTAACCGCGTTGTCCAATAGATCACCTTCATAGGAAATACCTTTGCCGTGAATCATGTCAAAATGTATGACTTTGAAAGGGGGGGCAACTTTGTTTTTGACAACTTTGACTTGGGTTTGGTTGCCGATGATTTCTTCGCCTTCTTTGATATTGGTTTGACGACGAACGTCAAGTCGGATAGATGAGTAAAATTTGAGGGCGTTACCACCGGTGGTTGTTTCGGGATTGCCGAACATAACACCGATTTTCATACGTATTTGGTTAATGAAAATTAGAATGGTGTTTGATCGGCTGATAGCACCGGTAAGTTTACGCAGAGCTTGAGACATAAGCCGGGCTTGCAGTCCCATGTGACTGTCGCCCATATCGCCTTCGATTTCGGCTTTGGGAACGAGGGCGGCAACGGAATCAACTACAATGACATCAACAGCGTTGGATCTGACCAAGGTTTCGGCAATTTCCAGAGCTTGTTCGCCGGTATCAGGTTGGGAAATGAGTAAATCATCGAGTTTGACGCCGATAGCTTTGGCGTAAACCGGATCCATGGCATGTTCAGCGTCAATAAATGCCACTAAGCCACCTTTTTTCTGGGCTTCGCTGGCGATATGGAGGGCTAGAGTGGTTTTACCGCTTGATTCCGGGCCAAATATTTCGATGATACGTCCACGAGGGATGCCGCCTACACCAAGAGCAATGTCCAGGGAAATTGATCCGGTGGGTATAACATCGACATTGACTAGTTTTTTTTGTCCCAGAGCCATGATCGATCCTTTGCCGAATTGTTTTTCAATTTGAGCAACAGCTAAGTCCAGGGCTTGTTTTTTTTGTTTTTGTTCCTCGGTTTTTTGCATAGCACTTTTGTTAATTTTTAAAACAAATTTATTATAGCATATCGGGAATTAATAAATAATTAAGTGTAAAAAAATAATGCTTATATATCACATGGAGATTTCTTTAAACTTTTTTTGGCAGCAAAAAAAGTAACAAAAAAACTGCCGAGGGTAATAATTGCGGGTATCAGATATTAAATGTAGTTTAGCGCTGAAGGGCCGCAAGTATTACCCCCGGACCCTCTTGTTGCAACGAGATGCGTAGAAAGAAAAAATTACAAAAAAATATTATATTTATTGATAAAATTATAAGTTAATTTTGATTATGAAAAAAGCGAAATATGGATATTGCGCTTTTTTAAAAATGATTATTTTCATAATAATTATATATTTTTGGTGGTGGGTTGGTTGGAGATTTGCAGATCTTCAATAATTTGGTCGTCTTCTCCAAGTGTTCCCAAATCTTGATCGTTGATTTCAATAATAGTGGCGCCGGCATCAGATGTGCTAATGAAAATATTGCCGGATTCGGTAAAAGAGTGATTGGTACCGGCGGTAATGGTTCCATCGAAGATACTTTCCGAAGAGGAATTTTTGATTCTGACCCAGATGTCTTTTTTGGATGCTTGGATGGTTAGATTCAATTGGCTATTGTCGGAATATGATTCGTCGATATTGGCCACAACTACTTTGGTGGAGGTGGTAGTTTTTCCGATTTTATTTTTGGCGGTAACTTTGATGATGTTGTAACCGTTTTTAAGCTGAATCGGAGTTTGAAAGTTGCCATTTTTGTCGGTTGTAAGTGGTTGATTGTTTACGTAGAGGACGTTATCAGGATTGGTTTGGCCGACGATATTGACTTTGTTGACAGCAACTACCGTATAGTCGGCCGGTTCGGAGATATTTAGTTGGGGGGTTTGGATGAAATAGTTGATTTGAAAATAGGCGTATAGCCCAATGATGGCAAATATTGTTAGCGAGGTAAAAATAGTTACAGTGCGGGGAGTAATAATAAGTTGTTGCCAAAACGATCTCTCGTTTTGGAGTTTGATATGGGAATTGTTTTGGAGAGTCTTGGTTTCGATTTCAAAACGATTTTTGATTTTTGCCAGATCAAGTTCGAGAAATTTGGCATAGTTTAGAACAAAATTCTTGGCATAATTTAAACTGGGTAATTTCTCCCACTCATTGTTTTCAATAGCCACAATATATGACTTGCGAATGTTGGTGTATTGTTCGATATGATGAAGTTTAAGCTTGTGTTTAAGCCGTGTATTTTTGAGTATGCTACCGAGGGAGTTTTTGCCTCCGGTGAGTTTTTTGGTAGAAAAGATTATTGGCAAAGGGTAGAAATTAAGAGATTGATATTTATAATTTTGTAACTTATGAAATTGGAATTTGAAACTTGAATTTATAATTCCTCAAGGGATTTGATGAGGACGGTGCGGGGTTTGTTGCCTTCTTGGGGGCTGATTACGTTTTTTTGTTCGAGAATATCAATCAATCTGGCGGCGCGAGCATAGCCGATTTTGAGTTTGCGTTGCAGAAATGAAGCCGATGCTTGTTGAGAAGAAATGACAAGTTCCAGTACGTCTCCGATCAAGTTATCGTCAACATCGGCAAAAATTTCTTTGGCATTTTTGTTTTCGATGTTGGTGGCTTGGGAGGTGATGTCAGAAAAGTATTCAGGTTCGGGTCCTTCGTTTTTCCAGAATTGAGTGATAGCTTCGATTTCCGGATCGGATACAAATACACCTTGAATACGTCGGGGTTTGCCGGTTTCGCGGGAGATATAGAGCATATCACCTTTGCCAAGTAATTTTTCGGCGCCGGCCATGTCCAAAATAGTGCGAGAGTCTATCTGGGAGGCGACGGCAAAGGCAATGCGGGTTGCGATATTGGCTTTGATTAGACCGGTGATGACATCGACAGATGGTCTTTGAGTGGCAACTACGAGATGAATGCCGGTTGCACGAGCCATTTGGGCTAGACGACAGATGGCGGTTTCAATATCGTTGCCGGCAGTCATCATTAGATCGGCCAATTCGTCGATTACGACGATAATATATGGTAATTTTTTGGTGGGATTTTTAGAATTGTAACCGGTGATATTGCGAGCTTTGGCCTCGGATAAGATTTGGTAGCGATCATTCATCTCGGTTAGAGCCCATTTGAGTGCGTTGAGAGCTTTTTGCGGTTCGGTTACGACGGGTGTTAGAAGATGCGGTAGTTTATTGTATGACGAAAGTTCAACTTTTTTGGGATCGATAAGGATGAATTTGATTTGTTCAGGTTTGAAATTGGTAAGTAGGGTGGTTAAGAAAGTATTAATGAAGACACTTTTTCCGGAACCGGTTGAACCGGCAATCAGTAGATGAGGCATTTTGGTTAGATCATCGATGGTGGGAGTGCCGGAAATGTCTCGGCCCAGTGGGACGGGGATAAAAAACTTTTGTTCGGTAAAAATGGGTGATTCCAGAATTGGTTTAAGTCGTACCGGGGCGGCTTTTTTGTTGGGGATTTCAATTCCGACCAGAGATTTTCCGGGAATCGGTGCTTCAACTCTGATGGGATGAGCGGCCAATCTTAGGGCCAGATCATTTTGCAAACTGGTGATTTTGGAAAGTTTGACGCCGGTGGCCGGTTTGAAAGTGTATTGAGTAACGGTGGGACCGATATTGACGTCTTTCATTTCGACATCGATACCAAATTCGGAAAGAGTATTTTCGATAGTTTTGACGTTGAGATCGATGTTCCCGCTTTGAATTTTCATGGTTGATTCTTCCAGAAGAGAAAGTGGGGGTAGTTGCCAGTCGATATTGATTTCTTCCGTTGTATTATCGATGGTTGGTTTTTCTTCTTCGGTTTGGATTTTGGTGGTAGTGATATTTTTGAGTTTAGATAATTTGTGAATTATATTGTCTGTTTTAACATCAGTTTCAGATTGATTGCTGTCTTGGGTTTGATCCAAATTGTCCAGTTCGTTTTTATAACTGTTGATGTTAACATCTTTGGGATAGTTTTTGATGGCAACGTATTTTTTGGTTAACAATCGATTACGAATAGTGGCAATGAAGTTGATGATGGAGGTATTGAAAAAAAGGAGAAAAGATATAATCAAGAGAGTGATTAGGAACAGAAAGGTACCTTGAAAGCCGATGACTTTTTGACAGACGATAACCAGTCCGTGTCCGATATAACCACCGGCAGAGATATTGTTTGAGTTGGGATTGAAAAATAAATCCGAAACTCCCGGAAGAGTTATTAGCAGTAGAACAATGCTGAATGACTGTCTGGTTTGTATATTGATTTTTTCAGGAATAATGGCGTTAAGGGCGTAGTAGATGAGAATAAAAGGAATAATAAATGCGGAGAAACCAAAGGAGATAGTCAGAAGAGTTTTAATGATAGTACCGGCCGGTCCCAACCAACCAACCATGGCCAATAGCAAAAAAAGAGCAATCAGACCGATGATAAAGGCGGCAATTTCTCGACTGGTATCGGGATTTAGATCTAGTTCAACTTTGAAATTATCAAATTTGATAGAACGTTTCTTTTTGCTTTTGGATTTTTTATTTGTTCTCCTTTTGGGCATATATTGTGTTAAAAAGGGTTATTTTATACCATTATTTATTATAGCAATAAACAATGATTAAAGACTAAATTTTTTTAGATAATTTATTTTAAGGAGGTTTTATCGGTTTATTTTTATACTTCGATAATGGCGGGCATGATCATCGGGCGACGCTGGGTTTCATTGAAAATAAACTCACCGATTTCGTCTCGTATGCGGTTTTTGATTGTGGAAAGATCTATTTGGGTTTTTTCGTGGCGATGATTGATAATGTCGAGGATTTTGATTTTGATTTTTTTCATCAGTGGATCGGCTTCTTTCATATATACAAAACCGCGGGAAATGATGTACAGATCATCGTCATTGGTTTTGATGTTATCTTTTTTTACAATGGCGATAATTGTCATCATACCATCGACAGATAGCTGTTGACGATCGCGAATGACAACATTGCCGACGTCGCCGACGCCCAATCCATCGACAAAAACCAAACCGGAGGTTACTTTTTTGTTGGCATTTATTAATTGATAGTTGCCAAATTCAGCGATTTGACCGTTGTCCAACAAGATATTATTATCTTCCGGAATACCCAAGTCGATTCCGATTTGCATCAAATTGTGGCGCATACTGAGTGATCCATGGATGGGTAAGAGATATTTGGGACGAATGAGGGCGATCATGGTTTTTAAATCTTCGGCTGAGCCATGGCCGGAGGCGTGTATGTCCATTGATTTGTCGTCAATAACTTTGGCGCCTTGGCGGATGATGTTGTCGATCATATTGGTAATCGGATTTTCGTTGCCGGGAATGGGAGAGGAAGAAAGAATAACTGTATCGGTTTTTTTGAGTTTAACACGATTGTGATCGCCGGTGGCCATACGACCAACGGCGGAATTTTCTTGTCCTTGACTGCCGGTGGCGATAATGACCAGATTTTTATCAGGAGTTTTATTGATATCTCGGGGGTCAATAAGTACATTTGGTGGTAGTTTAAAATATTTTAGTTGAGTGGCTATTTCGACATTTTGGAGCATTGAGCGTCCCAAAAAAGTAACTTTGCGATGGTGTTTATAGGCGGCGTTGATGATTTGTTGGATACGACTAAGGAGGGTGGAAAATGTGGCAATAATTATACGGCCATCACATTTGGTAAATGCGATATCGAGGTTTTCGCCGATTTCTTTTTCAGATATGGTGTGACCTTTTTGGCCGGCGTTGGTGCTTTCAGAAAGCAATACGGTTACTTTGTTGCTACCGATGGCGGCGATACGTTGCAGATTTGCCGGCTTGTCAGTAGCGGGAGTAAAATCAAATTTGTAATCTCCTGTATGAACGATTGTTCCTTGGGGAGAGTGGATAACGATGCCGATGGCATCGGGGATGTTGTGATTGACGCGGAAAAATTCGATATTGAAGCTTCCGAGTTTGATTTTGTCTATTTCAGGATTGATAGTTTTGAGGGTAGCGGTGATATCAGGAAATTCGGTTAGTCGTTGTTTGATGAGATTGATAGTTAGTTGTGAACCGAAAATTGGTGGATAACCAATTTGATTGATTAGATATGGGATACCACCGGTGTGATCCAGATGTCCGTGGGTGATAAAAAGTCCCCGCAATTTGGAACGATTTTTTTTGATGTAATCCAAATCCGGTAAAACAAAATCAACTCCAAGCATATCTTTATCAGGAAATTGGAATCCAAGATCAATTAAGATTATGTCATTGTCGTATTCAATAGCGGTGCAATTTTTTCCAACTTCTTCAAAACCGCCGAGGGCAATTATTTTTAAAGTTTTGCCTTTGTAGTTTGTCTTGGGAGTGGTTGGTTTTTTTGAGTAGGTTTGCTTGATAGGTGATTTTCGGGTAGAGAATGGCTTTTTTTGATTGGTTGAGTGGTGGTGTTGTTTGTGTTTTTTCAGTTTTTCGATGAGTTTTTTTTCTGTTTCCATTTGTTTTTTGGATTTTTCATCGTGGGTTTTTTTGATTTTATTGATAGTGCTTACGATTTTTTTGCGTGTAAATTGTGATTTGATGTTGTCCATGAGATTGGATTAATAAGTAATAAGTATGCGCCCAAGGCGCACCAGATGACTGGAAAAGTAATAAGTAAGAATTGTTAAATGGTCGGATAAAAAATTGTCATATTGCAATATCAAAATATTGTGAAGTCGAATATGATTTATGGTTTTTGTTCTTGTTTGATTTTTTCTATTATTAATGGAATTTTTTTGAAGTCTGATTCGATAGCGTTACGATTGGCGGGATTGTAGAGTCCGGCCGCCGGGTGATAGAGCGGTAGGAAAACCTGTCCCTGAAATCTTTTAGGTTGGCCATGGTCGCGGGAAATTTTGAGGTCGGGGAGAAAAAAGTTCATGGCGTGTCGCCCCAAAGTACAAATGATGATAGGTTTGATAATATCGATTTGAGCTTTAAGATAGGGAGAACAAGTGTTTATCTCGATTGGAAATGGATCACGGTTTCCGGGTGGTCGGCATTTAACGATGTTGGTTATGAAGATATCTTCGCGGTTTAAGTTGATTGAAGACAAAAGTTGATCGAGGTATTTACCGGCGGCGCCGACAAATGGTTTGCCTTGCAGATCCTCATTTTTTCCCGGTCCTTCACCGATAAACATTATTTCCGCCCGGGGGTTGCCGGCGCCGGGAACGGTAAAGGTGCGGGTTTTAAATAAGTTGCAATTTTGACAGTTAGAAACGGCTTGGGTAATTTTGGTTAACTTAGTATTCATTGTGGAAATTTACATAACCGGATATTTGGTCACCAACAATCTGATATTGAATGGTCTGATAGGATTGAAAAAGATTTTTGGTGGAGGGAAACAGCTCGATTAACGATGAGATGGGGATGATGTTGATGGGCTCATTGGCGGAATCTTTCTCATTGGAAAATAAAATATCTTGATTTTCGAGCCAAATGGTAATAGTTTCTGATTGTTGATTGGAATAGGAAATACCGTTTTCAAATGTAGTAACTTCCAATTTGGAAGCAGGGTCGGGTAAAAATAATTTGCTTGTGGTGTCGTCCGGTAAAGTAACTGTTTGAAGCGAATATGGAGACTCAATTTTAAGGGAAGAAGTTATTTCGGAAAATACTTGATTGGCTGTATTTGGATCATAATAGTTGAAACGTAGATTTTCCAAGTAATCGATAGTGATAAAATTGATTATTTCAGGTGAAA
The DNA here is from genome assembly GCA_938004065.1 of uncultured bacterium. GTDB lineage: Bacteria > Patescibacteriota > JAHJAL01 > JAHJAL01 > JAHJAL01 > CALKWM01. The sequence continues at coordinate 11,462 of CALKWM010000013.1, forward strand.
AGTTTTCCAAAGAGAGATAGGAAATGTTTAATTTTTGGTCAATGATTTTAGAAATGGCATTTTTGTCGATAGGGTTTTGTTTCGAATATTGAAAAACAAAATTGGTATTTTCAGAGTCTGATGATTTGAAAAGGGTTTTAGAGTTTATGTATATATTGTTGTCTTGCCAAATCAGATGAATGGGGAGGTGGTGAAGAAGTTGAGAGATGTTTAAACCGGTGATTGTGGTTGGTTGGAATTCGGGTAAATTCAGGTTGTAGATATTGAGGAATGAGTCAGTTGGAGGAGTAATCGGTTCGGGGAGATCATAAGTAGTGGAAAAGGAAAGATAGTTGCCAATAGTTTGCACGTGATAATTTCCCAAATTTTCCGATATTGACTTATCAAATTTTTTGATAGTTGGGATAAAAATACTGTAATCTGATTTTTGATTTGGTTTTTGACGAATAAAGAAATGATATTCACAACCCAGATGGAGAGAATTGGTTTTGATATAGTCCGCAACGAGAGAAGATTCGGGAAAAAAGTAAAGAATTTTTTCGTTGATTTGGTTGGCGTCGATGTATGAGGGATTGTAGTTGCAATTGGTAGAAATGTAGGTTTCCAGTGGATTTGTAGCAATTGATTGATTTTTTGGGTAGTATTCAGATGCCGGTTTGGTACAACCGGAAAAAAAGATGGAGAGGAGAAGGATGCTAATTGTTTTGAATCGCATACTTTATTTATTTCTTTCTTTGTATGGTGGTTTTTGATGGTGGGATTTACTGGAAGAATTTTGTTCTGAATTTAAATTGGTGGTCAAGTTAATACGGCCTTGAGAATCTATTTCGGATACTTTAACTTGGACTTGGTCGCCAACATTGACGACGTCAGTTACTTTATTGACGCGATGAGGAGCTAGTTTGGAGATATGAATCAGACCTTCTTGTTTTGGCAGTATTTCTACAAAGGCACCAAAATCCATAATTCTGGTAACAGTACCGGTAAAAATTTCGCCGGCTTTGATTTCGCGAGTGAGATTTTTGATGAAGTCGGCGGCTTCTTGAGTTTTGACGGCGTCGGTGCCAAAGATAAAGACATTACCATCATCTTCGATGTCGATAGTGGTGCCGGTTTTGTCGATAATTTCATTGATCATTTTGCCTCCCGGTCCGATGACTGTACCGATTTGTTCCGGTTTGATTTTGAGGATCATGACGCGTGGAGCATATGGAGACAATTCGGATTTTGGTTGGCTGATGGTGGCCAGCATTTTTTGTAATATGTGGAGACGTCCTTTTTGAGCGGAATTGATGGCGTCTTTGATGATATCGTGGTTAATGCCTTGAACTTTGATATCCATTTGCAGAGCGGTAATACCTTCATCGGCACCGGTTACTTTGAAATCCATGTCACCAAAGTGATCTTCATGACCGGCAATATCGGATAAAATTTTGTATTGACCTTGTTCGTTGATTAAAAGTCCCATAGCAACTCCGGAAATTGGTTTTTTGATCGGGACGCCGGCTGCCATCAGTGAAAGAGTGCTACCGCAGGTTGAGCCCATGGAAGTGGAGCCGTCAGAAGACAGTGCTTCCGAGACAACGCGAATAGTGTAAGGAAAGTCTTCTTTGGCGGGGATGACTGGCAATAGAGCTTTTTCGGCTAAGGCGCCATGTCCGATTTCTCTTCTGCCGGGACCACGAAGTGGCCGTACTTCGGTTACGGAATACGGAGGAAAATTATAATGATGCATGTATCTTTTGGTTGTTTCAGACGCCATTCCTTCGATGATTTGTTCATCGCTGGTGGAACCGAGAGTGGTGGAGGTGAGAATCTGAGTGTATCCACGGGTAAAGAGACCGGAGCCATGAACTCGGGGTGAAATGTCAATTTCACATTCGATTGGTCGGATTTCGTCTAGTTTGCGACCATCGATACGGGTTTCAGTGTTGAAAATCTGATCGCGAACGAATTTTGTCAGAGTTTTTTCCCATGCTGAAGATAGTTGTTTTTTGGTATATTTGCCGATAGTTTCTTCCAGAGAACCATGTTCGGAAAATAATTTGTCAAATAATGGTTTGATGTTTTGGTCGCGTTCTTTTTTGTCAGAGGAGCAGATAGTTTCAAAGACTTTATTTTGGACAAAGAAATCATTTACCAATTTATCCAAATTTTCATCAACAGGTTCCGGCTCAATAATTTGAGGTTTTTTCCCCAATTTGGCCGCCAACTCGTTTTGGATGGGGATACATTTTTTCAATTCATCATGGCCCAGTTTGATGGCTTCGATTATTTTGTCTTCCGGCAATAAATTGGCGCCGGCTTCAATCATCATAACCGAATCAGCGGTACCGGAGACGATAAGATCAAGATCGGAAATTTCCAGTTGGGCTTTGGTGGGGTGGGCAATTAATTCATTGTTGATACAGGCAACTCGACAAGCGGCGATCGGTCCGGCAAATGGTGCTTCGGCCAGCAATAATGAAGCGGAGGCAGCGATAGTGGCGGCGGTAGAGGGGTCGTGGTCGGCATCAAGCGAGAGGACACTGACAATGATTTGGATGTCATGGCGAAAATGTTGGGGAAATAGGGGGCGTAGCGGGCGATCAATCAAACGAGAAGTCAAGACTGCCAGTTCTGATGGACGACCTTCGCGTTTGATAAATCTGGAGCCGACGATTTTGCCGGCGGCGTAGTATTTTTCTTCATAGTCAACCATGAGAGGGAAATAGTCGATTCCTTCACGAACGTCGGTAGAAATGTTGGTAGTGGCTAAAACCAATGTATCGCCCCAACGGACGGTAACCGCTCCTTTGGATAGTCTGGCAAATTTGCCGGTTTCAATGGTTAGTTCGTTTTGTCCGTATAAAATTGAAGTTTTGGTTGTTTGCATGTTTAAAATAAGTAAATAAAGAGATAAAATAGATAGTTGTTTTTATCTATTTTCCATACCGATAAATTTTCTTAATGCAATTTCCAAAATGTAGATTTAAAAAAAATAAATGGATTGGAAACTGTGTTTAAAAAAATATGGATATTTAAAAAATAGAAAAAACGGATGTTGATATGTTAATTATACTTGATAATGTAAAAAAATATAAAAAAAAGTAGCTAAAAAATGTGATGAAGAAAAGTGGTATAGCTACTCTTTGATAAACAACTTGTTGATGTAGGTATAAAAGAATTATTTTCTGATACCGAGTTTCTTGATAATTTTGTTGTATCTGGTTTCGTCATTTTTTTTCAGGTAGTCGAGTAGTCTTCTTCTTTTGCCAACGAGTTTCAATAATCCCAAACGTGAATGATTGTCTTTTTTATGTTTTTTTAAGTGTTTGGTTAGATAGTTGATGCGTTCGGTGATGATTGCAATTTGTACCTCGGGAGAGCCGGTATCATCATTGTGAGTTTGGTATTTCTTGATAGTCTTTTGTTTGGAACCTTTTGTAAGAACCATAGTTGGGGTATAAATTTTTAGATAAGTATTTTAATTTTAACAAATGGAGACCCAAATGTCAAAGCTCTGTATAAATTAATACTTACCAAAATTTTAAATTAATAGAAAATATTTCTTACTTATTAATTTGGGTAAGAAAAATCAGAATAAAGATAGTGAATTTGGATAATAATTGAATGAAAAGATATTTAGTAATTGTATTCCTCGTCCTCTTTTTCTTCCGGTGGCAGGGTTGGATCAAAAGGTTCGGCGTTGGGATCGAAATCCAGGTCTTCAGGGTCAATTTCCGGTTCGTTTGACGTGGATTTTTGGGATTTGATCTGGTTGTTGATTGAATAAGGTGATGACGATGTTTCCGGATTTGGTTGGGCGGGGGATTGTGATTTGGTAGAGTCAATATCGTTAGTAGTTTCGTTAGCGATACTGTGTGTTGGAGACGACTGGTTTTGATTGGTGGAGAGGTGTTTTTCGATGATTTGTAGTACATAATTTTCGGTATCAGCAAGGGTCATGTCGTAAATTTTGAAGCCGCTGGCCTGGTTGTGGCCACCACCTCCCAATTCAACCGCAATCGGATTGATGTTGACTGATGGCAATGAACGTAAACTGCCTTTGATGTGTTCAGCGGTTTGGGTGAGCAACATGAAAACATTGATGTCCGGTAGGTTTTTTATGAGAGCGTCAATGACTCCATGAGTTTGTTCCGGTTTGGCATTGATCTCTTGCAGGTCAGCCAGAGAAATTTTAGACCAAGCAAGTTTCAGACTGGGTTTGATTTGCAAATTGGTTAGAATTTTACCCCAGCATTTTAGTTCGGATATACTTTGGGTTTTGAATAGGTTTTTGATAATCAGTTGATGATTGGCGCCGGCGGCGATCATCTGGGCGGCTACGGTGAGGGCTTTGGATGTGGTGTTATTGTTTTGAAAACTGCCGGTGTCGGACAAAATACCGGTTAAGATACAGGTGGAAATATCTTTGTCGATTAGGTTTTGGTTTGGTGAAAGAGTTTCGATAATAGAGCTCATTATTTCAGCGACGGAGGAACTTTCGGAATTTACAAAATTGAGTTCCCCGTAATTTTCATTGTCCCCGTGGTGATCAATGTTGACGATTGGTATTTCATGAAATAACTCTTGGTTGTCGTGGTAAATATCACCGAGATATTCGAGATTGGGAGTGTCTAATGAAATGATTAGATCATAATTGGGGCCGGCATTGGTGAAGCTGATATCGGAGTCGGAGAATTGACCGGTTTCCGGGGTGATAATGAGATGAATCTTGCTGTCTTCAGTTTTGTATTTTACTTTGTGTGGGGCGGAAGTGTTGCTGGTATCAAGTGTAATGACAAATTCTTTGGTCGAGTTGATTTTGTTTTGCAATTCGTTAAATCCCGGCAGAAAAGAGGTGTTTTGATCGGATTTTCCGGAAGCGGCAATGGTAACTTTTTTGCCTATTTTTCCCAATGAATGTTTAAGCGCCAGCGAACTGCCTAAAGCATCTCCGTCGGGATTGTTGTGGCAAACAATCAGGATATTGTTGGCGGATTGAATTTTTTCAACTATTTGTTGTTTAACGGATAGCTTTGGTTGATTTTCCATAAGTGTATGAAGTAAATAATTGGTAGGGATATTAAAATTATTATTCTTTATTGTAACATAATATTTCCTGTTACGTCAATACTATTTGTCTTTGATATATTAATGATAATCCTTTGTATATTTTTATTTTAGCTCTTTTTTATGTTTTTGAAAATATTAATAATGTGTGATAGTATTTATTTGTTTGAAGAGATATAATGGATATAAGGATTACTATTATAAAATTAATGTAAAAATCATGGCCAATATCAAAAGTGCAAAAAAGAGAATTATTACTGCCAATAAAGCCCGAGTGAGAAATGACCGGAAGCGCAATGTTGCCAAAGGATCGATAAAAGATGTGATAAAACAGGCGGTTACGGAAAAGAAATCGGTTGCGGAAATCAAGGATTTGATCAATCGCGCCAATATGAATGTGGATAAAGCGGCGAAAGTTGGGGCCATTCATCCAAATAAAGCATCTCGTATGAAATCGAGAATGATGAACAGATTGAATAAAGCGGGCGGTAGAGGAAAATAGGAGAAATCTTAAATCTCAAATTTCAAATCCCAAACTTTTTGGATGTTTGGGATTTGTTTTATAATATAGGAAGAAATAGAAAAAATAATTTAATTTAAATAATATGAAATTGCTTAGGCAAGCTTTTATGATGGTAGTGGCGATAGTTGTGGTGTTGGTTTTGATCTGGATTGCTAGAGGTTTTTTAAACAATGTGGTGCCCGGTTGGTGGGCTTGGCTTTTGAGTAAATTGCCATAAAGGACTATCTAAAGATTAATTGGAAAATTATATTGGAAAAATTGTTTTTTCCGGTTTTTAGTTCGATATCGGCTTGAGTTAAGCGGTGGTGGATTTTGATTATTTCCGACAAAGAAAAGTTGTTTGCTTGCTTGATTATTTTGGGAATAACGTATGGATGAATTTTCGATTGTTCTTTGATCTGGTTGAGAGTGAAGCCGAGAGCAGTCAGATCTTTGATAATCAGAATATTTTGAAAATGAGTAGTTAAAGTGGCGAGGATTTTTAATTGATCTTCGCCTTTTTTGATTAGATTGAGGGCGGTGTTATAAGCTGACAATTTTTTTCTGTTGCCGATTTGATCGGTTAGATCAAAGATTATTTCTTGATGATTCGGGGGAGTTAGGATATCGATTGCGGTTGTAGTAATGTTGTTGTTGGTGAAGTTTTTAAGTTTTTTGATCTCGTTTGTTAGCTGATAACTATCCGGTGTTTTGTCGATAAGTAGCAATAAGGCCTGATGGTCGATTTGGATATTGTTTTGCCGACAATAATTTTGGACCCAGGAAATAAGTTGAGGTTTTTTTAATGGCTGAAATTCAAAAATATTTTTTTTGTTTTTGGTGAAAAATTTATACAAGTAAGATCTTTTGTCGAGAGTGTTTTTTTCCCAAAAAATAATGTCGATATCGGAGTCGGGGTTTTTAAAAGCATTTTTGACAATTTCATGAACTTTATTTTGTTTATTGGCCAGTAGATTTTTGATAATCAATAGTTTTTTTTCGGCAAACAATTGCAGTGGTTTCAGAGTGTTAGAAAGAGTTTCGGGGTTGATGATTGTGCCATCGATTTGGTCGATTTTGTGGGTTGTTTGTTGTTTGATGGTGGCGTTGATTTGTTGTTGAGCTCGGAAAGTGTCCGGACCAAAATACAGAGATAGCATATGAAAAATTTAGTAAGTTTAAAAAAGCCGTCCATCGGAATTGAACCGATAACCTATGGTTTACGATACCATTGCTCTACCAAATTGAGCTAGGACGGCGTGGTAAGAAGTATGCGCCCTAGGCGCACCAGATGACTGGAAAAGTAAAAAGTAATAAATAAGAAGGGGAGAGTAAAAAGTAATAAATAAGAAGCAAGAAGTATGCCCCTAGGGTGGAAAGTACCAATGTCCAATATCCAACGATTAATTACAATAATTTTCTGTTTGTCTGATTTTTAATTTTTACCATTTCGCCCCAATTGGGGCCGATTTCGAGATCGACTTTGAGTGGAACGGATAATTTGGCAATTGACTCCATGGAATTTTTAAACATATGGGTGGCTTGTTTGACTTCCTCGTCAGGTACTTCAAAAATCAATTCATCATGAACTTGAGAGATGATTTTGGTTTGTAAATTGTGTTTTCTGATGTCGAAGAAGGTTTTGACCATGGCCAGTTTCATGATATCGGCGGCGGTACCTTGGATGGGGGTGTTGATAGCGATACGCTCTGCTTGGGATTTGATTTGTTGGGTGCGGGAGTTGATTTCAGGAACCGGTCGGATGCGGTCGTATAGGGTTTTAGTGTAGCCATGTTCACGAGTGTAGGTAATAGCTTTTTCCATGTAGGATTTGATTTGTGGGAATTTTTGAAAATATTGATCGATAAATTCTTGCGCTTCGGCAAAGGAGATGTTGAGTTGTCCGGCTATATTGCGTGGTCCGGCGCCGTAGATAATGGAAAAATTGATCGTTTTAGCGTTGTTTCGCTCGGTTTCAGTGATTTTCGCCAAAGGTTTGTTGTAGATGATAGAGGCGGTGGAGAGATGAATGTCCTGGTTTGAATTGAATGCTTTGGTCATGGTTGGTTCTTGGGCGATGTGGGCCATAATTCGTAGTTCTATTTGAGAATAATCGATGGCCAAGATTTGATGTTGTGGGGGAGCGATGAAGCCCTGGCGAATTTCGCGACCGATTTGCGATTTGACAGGTATGTTTTGAAGATTGGGGTTGGATGAAGAGAGACGACCGGTGGCGGTAATGGTTTGATTGAAACTGGCATGGATGCGACCATCTGCTTTGACGAGTTTGGGTAGAGTGTCAACATAGGTATTTTTGAGTTTGGTATAGAGACGGTAGTCTTGAATCAAAGGAATAATCGGATGTTCATTTTTTAATTTGTCGAGTTCGGAAGCGGCGGTTGATAGTCCGGTTTTGGTTTTTTTGATTTTATTGGTGGAAATATGCAACTTGTGAAATAAAATTTCGGATAGTTGTTGAGTGGAAGAAATATTGAAGTCTGCGCCAGCTATTTTTTGAATTTTTTTGACGATGTTTTGGATTTTTGCAGTAATAATATGATTGAATTGTGAAAAGTAATTGGTGTCCAGTAGAAATCCGGATTGTTCGATGTGTACCAGGACTTCAATCAATGGCATTTCAATGTGGGTAAAAATTTTTTCCAGATTTTTGTTTTTTAGTTCCGCAGAAAATTTTTGGTAGAGCTGGTGTGTATAATCGGCGTCTTCGCAGGCGTAAATGTTGGCATTTTTTAGATTGACTTTGGCAAAACTTACTTGAGTTGATTTTTTTTCACCGATCAAGAGAGTGATAGGGATCATACGGTGTCCGAGATGATTGAAAGCCAGATAATCCAGATTGTGAGTATTGGCGGAATTGGGATTAAGCAGATAAGACGCAATCATGGTGTCAAATGCTATGCCTTGAGTGGTGATATTTTCCAAAAGTAGTGCTTGGATGTCAAATTTGAGATTGTGGCCGAATTTGGGGATTTGAGGATTGGCAAAAATTGGTCCAATGATTGAGAGCGCATCTTTTTTTGGTAATTGTGTTTCGTCGGTTTCGTGGGCAAGGGGGAGATAATAGGCCTCATCTTTTTTTATCGAAATAGAGATTCCGACCAATTTAGTTTGGTTCAATAGATCCAGATCCGATGTTTCGGTGTCGAAAGTAAAGCCGTTTTGCAGTTTGGGGACGAGTTTTTTTAATTTGTCGATGGTGTTGATCAGATGGTATTTTTTGTTTTTGGGTGTGGTTAGTATTTCAGAGTTGAAAGTTGATGTGGAATTTGGGGAGGTGTTTTGGTTCGGATTGGTAAAAAGTGTGTTTTGGGATGGTTTGGTGGAGACAGGCAAGCGATCGATCAAAGATTTAAATTCCAGTTTTTGAAATAAATCGATAGCTTTTTGTTGGTTGTATTCTTTGACGATGCAGTTTTGGATATCAAAGTTGGGAAGTGGTTGATCGGTGATTATGGTGGCCAGTTGTTTGCTTAAAAGAGCCATATCTTTATTTTCCAGGAGATTTTTTTTGACAGCAGGTTTAAATTCGGTTGTGTCGGGATTATCGCTGAGAAATTGGTAGATATTTTCAATATTTTTGAATTTTTGGATCAAAATGGTGGCAGTTTTTTCGCCAATCCCTTTGACGCCGGGAATGTTGTCGGAAGGATCGCCGCGAAGAGCTTTGTAATCGATAATTTGCTTGGGGTTAAAGCCGAATCTTTGTTTGACGGTTTTGGGGTTATAGAGAACGGTGTCTTTGATGCCACGACGAAGGGTAAAAACTTTGGTGGATTCATCGACCAATTGCAGAGCATCCATATCTCCGGTAACGATAATTACCGGAGTGTGATTGGATTTGGTCTGTTTGGCGATGATACCGATGATGTCATCGGCTTCCAGGCCTTCCTGTTCGTAGATCGGGATATTGAGCCCTTTTAAAATTTCTTTGGTAAGGGGAATTTGCTCGATAAGTTCATCATCGGATTTTTTGCGATGGGCTTTGTATTGTTGATATTGGATGTGTCGAAAAGTGGGCTTGGGGAGATCGTAGGCGGCTGCGATGTAGGTTGGTTGGAGTTGATTGATGGCGTTTAACAGCATCATGGTAAAACCATAAGCGGCATTGGTGGGAATACCGGAGGAAGTAGTGAGGTGGGGGATAGCGTGGTATCCGCGATGGATCAGGGCATTGGCGTCAATTAGTACAAAGATGTTTTTGGACATGGATAGGTGGTGAGTAAGAAGTAAGAAGTAAGAAATAAAAAGTAAGATGTTGATATTTGTGGCTGTTTATTTGGGGGAAAATGGGTGTTTGGTAGACTGGTTATTAATTCTATTTTAACACGTAATTTTCGGTATATGATATTGACAAATATTTTTATATTTGCTATAATGCTAGGAAAGAATATATTTATCATTAAGTTGATAAAAAAATGAGTAATATTGATATTAAAAACTCAGTTGGTGCGCCACCTTCTTTGCAGAGACAAGTGATGGGTATTTTGTCCGGTCCTCAAGCCGAAAAATATGAATTGGGTCAGGATATAAAAATCGCATATGAATCGACTTTAGAATCTATGAATTATGATGGTAAAGAATTGGGTTTGGGCCTGAGTAAAAATATTCCGGAAAATGACAAATTGAAAGTTTTTTTGGTTGAATTGTCAAATAGAGGTTTTGGCGGTATGAAGATTTTTGGCAGAGAAGTAATGACTTCCCCTTTAAAAAGTTTGTATAATTATGCAGAAATGAAAACCAAGGAGAAGCGAGATGATAATCAAAGAAGAAATATTGCCAAACCAATCAAGATGGAGACTGATTCAAATCAAATCATTGCCAATGAAGCAATGAGATTTATGATTGAACGCGCTGGGGAGATAAAGGAAATTGCGAGATTAGATAAGATAACTAGATTGGTTTCAGGTAAGGAAGTTAAATTAGAAAATAAATCTGCCAATGATAAGGTGAAAAATTTTAGGGAGCTGGTTCTAATTGCTCAAAGAGATTTGGTGAAAAAAGAGTTTAAAAAAGTTGTAAGAAATTAGCTTTTTGTACATTTATTGTATAAAAGAGCAGCTTTGTTAAAAGAGCTGCTCTTTATTAATAATAAAAGATAGGAATACCTAACTTGTTTAAAATCTTATAAGATTTTTTATGAATGTTTTTCTTATCATTTTTGTCATAAAAAACTGTTACGTCTTTTGGCTTGATATCTAAGGTGGAGATAGTGTTTGCGCATGTATTAATTGGTCTGAATACGGAAGCAACAAGGAAGTTGTTATTTTGTGGAGGAAACAAATTGGCCAATGAATAACTAACTTGAAAATCGAGGTTATTCATCAGTTCAAAATCAATGTAGATCAATCGTCTGGTGGCGGTTTTTTTTTCAATATTTGTTGTGTAAGGAGGTAGATTTTCAAAATTATTTCTATAAAATGGACCACCCAATTCTTTGTGGAATTTTAGGTTATCAATTGCATTGGAGACAATCTCGGTAGAGATTGTATTTGGAAAGGATAGATATATTAATCGTGGGCTGTATTCTATTATACTTATAAACAAATCCGTAGCTAATAAATCTTGGATTTGTTTATGGTATAGTAGATCGAAAAAAAGTGGCATGCTCCAGATCAAGATATTGTGATCGGGGTGTTTGTCTTTGACCTGAAGATATGTTTTTCTAATAATATCAGACGAATTAGTTGCCAGGTCAAAGTGGAATATTATTAAAATATTTCTCCATGTCATTTATATTCTTCCTTTCTTTTTAAAATACTATCAGGATTGTATGCTATTTTTGGGGTTTTTGGCAAGAGTTTTTTTAAGAAATTAACACTTTTTTAAAGTTTTTTAAATAATGATAAGATATAGGTGTAGATAAAGAATTCAAGGAGGAAAAAATGAAATTGTCAATTTTTTGTGAGGAATTTTCAGATTTGAAGGCGGATGCGGTGGTGATTTTCAATGAAAAGGGACGGGTAGCTTTACGGGGAATGGATAATGAGGTAAATAAAAGTTTGGATGGTTTTTTGAGCGAAATTCTCGAATCCGGAGAGTTTTCCAGTTGCCAAGATCAATTTCATTATTTTTATAGTTTTGATAAGATTAAAAAAATTCCCCGAGTGGCAATGGCGGGATATAGTCTGGATGGAGAAAAAACATTGAATCCTTTGCGGTCGGCGGCGGCAGTGGCGGTCAAGAAATTACGCGAGGTGGGTTTGAAAAAAATTGCTTTGATTATGCCCAATGTCAGAAGTTGGGAAATGGCGGAAAGTACTCGAGCGATTGTGGAGGGGGTATTGTTGGGATTGTATCGTTTTGATAAATATTTGGAGAATAGAAAGAAAAACGAAATTTCCGAAATACTTTTGGTGGGAGAAACCAAAGATAAAAGGACGTTTGAAAAAGCGATATTGTTGGGAGAGATGGAGTCCAGTGGGGTGATGTTGTCGCGAGATGTGGGAAATGAACCGAGCAATGTTTTAACTCCTCGCGGATTTGCGGTGGTGGCGGAAAGAGTGATGAAAAATTTGAAAGTCGGTTGTCGGGTTTTGGATGAAGGGGAAATCAAGAAGCAAGGATTGGGATTGCTTTATGGCGTTGGCAAAGGTAGTGATGAACCGCCAAGGTTGGTGGTGGTAAACTATCATGCTGGGAAAAAATATCCGACAGTGGCGTTGGTGGGGAAAGGAATAACTTTTGATAGTGGCGGGACCAGTTTAAAAGTGGGTGATGCGGCCGGGCCGATGTTGTTTGATATGAAGAGAGATATGGCGGGTGCCGGTGCGGTTTTGGGAACTATGAGTGTGATTGCCAAGCTAAAACCAAAGTTAAATGTGGTTGGTGTTTTGCCACTTGCGGAAAATATGCTGAGTGGCCGGGCGTATAAACCGGGTGATATATTGGTGAGTTATAGCGGTAAAACGGTGGAGGTTTTCAATACCGATGCGGAAGGAAGATTGGTGATGGCGGATGCGATGAGTTATGCTCAGGAAAACTATAAACCGGATTTTTTGATAGATATTGCAACTTTGACGGGGGCGGTGTTGCGGGCGGCCGGACCAAGTTTGATCGGTTTGTTTGGTAATGATAATCGGTTTTTGGAGAGGGCTAGAAAGGCGGCGCTGATATCAGGAGAAGAGACAATGGATTTTCCTTTGTACGAAGGTTATCGTAGTCGAGTCAAGTCGCATTTTGCCGATGTAAAAAATCTAAGTTACAAAGGTTCGGGGGCGATCAATAGTGCCTTGTTTTTGAATGAATTTGTTGAAGAGGGAGTGAAATGGGTGCATTTTGATATGGCAGCGGTGGGTACACAGGTTGGTGATGGAACTTATCTAACCAGGGGTGCGACCGGTGCGGGAGTGAGATTGTTGACGCATTTACTGTTAGGGATGGCGAAATAAGAAGTAAGAAGTAAGAAGTAAGAGATGAAGGCCGGTTCTTATAGAGGGTCTGTGTGGAGAAAGTATTGTATAATGGAGTTATAATTATTAATAAAATTAAATAATGAGTGAAAAAATTGTGTCGGAGCGGGTAGTAAGCTCCAAGAAAGTTACCAAACAGGGTTATGTGCAGGAAAAGTGGGGGAATTTGATGGATTCCTTGAGTGCGTTTTGTATGGCGCCGGTATTGATTGTGGTGGCAATCGGTTTGTTGTTTTATAGTGAAGGTTTTTACAAAAGTTCGGAGGTGTTGAAGAGTTTGTCTCTGGAACAGGCCAGTGATGTTGCGGGAGAGTCGGGTTTAAAGATGATAACCGGAGAGGTGTCGGTGGAGCAGAAATTGGAAGCACCGGAATTGGGTGAGGTGTTGTATTATGATTTGGTAAAAGAAGAATTCAAAGAAGTTGAAGAAACGGATTATGAGACTCGAACCAGAATAGAAAATGGTGAAGAAATTGAAGAAAAGGTGGAGACAACCAAATTGGTTGATAAATGGGTGGCACAGGAAGAGCAAAAAGGAAAGTGGGCGGATTTTAGTTTAGGTCAGATCGATATTGACCCAAAGAATGCCGAGCTTAGAATTGATTTTAAAAAGAAAACATATTTGGAAAATATCTTTGGCGAATTGGAGGAAAGTTCCATCTCTGACCCCGAGCTGGGTGATATTCGAGTGGTGATAAATTATTTGCCCGTGGATAATGATTTGATTGTGGTGGGTGAGTTGAAAAACGACAAGATTGAGGGAGGAGTTGAATTTATCGTAACCAATAAAACAGCAGAAGGGTTGCTCGGAGATGTCCAAAATGAAGAAAATTTCTGGTATTGGTTTTTGAAATTTTTGATATGGTTGTTGTTTACGATAGGTATGACTTCGATTGTGGGGCCGATTTTGGCGCTACTTGATTTCATTCCACTGGTGGGGTCGGCGGCCAAGACGGTGGCTGGTATCATATCGGCAGTTATTGCTTTGGTGATTGTGTTGATAGCTACTATACTTATTAAATTTTGGTGGTTATTTTTGATTGTAGTTTTATTGGCGGTAGTGGGAATGATATTATTACTCTTGTATTTATGGAAAAAGTTGGCATCAAAAAAAGAAATTAAGAATTAATAGATAAGGTTATAATAAACAAAGAGGAGACATGTAAATTGTCGCCTCTTTGTTGTGTGTCGTAAATTTTTTGGTGGTTATGCTTGGTTTTGAACCATTTGGTCGATGTAGGGACCAACCGAGATGTGGTGTTCCAACTCCAATTCTTTTTTGAGCTTGTTGATTTCAGGGATGTTTTTTTCATCGTCGGTAATGAATTCGATGTAGTATCCCAGTTTGTCAACATAGTCGATGATCAGGATAACACCGTTTTTTTGAAAAGTAACTCTTTTCTTTTTGATAGTGGCCAGGGTTTTAAATCCGGAAAGTTCGAAGTCCTGTAATAATTCTTTGGCATTGTGGTAATGTGTGCCAAATTCTTCTTTTTTGACCAGTGTTTCAGCCGGTCGGATAATCTTGTTTTTGGTGTTTAAAAAGCGAGGTCCTTTGTAAACCAGGTCGATTTGGCCTTTTTCTTCTCTGATTCGCAGAATGTATTTTTGATAGTCTTCACTATCGGGAGAAGCTAGCGTGTCGTCTGCCATATAGTAGTCTGTCTGGTTAGTTTTGTCGATCATTTGATAACCTTTCTGATCGATTATTTTTCGCCAGACGTTCGGTAGTTCATTTTTGCTGATTTTGATTTTATCTTGGACTTCGCAGTAGCTGGTGTTGACCGCTTCGGGCAGGGTGTGGGGATTTTCGCAGATGGAGCCGGCATTTTTTCTGGTGGGCAAGATGTGTTTTTGGGCGGCAGGCATAACTATTCTCAAGTTTATCATCAGGGCTGTTTCAGGTGTAAAGCTGGAACGGGCATTTGGTCCAACCACATCTCTAAATAATCTTCGAAGCAGGAGATGGGCTTTGTTGGGAACTTCGATGAAGGATTTGATGTCAGCGTGATTGGCTATTTTTTCGTTGAGGGCGTAGATTCCTTCCATGATGATGATATCGTAATCAGTGGGGTCGATTTCCTGATCTTCGGTAGGTTCGGAGAATTTCATGTTGTAGTTGGGTAGGTTGGTTTTTTGGCCGGATTTGATGTCGGTCAGGATGCTATCAATTTGATCCAGATTTATCGCATCAGGTGTGTCAAAATCTATTCGGGAGAATTCTCTATGGATGTTTTGGTTGAGATCGGACATGGAATCGATGGGGAAGTTGTGTTTTGTAATTAAAAATTGACCGATTGCGGATATGTTTTCCTCGGAAAATTTTTGATCGAAAGGATGGTTTTTTATGATTTCTCTAACTTGCTGATTTATGATCGGATAATCTGCTGGTGGGATAAATGGGTAGTTGGGCAGTACTTTTTCCATGATCATTTGTGATATACCTTTGTAAAACAAGTCGGTGGAAAAATTCAGTACTTTTTTGTTTTTTGTCGATAAGCTTTTGGTTAGGCGTTGGGTAGCTTCTCCTTTGCCTCCGCAAGAAGGTCCGGCCAGAGCGATAATTACCGGTTTTTTGTTTTCTGATAAATGCAAAACTTCTGTGGTGGTGTGATCGGTCCAGTGGTCGATATTGCCTACAAAGGAAAATTTTTCGAGTGGTTTTTCCGGTATTTCGTCAGTTAGAAAATGCAGATCATGATCGATATTGTTGCTAAGCATAATGTCCTTTTGTAAAAATAAATAAATTTTTTACATAGAAATATATAAAAAAACTGGAGATCATTGCGATCTCCAGTTTGGATTGCTTGGAAAAATTTTCTAAAATTGTGGGAAAATTTTTGGGGCATGGTTATGGCTGTGATTTTTCTGCTATGTGTATATTATCAAATGTTGTATGAAATGTCAATATTTATTTTACAATCACCTTTTTATGGGGAAAAAATATGTGGATGTTGTTTTAAAAATTATTCAACGGTAACGCTTTTGGCGAGGTTGCGGGGTTTGTCGACATCGAGATTTTTCATCACTCCCAGATAGTAGGCAAGAAATTGAAAGGGAATAACTGATAGGATAGGTGTAAGCATTTCCAGTGTTTTGGGTATGAAGATGATATCGTCGGCGATTTGGGAAAGATTTTTATTGCCTTGAGTAGTAATGGCAATTATTTCGCCACCGCGGGCTTTGATTTCTTCCATTCCGGAGATATTTTTTTCATAGACACTGTCTTTGGGGGCAATAAAAATAGCCGGGAAATTTTTATCGATAAGGGCGATTGGACCGTGTTTCATTTCGCCGGAAGGGTATCCTTCGGCGTGGATATAGGAAATTTCTTTGATTTTGAGGGCGCCTTCAAGAGCAATAGGAAAGTTGTATTTGCGACCCATACAGAGAAAATTGTGGCATGAGAAGTATTTCTTGGCAATTTTTTTGATATTGTCTTTTTGGGTCAAGGTTTTTTGTACTAAGTTTGGGATATGTGACAATTCAGTAATAATTCTTTTACCCATGGTTAAAGACATGTCTCTTTGTCGTCCCAATATAACAGTTAGTAGTGCGAGTACGGTCAGTTGCGAAGTAAATGCTTTGGTTGAGGCAACACCGATTTCCGGTCCGGAGTGATTGTAAACCCCGGCGTCTGTTTCGCGAGCGATAGTGGCCCCGACAACGTTGACAATTCCGAGAGTTAGAGCATTTTTAAGCTTGGCTTCCTTGATGGCGGCGAGAGTGTCGGCAGTTTCTCCGGATTGGGAGATAGCCAGGACGGCTACAGTGTGGTCGAGGTGAGTTTTTCGGTATCGAAATTCAGAAGCGTATTCGACAGCAGTGTCGATACCGGCGTATTCTTCGAACATGTATTTGCCAACCAAACCGGCATAATATGATGTACCGCAAGAAATAATAATTATTTTTTTGATATTTTTTAAGTTGGGCAAAATGTCATTTATTCCTCCCAATTTAGCCAATCCTTCTTTGATGTCGAGACGGCCACGCATGGTGTCGAGAAGTGAATGCGGTTGTTCCATAATTTCTTTGAGCATAAAGTGTTTGTATCCCTGTTTTTCAGCAGTATCCAGATCCCAATCCACCTGACTGATATTTTTGTCGATGAGTTGATTGTTGATGTTGATAATTTCATATCCGTTTTTATTGAGGATAAGAATTTCTCCATCATCGAGGTAAATGATATTTTTGGTGTATTTAATGATGGCTGAAATGTCGGATGCGATAAAATACTCATTGTTGCCGATGCCCAGGATAAGTGGACTGCCTTGTTTGGCAGCGATGAGTTGATCTTGTTCGTCTTGATTTAGTATGACCAATCCGTATGTTCCTTTGAGTTGTTTGATGGTTTTGAGGACGGAGTTTTTGAAATTATTTTTTTTGAGGTTTTCTTCAATCAAATGGGCGATTACTTCGCTATCCGTTTGCGATACAAATTGATGATTTTTTTGAAGTTTGGTGGAAAGTTTTTGATAGTTTTCGATGATGCCGTTGTGGACGATATGAATTTTACCGGTGCAATCATAATGAGGGTGTGAATTGATTGTCGATGGTTTGCCGTGAGTGGCCCATCTGGTATGAGCAAGGCCGATATTGGTTTTGATGTGATGTTTTTTTAGTTTTGATTCGAGTGCGGAAATTTTGCCAACCGCTTTGTGACAAACTGCTTTTTTGTTTTCAATTACGGTCAGTCCACAGCTGTCGTATCCCCGGTATTCCAGATGGTGTAGTCCGGTTAAAAGGATAGGTATTGCGTTTTTTTGGCCAAGGTAGGCAATGATACCGCACATTTGATAAGAAGTAAGAAATAAGAAGTAAGAAGTAAGAAATAAGAAGTAAAAAGAAACAATATGCAAATAATCTCAGTGTTTGATAAGTATTTCTTTTAATAATTCCTCTATAATTTCTTTTTCGTTCCAAGGGATTTTTTTGTCCGGATACATCATAATGGTTTCGGCTCCTTTGCCGGTGATGACGACGATATCACCTTTTTTAGCCAGTTTCAGAGCTTTCGAAATTGCTTCCTTGCGATCTTTGATGATATATAAATCTTTATTCATGGTTTTGCCGGCTTTAATTAATCCAGGTTTGATCATATTGATGATGTCGATAGGTTTTTCGGTCCAAGAGTCTTCGTGGGTCAAGATGGCGATATCGGCATATGTGCCGACGATTTCTCCCATGATTGGTCTTTTGCCTTGATCACGATCGCCGCATGAGCCAAAAACGGCAATAATTTTTTGTTTGGCGATGGGTTTGATAGTGTCTTTGTATAGTTTTTCAAGAGAATCGGGAGTAAGGGCGTAATCGATATAAACGGTAAAATTTTGGCCGGCGTCGATTTTTTCCAATCTGCCCGGAATATTTTGAATTTTTTCGAGTGCGGTTTTAATCGTTGCGAGTTTGATTTTTTGAGAACGAGCTATACATGTTGCTAGTAGGGCATTTTGGATATTGAATCGGCCGGGGATTTGCAAACTGAATTTTTTAGAATAGTTGGGTGTATTGATGGTAAATTTTGAACCATTGGTTTCAAGCTCAATATCTGAGGTATAAATAAAGATTGTTTGCGGGTGTTTTTTCAATTTTATGGCTGATTGTTTGGTTAAAGAATAACCATAGCTTTTGTGGCGGGTATATGTGATTAGTTTCCGCCAGGATGTGTCTTGGAGATTGAAGACGGATATTTTTTTAATGCCTTTTTTCTTTTTTGATTTTTTGAATGTTTGAAATAGTTTTAGTTTGGTGGCGGTGTATTCTTCCATAGTGTGGTGATAGTCCAGGTGTTCACGGGTAATATTGGTGATGCCGACGATATCGTAATTGATTCCCCAGATGCGTTGTTGGCTGATAGCGTGTGAGGATGTTTCGATAATGGCATATTTGCATTTGGCCAAAACCATCCGGCGAAGTAGTGATTGTAATTGCCAGGCGGAGAGAGTGGTCATTTTTGTTTCATTGACCCATTCTTTTTTACCAATTTTAAAATTGATGGTAGTGGCTAGCCCGACTCGGTAGCCATCTTCTTGGAGTATTTTTGCAATCATATTGCAACTGGTTGTTTTACCGTTGGTGCCGGTGATGCCGATGACGGTTATTTTTTCCGATGGAAATCCGAAATAGTAAGCGGCGAAAATGGCTTTTAACTTGTGGTAGAACAGGATTAATGATTGGGGAATAAGTTTTTTTATGGTTGACATCGAAAAATAAATAAAAAAATTTGATTTATGCTTTTTGACAACAAAAAGTAACAAAAAATATTGAGAGAAAGTGTCGGATTATTTACGAAAAATTTAAAAAATTGGTTAAATATAAAGATAACAATTTATGAGTAGTGCTAATTAATTTTCTTATCTGTCATCCTCGAATCGAAAGTCCGCCGACTCGGCGGGCACTTCGATATCGGGGATCCATACCATTTTATAAATTTTTATTTCTCCAGGGTGATCTATCCGTGTAATTTGAAATGTTTAGGTTACTGTGTTTATTAATTCAAAATATTTTTCTGATTTAAAATTTTTAAATTGATCAAATCCTTTCGAAATTAAAAATTTAAAAAATTGGGTTATAAAAAATGTAGTAGGTATAAGTAAGGAAAAATATGGTATAAAAATAAACCCACCTCATTATAGAGGTTTGGATCGGAAAGTGTAAAGAATAAAAAAAGTCAGCTCTGTTGGAGGAATTTGGCGGTTTTATAAACTGTGTGCCAAAAAGGGGAAATGGTTTTTTCCATATGGCCGGCGGTCGAGACTTCGATACCGCCAAAACCATTTTTGAAACGGGTGATACCGGCCCAGGGGTGATTGGGTTTGGAACCGGGAGGAGCGATGCCACCAAAATCATAGAATCGGCATTTGTAATCGATAGCGTCTTGGATAGCTTGCCATTGCAGGGCGTAGGTTGGCATCAGATTGCGGTAGGTGTTGGATGAAGCCCCGTGTAAATAGGTAGCGATATGGCCAAAGTATGAGACCATAATGCTGGCAATTATTTTGTCTTTATACTGAGCGTGATAGAGAAATACTATGTTTTTCGGACCGAGGGTTTTGAGGATGTTTTGGTAGTGTCGTTTGTTATGAGGGCGGAAAGTATTGCGATCACAAGTTTTTAGTAGTAGTTCGAAAAAATAATCGACATCTTTGACATCAGATGTTTTGATGATTTTGATATGTTTTTTGTGGGCCAGACGAATATTGTATCTGGTTTTTTGTTTAAAATTTTTGAAAATTTCGTCTTTGGATTGCAAAAGATTTAATATTAGAGTGTCTTTTGGTTGAGTATAACGATTAGTGGCTACAAAACCGTTTTCAGCCAAGCTATGATAGAGAGTGTGGCAGGTTTGATAAAATGGTTCGAAACGAATGAAAATAGTATTGGTTAGATCAATGAATTTTTTTATCTCATGTAGTAATTTTTGTGTTGTGGCTTGGATTTCGGGAGGAGTGAGTTCTTTGCTAATCACCGGACCATAGGGGGCGTAGAAATAATTTTTGTTCATAGTTAAATCGTGTTTGATCAGGAGAACGGAAGATGTTATTTTGCCTTTTTCGGAAGTATATACAATATAGGTTTTTTGTTCTCCCAATTTTTCGATATTAAGCCAATATCCCGTTTGAGTAAGTGCCCGGGGGTTATTGTGAGCGATAAAATCATTAATTGTTTCCTTGGTGATGTGAGTCATTTTTTTTGGATGGTCCTTAATTTTTGCTTTCTAATGATATTATATAAGTATTGTGGGCCAATATCCAATATGTAAATTGGGAGCGGTATAATGGATAATGAGTAATTAATAATTTACAATTAGTAATTGGTAGAGAAAAAATTGTTTGCACCCTAGGCGATCTTGCATACGCGGGACGAGACATGCTTATAATGTATAAATTGTATTAAGTTATTGTTATGGTGTTGATATTGGGAATTGAAACTAGTTGCGATGAGACGGGAATTGCCATCGTGGAAGATGGGAGTAGGATTGTGTCCGAAAAATTAAAAAGCTCGGTTGATTTGCAGGCGGAATACGGGGGGGTGGTACCGGAATTGGCTAGTCGGGTACATGTGGAGTATGTAAATATTTTGATAAAAGAGGCATTGGATGAGGCCGGTTTAACCATGACGGAAATTGATGCGGTGGCGGTGGCCAATGGTCCGGGATTGGTGGGAGCTTTGTTAGTGGGAACAATGGTGGCCAAGACGATCGGATTGGTGGAGAAAAAAAAGTTGATAGCGGTAAATCATCTGGAAGGACATATTTTCTCATCTTTTTTATCATTAGAAAAAAAAGATGAAAAGTTACAAGTATCAAGAATCAAGGATCAAGTTCTAAGTGAAGAAAAAAACAAGAAAATGATTTTTCCGATGGTGGTTTTGATAGTTAGTGGAGGACATACGGAATTGGTGTTGATGGAAGATTATGGAGTGTATAAAATCTTGGGTAGTACGATTGATGATGCGGCCGGCGAAGCGTTTGACAAAGCGGCGAAAATTTTGGGATTGCCATATCCGGGAGGGCCGAGCATTGCACAGAGTGCTGTGCAAGTATCAAGTATCAAGGATCAAGGATCAAGTAATGAGGAGATAAATTTACCGAGGCCGATGTTGAATTCGAAAGATTATAATTTTTCTTTTTCGGGGTTGAAAACGGCGCTGTTATACAAAATTACTAATGATAAATTACAAATTACTAATGAAAAGATAAGAAATATGTTGGCGTGGGAATTTCAGGAGGCGGTGTGCGATGTATTGGCCAAAAAAACCAAGCGGGCGATGGAAGATTTGGGAGTGAAAAGATTGGCGGTGGTGGGCGGGGTGGCGGCCAATCAAAGATTGCGGGAGAAATTGCATGAGACAATTGATGATGAGATTGCGATTCCGGAGTTTAAATATTGTACTGACAATGGGGTAAAAATTGCCACAGCAGGGTATTATAAGTATAGAGTTGGTAATTTTATCGATTGGCAGGATTTGGAGGTAAAGAGTAATTGGAGTTTGTAAAAATTACTAATTGCGAATTACTAATGACAAATTTTAAATGGATAAATGGCCCAATAGTTAAATAGTTGGATAGTGCTAGAGTACTTTTTATAACTTATTAATTGTCAAATATTAGATAGATCGAAAAGAAATTGATTAGAAATTTGAAATTAAAAATTATGACTTGGAGCTTTTTTTGAGAGTATAAATATTTTTAGCTAAATGTAAAAAAGGTTGAAAAATGGACGATGATAAAAACATATCAATGGACAAGGCGTATGAGTCAAAAAAATTTGAAAAAGATATTTATCAAATGTGGGAAGAGGGCGGATTTTTTGAAGCCAAGGTAGATAAAAATAGAAAACCTTATGTGATATCAATGCCACCGCCAAATGCTACCGGAGTGTTGCATCTGGGACATGTGGTATTTATCTCAGTATCTGATTCGATAGTTCGGTATCAGCGGATGAAAGGAAAAAATGTTTTATGGTTGCCGGGAACTGATCATGCGGCGATTGCGACGCAAACAAAAGTTGAAAAGATAGTAGCCAAGCAAGAAGGAAAAACGAGACATGATTATGGTAGAGAAAAATTTGTGGAAAAAGTGAAAGATTTTGTCGAGAATTCCAGGAGCACTATTCGTGAACAACTGAGGAGAACCGGTGCCAGTTGCGACTGGAAGCATGAGGCCTATACTTTCTCGGAAGAATTGTCGACTGCGGTAAATACGGCATTTGAAAAGATGTATCATGATGGTTTGATTTATCGAGGAAATCGAATTGTAAATTGGTGTCCGAGATGTCATTCCACATTGGCTGATGATGAGATAGAATACAAAGAACAAAAAGCGGTGTTGTACACATTTAGATATGCATCGGATTTTCCCTTTGAGATAGCAACTACCCGTCCGGAAACGAAACTCGGGGATACGGCGGTGGCGGTTAATCCTGATGATGTTCGTTATCAAAAATATATCGGTCAAGAATTTGAAGTTGATTTTTGTGGACAAAAATTAAGACTAAAAGTGATTGCCGATCTGGAAGTTGATATGGATTTTGGAACTGGTGCTTTGGGTGTTACTCCGGCGCATAGTTATGTCGATTTTGATATGGCGCAAAAAAACAATTTGCCGGTGATCAAGGTGATTGATGAAGATGGCAAAATGAATGAAAATGCGGGTGAATTTGCCGGTATGACTGTTTTGGAAGCGAGAGACAAGGTGGTGGAATGTTTGAAAGAAAGTGGTTTAATGATAAGTCAAGTGGAAATTGATAATAATTTGTCTGTTTGTTACCGGTGCGAAACGTCGATTGAACCGCTGACGAGCGAGCAGTGGTTTGTCGATGTTAACAAAAAAATTACCGGATGGAAAACAGACCGGATCAAAGGGTTGGTGGAGGGAGAGAAGTATTCTTTGAAAGATGTCTCGAGGATGGTGGTAAAATCAAAACAAATCAGATTGTTGCCGGATAGATTTGAAAAAGTGTATTTCGGTTGGATGGACAATTTGCGGGACTGGTGTGTTTCCAGACAGATTTGGTGGGGACACCGTATTCCTGTTTTTTATCGAAAACTTAAATCAACTAGCGAGTATCAACTAGAGAGCATCAAGGAAAATGATATTTATGTCGGGACAAATCCTTCCGGGGAGGGGTGGGTGCAAGATGAGGATACATTGGATACCTGGTTTTCTTCCGGTCTATGGACTTTTTCTTCACTGGGCTGGCCAAAACAAACACCGGATTTGAAGTATTTTCATCCGACGGATTTGATGGTAACCGGTCGGGAAATTATCTTTCAATGGGTGGCCAGGATGATTTTGATGTCAACTTATTTGGTGGGTGAAATTCCGTTTCGAGATGTTTATCTGACTGGTATTTTGTATGACAAAGATGGGAACAAGATGAGTAAATCGCTGGGAAATGCAATTGATCCTTTGGAGATGATTGATCAGTATGGCACTGATGCTTTGAGGTTGTCGGTGATCGGAGGCATTGCTCCCGGGGTTGATTTCAGATTTCACCATGAGAAAATTGTCGGGCAGAGAAATTTTGTCAATAAATTGTGGAATGTAAGTCGGTTTATTATCGCCAATTTGGACGCAAGTGTTGGCAGAGAAAAAATTGTTAGGAAAAATATCGAAGAAATCGATTTGCGAGATGAAGACAAATGGATTTTGTCGAGACTCAGTAAAGTTGCAAAAAGTGTATCCAAATATTTGGATGAATACAAATTGAGTTTGGCGATAGAGAGTCTGCATGAATTTATCTGGAGTGATCTGGCTGATTGGTATGTGGAGATGGTAAAAGGTGATTTAAATAGTGAAAATAAACAGCGGAAAATTGATGTGCAAAAAATTTTGAGTTTTGTTTTGACTAACACTTTAAAATTGATGCATCCGTTTGCACCGTTTGTGACGGAAGTTATCTGGAATAATTTATCAAAAGATGGCTGGGGTAAGTTGATTGTGGCAACTTGGCCGGATGATTTGGATTTTGTCGATGACGTGGCGGAAGAGAAAATAAAGAATATTCAAGAAATGGTGGTGGGGGTGAGAAACTTAATTGCGGATTTTGGGATGGCAAATGAAAAAAATATGAAAGTATTTTTGAAATTCGGTACCAATGTTGATGCCGAGATAGTCGGTAACCAGATTGTTAAATTGGTTAAAAATATTTCAGAATATGAGGTTGTTGACGAGATAGGTGATGAATTGGTAAGTGGAATATATAAAATCGGGTCGGCAGGGTTGGAAATAAGTCAGGAGGTAAAAGAAGCACAGAGAAAGAGGGTTCTGGAAGAGGTGGAAAAATTAACCAATTATGCACAGATGTTGGGGAAAAAATTGGCCAATGAAAATTATGTCAAAAACGCTCCTGGCGAAGTGGTGGAGAAAGATCGGAAAACCTTGGCGGAAATTGAGGAGAAGCTGGGGGAATTAATAAGTAATAAGTAACAGGTTAAATGGTGTTGTAATATGGATATGATTTGGAGCAGACTGATTTTGGTCTGCTCCTAACTTTTTTATTTTATAAATTCTATTTCCATTTCCATGACCCCGAGTTGTGTGCAGAGGTCATGGTTTTCCGGGCCTCCCATAAATATATCCACTCGATCACCCGAGATATAATCCGGATTTCCCGTGTCTTCAAATGTGAAGACTTTTTGGGATCCGTCGGTGTGATATTGCAGATATTCCATACCGGATGGAACGGAAACAAATATGGCTTTTTTACCGAGCCATTTTTTGTCTCCGGCCAAAGTCTGGCCGGCCACCGGTACGGTTTGAGAGGCGGTTAACCCGATTTCGGACCAACTACCGCAACAAATCGGACAGGAACAATAAAAAGTAACCGTTACTTTTTTGGTTGTTGCTTCCGATTGGCAGTTGGTGGTAGTCGGGATGGTTTTGCTGGCAAGAGAATGTTTGGTAACATTTTCATGCGGCAAATCCATACCGGAAAAAAGAAATAGAATTATTAATACAATTTGTGGCATATTTGCCACCTCCTAAAAAATTTTGCCCCGATTAAATATAAAAGTATAATAAAGATATAAATATCGAGGCATTTTTTTTAAGAGCATCTTCACATGAAATTGTAGGTTTATATTATCATAATAATTAATAATAGTCAAGGAAAATTTTGAATAAAATTGTCAAAAATTTGTTAATGGGGTTGTTGATATTCGTACTGGTTGTGGCAGGCGGTTTGCTGGGGTGGTATTATTCCAAATCATGGCGGGGGCAAAAATCAGCTCTATATCTCGAGAAATCGGAGCAATATATCGAACAAAAAAGTAGTAATGCTTTGTGGGAATTGGAGAAGGCGTATTTGATGGGGATGAATTATGGTGATTATCAAATAAAAAAGGCCTTGGCTCTACTAAAGTTAAATGATGAACGAGCAATCGCACAAGCCAAATTGACGATCGACAGAGGGTGGGTTAGTGATGATTTGTATTTTTGGTATGGCAAAAGGTTATTTGAAATTGGAGATTATGTAAATGCGGAAAAGCAGTTTTTGAAGATTTCGGATGATTTGGACGAAAGTAATATCGATGAGTATTATGAGTATATGGCATTTTTGGCCGGTAGCCATGGGAATTTTTCTCAAGCGGTGGAGTTTTTGGATAAGTCGTTGGTAAGTGAAAATGAGTTGGCAAATAATATGAAGATATTTTTGGATGCGGTAAATGATAATTGGACAGAGATTGATAAGCTGGAGCTTGCGGATGAGATGAAGAAAAATTTGGATGAACTGGAAAAAATGAATGGGGATTTGTATGTTTTAAAGTTGGCGGACGTGGCTAATGATATGGGTTTGTCGAGCTGGTGCCGGGCTTTGATCGATGGTCAACAGTGGAAGGGGGTAAACAATAAATATATCTATCTGGTTTATGCTCGATCGTATTTGGTAGAAAATGATTGTGGAAATGCATGGGAATATCTAAAAAACGTGGAGGAAGACGATAGTATCGATGAAGATTTGCATATCTTGTTGGCGCAAACGTATAAATGTTTGGGAAATGTGGAGTGGATGGAATGGGAAGAGGGTAAGCAATAAGCAATAAGCAATAAGCAATAAGCAATAAGCAATAAGCAATAAGCAATAAGGGTTATGGAGGTGAGGGGAGAAATGGATAATAAATATATGTAAGTAAATCAAGAAAAAACGCCATAGGTGGCGTTTTGGTTTGAAAATTATTTGATATATCCTCTTACTCTTTGGTGGCGGACCAAACTTCGGGCATGGTGGTGTGTCCTTGGATAACTTTCATCAGGCCATCTTGTTCCATGGTAGTCATACCATCTTCGAGAGCGGCTTTTTGTAGCGAGGAAAGGGAGAGTGATCTTAAAACCACTTCTTCAATGCGAGGAGTAACGACAAATGTTTCGATGATAGCGATTCGGCCGGAAAATCCGGTATTGTTGCATTTGATGCATCCTTTGCCTCTTTTTAATATTTTTGGGACTTCATTTATACCTCGACGTTTGGTGTCGGGGATTTTTTGAAAAATATTGACCATTTCCTGGTGTATGAGCGAGTCTATCTCGTATTCTTCCTGGCAGTTTTGACATATTCTACGAACAAGTCTTTGAGCGATGATCAGATTGATTGAGCTTATGATGAGGTATGGTTTGACACCCATTTCAATCAAACGGGGAATGGCACCGGCGGCGTTGTTGGTGTGGATAGTGGATAGTACCAAATGACCGGTCAGTGATGCTTGAGTGGCGATTTCGGCGGTTTCCGGATCACGGATTTCACCGACTAGAACGATATCCGGATCTTGACGAAGGATAGAGCGTAAGCCGGAGGCGAATCCATAGTTTTTTTCGTGATGAACTTGGCTTTGGGAGATGCCACTAATTCGATACTCGACCGGATCTTCGAGGGTGATGATTTTATCTTCGGGATTGTTTAATTCTTGTAAAATTGCGTAGAGAGTGGTGGTTTTACCGGAACCGGTAGGACCGGTGTTTAGTATCAGACCATTGGGTTTGTGGATAGCGTTGTTGATAACCAGATCGATATCTTCGGGAAAACCAAGTTCTTTTAGACTGACGAATTTTTCTTTTTGTTCCAACATACGCATTACGGTGGATTCACCGTAGATGGTGGGCAGGATAGAAACACGAATGTCAAATTTGGAGTTGGCGGCGGTAATTGAGAAACGTCCGTCTTGCGGGATATCAGTTATATCCAGTTTTAATTTGGATAGATATTTCAAGCGAGACATCAGAGGTTTGAAGGCCACTTTGTCCAGATAGGCAATATCTTGCAGTACACCATCCATACGATAGCGCAAACGAATTTGGGTTTCGGTGGGTTCGATATGGATGTCCGATGCGCCGATTTTGACCGCACCGGTCATAACAACATCAACCAGTTCGGTGGTTGAGACGGTTTTGATTCGTTCTTTGAGTTCAGATAAACTTGATATTTGTTCTTCAAATTTGGATTCATCTTCCTCGGTAACCATGATTTTTTCGGTTTCTCGTTTATCGGGGGAAACCAATTCATAGAGCTTGAGGGCAAAATCAATACTCGATTCGGAAGTGATACTGACCAAAAACTCAAATCCGGAGGCGTCTTGAAGTTTTTTTAGAACCTCCATGGTGGCTTGGTTGTATTCGGTGCTGGCAATACGAATTTTTTTTCCGGCTTTGAGATAGGGAACAACACGGTATTTTTGAGCGATGTCTTTGGGAATTATTTCCATCACTTCCGGACTGATGGGGTAGTTGAGTAGATTGACATACGGCAAATTGGCTTGTTTGGCTTTTTGCTGGACAAATTTTTCCTCTTCTTCTTGTTGGAAAGATTTGATGACACTCGATACTTTGGTGGCTTTACCTCTGCCCAAGTCTTTGGCTTTTTGCTGAGTGGACATGACTTGTTTTGATGCTTCGATTTCTTCGCGCATTTTTTGCTGAAGCCGTTGAGGAGTATCACCTTGGGTTATTTGTTGTTTGTCGTCAGGCATGGTGAGAAGTAAGAAATAAGAAGTAAGAAGTAAGAAGTATGCGCCCAAGGCGCACCAGATGACTGGAAAAGTAAAAAGTAAAAAGTAAGAAATGAAATCTATTATTAGAAAATTGTTGGGTTGTTATTTATTTTTTTTAAAATCGTATTATTGTATCACATATGGTAAAAATATGCAAGGTTTTTATGATTGGGAAAATCTGTACTCGAAGAGTATTTATGAGAGTGTGTTTTGGTTATTTTGTAACTAAAAATACTTATCAAACCATGATTTGTATGGAAGCGGCTAAGGGTGTGTTGTTTTCTAAATCGTTGTCTGAGTAATCCGAGTAAATAAAGACCATGTTTCCCACCAGGAGAGTTTCATATGTAATTTGTTGATTGGTGGGGTTTAGGTAAACGGTTTTTTTGTCGATTAAAAAATCAAATGAATTGTCTTGGGAAAGAATAGTTATTTTTTCCGGTGAAAGATGACTAATAATACCATTTATTGAATTTGGGGGCATAAGGACGACGTGGTAATTTTGATTTTCTGTTAACAAGACTATGTGATCGGAGGTTTTTAAATCAGAAATAGTGATTGCTGTGTTGTCGTGAGTGTATGGATCGAATTTATCAATGTTGGTTATGCGATTGGTGTCGATAGAGATGGATTCAAATTGGTTGGTGTAGAGCGATATTTGTTCGGGTTCAAGGGAAAAAATTTTGGCAAATGCTTTGTAGTCATTGGGGAGGGTATTGTTGGCTATTAATTTGGGATAGAAATAGATATTATGATAACTAACGATGAGGATGATAGTGGCAATGATGCAGGAAATAAAACAAAGGATTGTAAGACGTATTATTTGTGATTCTTTTGAAAGCATGGAAAAAATTTTTAGAAGCCAATATGGACAGCATCTTCGCAGTTTGTTAGAAAAGGGTTTTGTCGGTCTTCGCATTTTTTGACAAAGATATTCAATACATCAAATCGATCTTCATACCAAACAAAATCGAATTTTTCTTTGGATTTGGGGGCGATTTTATCTTGGATAGTGGAGGCGAAATCGGAAAATATCTGTAGTGGGTAGTAATTTTTGATATATTCCCTAGGATTGTTCGTCATTTCCGGGTTGTTGATCGGGAATCCGTTTTCGTCAGCTGCTTCAACAATTTCTCCATTTTCGTTTTCCATGATGATATTGTATTTTAGGTGAGCTGTTTTATTGCGATCAAATGTTAAAACCATGTCCAGGAAGTGGATGATGTTGTCTTGGGCGATTTTTTTCTTGCATTTGGTAAACACAAAGCCGGCAACGGGGTTATTGACCCAACTGCCAACGAAGCCAATGCCGATATTGGCTACATTGAATCCGAGACCCATGTCAAAACTGGCCCCCAGATTTGTTAGTATTGATACATCTGCCTTCAGGAATTCTTTGATTAGATATTGGCTAGCAAACTGCATGATGGCTTCAGTTGGAAATTCACCATTTAGAATGCTCATGATAGAATTACTCATCAAACCACCCAGGGGACCATCAAGTTTGGAAAGCAGGTGTTTATCTAAAAATTTCATCGACGTTTGTTTGATAAATCCGTCAATGTCGCCGTTCATCAGATTTTGGATACCGCCAATATCGAAATAATCGCCAAGTTCGCTTGATTCAAGCCATTCGGTTATTTTGTCAGCGACTTTGGGTGAGGATAGGATGGAGTTGGCGATAGCTTGGGGATCGCCGCTAAGGGCGGCGTTGACGATACCGCCATAATCGCTCATGAAGCTTTGGAATTCTTCTTTGCCGATAGCATCTTGGAAAAAGTTGGCGGTCATGATGGTGCTAACCGCTTTTTGGGGGGTGATATCGCCACTGGCGACGAGCCCATAGATACTGGAAATATCACCGAGTGTGCCGGGATCGATGTCTTGCAGTACGTTTTTTTGAATAAAATCCGATTGCAATAATTTGGGAATATTTTTTGGGTCAGGTGGTACTCCGAGGGTGTTGGTAAGCTCCTGAACTACGGCTAGTTTTTCCAAGCCCGATTCGGATGTTATCTTGTTGGCCATGATTTCCATAACTGTGTCGGATGCTTTTTGAGGTGAAAAGTTTTGAACCAAATCTAGTAGTTGCTCCGGTCCGGTACCGATGGCGTCTCTGATTTCGTTGTTGATGTTAAATTTATCTTGAATGAGAGGAATATCTTCCAGGAGAGCAAAATAGTTGCCACTTTCGATGTCGGAATAGATTTTTAATGGATCAACCCCATTGATAGCGATATTGCCATCCGGTCCGATGTTCCAGGTGGAATTATTTGAAAGATTATCAAAAACTCCGTTGTCTTTCAAAAAGCCGGTCATGGATTTGATGCCAGTTTCGATGTCGCCGGTTTGCCATGATTTGACGATACCCATGGCGTTAGTCAGTTGAGTTAATTTGTTTTCCAATATTGCCTGGTCGCTAACATCGGTAAACATACTGGCGATGTCAATGCCGGTCATACTGGCGGCGATAACTGTAACACCGAGGTTGGATAGATTTTCTTTGGCTTGATTGTCGCTTTTGCCGATACTATTTAAAGTGTTATAGATTGTTCCACTGCCTCCTAAAAAGGCGTTGTTGTCAAAGGTGGCATAAGTTGAGTCAGGAAGTTGGTAGCTGAATTGATGTTTTTCGAGGAATGCGGTTTTTAGCGGGTCTTGGGAGAGAATGTTTTGAATTTGAGAGAAGCCGGAAGTGGTATTGGGTAGAGTCGGAGTGATGCGATTGTAAATATTTGATGGAAGATTTTGATTTATACCCGGAATTTGTTGGTTGTTGGAAGTAATCGGAGTGATAACAATTGGTTTTTCTTGGGCGTATTTGATGATATTGGTGGTGGTGCTAAGTAATTTGAAATTACCAGTTTGACTATGATAGTTGTTGTTGCCGCGGATTCCCGGGAGGGCGATTTCGGCGAGATCTACTTTGGGATAAGCGTAGTAAATCTCTCCGGGTTCAAAGTATTCGGAGTAAGTAGCGTTGATGGGGGATGGAAATGAAGTGCCACCGTAAGAGCTAAAATAATCAGGATTTGTAGTGTTTTGGTCAGGAGAAAGTAGAGCGTTGTTTTTTTGTTCAAAGGTGGTAGAGTGGACAATTTCCAGTGAGTTTAAATCAACGTTCAAGGAACGTAGTACTCCTTGAAATTGAGTATCTGATGCGCCATTTTGGCCGGGTTTGGTGGTGGTATCAATGTAATCAATTTGTGATAACTCATCTTTTTTTACTCTTTCGGAAAAGGAAATTTTGATTGGCGCTACCAGATAACTGATTTCATTTTTGGCTTTGGCCGAGTCGCTGTTGGGATCGGAGATGGATTGGTCAATGGTGGATACTATGCGGTCATGAAACTGAGTGATGGGTTCGGAATTACCAAATTTTGTGGAATAATCTTGAGAAAGTTTTTGTAGTTCGGGGGAATATGCGTATGGATTGTAACCATAGCCATATGGTGAATAGTTGTTGAATGCGGGATTGGTGGATTCCGGTAAGTTATTGACAATTTGAATGTAGTCTTGCAGGTAGGCCAGTTTTTCAATGTCGGTTTTATTTAAATCGATGCCAAATTTATCCAGTTTGATGGAATTGGAAATGGCGGCCATCATGAGTTGCCCAGCTTGAGCGTTGTCGCCCGAGTAGGCCGGATTGAGACCGTAGTCAACCAGTAATTCCAGAGACTCGGGGGTGAAGTTGATGTTTTTTAAAGCGGCTTGCTCAAAATCGATTTTGTTAAGCAGAGTGTTTTTGAAAGTAACAAATGGCATTGAGGTGGGGTTGTCAACGAAGTCTTTGATGAATTGCGCGTCTTCAGTATTGATAGCGAATATTTTTGACAAATCCTCGGTTTCCATGAGTTGCATGGCGGAGTTTAGCGAGAAGTCTTGGCCTTGTGAAATTGCGGTGGTTAACGCTTGATTGATGCGTTGATTGTCAGTTACGTCAGACAATAGACTGCTGGTTAAAGACATGGCGGTGTTTTTGGGGTTTTTGATATCAAAGATGAAATTTGTCGGCAGGCCTTCAATTTTGGCCAAGCCATGTTGTCCCAATTTATTGGCGATGCCGATAAACCCTTCACCGGAAAAACTATCCAAATCAAGGATCCCGTCCGGCCATCCCAATACATTTGAATTCAGTTCTTTTAGGCCCAAATTGGCGAAAGCCAGCCCCATGGCTTCGGGGTTGTCGCCATTTTGGATAGCGATGTTCATGGCTTCCTGCAGTTTGGGAGGTAGGTTGAGATTGGGGGTAAAATTTAAAGCTGATAGGGCGGCGTCTTTGAAATCACCGGACATCATAGCGGAGATGATGGGTGTGAAAGAGCCAAATTCCAGTCCAAGTTGCTCGTCGAGGTAGTTGCCGGTAATGGATGTGATTAGTGCTTCGGGGTTGGGATTTAACCAATTGACGCTAGAAGAAAAACCATCGGGTAGTCCCAGTTTGCCAAATACTTTTTCATCAAGCCACTGGTTGCCCATTTCGCTCATGAAGTTTTCAAATCCACCTTGGGCCAGTTTGGCGACATCGAAATTTTTAAAACCGGAATTAAATAACTGTTCGATGGCTCCTTGGGCAAGACCTTTGAGCATATTGGTAATACTGAAACCATTTTCCGGATCAAATGGTAGCGCTTGGTCGAGAGCGGCACCGGCCAGATCGGAGGCGATTGAACCGTAGTCTTCGTTTTGCCATTTGACTTTCACTCCCATGGTATTGGGATTGGCGGAGTCGAGTATGGGAGGACAACATGGTTGGCAAAGAGTTCCCCAGAAGATAGGTGCGGTGCAAAGGAGCATGCATATCGCTGAATTGCGATAGATATTCCAAAAAGGAACATTGTTTTCGGTAGCGGCACCGAGACTGTATTGAGATGCGGCCATGGGACCGGCAACTGTCATCAGGTAGGCGCTAATTAATGAATCTACAACAGCGGTGATGGATTTGCAAGAGACTATATCGCCACAGGCGGAACAGTCAGTGGATTCGTTGTATAATCCGATTTCGGAGATATCAACCGCTTTGAGGTCATAGTGAGGATTGACAACTTCCAATTCGTCTTCACCTATTTCATCGGAAGCGTATGGTGCGTTTAAACCCAGCCAGATTTTGAGGTGGGCTCGGTCTTTGTAGGGAACACCGAGATTGTCAATGTTGCCGGTCATGACATCAAAAACAAAATAAGTGGCACTGACTATTCCGCAGAGGTTGGCGGGGTTATCACATTTTTCCGGACTGTTTTCGATGTTTTTGCCACAGGCGGTTTTGATGGCCCCCGGGGTAGTGGCGTCTTGGATGACTTTGTCAGCTAGGTACCTTTCGTAAGTTTCGCCGTTCATTTCCATAGTTTGGAAGACGTGGTAAAGCAGGTAGTAGATTCTTTCGTCAACCTGAATGCCTTGTTTGTAGTAGCTGTTGAATTCGGCGATGGTTTGGGGCAACAATACTTTTACTTCCGCCGGGTTTTCAAATTCAAGTGGGGGTGGAAAAAATTCTTGGGTAGGCGGGTTGCCACTTTTTGGTTCAGGAATGTTATTGATTTCATTTTGAAGTTGTTGAAATTCCGGGCTGTTGGTATCCGGATTTTCAAAATATGGAGCTATTGAATCGTTGTTGATCGTTTGAGGATTGTTTTCGGGAGGATTTAGTTCGGGCGCGGGTGGAGTGCTGAGAGAGGCATAGGTTTTGGTTATGCCCAGATATTGGGCGAGTTTATTGTTGCCATTGGTCGAAGTGGTAGATGGTTCGGTAGTAAAATTGTTTTGCAAAATTTGTCGTGAAGTATCGGTATTGAAAGCGATATTTATGTCGGGGTTATCAACTCGAGCGTCGTTGTTTTGCTGGGGATCTGAACCTTTGAGAGCGTTGGGGCCGGGAGGGCAGGCGATTAGTCCTTCGCCGATAGCTTTGGAAATAAATTCTTTGTGGGAAAGCATATCACCATTTATTTCGGCGCCAATTTCGGCTTTGATCATTAGGCATTCGAATACTTGGTTGAAATTGAAAAGCTCGGCCAGATTTTGTGATTGCTCCAAATAGTGGTCGTAGATATGTTGAGCCCAGGCGTCTTCATTGCTATTGTAATCATTTTTACTGAGATTTTTGATCTCATCAACTTTGGCTTTGGCTTTGGTAAAAATTTCGTTATTTAAATCGATAACTCTTTGAGTTTCGATCAAGGTATCAACTTTTTCGATTTCATCGTAAACGACAGTATTTAAGTTTTCTTCCAAAGTTTGGATTTCTTTGGCCCAGTCGCGGAATTTGTCGGTAATGTTGGGAGTTTCGATTTCGTCTTGGATGATATCCAGACTGTTGATGATGGTGTCGTTGGCAGAGAATTGATCGATAGTAGTGTTCTGATTGATTTCTTCCAAAAAAGGGTTAAGGTTAGGATCAATGTCATGGGAATTTGGTACCGGCGGGGTTGCGTGAACCGGTGTAAATTTCAGTTGGGGATTGGCATATGGCGAAATGGCGGCGATGAAGCAGACGAGAATCAGTTTGATGATGATTTTTTTGTTGATTGGATTCATATATCAAGCATTGGTTTGTTCGATTAATGTTTTTTGATTGGTTTCGGGCAAGGAAGCGTACCAGTCAATTTGAATGTCGGAGATGAGAGTGCCTTTGGTTACAATCCAATTTAAGATTTCGTTTTTGGTTTCGGCGTATTGAGTATCGAGGTTTAAGTCGGTGGGGTTTTTGGCAGTCAGATAGATGTCGATTTTGGAGATGGACTGGCCACTAGGAAAAATAGAGTATTCGAAGTATTCATTGTCGGCAAAATACGGCAGGTCTTTTTGGATTGAGTATTGGGGGTACTCGGTGTCGATAATTTGGTTGAATGTGATTTGACTGTTGGCAAAATAATTGTCCGGCAAGATATATAGTTGCTCGACTTTTGTTTGTTGTCGATAGATAAAAACGATGATAATTGCGATAGGGATGGCAATGGCTAAATATTTAATGATTTTTTGTTTTAATATTGGCATAAGGATTATTTTTTATTGGCGTAATATAATATTGTGTTGGAATAACCTCTATTAGCGTCACCAAACTCGGCTAGTTCCAAATCGGACCAGGAGATTTTGGTACGATTGCGATTGCCCGGATCGTTGAGGATTACTCCTTCTTGATCATACCCGACGGCAACGACAAAATGGCTGGGACCACCGGATGACAAATTGGGACCGCCACCAAGGACTACCGGTATTCCTTTGTCCAAATAAGTGGTAATGGTCTT
Source organism: uncultured bacterium (assembly GCA_938004065.1). GTDB lineage: Bacteria > Patescibacteriota > JAHJAL01 > JAHJAL01 > JAHJAL01 > CALKWM01. The sequence continues at coordinate 47,179 of CALKWM010000013.1, forward strand.
TTGTTGTTGACTGAAATCAAAAACGAATTGATTTTCTTCAACGATAATATCCGGGTATTCGCTGTGGATGTTTTGGGCAGTAACTGTGATACCGGTTAAACTGCATACAGATGTTGGGTCAACGTCTTTGCCCATAAATTTTAGTACCATAGCAAGAGAGGTGCAGTAACAGCCGGCTTTTTGGATATCGGCACTGTAATCACCTTGATTAAAATACCACTCACGCGGTTTGTCCAGTGATTTGGCACCGGAGGGTGTGTCGTATGTTGGTGTTACTGCTTCGGCTTGGGTGGAAATATCGGTTGGGTAGTGTTTGTTGCCACTGCCCATGCCACCCATAGCTAGAAAAAGGACAACAATTAGAAAAATTATGATGACGATAATGATGATGATCAAAATAACTACTACTACCGGCCAACCAACCGCGGCAGCGCCTCCGGCGGCAGCGGCAGTTCCACCAGCGGCAGCGGCAGCTCCGCCCGCTGCAGCGGCACCTCCACCAGCGGCGGCCACGGTTCCACCGGCAGCAGCTGTACCGGCACCGGCTGCTCCCGCTCCCGCGGCTCCGGCACCGGCTCCGGTTGCACCAGCAGTGCCAGCACCAGTTGCTCCCGTGCCTGCTCCGGCACCGGCTGACGGACCACCCGGTGGCATTTTGCCGGTAGGTGTTTTTGGGGATTGCGTGCCCGGCTGACCGGGTTTTTGACCGGAACCGGGTTTGTCCGGTTGCTTGTTTTTGTCGGCATCTTCGCGATTAATCTTGCGGTTTTTGTCCGGTTGGGATTTGTCCTGGTCGGTGTCTTGTTTGTCTTTATCTTTGTCCTGTTTTTTGTCTTTATCCTTGTCTTGATCTTTTTCTTTGTCCTTGTCTTTATCCTGATCCTGATCTTTATCTTTATCTTTATCCTTTTCTTTTTCTTTGTCTTGATCCTGATCTTTTTCTTTGTCAGGTTCCTGGTCGGGTTTTTTTTCCGGAGATGGTTGTTCCGGACTACTGGTACTTTGTGGTGAAGTGTCGGGTTGGCGGTCAAGATTGATTGATTGCGGTTCTGATCCACCGGCTGATGACGATTGTCCGCCACCTGGTGTGGAGGTACCGGATATATTTATCTCAATGTCTTTTTTTTCGATATCTTCGCGTTTGAATTTGGCCATAAAAAATATTGCAATAAGATTTAATTATAGCAATATTTTTTAGAGAAAATACAGTGGGAAAATGGTTAATATTTTGATAATTTCTAGTTAATATTTTTTTAATATAAATTTGGATATGGTGAGAGAGTGAATGTAATTGTGATAAGGGGGTGAAATTTAAAAAAAATGTTAAGAAAATTTACGAAAGGTGTGATAAATAATGAACAGATTGGTTTGGATAATGATGATAATGTGGTTATTGTGTAGTATAGCGAATGCCGAGATGATTACAAATCTGGTAGGAATTGTGGACAAAGATTTGTATTTTCTGAAGCTTGATTACAAAAATTTCGTGATTGATTTTAATCATAAAATTTTAATGCAAGAGCCAATGCTGAAGGTGGAATTTTCTACTAAAAGGAATGGAGAGGTGCTGGTATTTTTTGGTTCTGATGGTAAGTGCAATAAAGTATGTTTATATAGTAATAGTGGTGAAGAATTGAAGGAGGTGAGTAATGATTGTGATACTTTGTTTGTGAGAGACATGATTTCGGATGGGAATTATGTTATTGGTAGTAATGCCAATATGGGGCAAGTGATTAAAAACAATAAAATAATTTGTGAGCTTGGCAGAGCAAATTATTTCGGAATAAATGGTGATTGGGTATATTATGCCAGAAGTACTGATAGAGGAACTGCTTTTCCCATGTATAAATTGAATTTGATTTCCCGAGAAAAAATAAAATTAGCTGATAAACTTTATGTGTTCGGTGGGTTGGAAATATTTAACCCATTCGAAATATATTATGAAAATTGTTATGGCGAGGGTGGAAATGTGGTAAACCGGATGTGGGCTGAAAATGGTGTATATAGAGAAGAGCGTTTGATTGATGGGTATTTGATAAGACATATCGAAGGATTTAACAAGGAATATGTTTTTACTTTCGGAAATATAGTGCACAAAGATGATTGGAAGGACGATTGGATATGCGGAGGGGTGCCAAAATTATTTAGATTGAGTGATAATAAAATAATTGAATGTGAGAGTAATGTGGATGAAATAGAAAATATGGGTGATAAAATTTTCAATTTTGATTTGTTATAAAATAAAAATTGATGGAAGATCACTAAATACGAATTTAGGATCTTTTTTTTCGTCAAAAAGATAGTTTAGGTTTAATGTCTAGATAATTTCTGGTTAATATTTTATTAATAATAATTTGGATATGGTGAGAGGGTGAATGAAAATGTGATGAGGGGGTGAAATTTAAAAAAAATGTTAAGAAAATACTTGTGAAAGGAAGTGGAGCGAATTGAAAAAATTAGTTTTTTTGTTGCTAATGGTAGTTTTTTGCAGTCAAATGGTGTTAGCCGGGGACAAGGTGATTTTTATTAGATCTTCGTCAATGTTGGAAAGTCAGATAATAATTGTTGATCTGTCAGAACAAAGTTCTCAGATATATGCAGATGGTTTTAGCAAATTTAGTTATGGTATTTCTTATGATGGTGATTGTTATGTATTGAGCCGGGATGGTAAATTGTTCTGGTATGGATTTGATGGGATGGAAAAGCAATTAACCTTTAATGCCGTGCCTTGCGAAAGCACCGGTTCGGATGCAGGTCTGTCATTAACCAGTGAGGCCAATATAATGCCGGTTTTGAATGCCGGAGGAAAAAAGCTTGTTTTTTTGAAGACCAAATTGATTTCAAGGCCGTTAATTTATGGTGCTGTGTGTTACATGTCCGACATAAATTCGTCCTCAGTTAGTTTGCGTACCGGGGGATATACTACGCCGGTATGGTTAAATGATGGTTGTATTCTGGCGGCCAAGGTGGAACATTATAACAAGGCGGAGTATCATTGTGAGGAGATTTATAGTGTGCCGAGGTTATTGTATTTGGATGGCCGAGATGATGTGAAAATTGCCAATGAAGAAGTGATGGCCAAGGGGCGAATATTGACAAAATTTTCATCCGAGTCTTCAAATGGAAAACAATTCTTTTTTAAAAAAGAACGATATGTTCGTATAAATGATAATGAATGGGATGAAAAATATCAGATAGTATTGATGAATGCCGGGGATCTATCTTTTGTAAAAGAATTTACAGGGGCGACTGATGGGGCGTGGTGTGGTGATAAGTTGATTCTGGTCAACAAAGACGGGCGCGGAGACAATGTGGGAGTATATAACAGCAAGGGAGAGGTGATTAAAAAACATCGTTTTGGTCATTGCGGGGTACATGAAGAGATTTATGATATTGTGGGTGTAAATGGGAACAAGATATACATCCATGATGGTGGGGATCATATGTATGTTTTTGATGTGGAAAAAGGGAAAGAAGAAGTGATTAACCTCTATGGGTATTATATGGGGAGGTAAAAAAGGAAAATAAATAATCCGCCGGTTTATCAATCGGCGGATTTGAATGTGTATTGTTATGTTTTTGTCGATAGTCAATTAGTGATCTTTTTTTAGTGTATATAAGTAGTTTTCCATATCAGTGAAGTAGAGGGTAAATGATGATGGGTCGAAAGCTAGAGAATCAATACTGTTTGCACCTTGTTGCTTTTGATCGAAATTGGTGGAGAATATTGTATCATTTTGAATGCTATCTGATTTGCGTGATGTATCAAAATAATAAAATTGGTCGGTACTGTTGGGATAATCGCCTGGTGTAATTGTAGGGAGATATGTTGGGATAGCTAAGATAAATTCTGTATTAGATATCCAAGTTAGTTTTTTGATAAATGATTTGATCAAAAGTGGTCTGAAATATATATCATTGTTGTCATTTTTTCGAATAAACTCAATTGAAGGCAATCCTTTGTTATCTATTATTTCGGCGAGTAGTGTTTCATTATCAGGAGACCAGCTAATATCTGTAATGGTTCTGATTGCTGGAATTTCTTCAATCAAGTTGTTTTCAAAATGAAAAATAAATGCAGTATGATCTTGCGAAATAATCGCAAGTTTGGTGTTGTCGGTTGTAATTTTTATTTCTGGATTAAGAATTTTTGATGGTAGCTTATAAATATTTTGCCATTGACTGCCATCGGGATTGGCTATCGTTAAACTATTGTGGTTTTCTCCTTCTGTGTAAACAGGAGCCCATCCTCTGCCACCACTAGGCATATCTGGATCGGGAATTGATTTTTCATCGATTGTTTGGTTTTGGAATATATAATATATTTTTTCAGAGTCTTTTGACCAGGCAATTTTGTCTGAAGGAATTGTTGAGTTAATTATTTTTTGGGTAACTATGTCGAGGTAATATTTTTTTTCTAAAGTTTCATCGTTTTCGGTGCCGTTAAAGATAACTTTATTAAAATTTGGCGACCATAAAATATCTTTGATATTTTTGAATTCATTTGTTTCAAAAATTATTGTTTCTTGGTTGTTTTCAATTTTTTTGAATTGAAATTTATTTGAAAATGAACTATTTGCTTCGTCGAAGATGGTAATCTGTTCGATATAATGGGGTGTATTATTTATAGAATTATTTTGTAGCCCAATAACAATATTTTGGGTTTTTTCTTTGATTGAAGGAATTAGGTTGGCATCTATATTGGTAGTTTGCCAGAAATAAACAATGAAATCCTTTTGAAAATCAAGGTAGTTTTCTTTTTTAATTACTAAACTATAGTTGCCTGGTGGTAAAGATAAAAAGGTGCTTTGAGTTTGACTATAAAATTCAATTTTTGAATCTAAAAATGGACAATTAGAATAACCTTCTTGGTGAACAATATCTGCGGTATTGCATATATAAGCTTTGGTTGATGACTGGTTGGAATGAATTAATAATTTTCCTTTATTTATTAAAGGCCAAGTAATTAATATTCCAATAACTAGAATAATAATTCCTGCAGAAATATAAAGATAATTTTTCTTGAAAAATTCGATAATATTGGATTTTTTTTCTTTAGTATTAGAAGAGATATTGTCTGGTTGTAGGTTTAGTTTTTTCATTATTTTTATAAATGGATTAGCATTTGTAATAGAGGACAAAATCCGACCATCCTTCTCCTTCCTCCCAGTTTGCTTTTTTGGTTATGCTATTTATGGTAGGATCAAAAAATTTATCGATGGGTGTAGGTTCATTCGGTCCGTTGTAACCTAGTTGTTGATAACAACCCGAGTTATTAATTATTAGATTTTTTACCCCGTCTATTTCTTGGTAACTTTTGATCGTGACATAATGACCGGAAAAACCGCCAATACCAATATTATAATAATAGTATGTACCAACTACTACTGGTATGCCTTGTTTGGCAAGGTTAATTATTTCCTGTTTGGTGGCACCTCGATGAATACAGCTTTGTTTGTCTTGTGGGATGTGTTTTTTCATTTGTTTTTCAAGATAATCCATGTTGGTAGATTGCGATAGTGGTCTGACGCATTTTGATGAATCATTACAAGTGTAGTCATCATAAAATGATCTTTCTCCGAAACTAGTGGCAAAACCTTGTGATTGCAATAACATAAGCAAGGCAGTAGGTCCGCAACCATCATCAGTGGTTTGACAGTAGTGAGGCATTTCTCCTGGTGTAACTACAGTAGGTGTAGTGCTGGGTGTGCTACATTGTTCGGAAGTAGTTTGTAAATAGGGGTATGGGTCTTGGAAATCGGGTAAATCTATACTACATCCATCTGGATTTGCATTTAAAGGTCGCTCAAAGTGCATCATACAACATGGACCAATATCGTCTACTGTTGCTATTTGTTGTCCGGCTCTTATTTTTGTGCCTTGAGTGATGAAAGGTTCAGTGTTTACTTCACCATAACCGTTAAATGAACCATCGGCGTCGTTTTTAACCATAATGTAGTCTTTGCCACAATAGAAATTTTCTTTTACATATTCTACTGTTCCGGATTCAATAGCTATTACTGGCCAACTAGCACCGGTTTGACCGCAATTGTTAGGTCCAGGACCAGCTTCTCCAACAATAAGATCAAAACCTGCGTGTGCTCTAGAGACAGGACAATCGCCTTGAGGCCGAGATGCTTTGAAGTGTCTTGGTCCATTTGGAGCTCCTTTGTTTCCGTACTCGAGAGTAGCTTCTTTGCCATCGGCGCCAATAATTGGCCAGCATCTGCCACCGGGAGGAACATCGGAAATTGTTTGCGTTTGTTCTTGACATTTTTTAATACAGTCATCAATTTCTTGTTGGGTGTATCCCGGAAAAGATCCACCATTATTACCAGTTGAGCCGGTTGTGCCACCTTGGCCACCGCAGATTTCGGAGTCGGAACCAATAATATTGAATTGTTTTTTGGCGGTAATAACTCGATTGTATGATTCTTCAATCCTATTTTTTAGTGCTTCATTTTCTCTGGCTTTGTTAGCGATGTTAGTTATTACTTCGTTTATAGTTCCGGATGTTGCAGAAACAAGCATAATGATATCATTTCCGGCATTGATAGCTTTTTCGACTCTATCTGTGGTGGAATCGTTGGTTGATAGTGATGCGCCAACAGCGTTCAAGTCGTCGGTGATTATCAGTCCGTTAAAACCATTTCGGGCTTTGTCAACAATTTCTTTGGTATAGGCAGCGTTTTCGGAAGAAATTTTGGTATAGGTAATACTATTCATCATGATAGCTACTTTATTTCCATATTTTTGTTTTAAATCATCGAATGGTTTTATATATTGATAAGGATCTTCACTAGATGTGCCTTTTTCATAATCGGTGTGAGCACTTGCCGGATAGCCAGGAAAATGTTTAAGTGTGGGAATAACACTAGCGAGAATCAAGCCATCAATGTAATTTGATGCTTCAGTAGTAATATCACCATCAAAAGTACGACCGTCAGCACTAATTGGACTGTCGCTTAGGTTTGGGTCTACTACTGGTGCAAGATTCATATTGATACCGAAAGATTTCATATCCTTACCGCATGATGTCATAGATGTTTTTGGATCAGACATATTGGCGGCTGATGGCAAGTTGGAGCAATTGTTTGCGGTGCTGGTATATTTAAGTCTGTTGACTACTCCACCTTCGATGTCGCTGGCGATAATTGGTTTTATTTTCAATGTGTTGGTAATTGTTTTTATTTTAGCAAGACTATTATCTTCACTGCCTCCCATCATTATGATACTACCAATTTTCAGTTTTTCTAATTCATCAGTAGTAAAATTGGCTTCGTTGACCATAAGTATTTGGCCAATTTTTTCTTCCAAGCTTAGTTCTTTACATTTCTGGCTGGATCCTTCGATGTAAAATAGTTTCCCTGGATCTTGTGAGTGGACGATATTGGTCATATATTTGGTAAAATCAGTAATTTCATATTTAGCCATTTCACCACTTGAGCCGTTATTTTTTACACCAGTATATACAGTACCGTGATCTTCGTAGGGATCGTTGACAATAAAGGAAGTAATTTGACCAGAGGAATCTTTGGTATAACCGATAATTAGAACTATGTGGCCGTAATTGCCATCGGTATTTGATGTGCGCATGAATCCGGTAAATGCGACCATGGGAGTACCTTGGTCAATCAGGCCGGTTATTTTAGGAATGCTATTGGTGTCATATTTGAATTCCGTTACAGTTGATCCTGTTTCGGTTGTAGCAAAACTTTGAATAGTACCTGATCCATTTCTTGTAGCGTCTTTACCGTTTAATGTTTTGTTTTGTTCAATAGTACTCCAGACCGGTTCGATGGTGGTGTAGTAGGTGCCGGGGTCAATATCTGTACTATTGGCATAATTGACAGCCATAACTGTTGAAACGAATCCGCAACCGGCACTTTCAATGGTGTCGACACTGTCTAGTTTGACATTGGGATATTGTTTTTGATTATAATGTTTGATTCCGGAAATATAAGTTTTGTCGTCATTAGATGTGGGACCGGAGGAGATGTCTTGGCATTGCATGTTTTCAAAAATTGCTTTTGCATAATTAACTCTTTTGGTAAATGGTGTTAGGTCGTCTGAGCATTCAAAAAGATCGTGAAAAGTACCAACCAAATCTTCAATTTTTGTATATTCTGGAAAAAAACTATACAAGCTTTTATATCCTTCTTCATAATATTTTTCCCCATAAATGCTTTCTCTTGGGATAAGATAGACATTGCATAAAGCAGGTCCGGTGAATTCTTTCCAAAAAAATTCAAGTTGAGCTTGAAGGCTGTCGATAGGTTGATTGGTTGATTCGCAATAAGAAGATAAGGCATCGTGTCTGCTTCCATACCATTGGGCCAATCCGTATGCTCCGCTATCTGGGTTGAGAGCTGTAGGAGAAAATTGGGATTCCTGTTGGAAATTACCTGCTATTGCTGCAGCTTGAGTTTTGTTGAGTCCTTTGGATGTAAGAAAACTTATAACAGTGTTGATGTTTTTTCTTTGGGATTCGTCAATTGAATTACCTGTATAGGTGCAGGGGCCGGTAGATGAACCTCTAGGTCCGTATGTTTCTAGCAAACAATCCTCAACGCATTTTCGATCGGTGGGCGAAAGTAAACTATCCGGAGTCAAGCCGGTCATGCCTAACATGGCCATCATGAGAGGTAGTAGAAACATTAATATACCGCAACAGCAAAGGGTGCAGCAAATATAGAGTATATAGCGCAAGGGGTCGTCCTGGAGATTTGTTTCGTCAGGGATTTGTGGGGTTGGCTCGGACATGGTAAGAAATAAGAAGTAAGAAATAAGAAGTATGCGCCCAAGGCGCACCAGATGACTGGAAAAGTAATAAGTATGCGCCCAAGGCGCACCAGATGACTGGAAAAGTAAAAGAAAAAGAAAAATTTAAGGTATATATTAAAAAGAAAAATTAGAACATGAAAAGTTCTAATTTTATTATACGGGGGAGGAGTAAACTTAACAAACTTATCAATTATCGAACAAGATAAATAAAGTATCAAGTATAAAGTGAGGTGTTGCTTCGCAACATATTAATTAGATATATAGTTTTTTAAATATTTTTTTCTGGATTCCCGCCCAAGGCGGGCAGGTAAGGCGGATCGAGGATGACATTTTTGTTTTGTTGATTGTTTTAAAAAGTTTGGAATGGTTTGAATGTGTTTGAAAAAAGTTTGATTTACGCGCCCAGGGAGTTTTTGAGGGCCAAAACTTCTTCCGGGTTACTGGTAATGATGCGGTTTTCGGTGTAGGAGGCGACGATTTTGATTAAGACATGGTTCATACCGGCAAAGAAAATTCCTTCACCAACATTGGCTTCCAGAAGTGCCATTTTTTCACCGTCGGTTAGATGGAAAGTTTTGGCAATTAGGTCGATGGAGGCGGGGGATTGTTTGAGTAGGATTTGCATTGCTGAGTTGGAGATGATGGCTTTACCGTATTTTGATCCCAAGAAGTCTTCGACATCTTGGGAGATGGTGGTGATACCCAGGTAGTATTTACGAGATCGTTTGGTCAAGTTATGCAAAAATTTAGCGGAATCTTCGTATTGCATCAAGTTCCAGGCCTCGTCGATGATCATGATACGCCTTTTGAGTTTGGTGCGGATTTTGGTCCAGATGAAGTGAGTGATAACAAACATGGCCACCGGACGCAAAGATTCTTCCAAATCACGGACGGAAAAGACGATCATGTTGGTGGTCAGGTCGATATTGGTGTGGTGGTTTAATAGTCCGGCGTAGGAGCCCTCGGTGTATTTTTGCAGACGACGGGCCATGGATTCGGATCCCTGCATATTGGCCAGAACGTTTTGCAGGTCTGAGAGCAAAGGTGGGGGATTTTTATGCGAGACGGGATCTTCGGTAATGTCTTTGAGAGCGTATGCTTCCTTGATAGCGCGATCCATGATGGCTGATTCTTCGGGTGTTAATTGACCCAACATGATGCTCATCAGAGCTCCCAGTTCAACCACACTGGAACGCAGGGCGTTTTCTTCTTCGCCTTCACTGGTTTCCGGTAAGTCGAGAGGATTGATTTTCTTTTCGGAATTGAGATTGATTGGGATGTAAGTGCCACCGACGGCTTCACATAGGGTTTGGTATTCGTTTTCCGGATCGATAATAATGATGTCAGTTCCCAACATCAGGTAGCGTAAGCATTCCAGTTTGACGGTGTAACTTTTACCGGCACCGGAAGTGGCAAAGATGGTACAGTTGGGGTTGGCCAGATCGAAGCGGTCAAAAATTACCAGAGATTGATTGTGGCCGTTAAATCCGTAGAAAATGCCGTTGTCACTGGTTAGGTCAACGGAGGTGAAAGGAAATGTGGTGGAGATGGCGTCAGTATCCAAGTTGCGGGTGATGTACAATTCGTCATTGGCTAGAGGTAGGGTGGAATTAAAACCTTGTTCTTGTTGAAGAATGGCATTTTTAGTATAGATCAGGGCGCCACCGAGGGTGGTTTCCAAGTGATCGACATTGGCTTTGAGTTCTTTTTCACTGTCGGCGTAAACGGTAAAATACATGCCAAATAGAAAAAGTTTTTCGCTGCCTTGTTGGATACGATAGCGTAGTTCTTCCGCGTCCTGGATAGCGGTTTCCAGTTTGGGGTCGGATACTTCACCTTTTTCGCGATTGATGGCGTATGTGGCTTGCATGCGGCCGACTCGGTTGCGGAGGTCTTCCAATACGGCTTTACTTTCCTGTGGATAGATATACATACTGATGTCCATGGTGGCGTCGTAGGCGATGATGGGGGAGAGCCAGTTGGTGGTTAAAAAGCGGGGATAGGTAAAAACAAACAGAGTTTGCACGTAGCTGTTGTTGATGATGATGTAGTTGGGATTGATACGGAAAGCGCTGGGAGCGAGGATATCTTTGAGAGTGGACATACCTTCTTCGAAGACGGCACGAGCTTCTTGCAGATGTTTTTTTTCCGTTTCCAGACGTTTTTTCTCCTCCAAAGCTTTGAGTTTTTCCGGATCTTTGGGTTTACGTTGGAAGAGGTTTTTGATTTTATCGGTTATGGCCATGGGTGGAAAGAATTAATATCTAATGTGAATAATAATTTGTGAAAATAAACAAAGTATCAAGTAACAAGTATCAAGTAACAAGTATTTTGAGTCCCTCGACTTACGCTCGGGACGATATTTATTCACTCGTTCCGGAGATGACGTCAGAGGTTAGGGATTCGATTTTGAAAAGTTTTTGATGGCGGGAGGTGGTGGGATTGAAGTGGTTGTACATCAATTCGGTGATTTCCTGGGTGGATAGGGTAACGGCACTAAGTCCCATCGATCCCAATCCGTTGGTGATAACGTTGATGCGCTCGGAGATTTTTTCTTTGGCCAGTTGAAAATCTTTTTCTTTGACGATAATTTCGTTGGATGATGGAAAAAGTTTTTGCCAAAACCCCTTGGTGGGAGCGGATGGGGGATAATAGGAAACTACCAGGAAGAATTTTTTTTCCATGACATTGGTAACTTCCAGCAGACGCTGGATAAAGGCGATGTATTCTTGCATTTGAATTTTCAAGAGATCGTTTTGCTGTTTGATTTCCAAATCTTTGAGTTTGGAGATGTAGTCGGTTAAATCCAGTTTTTTGGATTGGACTATTATCTGAACCGGAAATGCCAGTGAATTTAGAAAGTTTTGGTATTGGTAGATGATGGCGTTTTGTTCGTCATCGGATTTGAGATCGAAGTTGACACTGGAGGTTAGCAGGATGCTACGCAGACTGCCGTCTTTCATGATGACCAGACCGTCACGGATTTCTTTGAATGGGATATAGTTTTGGGTGGAGTTGCGGGGGTTGTGGGATTTTTTTTTGGTTTTTTTCTTCATAAAATCTAAAATGACTAAATGATTATAATTGCAGAATTGAAATATAGTAATAATTGTCTAAATTTTGATAACCAATATTTCCTTGGAAAAAAAATATGAAATCTTCTCGTTAAATTGGATATTGATATTTGATAATTGTTATTTACTACGAGCTATTTCGAGCATTTTTTGTTTTTTGTCTTCTTTCTGTTTGACCGCTTCTTCGTTGACCGAGGGTTGAGCTTTCGGTTTTCTGGTAAACAGGCCGGTAATGGTTGAGGAAAGTTGTTTGAATCCGGATTGGATATTGTGGGCGATGGATTTGGTGGCTTCGGAAGTGGACGGGATGGGTTTTTTGGTTGGTGTTGAGTGTTGTTCAACATTTAATTCTTCGGCTTTGGCGCGGATGTCTTGAGGAGTCATCTGGGTGTCGAGGATAAGTGATAGTTGTTGCAGTTGAGATTTAACTTCTTCCGGATGTTTGATGGCTTCAATTTCACTTTTTTTGTCTTCTTTTTTGGCCTGGGGAGCGGTTTCAAATACGGGAGGTGGTAGTTGTAGCCACAGTAAAGTTTTAGGTTTAAATAAAAACAGGACAAAATTGGCGACAAATTTGGAAAATGGTTGTTCATTGACGGGTACAAATGCAAATGCCAGAGCCATCAGTGCCACCGGGATCGAAAGGGCGTAGAAATAGTTGTTGTATCCGACATAAATATACACTACGTATATTATACCTGATGCGAAAAGCAGGTATAAAAATTGTTCGAGGGTGAGTGGACCGATAATCTGGTCCGGCATTTTGATGTTTTGTGGGACTTTGAATTGGAGCATGGTTTGTTTATGTAAATATCACGAGGTCGCTTAGGTAGTCGTCTTTTTTTGTATTAGCATTGAATTCTTTCATTTTGTCAGTCATCGATTTTTTAGAGTCTTTCATGGTTTCGAGAAGTTTGGAATCTTTACCAAAGAATTTTTCTTTGGTTTCGTTAGATGATTTGAGAATAAAATATTCCATTTGAGCATTAAGATCGTCTGCTCTTTTACCTTTAGAAATGGAGGATTTTAGTGTAGAAAAATCACCTTGAGTTTCAATATCGGCCTTTTTTGTTTTTATGTTTTGATAAACAATATATTCAGGTTCGTCTTTAGGTGTTGATGATATTTTGCTATCAACATTTGACATATTAATATTTAACTTGGGATTTGATGCTGAATTATCGATTATTTCTTTGATTACTTTTTGTTTTGCATTATTTGCTTTTTCAAATGTATTTTGCATTTGAAGCTTGTTTAAACTGGGAAGAAAAGTACCTGATTCATCAGTTTCTAAAGCTTCGACTTTTTTGATATAGCTATCATCAAATCCAAGGTTTCTAAGTTTACTAACCATACTGCTTTTGTTGCCGTTTTTGAGGTTTTCGCTCAGATTTTGTAAATCTAAAGATCCAACTTTATTGTTATGTACACCAATTAGATTGGAGGCATTGTTTTTGGCTTGTTTTGTAAAGTCGTCTTTAAAATGCGTTTTAAGTTCCGTCAAGTTTCTTGGGACGCCGGTAGCTTCTTTTTTATAATGTAGTTTTAGATCGTTTTGAATGTTTTGTTCAACTTTACTGGAGTCTATACCTGACTTGAGAGTTAAACCTCTTCCGGTACCTGTTAATTCATCGTTGATACTTTCGGGAGTATAGTATCTAGACAATATATGAGAGTTAACATCTGGGTCAGAACTATCAAATTCTTTTGGTTTGGGGCCGGCCAGAAAGTCTTTGTTGTATAATAGCCAGTTATTTTCGAGAAATTTGGTGGCATCAGCATGACCGGGATGAAATTGGTTTTGGGCTCTTTGAGCTAATTCTTTGTTCATACCGGCTAGCTCATTGAACGCATCTCCATCTCTCAATGTTTTGTCGCGGTATTTTTCAAAGTCAGGATGCTTTTGTATGTTTTTTATCAGATCGCTTGATTTTGTACCTTTGAATGGTTCGTCTGAATCTTTTGTCAACGATCTAAGAATTGAGTCTCTCAATTTGATATCTTCTTTGGTGGTTGGGTTTTGATTGAGAGTAGTTTGTAGTTGTCTGCTTTTTAGTGATGTTTCCGCTCTTTTGGAAGTTAACATTTTGTCATAAGATCTTTGACCGAGGATTTGGCCAAGTGCATTGAAATCTTTGTTCCAGCCCAATTTTTTGAAAGGTTGTATTGGGGCATGTGCAAGAGAAGATGCTCTCTCTTTCAACTGTAAAGCATTGGGGATGTGTTTGGTGAGAGCTCCTTGCCAAAATTTCATGATCTGGCTACCGAGTCCGCCGAGCTGGAAGGGGACGATGAGAGCAGCGAGCATGATAGCGATACCGGCCAGATAGAACAGCCATTGTCGAGCAAATGTTTCCAGTCCGGAAACTATATCAGGTGCACCGGTGGTTGATTCTTCACTGGTTTGGAAAAAAGTAACCAAACGTAACAGGAAAAAAATAATGGGGGACATAAAAGCCCATTGGATAAAACCATCCATCCATTTTTGACCATAGGTGCGGGTTGGTGGAAAGAAAAATGCCAGTACTCCCAAAGGGGCGATGACGACCAGGATGTAGAGGATGATGATACGGGCTAAACTGACGATTGCCAGAGCGAGCATGACAACGGTGGGGACAAAAAGTATTAATAATGCAACGATTAAGCCCAAAATTGTGCCGGCTCCAATACCACCCATCATACTACCGATAGCCATAGCGCTCAGGAGATTTGTTACTACCGCTGTTATGGCTTTTGCTTCTGTGGTATCAATATTGGCCAAATCAACTCCGGTAATAAAAGACATCAGTTGCATGCCCAGTCCTTCACCGCTTGCGGTTGGACCGGATATCAATTCAAAAACGATAATGTCGGTAAAATCAAGAACCGCTTTACAGATGTAGAGACTGAAGTTAGCCAGCAATAATCCGGCTACCAGTGAAGGAAGGGTTTTTTTGATTTCGTATGTTTCCAGATTGAGCCGCAAGGCATTGGCGAGGGCCAGAGCCAGTAAAAAGAAAACGGCGGCGATATTGACATAGTAGATGGAACTTTCCCAACCGGAACTGATCATTTCCGAGAGCCGGACTTGGGAAGCTCCTTGCAAAAGGTAAACCGCAAGATTAGTTAAAAAGAGGACTACACTAAGTACAACTTTGAGGGTGTCCATGAATGTCTGTGAAAGACTTTCAAGTATCGCAGTTTTAATACCGGCAACGGGCAAGATGAAAGTAATGATGGATTGTGAAAAAATGTCTGGCATGTTTGTTTATTTTTTTATCGTATTATTGTATCAAATTTGTTCCTGTTTTGTCAAGGTTTTTTCTGAGTAAAATTTGGGGGGAGGAGTAATGTTACCAAAATTTATCGGTGCTAGTAAATGGTTTTTTTTAGAACGTTTTTATGACATGAAAAAACTACCAGAAATAAGTGGTAGTTTTTTGTTGAAAGTTGATTATCAGACTATGCTTTGCCCGTTTGCAAGAAAGTGATGGTGAATTCAATGATCATATATGCAAGCATAATTACGATTAATCCAATAACAGACCAGGTGATGGTGGAAACCGCTTGTTTGGAATTTTCCGGATTGCCCATGGAAGTGATGTATTGATACCCGCCATAGACGATATAGGCGATGGCGATCAGTCCGGCCAGACCGGTCAGGGTAATGGCAAACAGATTGATAATTCCCCAAACATCGGTGATGTTGGCGTGGTTTTTGAAGGGATTGAGGCTGTCAAAATAACTTTCCGAAGAGAGTTGGTATTCTGCCATCAGATAGATAAAACGGCCGGTGATTGGATTCATTTACTTTTTTAGATAAAAAGAAAATTATTTTATGGTTGGATCAACACCGAGGATGTTTTTCTGGACGGTGTAAACGATAGCGAAGGCGGCAAAGATGATGATCAAACCGATAACAGCGTTTAGCAAAGTGGAAGTGGCTTTTTTGGTTTGTTCCTCATTGCCTTGGGCGGTGATGTAGCTGAAACCACCGATGATCAAAAATACTACCGCGACTAGTCCGGAGATACCCAAGACGTAGTTTAAAATCGTGATTATTAATTGTTCGACTTCTTGTTCCTGAGGAGTGTTGGTTGGTCTTTCTAGGGTTTCGGCAAAAGTGATGCCGTAGAGCATTACGGTTGAGCCGAGAGCAGAGACTGCCGTAATCGCCTTTTTTACAGTTTTTTTCATTTTTTTCTCCTTAAAAATAATATATTTTAATAAATAATAAGTAATAAGCAATATGCAATAAGCAATATGCAAGAAGCAAGAAGTAATATGCAATATGCAAGAAACAAGAAGCAAGAAGCAAGAAGCAAGAAGTAAGAAAGTATCAAGGATCAATATTCAATATCCAATATCCAATAAGCAATATGCAAGAAACAATAAGCAAGAGACAAGAAGCAAGAAGCAAGAAGCAAGAAAGTATCAGGGGTCAATATCCAATATCCAATATCCAAGAAGCAATATGCAATAAGCAAGAAACAAGAAGTATGCGTCCAAGGTGCACCAGATGACTGGAGAAGCAAGAAAGTATTAATATTATTGCATGTTGTTAACTAAACAGTACATTAGTAAATAGAGTGTTTACTATAGCATATGATGCGAAAACAATCAAGAGGCCGATGATGGCATAGGTAAGAGTCTGAACGGCTTTTTTGCTAGCTTCGTCATTGCCGGCGGAGGTGATGTATTGGTATCCGCCGTAAATTATGAAAATGATAGCGATAATACCGGCCAAATCGATAGCATAGGTGGCGATGATGAGGATTAGATCAGAAATTTCACCGCCTCCCAAAGGGTCGAGTGAGTTTTCGGGACTGGCGACAGCGAGGGAAGAGAAAAATTTGGTAATTAAGTTCATAATAGATGGTAAAAAAAAGTATCAAAGATAAATAAGCAAGAAATAAGAATCAAGAAGAAAGAAGCAAGAATCTGGTAAAAACAATAATTTTAAAAAAGAAGAATTTACAAAGAAAAATTAGTTGAATATTGCATATTGCGTATTGATTATTGCATATTGTATATTGCATATTGCATATTTTGTTACAGTCCGATGGCGGATTTGATGCTACGGACGATGATGATGGCGGCAAAGGCGACGATGATGCCGATGATGGCGTAGGTGAGGGTGGAAGTGGCTTGTTTGGCTTTGGTTTCGTCACCGGCGGAAGTGATATAGAGGAAACCACCATATATAACCATGATAACAGCGATAATCCCAACCAGGTCAAAAGCGTATTCAACGATACTGGTAATCAGGCCGGTAAGGTCTTTATTGCCCAAAGGGTCGGTAACTTTGTCTTCGAGTTTATCGATAGCGAGGGAAGAGAATAGAGGTTGTAGTATATTCATGTTCTTATTTTGAAGATAATATTTAATAAGCAATAAGCAATATGCAAGAAAGTATCAAGGACCAATATCCAATATCCAAGAAGCAAGAAACAAGAAGCAAAAAACAAGAAAGTATCAAGGATCAATATCCAATATCAAAGAAGCAATATGCAATATGCAATATTCAATTTCTAGGTGTTTTTAATATTGTTTTATCCGCCGATGGCGGAGCGGACAGTGCGGACGATTACCAATGCACCGAGGGTGATGATGATACCAATCACAGCGTAGGTGATGATGGATTGGCCTTGTTTGGCTTTTTGTTCATCACCAGCGGAAGTTATGTAGATAAAACCGCCATAAACGAGCATAGCGACCGCGATAATGCCGACCAGATCGAAAGCGTATTCGATAACGTTGGTGATGAGATCGGTGATGTTTTGGCCGGGGATGATGCCTTCGAGAAAATTGATACGGTTGGAAAGTTGTGATTTAACAGCTTCCGGTTCGCCACCGCCGGCAGGTGTTGATCCGGTAACCGGAGCGATGGCTTCATCGGCTAAAAATGTAAAGAATGTATAGAGGGTGTTCATCGAAGTAATAAGTGAAAAGTAAGAAGTAATAAGTAATATGCAATATCCAATAAGCAATATGCAAGAAGCAATAAGCAATAAGCAATAAGCAAGAAGCAAGAAAGTATCAATAACCAATATTCAATATCCAATAAGCAAGAAGCAAGAAGCAAGAAAGTATCAAGGATCAATATCCAATATCCAATAAGCAATATGCAAGAAAGTATCAAGGACCAATGTCCAGTATCCGATAAGCAATATGCAATAAAGTATCAAGGATCAACATCCAATTTTTTAAGATTATGGTCCGGTGTTGGGGTTGAGCTGGTTGAAATTTTTGGGGTCGGTGGGGATTTCGGTAAATGAAACACCGGAAAATTGGTCGAGGAAAGTGCTGACGATCAGGTATGCGCTCATGGCTACCAGAAATCCGATGATAGCATAGGTCAAAGTGTTTTTGCCTTTTTGGACCTGGTCTTGGTTTCCGGAAGACATAACGATAGTAAATCCGCCGATCATCATATATATTATAGCAACAAAACCGGCGATGCCGATAAGATTTTTACCCAGGTATAGCAAAAAGCCGATGGCATCGATGAAAGTAAGTTTGGAAGGTGTTTTTCCAAATTCGTAACCTAGAAATGTGAGATTCTCCGCTTCGGCGGCGTAGGCGGTAGTCAGGAGATTGAGGTGGATTGTGGATAAAAATTGATAGATTTTGGTAAACATAAAAATTTGATTATGAAAAAAATCATGTTGCCAGTCCCAGGATGCTTTGGATGGAGGCCAGGATCAGAGAGGAGAGTAGAACGAGTGCCAAACCGATGATGGCGTAGGTAAGTCCGGTTTGGGCTTTTTTGATAGTTTCCTGGTTACCGCCGGCGGTAACCATACCGTAACCATTGATGATGATAAATATGGTGGCGATGATACCGGCTAATCCGAGCAAGATGTTGATAATTCGATTGAAAATAGGGGCTAACATATGTAGCAGATCGGCGTTTTCGGTGGGGATGTTGAGATTGGAAACGACAAAGTTGGGGATGTTGTAGGTGATCGGTACAGTTTCTATGTTTTCACCGGGAGGAGTTTCGCCGTTGCTACATTGTTCCTCGGTGGCGAGGGTTGTTCCGGCCGGGCAGGTCTCACCTTGGATGGATTGGCAAAATCCGGAATCCGGATCCAGACAGAGGATGGTGCCGGCAGGAGGGGTGGGATTGGCAGGGTCGGTAGGATCGGAATTGATCTTCATGGCATTGACTATTTTGATCCTGGCGGCGGAGTCGGAACCGCAAACGATGGTGTCCAAATCGGTGGGGTGATCAACGACGGTAACCGGTAGTGTACTGCAAATATCACGCAAAGCGGGAGGGAGAAAATCAACCGCGGTTTTGAATTGGCCGTATTGGGTACCTGGATACAATTTGGTACCATTAGCGCCGAATCCTTGATCTTTGAGCCAGGTCAGTAATTCTTGACTGGCGGTAGTGTAGGGAGGACAATCATCGGGGTTTTCCGAAGGACATTCCAGATAGACTTGAAGTATTTGATCGGTTTGAGCGGCGTGGGCGGGGGTGAGAAGTAAGAAGGAAAGAAAAAGAAAAGGGTGAAAGAAAGAATATTTATTTGTGTAGGTTTTCATGATTTGCAAATTATGCTGATACGTCAAATATGTCGTTATGTCCAATATTGTGTTCAATTATTCCTTCGACTGGATCTTCATTAGCGTGGGTGTTTTCGTGTCCATCATCTGTTATTTCAACATTTGTGGTAGTTTCAGGATTACTGCTGGAGCCAGAGCCGGGTTTGAGGGCGTTTTCTTGCGCATCTTGCAGGCCAGTGCCGGCGTCGGGCAGGGTGCCGGAGAGGGTTTGCGGAGAGATGATACGCAGGACGACAAAGGCCAGAACGAGCAGACCGAGCGCAATCAGGGCGGAGGTGATCATACCTCGGCCTTTGGTAACACCTTCGGGGTTGCCGGAGGAAGTGATGATGGTGTAGCCACCGACGATAATCATAATTACCGAGATGGCGGCGATGAGCCAGAGGGCGAAGAGGTAGAAGTCGGTTAGGTAGTCGCCGAGAGATTTGTATTTTTTGCCTTCTTCGTTGAAAAATGGGGCCTGGGCGGTAACTTCAACCGGTTTTTCGAAATATGTGTGCCACTTAAACCCGCCGATTTCGGTGGTGGGAGTGCCGGAACCGCCGCCACTATTGGGATCGACGGGAGGACTTGAGTAGCCACCAGTTGATTCTACGGTTGTTGTTACTGTTCCATCTTGAGCAATGATTGTAGATATTTTAATTTCATTTTGCTTTCCGGAAATTATGTCTTTAATAATTTGATTGTCTTTGTCGATTATTTGAGTATCTTTTTCTAAATCGTTGGAGACAAAAATGTATGTTATTTTTTCAATTGAGTTAATTTTTGTGTTGGTTCCATCTTTACCTTCAATGTTCGAATATGGAAAACCTATTTCACCGGGGGTTTTGCTAATTATTTTGGAATCTTCATATTTACATGTTTGGTTGCCGTTGTAGTTGATAGTAGTTGAATGATTAAATGTTTTTGCAATAGTGCTTTCTCTCTCATCTTTGATTGTAATTGTTAGTTGTTTATTATTCTCAATTCCTGCTGTACCGGATTGAGTTCCGAGATCGCCATATATTTTTGGTGATGGGGTTATACCTACATTTGGCAAGTTTAATGTTTTACCTTTTAAATACTTGTCATTCCAAGTTATATAGATGTCGTTTTGATCTTTAAAATCTGTAATTTTGCATTCAAATTTATTCCCTTGTTCAATGGAACTTACTGCTGTTTTTTCACAAGTACCTTTTGAATTAGTTGTTTTGTTAAAAAATGTAGGGGGTCCTCCAAGATATTGATCAATTTGTGCCGCTAAAGGTGGTTCCAATAAATTGATTTCTGCTTTTATTTCTTCAACTTTTTTTTGTTGTTCATCATTGCAATATCCTGGTCTACATCCGATAGAGCCATATGCTATGTTATCAATTACTTGATCTTTTTTTTCACCAACTTCAATAACAATGATGGGGTTGTTTGATTGTGAGTAAGTAAAAATTTTGTCGACATGCAATTGCCAATTCCCAGTATTGCCAAAATCAACTAACGAACCTACAGTTAGCCATTCGTTAGAAGAACATTTTGGAATTTCTGCAGTGACGTTGATCGTAACAGTGTCTATTGGGTTTTTTTTTGCACAAATGTAATAACATTTTTCATAACCATCAGACCAATAGCTATGTATTTTTGTTTTAAAGCCATTCTCAGTGAGTGGTGAACCATCCCTGCTTTCAGAAATTTCATAAATTTGGTTTGTTTTTTGCAGCTCATTTATTTTGCAGTTTAACCGATCCGATTCAGCTGGTAATGTGGTACTATCATCATAAATGGGATATCCAATCATTAGGTTGTAATCGCCTGTTTGAAGAATTTCTTTACTTCTATGAGTTCCATTGAGCATGAGTTCAACCGTTCTGTCATAAAGTTTTCTTTTTTTTACATCATCGGCAAAATATGCTTTTACGTCAGAATAATATATGCTCGATGATAATAATACGCTTAGAATAACAAATATTATTTTCTGTGATATCTTTAACTGATTTTTGTTTTTGAATTTCAATTTTTCTTATCTCCTATTCTTAATCATCAAATCCGTGATGTCGTTTTCGGCTTTTTTGAGAGCGTCGGAAGAATCCGCATCTCGAACGGCGACATCGTCAATCATCTGGTTAAAGATGTCATCAACTTTGGCGGCGTCGGTTTTGTACCAACTACGAGCGTAGTAGGATTGTTCATTGAAAATACTGGAGGGGTCTTTGGCTTCATCTCGTAAAGCGGTGGGGCGGTTGGACAGGGCGGTAATTTCTTTGGAATTTTCGGACATGAATTTGATAAAATGCCAGGCCCAGGCGGAGTATTTACTTTGTTTGTTGACCGATTCACCCCAGTAGTTGGCGTAGGAAATCGGATCATCGGTGGTGTTGATCTGAGGTAGAGTAGTAATGAGGTATCGCAGGTCGGGATTTTTGAAACGGTCGATGACCGGTTTTTGGTAAGAGTAGTTGATGGTCATGGCGGCCTGGCCTTTTTCAAAAGCTTCCAGCGATCCCATGAGTTCCGGTCCCCAGGTGTAGTTGGAACTGTTTTTGTCAGCAAAACTGGTATAGAAATCCAGAGAGTTTAGACCGGGATAGAAATTGTCGCCGGTGGGAGTTTTGACGGGGAGTGAGAAAGTGGCGGAGGCGTTGTCGGGTGAGGTCATGTTGGTTTGGTTTTGGAGCATAATGGCGTAGAGGATGTCGGAAGCGCGGTTAACGTTGCCGGCCGTACCCATGGTGATAGCGGAGCTGATGAGATTTCCACCGGGAGTGGTTTCGGTAATTTTTTGGGTTATATCCACCAGTTGTTGCCAGGTGGCGGGAGGAGAGAAAATTTTGTAATTTTCAAGCATCAGGTTGTTGTAGTAGAGGGCAAGAGTATCAACATAGATCGGGACGGAGTAGATATTGTCTTGGTAGATGAAATCATTGATGGCAACATCGACGTAGCGTTCTTTGTAGTCATCGAGGGTCATGATTTCGGCGGGCATGGGGGATACTTTGTCCCAATGTTTGGGAGTCCAGTCATTGTGCATTTGAAAAATATCCGGACCTTCATTGGCGGCAATGGCGTCGATAAGAGTATCTTCGTAACTGGCATAGTCCAGTTTTTTGTAAGCGATAGTAACGTTGGGGTATTTGTCGGTGTATTTGTTGATTACTTTTTGGTAGATGTCCCGGTCTTCAAAGGGGTGCCAGATGGTGAGAGTGACAGGGGTGGAACAGTTGCCGTCGGGTGCGTCGGCGCAAGCGCCTTCCGGGCGATCGGTTTTATTGCAACTGGCGCCGGCGAAGGAGATGAAAATCAGGAAAGAAGTGAGGAGAGAGAGGGATATTTTTTTGGAGATTTTTGGTGATATCGACATTGTTTGTTTGTTTTTAGAAATTTAAATAAAATGTATTTTTGTCTGTATAGATTTAGAATAAATTAATCAGGTTATTGTAGCAAATTTTTTTGAAAATGTCAAAGGTGATCAAGAATTAAAAGAACAAGAGAAAAATCTTTCTTTACTTTTTGACAGCAAAAAGTAACAAAAACTGCCGGGGTAAAAAACGCTGTGGCTGTTGGTTATTGTTTTATAGTGCAGTTGGGGCGCTGTTTTTACCCCGGACCCCGTGTAACCATGTTGAGAGTTTGCGTTTTGGTTTTTAACAAAAAAATGTTCTTCCTTGTTGCTACGAGAAATGTAAGAAAGCCATTATGAGAAAATGAAAAAGTTTGGATATTACTTGGATATTGGTTGTTGGATATTGTTACTTGTTTAATGTCTTGATATACTCACCGAATTTTTCTCCGATGTCGGGGTGTTTGAGTCCCAAATCAACGACGGTTTTTAAGTATTCAAGTTTGTTTCCACAATCACGAAATTTTCCATTTTGGATTTCGAGGGCATGGCAGGTTTTTTGTTTTTGAAGCAGGATGTTAATGGCGTCGATGTAAACCAATTCACGATTGGAACCAGATTTGGCCAGGTCAAACATGGCTTGTTCGATGGCGTTAAAAATTTCCGGTTCGTAAACACTGCCGGAGAGGATGGCGTAATCGGAGTCGATATTGCCAACGCCCGGTTTTTCGACTATTTCTTCGATTTTCAAGATTCCGGGGGATATTTCAGTGCCTTTGGCATAGCCATATCGATCGTAATCTTCGGGTTTGTTTAAACGTAAACTGCCCAAAACGACCGAACCGCCGTGTTTTTGGTAAGCGTTGATGAGTTGTTGGGAACGGGTGGGGGAAGCTTCGATAAAGTCGTCTCCCCATAGAACCAAAAATGGGTCATTGCCGATAATTTCGCGAGCATTCCAAATGGGTGTGGCATTGCCATGAGGACCTTTTTGCCGGATGTAATAGAAATTGGCCATTTCGGCAATTTGGCGGATGGCGTCAAGTTCGGATAGTTTGCCGGATTCTTCCAGTTTTTTTTCCAATTCAAACGGGTAGTCAAAATGGTCTTCGATGCTTCGTTTTTGCCAGCCGGTAACGATGATGATGTCGGTGATGCCGGCCGAGACGGCGTCTTCGACGACGTATTGGATGATTGGTTTGTCAACGATGGGCATCATTTCTTTGGGGCTGGCTTTGGTGGCGGGTAAAAATCTGGTGCCGTAGCCGGCGGCGGGGATGATGGCTTTGGTTATTGGTTTCATTGGTAAAATTTATTGAAAAATAAAATCATTTTTCTTTTTACTTTTTGCGAACAAAAAGTAACAAAAATTCCTGGGGGTCATAATTGCGGGATTCAAAAAAGTATTTATTTTTTTGCGCTGTGGGGCCGCAAGTATGCCCCCCAGACCCCCTTGTTGCTACGAGATGCGTTGTAAAATAATGAAAAGTTAGGGAATTTACAAATTTTAAAAAGTATATTCAATATTAAATATTTTTTTCATTTAGATATTGGCGGTTGGCTGATGATTTTTAGTGCAGTTGGGGCGCTGTTTTTACCCCGGACCCCGGGCATCCATGTTTAGCGCTTTTGTACTGGTTTTTAAATGTGGACATTGTGTTAAAAAAATCTTTTGTTACGAGATCTGGTAAGAAATAAAAGTAACAAGTAAAAAAGTATCAAGGATCAAGTTTGGTATTGCTAAAGCGATGATAGTAATATTTGAAAATTAGAAATTGGAAATTGAAGATAGATTATATCTTACAAAAAACTTGAAAAATATTCAAGAGGATTTTTTATATAAGGACAAGCATGGGTTGCTATGAAAAGTATAAGGGCGGGCACATGGGTCCGCTAAGAAAAGCATAAGGGCCGACGCGAAGGTCGGCCCGTACTATAAATTAGATGGTTTTGATTTTCAGGGTGCGGGTTTTGGCGGATTTGGATTTGGGAATGTTGATGTGCAGCATGCCATCTTTGAAGGTGGCGGCGGCGTTTTGGGAATCGGTGGTTTCGGGAAAATCAATTCGGCGCATAAATGATCCCCAGTAGCATTCTTGCAGAACATAGTTTTGGGAAACATCGGTAGTCTGCTCTCGGCGATGACCTTTGATGACGATGTAATCGTCGTTTAGTTCAATTTCGATATCTTCCGGTTTGACACCGGCGGCGGGAGCGGTGATTTCGTAGGCGCTGTCTTTTTCAACCATATCGACAATCAGATGTCCGTCTTCCTCGATGATTTTGTCAGTGTTGGGCTTAAATGAAAAATTTGAGTTTTGAAATAATCTGGAAAGAGGGTTGGAATTTGTTTTTTGGTCCATTTTTTGATTATTTTTAAGTTTTAAATTTTACCGATAAAAAATTGATAGTTTATTCACTTCATTAGTCATTATATATTATTTTGCCAAGAAGCATGTAGTGGATGAAGGGAAAAATGCAAGAAAAAATGCTTTACAAAAGTGCTTTGGTTTGATACAATGGTATGAAAAAGTATCAAGGTTCAAGATGCAATATGCAATAAACAATATGCAAGAAAGTATCAAGGATCAAGATGCAATATGCAATAAACAATATGCAAGAAAGTATCAAGGATCAATATCCAATATCCAAGTTAAGTATCAAGGATAATTATTCAGTGTTTAAAGTAAGTTAGCTAATAAAAAAAATTGTTAAGGGGTAATAAATTTTTTAAAAATAAGTAAACAAAAATATAAAAATGAAAAAAGATAAATTGGTGATGATTTGGTCGGCGAGACTTTTGAGTTTGATGATGATTGCAGTGATTATTGTGCTGGGTATTTTGACTTATGGTTTGGCGGATAGTGGCAGTAAAGTCAAAGTTGATCGTGATTTGGATGAAAAATTTGTGACGGAAAAAGCCGGTTTGTTGTCGGCCGATTGGAACAATATCGAAAACGAGTCGGAAGTAATCACTATTCCCTCGGGACAAAATATTTTCAGTTACGTATCTGATGAAAAGGAAGCGGAATTCGGATTTTGGATGGTGGGTGCAAAAATGTCGGCAAGAGTTGATGGAGAAACAAGTTTGGAAATGTCAGTTCGAGTTAGTGCCGATGGTGAGAATTGGTCCGACTGGCAGGTGATGGAAATGGATAAATTGAAAAATGAGGATACAAAATATGTTTCCGAGAACCCGCTTTTGTTTGATAAAAAAGCAAATTTTGCTCAATACAAAATAATTTTGAATTCCGATGTGACCGGAAAGTCTCCGGAAATTTATAGTGTGGAAATGATTTATCTGAATTCCGAAGATCAGTTGGCATTTGTTAAAAAAGCGTGGGGATGGATGGTGGACAGGGTTGTGGGAGGTGAGTCGGTAAAGATAGTTACTCGTGAGGATTGGGGTGCGGATGAATCCCTCATGACTTGGAATGAATTTGAATATGCTCCGGTGGAACAGATAATTGTGCATCATACCGCCGGTGGAAACAATGAGCCGTCCGATCCGGCAGCGGTGGTTCGTGGTATTTACTATTTTCATGCAGTTGAAAAGGAGTGGGGAGATATCGGCTATAACTATATTATTGATCATAAAGGAAATGTGTACGAAGGGCGAAAAGGTGGTTTGGGAGTGGTTGGAGCACATGCCAGTGGCAATAATTATGGTAGTGTGGGGATTTCGATTATGGGGAATTATAGTGCAGATTCTCCTTCCGCCAATGCCTTGAAATCGTTGATCGATATGGTGGAATATGTCGGTTATCAAACCGGTATCGATGTGGCCGGATCTCATTTGTTTGAGGGAAACAATATTCCGATAGTGTCCGGTCATCGAGATGTAAATCCGACTGAGTGTCCGGGAGATGTTTTGTATGAAATGTTGTCGGATGTGGCCAAAGCGGCTAAACAGGGTGCAAGCGGTTTGCCGGAGCGAGTGTTTAGCGGAAATTTGCAAACTGATTTGGAAGTCAATGTCAGTATAAATTCTAAGGAAGTTAAATCAGTGGAAGTGAAATATAAAAATACCGGAACTGCTGTTTGGTTAAACCAAACTGATAGTGTGGTATTGGTGCCAAGTGATCCTTATCCACGAAATAGCGGTTTTCAAGCATCTGATTGGAAAAGTGCACAGATCGTTGGTCCGGTAAGTGCTTCGACAGTAATGCCGGGAGATGAAGTAAATTTTAAATTAAATTTAAAGGGTTTGGATAATAGTGGGCAGTATAGGGAGAGTTTTGCTCTCAAAGGTCCGGGTGGAATTTTGGCCGGTACATCGTTTACCGTAGTGATTGAAAACAAGTTGGTGGTGGAAAGTGAAATCAGCGAGGATCAGGAGCCGGATGAGATAATCGTCGATGAACAAGAGCCGGAGGAAAATGTTGACGAAGGAAATTCGGATGAAGAGAATCAAAATAATGAAAGTCAAAACATGGTAGATCCCAATTTATATTATTCCGCCTGGTCAGCACAAGCGGATAATTTGACACTCTATCCCGGTGAAGAAAAAACTGTGTGGATCGATATCAAAAATACCGGAAAAGTGCCGTGGTATCGAGATGGCGAATTTCCGGTACGGTTGGGCACGTCAAATCCGGTTGATAGACTTAGTGGTTTCAAAACCGAGAGTGATCGTTGGCTGTCCGATAATCGGATAGAGATGGTCCAATGGAGTGTGGAACCCGGAGAGGTAGCCAGATTTCGTTTCGGGGTGAAAGGGGTGATGGAACCAGGTATTTACAAAGAATACTTTCGACCGGTAGTGGAGGGTGTAAATTGGTTGGAAGATGAAGGTATATATATAGAGATAAAGGTGGAACAATCACAATATGCATCGTCATTGGTGGCGATGAGTGAGAGACAGGTGATGTTAAATCAAGGCGATAAAATGCGTTTGTGGGTGGAGCTCAAAAATACCGGAAATGTTGTATGGCGCAAAGATGGAGATTATCCGGTGCGAATTGGTACCGATGATGATCTTGATCGGGAGAGTGAGTTTTATTCTCCAGGATTTTGGATCAGTGCCAATCGGGCAGGCAGTATGAAAAAAACCATGGTCTATCCCGGAGAAACGGTGAGATTTGAAATTGTGATAACGGCGCCGGATAAGTCGGGAGTGTATAATGAAAATTTTCGACCGGTGGTGGACAACCTGCAATGGATGGATGATGTGGGAATTGATTGGCAGATAGTGGTGAGGTAGGGTGTTTAAGTATCAAGTAACAAGGATCAAGTGTGGAAGAATTAAAATTGAATATTAGTAATTAAGAATTGTTTAATATTGTAGGGGCAGACCCATGTGTTTGCCAAGGTAAAATTTGAAATAAGAAAAATAAATATGAATAGGATTGAAAATGGGAAATATCAATAAAATTGGCGGGGGGATGGAGGATGAAAATGGTTATGAAAAACCGGAAGGACAATTAAATCCTCGAGAAAAAGCGCAAAAAGAATGGGAAGAAAAGGTAGCCAAGATGAGTTTTAAAGAAAAATTGGGGGCTACGGCTTATGATTTTGATATAAATAGAAAAATTGAGGAACAAGAAGCGGCTCTGGAGAAAAACAAAACTCTTAAGGGGGCAGAGCCATATTTACCCGGGATGGAGAGAAAACTGAATGAATTACGCGAAGAAAAACAAAAATTGGCTGAGAAGCCGATGAATTATTTGACGGATAAATATGAGGTCCATGTATTTCAAGTGGCATTGGATAGTGAAACCAGAAATAGAAAATTTCTCGATGCGGCTAAAACGATGGAAAAACATAGTTATATATCTGATGGTGCGGAAGCGAAAAAAATTGAAAACGAGATGGACGGATATTTTCAAGGAAGTGAGAATTTGCTCAGTGACAAAGAAAAATATGATAAATATATTGAGGATGTGGCCAATGATAAAGATGGGGAATTTGAAAAATTTTTACAGGCCTCATCAAATTTGAATAATCTAAAAAGCTTTCATAAAGGTGTATTGATCGATAATAGTGAATCAAATATTAAACATCACCAGATAGAAGCGAGCGTGTTGCTTGAAAAAATCAATAGCTCAAAACCAAAAATCAAAGTTGAAAAAGGATGGAAGGGTTTGTATAACAATGCTAAAAAAGGATTATTGCGTTTGTTTGGTAGAGGAGAAAAACCGGTGGAGAAAAAAGTAAATCCGTTGGAAAAAGAATTAGCAGAAAAAGAAAATAGTATAAAATTGATGAGAGATTCTGCGCTGGAATCGAAAAACAAACTCGTGCAATTGGAAAAGAAATCGGATGTAAAGAACAAGATTTTATCGGATGTGATAGATAAACAGGTGGAGAAAATATATAGTGATGTGTTTTCCGCTATTGAAAAATCTGACAAGTATAAAGAAACTAACTACATACCTGAATCCGATCGTGCCAGATTGATGGCGGTTGCTAAAGAAGAAGTAAAAGACACTTTGGAAAGGTGGGAAAAAACTATTTTTGACGAGAAAGTAAAAAAGATGATTCAAGAAAAAATAACCAAATTCAATGAAGAGATAAAAGAGAGAACAAAGATGGCTAAGGATTTAGGGAGTAGATGAACGAAAATTCTGTTGTAAGAGCGAAATCATTTTTTACATATAATATCGAGAAACATGAAAACAAAAATACAAGATAATATGCAGATTTTGGTATCACAGTTGCGGGAGGATTTGAGCGAGATTGATTGTATGATGGATGACTATTTTGAAGCCGAGGCCAATGAATGCGGGATGAAATGGTTTAGTTTCAATGAGGAAAAAAACCGGGGGAAGGATGAACTGGTGCGAATTAGCGTCTGGAGTTTGGATGCGAATTGTTATGATGTAGAAGAAATGCTGGCTAGCAAATATGTTTGGCTGGGAGATTTGGTAACCAGGATTGATGAGAAAGGTAATTTGAGATATGTAAATTGCGAAAATGCCAAAGGGCTGATCGCAGAAGATCTGGTGGAATTGTTTCGAGGGTTTTGCGGAGGCAAAGTGGCTTGTGTGATGCCAAATTGTGTGGAAGTAAAAATAAATTTATAAATCAATATTTTTGATAATAATTAATACATAAAAATGAGTAAGAATAATTTAGAAAAGCCATCTTTGATAAGTTCCAAATCAATTGTCGACTGGAAAAAAACAATTCAAGCGACCGCTGTTTTGACCGCATTGTCCAGTATTTTGGGTGCCAAATTTGAAAGTGGAAAGAGTGAGGTAAGTACTCATCCTACCGATATACAGTTAGGTGAATTAAGTAAAGTTCATGAAGTTGAGCAAGTTGGTCAGTCGATGTATCCAGAAAATCAGTCTGATAAAATTTTGTCAGAAATCGGTGTAAAAATTGATTTTGGTCAGGAAAAAGTTCCTGATCGATGGAATGAAACTGCTTCTCGAGTACAGACAAGCAATTTAATTACATTTGAAAGTTGTGGTTTAAAGGAAAATAATCCTGTCCGTCAAGAAGTGCAAAAATTGATTGATTTAGGTAAAAATTTGGATGGTAGAGAACGTAGTAATTATTTATTGGAGGTCAAGCAAGAATTTGAAAAAAAATTTATTGACAGCACATCTGATTCAGAGAAAGAAACAATAATGGCCGGATATTTATTGTTTAGAAATGAATTTAATTCACTTTTGAAAGCGGGGGAAAAAATTGATGCTTTGTCTGCTGCCAAAAAAGCAGAGATGGTTTCACAAAATATTGATTTGGATGAGTATCTTGATCGTCAATATGAAAGTGATTATAAATTGTATGTCGATGCTACCAAACCGTTAGTAATAAAGGATTCAAACAATAAAGATATAATTGAACTTGAACCGGATACAAATATTCATCAGTTGATAGGTAATACAGATATTATTGAACATATAAATAGTTATGGAGGGGTGGAAATTACAAATTTGACAGATTTGAAAGATATTGATCCGGTAGTATATCAAACTATTACGGAACATAATTTGGATAAACAAACCGAGATTGAAACTCAAAAAATTGCTGAAGAGATAAACAAAATTTTGGTTGAAAATAATTCCAATGAACTTGATGAAACTGATTTGGAAAATCTTCAATTTCAAGTGCATAAGACATTACAAAAAAGTATTGAATCAGGGAATGTGGAAGAGGTGAAAATTCCTTTAAATACAGTTACAGTCACTAATCCGGCTGTAAAAAATGAGATAAATACTTCCAAGTATTCTATTAGATTTCCGCAGTTTGAAGTTGGAAAATATGATGTCAATATAGTGGCTGATTTGTTGCATAATTATCAACTGTTCGGGAAGGATATTTATTTGCCTTCAATATCTATGGAAGCGGAAAATAAACTGTCAGATGCAGTTTATAAAGATGGGTTTTTGAATGTTAGATTATCGGCAAATCAAAATATTATGGTTGGAAATATTTCAGAAGATATGTTGTGTCAGGGAAATTTGGTGTATGTCGTATCGCCAGCTGTCGGATCAGAATCCGATATTGCAATGCCTGTAAATAAACCGAGCGAGAAATTTAACCTAAGTGTAATGATACCATTAATACCATTGATAATATTGAGACTGAGAAATAAAAAAAATAAATTAGGACAAGAAAGAGACATTAAATACAAAGAATCAGTAAAAAAGAAACCTATTCTGTCTAAAAAACAAATTTCGCCAGTATTTGAACCAATGAAGGATAAGAAATCAATTCAAATAGAAAAATCAATTATTCCGGAAAATAATTTGTTGGGAAATGATGATTCTGTTCTTTCAATAAAAACTGATGGTAACGAAATACCAATACTTTCTCCCACACCTCCAGATTTTAGAGATAAGAGGTATTGGCCAAGAGATGTGACAAAATCTTTGCTAAAGAGATCTAAAAAAATTCCACCCAAGAAGACTCTGGGTCAAAAATTAAAAAAACTAAGTGGGTCGGGTAAGGAAGTTGGTTCACATGCAGTGGGTGAATCAGGAGGATATCGATATAAAAGAAAAAAGAGAAGAGTGGCGTAAATTAAATTAAAAAACTATGGAACAATTTATAAATATTTTGACTATTGCTTACGGAGTGGGGGGAGTGGTAACTTTGTTTGGTTATATCCCGACGGTTCGTGATTTGTATGTTGGAAAACCAAGTGCCAATTCGACCACTTATTTGATTTGGTTTATCACTACTTTTATCGCGACTTTGTATGGTTGGTTTGTATTGAAGGATTGGGTGTATTTATTGGTGGTTGGTTTACAGTTGGTGATGTGCTTGGTGATTTTGATTTTGAGGATGAGGTTGGCTTTTGTGAAAGGAAATTTTTCGAATGAGAAATAAAAATATTAATTAATGAGTAGTGCTAAAAAAAAGAAATATGGTATGGATCCCCGATCCGCCCGAGGCGGACAAGTTATCGTCCGCCCCCACCCAAGGCGGGCAGGCAAGGCGGATCGATTCGAGGATGACAGATAAGAAATTTAACCAGCACTACTTATAAATTAAAATAGTAAATTTATCATTAAAATAAAAAAATGAACAAATTAAACGAAGGGAAAGAAAGTGTTGAACAAAAAGAAGAGTTAATTCAAAAAATTAACTTTAATGAAGCTGGTTTTGAGGATTTAAAAAAGGTAAAAAATTTGGAAGTTGGGATAGAAAAACAAAATCTAGCATTAATTTTGGCAGAAATGAATGAGCGTTTAGGACTGGTTGGTGAAGAGAAAATGAAGTCAAGGGAAGGAGGTTATCATTTGACGATTATTGATCCTTCGGAAAGTGGTTTTTTGGATATTATGACTGCAAAACAATTTGAAAAATTGAAGCAAATTAGTAACAATATTGCTGATGGCAAAGGAGTAGAAGTGAAAGGAATCGGAATGATTGATGGAGAAAGTAGTAGTGAGGTGAGGGAAAGTGATAAAAACAAGAAAGTTTGTTTTGTGGTAATTGAATCAGATGAGTTAAATGATTTTAGAGAGAGTTTACCGGAAAGGATTGATTCCAAAGGGAAAAAGGTCAAGTTAACAAAGAAGGATTTGCACATTACACTCGGATTTGTAGGTGGAGATATTCATAATTCAAATATGAAAAATGAGGAAACAAAAAAGTATATCCCGATCAGAAAATCAAAAGATGAAAGATTTGATGATGTAGCCAAGATGATAAAACTGGAATTTGGAGGGATCGATGGCGATAAGAAAGAGGAGAAAAAATCGGAAACGCCAGTGAAGGTTGAAAAGAAAGTCATGGCGATTAGCGGTCAGGAGATGGGATTGATTATGAAAAATTTTCATGAGTTGGGTATAGATAATAGTAAAAGAGGTGAGTTCACTGCTATTTTGAAAAGTGAAGGAATGGCAGGATTGGGTAAGGCCGGATATGGTAGACAAATTGGTATTATTAAGAAATTGTTGATGGGAAAATGGAATAATATGATAGAAAAAATGGAGAAAAAGATTGATTCAAAGAAAATAGCAGAGAAATTAAGGAATGCAAGTGAAAAAGTTGTACTGATACCCAAAAAGGGTAATGTTGATGAAAAATATATAATCAAAAGTTTGCCTGATGGTAAGGGCAAAAAAATTGTGGCGGTAGATTTCAATGTATTTGAAATTGAAAAAAAAGGTGTACCGGTCAAAGTTGGTTTGTCAAATGAAATGGTTGGTTACAAAGAAAATTATCAAGGCAGAGAAATTATCAATATCGATCATCATATTCCGATAGATGAGATGAAAAGAATAGTATCAAGCACTAATTTGGCATGCGAATATGTTAAAAATAATGGTATTATTCAGGATGAAGAATATGATGTAGTTGCTCATCATGCTGATGTTGATAGTTTTTTGGCAACTCTTGTGTTGCGGGGAGCAATACCTCCAGATCAAGGTATTGAAGATACCGCAATAGCGGCTGACCACACTGGTAGAGACAATGCTTTGGCCGATTTTCTCCAGGCCAGCCAGGAAGAAAAAAAGATAAAAGACGCTAATGGAGAAACGAGTTATCAAAATACTTTTAAATATCTATCCGAAAATTTAGCGAAATTATTGGAAAAGGTAAATATTGATGATTTGTCAAAGATGAAAAGTAGAGAATTATTGCAATTATTGAATGATAATGATGAATTGAAAATTGATCCAAAAATGATATTGAATTTGGAAAGCAGGATAAAGAAAAGGCAGAAAGTGAAGGAATTGGTGGAAAGATTGGGTCAAAAAGAAGGGTTTAAAGAAGTCAGAGAGGGTAGTGGAGTGTATTATGTTGATGTGAATCAGGAAATTGACGGGGAGTTGGCTCCGGCGGTTTTTGCTGATAACGGGATAAATGCAAATGTGATTGTGATTTCATATCCAAATAAAGATTTCCCAGGGAGATTGGCAACCAAAGTGAGGTTGGGGGAATGGGGTATGATCAATAAATTGGATTTGCAAAAAATTGATTTGAATTATTTTGTTCGTGGAATTGATAAGGAAGGTAATAAACTTGATACTCCTGGTTATGGTGGCAGATGGAATGCCGGATCGGATAAAAGAAATGGCGGAACGTATTTAAATGGATGTGAATATGCTAGAAAT
The DNA here is from genome assembly GCA_938004065.1 of uncultured bacterium. Taxonomy (GTDB): domain Bacteria; phylum Patescibacteriota; class JAHJAL01; order JAHJAL01; family JAHJAL01; genus CALKWM01. The sequence goes on from CALKWM010000013.1 coordinate 81,420, forward strand.
ATTGATAATCTAATCAGGGCACAGGAAGATATTGGTTTGTTTTTAAAGAGTTTGTCTGAAGATGAAGACATAAATCAGGATGATAGAAAGAGTATTGTTGAGGCGTTTAATTTGATGATAGAATTGCATATCTCTCAGAAAGATCGTCCGGATAAAAAACCTTATATTGTGCATCCGTTGGAAGTGGCAAAAGTGGTTTGGCAGGATTTTGGGGTTAAAGATAAAGATGTAATTGTAGCTGCTTTGTTGCATGATAGTATTGAAGATCAAGCGGAAAAATTGAGTGAAAAAAATGGTGAGCCGGAAAGCGTTGATAAAATACGAAGCGGTTTGAATTATATTGGAAAAAAATTTGGTATGGATGTGGCAAGGTTAGTGGAAGAGTTGTCAAATCCGGATAGATCAGAAGAGGATATTGAAAAAGAATTATTTGATTTGGGATTTGATGTAAATAATGAAAACTTCGAAAAGGAAAAAAATAAGCTGAAGAATAAATATTACTTGGAACATGTAAAAGAAATAATTGAAAAAGATCCCAAATTGTTGATGATCAAATTGGCTGATTTTAGTTTGAACGCTTTGGCATTGGATAATGTCCAAGATCCAGTTAGAAAAGCAAAATTATTGGCCAAATATCAGCCGGCAGGAAAGTTGTTTTTGGAAAAAATAAATAGTCCAGATGGGGCTACTGAAAATTTAATCGATAAATTTAATTTGGATAAATTGAATTGGTTGCGAAATAAATTGGAATATTTGTAAATTATTTTAATTTATCTGATTAAGATTTTGCCAAAGCAGGGCAAGAAAATGAAAGACAATTACGGAGAATAGATATAGAAATGGAGAAAAAAAGAAGCTAAGAAAGAATAAAGTTATTTGACTTTTAATCCTAATTTAAGTTTAAGTTTGATAGAATAGATATAGTAAATAATATATTATTTACTATATTTTTTAAAGAAAAAAAATTATGTTTAAAAAAATAATTAATTTATGTTTTGTAGCGATGTTGGCAGTAAATGGATTGGTAGTGGACAATGTGTTGGCTGCTGATTATCAATCAAAATGGCTAGGACAAAGTAGTTATTTGACGTTGTCTGAGGGACAGGTGGAAACGGTGTGGGTGGAGTTTCAAAATACCGGTAGTGCCAATTGGTATCGTGATGGAGATAACGCTTTGCACCTGGGAACAGCCAAGGATTTGGATCGAAAGAGTATGTTTTATAAAGAATCGGATTGGCTTTCAATGAATCGAGTCAAAATGAAACAAGAAGTGGTAAAGCCGGGCGAGACAGCCAGATTTGAGTGGCAAATAGAGGCGCCATATCAATCGGGAGTGTATCATGAATATTTTCGGCCAGTGGCGGAAAATATCACTTGGCTCAATGATCAAAGTGTGTATTGGGAATGGCGAGTTATTGGCGGAGTCGGATTTGAAGAAATGTGTGCTTCCAAAGATAGCGTAACTCAAACCAATGTTTGTACCATGCCGGAACCATGGATGTATGAATCGAGTTGGGCGGGGCAGAGTAGTTATCTGACTATGAATACAGGTGAAGTGAAAGATTTGTGGGTGGAATTTGAAAACAATGGTTTGGCCAGTTGGGTCCAGTCGGGTGATTTTGCAGTACGGTTGGGGACGGCGAATCCGATTGATCGGGCCAGTAAGTTTTATCACAGTTCTTGGCTTTCCAATAATCGAGTGATGATGACGCAGTCGGTGGTGAAAGCGGGTGAAAAAGCGAAATTTAGTTTCAAAGTGCAGGCGCCCACTGTTCCAGGTACGTATTATGAATATTTTCGGCCGGTGGTGGAAAATATTTCTTGGTTAAAGGATGAGGGTGTTTTTTGGAAAATTGAAGTTTTGTCGGAGGAATCAAATAAACCGGTTGATCCTCCAGTAATTAATCCGGATGACAATAACAATTATGATGGCAAAACGGGAGTACCGATAGCCAGCGGAGCGGCAAAGGTTTCTAGTGAGGGTGCTTTTGAGGTGTACAATGCTTATACCAATAAATTGATCAGTACAGTTGGTGCCGGGACACAAGTGGCGTTGAAATACGAGGACGGGAAATACAAAATATGGGTGGGAAATTTGTACTATGAATCGCCCGATTATGTACAATTGCGAGCAAAAAATGGCGCGATATTGCGGGTGGATTCGTACAATGACATAAAATCCTGGAATTCCAGTTTGAATGACAATTTGTTTCGCGATACGATTGAAATTCGATATTCGGATATGACCAATCAAACTTGGATTATCAATGAATTGTCGATGGAGGATTATGTGGCGGGAATTGCTGAATCGGGCAATACGTCACCGGCCGAGTATCTCAAAGCAATGGCAATTGCCGGCAGGACGTATGTGACATATCATAAAAATCGCGGTGGTCGACATCCGGAAAATTTTATCGATTTATACAATAGTGTCAATGGCAATGGTGATGATCAAGTATATCGTGGTTATGGTTTTGAGATAAGAAATCCAAATGTGGTGGATGCGGCCAAAAAAACAGTGGGGATGGTGGTAAAATATGATGGTAAAGTAGTAGTAACACCGTATTTTTCCCAGAGTGATGGTCGAACCAGATCGTCTTTTGAGGTATGGGGCAGTACCAGTTATCCATGGTGTCAATCAGTTGATGATCCGTACAACAAAGGTAAAGAACTACGGGGACATGGAGTCGGATTGAGCGCCAGTGGGGCTTTGGCGTATGCTTCGGAAGAAGGAAAAAATTATGACTGGATATTGAAATACTATTATACCGGTATAGAAATTGGAACGATAAATTCGGCTAGTGAAAGAGTGAGAGTGGGGATATATAAATTATAAAAAAACATTCCAAACTTTCCAAACATTTTCTGCGCCCTAGGCGCATCCGCCTTGGGCGGAAAACTTTCCAAACAAAATGAGTAGAAAGTAGAAAATGATAAATGCTAAATTGTAATATTGCTAAATTATTTGATAATTGATCATTGGAAATTAATTTAAGATGATTCGTTTGTTTGCTAAAAAACCCGGGAGAAGGAATAGGAAGCCAAAACAGGAGAAATCCAAATGGTTTTCAGGTTTTTTGAAATCGATAAAAAAGACGAACAAAAGAAAACTTCGGAGCACGGTTAGAAAAGGTACGGTAACAAAGTCGATTAACAGTACCGGTTGGTATCGTGCTTTTTTGAAATCACGTTTGTTCAATGTTGTTTTGATGATGGTGGTGGCGTATATGGTTTATCTAACCGGTAGGGAGGCATTGATCAATTATTATCAGTCAAAACAAGTGGCCAAAATAGAGACAGAAAATGCTAAAATAAGACAAAAGAATGACGAACTCAAATATTTGCTTGAATATTATAAAACTGATAGTTATGCTGAATTGGAGGCCAGAAAGTATCTGAATATGAAAAAGCGAGACGAGCAGGTGGTGGTTGTGCCGGTAGATGTAAGCGAAACTCAATTTGGGGTGGAGGTTGAACAGGGGATGGAAGTGGTAAAAAAAGCAAATTATTTGAAGTGGTGGGATTTCGTATTTGCCGATATCAGCCAATTGCCAAGTAGTAGGGAGGGGGAATGATAGAAAGTATCAAGTTACAAGTAACCCCCTAAAGGGGACAATCTCTTTGGCTAAAAGCCAAATTAGATTAGCAAGGATCAAGTAAGGTGTTGTTAAAGCGACGACATCAGTAAGACAGTATTAAAAAAATTTAGTTAGCAATTTTTGGAGAGGTCGCATAGTGGTTGATTGCGCACGCTTGGAAAGCGTGTATGCCCGCAAGGGTATCGAGGGTTCGAATCCCTCTCTCTCCGTTTCGTCGGAATACGTTCTCGCTGTTTCGCGTAAGCCGGCAGGACCGACTTCCGCTACACTTAACTCGAACGATTCCTCCTCTGTCCCATAAATTTCTATGCTTCGCTAGTAAATTTATGGGAGCCCTAAAATACACGATTCATTCTTCCTCTTTCTTAGAGACTGTTTAATAACTCACCGTATTTTTATGATATTTATACTTGTCGGTCAAAATTCCCTAATTTTTGCTACAAATTACGAAAAATTTAACGTCATATCTTGATATGACTTATAAATTTTTCATAATTTTCGCTTAAAAATTATGGAATTTATGCCTCGACATGAGTTATTAAACAGTCTCTTAAAAAATGTGATTACTGTGCATCTTTTTTGGGAACTCTGGAAGACTTCGTATAACTTTTTTTGATAAAAATATTTTTGCTCGCGCCATTTTTTATTTGTAGTGTTTTGAATTGGATTTTCAAAAATTCCTCTTTACAAACAAATTTGTTGATGTACAATAGGTTTGTAAGTTTTTTTCGTGTTATATATTCGAGCTAACAATTATGTAGGGTAGATATTTAACAGAAGGTCGAGCTTACGGCTTTATTTTTTTGTTTTAAAAAATCACACAATGGAAACCAAAGTATTCGTCGGATCTTTGCCTTGGGCAATTGATTCAGACAAATTGCGTGAAATCTTCTCCGAAGCCGGAGAGGTTACTGAAGCTTCTGTAGTAACTGATCGGGAAACCGGTCGTTCCAGAGGTTTCGGATTTGTAGAATTTACAACTCCGGAAGCAGCACAAAACGCAATTAAACTTTTCAACGAAAAAGAAATCGAAGGAAGACAAATTTTCGTAAATATTGCTCGTCCAAAAGAGTAATCATTTAAGTTTGAAATTAGTAAAGAAAATCTCTCGTTAGTAAATAACGGGGGATTTTCTTAATAGCAAAAATGAATATTGTTTGATAGTTCAAAAATAATTGATAAAAGATATAATAGATGTTGTTAATGAAAAAAATAAATATTTGTAAGTATTTGGTTGGGAAAAAGTATGATTTATTTTGATCAAGATTTTATCAATTTTTTCAAAGAGTTAGAAAATAACAATTCAAAAATTTGGTTTGATAAAAATAGAAAGAGATATTTTGTCGCTGTGAAAGAGCCAATGGAAAGATTTGTGAATGATTTGATTGAGGCATATCGTGTATTTGATACAAAAATTGATATTACTTACAAGCAAGCAATATTCAGGATTAATCGAGATGTGAGGTTTAGTAAAGATAAGAAACCGTATAAGGTTCATGTGGGGGCAGTGATTTGTAGTGGGGGAAAGAAAAATATGATTGATCCGTGCATGTATGTTGAAATCGATTCTCAGGAAGTCAGGTTATTTAGCGGTTTGTATATGATTGATAAAGATAGGTTGCAGAAATTGAGAGAATTCATTGCAGCAAATTTGAAAAAATTTAAACGATTACTCGAAGATAAAAATTTTAAGAAGAAATTTGGTAAGATTTTAGGAGAAAAAAACAAAAGATTGCCAAAAGAACTGCAAGCAGCTGCAGAAAAACAGCCATTGATTTATAATAAAAATTATTATTATTTTGTATCATATCCAGTAGATTTTATCTTGAAGAATGGATTGATTGAAAAATTGATTGAAGATTATGAAGTGGCGATAAAGATGAATGAATTTATAAAGCAAGGAATAGGGAGATAATGTATGAAGAAGCGAAGATGGCAGGGACAGATGACGGCTGAATTGTTGAAAAATTATTCAAAAAGAGAGCCGATGTGTCGGCATTTTTTGACGTGTGGCGGATGTAGTTTTCAGGATTTTGAATACAAGGATCAATTAGAAGTGAAAGCGAAAAAAGTGGGAGAGTTGTTTGATGGGTGTGGAATCTGTCACACTGAAATCCTGCATTGGCGGGATTCTGCTCCTTCTATTTTTGGAGGAGAATTTAAAGAATGGGGGTATCGGACGAGAATGGATTTAGTGGTAGGTAAAGCGGGAATTGGTTTGCGAAAAAAAAGACGATTTGATGAAATTGAATTTTTACAGGAGTGTTGGTTGATTGATAATAATGTTTTGCAGTTTTTAAAAGAAGTCTATCAAAAGGGAATTGAAGTAGGATTGATCCCGTATGATTTGGTGACACATGAGGGAGAATGGCGATACTTGAGTGTACGGATCAATGAGAAAAATGAGTTGATGTTAATATTTGTAACGAAGAGGGGGGTGGAAAACAAAATCTCAAAACTCAAAACTCAAATCTCAAAATCACAACTCACAACTCAAAACTTTTCTGTCAAATCAATTTATCATGTGGTGAATGACGGGTTGGGAGATAGTAATTTTGGGGAGATAAAGAAATACTGGGGGGAAGAGTATTTGCAGTATTCAATATGCAATATTCAATATGCAATAGGACCAAATACGTTTTTTCAAAACAATATTCCTTTGGTAAATAAACTGGTGGATAAAATAGTGGATAATGTGGACGAAGACGATAGAGTGTTAGATTTGTATTGTGGAGTGGGGACTTTGTCGTTACCGGTGGCTAAGAAATGCCGGGAAGTTTTGGGAGTGGAGTTGATGGAAGAGAGTATTGGGTTGGCGAGGAAGAACGCTGTTAATAACAATATTGATAATGTGGAGTTTGAGGCGAAAAGTGTTGAAGATATATTTGATGGAAACTCAAAATTTAAAGCTCAAAACTCAAAACCACAACTAAAAACTCAAAAACCGAATCTCAATGAATACAATGTATTGATGTTGGATCCGCCGAGGAAGGGATTGGAGAAGGTGGCGGGAAAGTTGTTGGAATATGATTTTGATAAAATAGTATATATGTCGTGCAATCCGCTGTCGTTAGTGAAAGATTTGCAGGTTTTGGTGAGAAAATGGCAGATTGAAGAGGTGTCTTTGTGGGATTTGTATCCGCAGACACCGCATGTGGAAGTTTTGGTGTTGCTAAGAAACAAGAAACAAGAAACAAGAAACAAGAAGCAAGTATTATGAATTGTGAATGGTTGATCTCAAATAGTTTATAATTTTAAAAACTAATTTTTAGGAAAGAGGAAAATACTTTTTATATTTAATATTTTTATTTATGCGGGGAAATTCGGACAGATTTTATATCAAAGAGGGGTTGGGGTCGGATTTGTTGTGTATCAAAGACAAGGAATTGATCAGGCAGTGGCGGAAGGTGATGCGTTTGGGTGAGGGAGATGTGGTGCGGTTGTTTGATGGAAGCGGGTATGAATATCAATATTCAATATGCAATACGCAATATGCAAATAAAGCGCAATTGAAATTGATTGATAAACAATATTTTGAGGAAAAAGAAAATAAAGTTTTTTTGGGGTTTGGGGTTTTGCATGATCAGGCACGTATGGAATGGATGTTGGAAAAGTGTACGGAGTTGGGAGTGGATAGGTTTATTCCTTTAGTTTGTGACAATTCGCAGCTTTATATGAGAAACTCAAAGCTCAAAATTCAAAGTTCAAAACCACAACTCAAAACCAGTAAGCTTAAAAAACAGGAGAGGTTGGAGAAAAAGATTGTTGAGGCGTGTGAACAGTGTGGGAGAGTGAGAGTGCCGGGGATAGAAACAATTTGGTCCATAAATGATATTGATGATGTTGTAGGGGCGGACCCAAGTGTCCGCCCGAGGGTGATAGTATTGGATAAATTAAAAATTAGAAATGAAAAATTAAAAATTGATATATATAAAAATATTTTGTTATTGGTAGGACCGGAGGGAGGATGGAGTGAGAGGGAATTAAAATATTTTGCAGAAAATAATTTAGAATTTATGTCGGTGGGTGAAAATGTTTTGCGGGCGGAGACGGCAGCGGTGGCGGGAGTGGTAAGACAAGAAATAAGAAATAAGTAATAAGAAATAAGTAATAAGCATTAAGTGTAAAGTAATAAGAAAAACCGTAATTAAAACGGTTTATTTCTTGTGAATAGAATTGATTTATGGCATATACCAATCAACAGGATCAATGTTGGTGATAGTGTCTCCATCATTGACAGTAACAACTATTTTGTCATGAGAAGGGCAGGAGATATCCAAACCGCAGGGAACAAATTCGGTATAGTATGCTTTGTAGTCGGGCGTTATAAAATAACTGAAAACATAGTATTTCCCCGGTGCAACATCGAGTTTGTAACCACGGCCGGCGGTGTATTTGGGGTTTGAAATCAAGTCTGATGTGCAGTATTGGTTGGTGGTGTTGCCAACTTCCTCGGCGCAAACTGTTAAATCGGGAATCACCTCGGATGGATAAGATAGACTACCTTCGATGGAGCCAACTTGGAGAATAGCTTCTTTGTCTTGGACCTCGTCTGTTGGTTTGTTGGTGGTTTTTTCTTTGGTTGTTTTGTCTTCCAAATCTTTCAGTTGTTTGTCGATTTTATCCAGCTCGGAATTGAGTTTGTCTTCCAATTGGTTGTTTAAATCCGGTTTTGGTACATTTTTAGCGATATTGAAAGCGCCATATCCGAGACCGATGACAATAATGATGGAGATTAGGATGATGATGCCACAGCATCCCAAAACCCAGTAAATCCAAGAATTGGATGATTTGGAGGCACTGCTGGGAATTGTTGATTTTTTGTCAGGGTAGGTATTGTTCATGTGAGAAAAAATTAATTAAATAAAATTATTTTGTCTGCTTGTTATCTATATTGTATCATTGATGTGCGGTAAAGGTTTAGTTAAAGTATTGTTTGTTAATATTTTCTTAATTATTATTTAATCAGTATTTTGGTAGAATAAAAAGGTAAATAACAAATATGCTAACTGTAGCTGTTAAACGGTTAGAATAATAATTGAAATATTGTGAATTTTGTGGCGAAAAAAGTTTCTGAAATTATTTAAGTCAAACCTATCAAGTATCAAACGTATCAAACGTATCAAACGTATCAAACTTTTTTATCATATTGTTTATTGAATATTGAGTATTGATTATTGATTGCAAATGAGTGAGATTGAACAAATCAAAGAGCGAGTGGACCTGGTGGAATTGTCCAAGCAGTATATGACGTTACGCAATGCCGGACGTAATTTTCAAGCATTGTGTCCTTTTCATCAGGAAAAAACTCCATCACTTATGATATCGCCGGATAAACAAATCTGGCATTGTTTCGGTTGCGGAGAGGGGGGAGATATTTTTACATTGGTGCAAAAAATTGAAGGTGTGGACTTTTATGAATCACTGAAAATCCTGGCGGAAAAAGCGGGGGTGGAATTGAAAAAAAGTCCCGGTTTTCAAAAATTCAAAAATGAGACTGACAAATATTATGAAATCAACAAATTGGCGGCTGAATTTTATCATCAAGCGTTAAAAAGGAGTAAATCCGGTGAAATTGCTCGTAATTATGTACAAAAACGTGGTTTGAAAAATGATATAGTCGATAAATTTAAAATCGGTTATGCGCCTGACATGTGGGACGCTTTGGTGGTTTTTTTACAAAAGCGGGGGTATGGAAATGCGGATATTATCGGATCCGGTTTGGGTTTTACTTCCCGTAAGGGTAATTTAGTGGATAAATTTCGACAGCGGCTTTTATTTCCCATTTGGGATAATCGAAATCGGGTGGTGGCGTTTACCGGCCGGGTTTTGGAAGAGAAAGACAATCCGAAGTATTTGAACACTGCTACTACCAAGATATTTGATAAAGGCAAGGTATTGTATGCGTTAAATTTGGCTCAGGATAAGATCAGGGAAAAAAAGCAAGTGATAATGTGTGAGGGACAAATGGATGTGATTGCTTGTTTTCAAAATGGTTTTGAACAGGCAGTTTGCAGTTCGGGGACGGCGGTTACCAAACAACAATTGATACTATTGAAAAGATTGACGGACAATATATTGATAGCTTTTGACAATGATCCGGCCGGGCAAAAAGCCGCTTATCGATTGACGCAGATGGCTTTGGAAGTGGGGTTGGTGGTACGGGTGATTGATTTGATGAATTACAAGGATCCGGATGAAATGATGAAGGCGGATGTTGCCAAGTGGCAGGTGGCAGTATCGGGGGCTGTCAGTTTTGTGGAATATTTTTTGAAAGTATTTGATACTGAAGAAAAGGGTGTAAAGGATAAAAGTCGATTGGCGGATCAGATTATGCCTTTGTTGTATTATGTGGGAGATGAAGTGGAAAAGGGGCATTATTTGTCCAATTTGGCGGATGTTTTGGGGGTGGATGAGAAATTTGTACTGGAGAAATATAACAAATATAAACCGGACAAGATATCGGTAAAAGAAGACAATAAATATCAATCACAATCGTTGTCGATTGAAGAGAGATTGATTGGATTGATGATTGTTTTTTATAAATATCTTAAAGTAAAGATAAATAACTTGCAGGAAAAAGATTTTTCTGGTAGAGTAGAGGAAATCGTTTCTTTTGTAAAAGGGTTTGATCAGGATGCTTTGACCCTTGAAGATTTTGCACCGATTTTGGATGAAGAGCGGAAACAATGGTTGATCAAAGTGATGGTTAGGATTGAATCGGATTATGCTCAGTTGGATGAGGATTTGATTGTTGAAGAATTTCAGATGTTGCTCAACAGATACGAAGAAGTCATGCGGGTCAGTTTAAAAGAAGAGTTGGAGAAAAAGATTTTACAGGCGGAAAAGAGTGATGACAAGGAGAAAATTAAACAATATATCCGATCCTTGCAGGATTTGATTATTAAAGGTAAATAATTTAGACATCAATCATAAACTTAAATTTCCTTGATACGGGAAGTTTGGTTTGTAAAGTTTGATGTCATATATATTTTTTTAGATATTTTTTAAGGCATTTTTATGACAAAGCCAAAGCCAAAAAAGGTCAGGAGCGGGGGAAAACAAAAATCAAAGGTGAAGGTAAAAAAAGCAAAAAAAGTGGTAAAAAATGTCAAAAAAAAGAAAGTTGTCAAACAAAAGCCCAAAAGGGCGTTGCTAAATAAGACCAAAGCGAAACTTAAGTCAGTTAAAAAGAAAGTACAAGCGAAAAAGCCGGTGGTTAAGAAAAAGAAACAGGTAATAAGGAAACCTGTTAAAAAAGTGACGCAAAAAATTTCCAAGAAAATTAAACCGGTTAAAAAAATTGTTGCCAAGAAAGCAAAAGTAGTTGAAGTGGTTGAAGCACAAGGTCAAGTCAAGAAAAAAAGTTATAAAGTCAAGAAAAAAGTTGGCTTGAGTCGGGATGAAATATTGGATAAAATTTCCGAGGAAATTTACAAAGATAAAACCGATGTGGTCAAGGAATTGATCATGAAGGGCAAGGACCAAGGTTTTGTGACTCAGAGGGAGATTATGCAGACGTTACCGGATCTGGAAATGGATATTGAGATGCTGGATGATTTTTATTCTTTGCTTGGTGATTCCGGTATTGAGATGGTGGAGAGTGAGGAGAGCTTGAAAGATGTGGTGGCGCCTACGGAAGATGAAGTCAAAGAAAGTCCGCTTAAATACGAAACTTCCGCCAAAGAGGAGGGGTTACAGGATGTGTCGCGTGATTCAGTTAGATTGTATTTGCGTGAAATCGGTCGCGTACCTCTTTTGTCCGCTTCGGAAGAAGTGGAGTTGGCAAAAAAAATGGAAAAGGGCGACCAGTTGTCAAAACATAGATTGATTGAAGCGAATTTACGATTGGTAGTGAGTATCGCCAAACGATATGTGGGGCGCGGTTTAAGTTTGCTGGATTTGATACAGGAAGGAAATACGGGTCTTTTGCGAGCGGTAGAAAAATTTGATTATCGCAAAGGTTATAAATTTTCAACTTATGGTACTTGGTGGATTCGTCAGGCGATAACGCGGGCGATTGCTGATCAAGCTAGAACCATCAGAATTCCGGTACATATGGTGGAGACGATAAATAAATTAACGAGAGTTCAGCGTCAGTTGGTACAAGCGTTGGGTCGTGAACCATTGCCGGAAGAAATTGCGGCGGAGATGGACCTGGAAGTGGAGAAAGTCAGATATATTTTGAAAATTTCGCAAGAGACGGTGTCTCTCGAGGCACCGGTGGGTGAAGAGGAAGATAGTTATTTGGGAGATTTTCTCGAGGACAAGGTAACTTTGTCACCAAAAGATGCCGCGACTCGTCAGTTGTTGCGTGACCAGTTGATGGAGGTTTTGGAACTTTTGTCACCTCGTGAAAAGAGGATTTTGGAAATGCGTTTCGGATTGAGTGATGGTACCAATCGGACGCTGGAAGAGGTGGGAAAAGAATTTGGCGTAACTCGTGAACGAATCCGTCAAATTGAAGCGAAAGCGTTGATGCGACTGAGGCGCAATCGAGATAGTAGGAGGTTGATGGATTATTTGCGGTAAGTCTCACATTTAAAATTATTAAACTGAAGTTATTTTTTGGAAATAATTTGAAAGTTGATTAAATTCAAGTAAAATAGTATTTGTTAGATGGTTATAGTAAGTGAAATTTTTGCCCGTCTGCAATAAAGTTGCTTGGTGGGCGTGGTCCGGGGTAGCTCAGCGGTAGAGCAATTGACTGTTAATCAATGGGTCGTGGGTTCGAGCCCCACCCCCGGAGTATTATGGGATTTCGAGCGTATGCATTGAACAACTGTTCTTTGTTTACGCTCTTTTTCATAGGTTCTAACATTCTTTTTATTCTATCAACTTCTTTTTTAGCTGGTATGAGAAAAGAGTAAAAGGAAAGAAGCTCTAAAAAGAGCTTCTGGTCCTTAAGGATAAAATTCGAGCCAAGAGAAATAAAGATTTCTTTTTTGGTTTCAATATCACCTTCATTAAATCTGATATAAGCATATTCGGCTATTCCCAAATGTTTTTCGGCAGTTTCTAACCAGCTATTAAGTCTTTTATCAGAATTTTCGATAACTTCATTGATTCTACTTTTTTCTTTTAGGAGATCTGATTTTTTGGTGATATATTCTTCTTCATTTAACTCGTTATTCAGGCGTAGCTCTAACAATCGGTCTAATTTTTTAGTACAATCAGTGTAGGCTTTATGCTGTGAGGCGATGATCAGGTTACGATCATTCGCTTCTTTTTTATTGTGCTTTTTGAGTTCTCCATAGAGATATTCGTGAAAGTCGGGTGGAATTGTAAATGAAGATATAATTTCGTTGATCTGCTTTTCCAATTCTTTTACTTCTATACCTTTTTGATAGCATTTTTGCTTTCTGTGTTTTGTGCAGTGGTAGTAAGTATATTGGTGAATATTACCGTTTTTTTGTTTCTTGATTTTGGTTTCGGCGGTGATAGAGGCTCCACATTCTCCACACTTGATCAAACCAACATAAGCAAAGACTCTATTTTTGGGTCTTGGTTTGCCTTCTCTACCTAAAATGAGTTGGATGCGATCATATTCTTCAATAGAGATAATTGCTTCATGCTTGCCTTTAAACCATTCGCCACTATTTTTTGGATATTCAAATTCTCCATAATAAAAAGAACTGGTGAATATTCGGTAAATAGTGCTTCGGGAAAATTCCTTTCCTTGGCGGTTTGTTAATTTCCATTTACTAAGGGCTATATGTCTAATTTGTGGGGGAGTGTATTTTCCGGTTAGCATAAGATCAAACATTCTACGGACCAACTCGAAACGGTCCGGATCTTTGATAATTTCTTTTTCACCTTTCCGTTTAAAGGGATTGTGCATATAGCCAAGTGGGGCGTAGGTTGGAAGCCAACCACGTTTTGCTTTGGTCCGAAGACCTCTTCTGGTATCAGTACTTAGGTCCATGATAAATTGATTGGCTACGCCCAATTCTACAGCCATAACGATAACATTATCAGTGGGATAGTAGCTTTGACTATGAGTTTGAATATGTTTGATTATTCCTTGTTGAATCAACCAACTAATTTGACCACCGTCAATGGGGTTACGAGCTAATCGATTTAATTTCCAACATAATATGCCCTGAGCTTCACCTTTGTTTATTCTTTGAATCATTTCGTTAAATATTTCTCTTCCTGGTGCTTTGGCTGATTTTGATTCAGAAAGAATTTCTACAATGCGTATGTTTTTTTGTTCAGCAATTTTGGTTAATTCCTGAATCTGTGAATCAATTGAAGCCATTTGTCGATCTTCGTTTTCGGTTGATTTGCGAGCATAAAGGAAATATTTTAGTCTTTGATCGTTTTTCATAGTAATAGAGATTAATGGATAAACTAATAGGACGGTTCTGGTTGACCCAACTTACCACTAATGGTTTGTCGGCAGAACCGCCCTGTTTAGGCGACAAAAATTCATTAGTGTAAAAAATTGTTGGGTCAACACTTATATTATAAAATATTTTAAGGTGCATAAAAATCATTTTTTTGTCATGGAGGGTTTGTTTCGATCATGCCTTTATATCTTGATTTGTAGTATTTGATTTTAAGGCATTTAATACATCCGATTTTTTTGTTTATAGTGTCGATGTAGATTATTCGGATTCTGCGATGGCAATTTGGGCAGGAAAACCAGTATCGTTGGCCATTAAACCTTGTTTTTGATATGGATAATTTAATCGTTAAATCTTGAATAGAAACTTTTGATCGTATAAATTCTGATTTGGCAATCTGGTGGTAGTTTTTGATGATATTATCGATGTCAATTTTTTGATAATTCAAGTTTGTTAGATTTTTTCCTAAATCGTATGGCTTTATTGAATTCATGTTTTTTAATTATTGTTAATAAATTCTTGTTTTTCTGATACAAAAGCATTTTTACTTTGAATCTTGATATCAATAGATGGTGATTTGATTTGTTGGAGTAGAGATAGGGATGAATTAAATTGTCTATTGGCTCGATCAATTTCTTTACTAATTAGATAGCAGTATTGAATGCTTAATTTATTTACTGATTCTGAGCTAGAGCATTGACTGAGGATCCTTGAATATTGAATAATTTTTGTGTATGAGAGAGCAATATTATTAGCCATGGCTTTTTCAATTGAGGTTGTGCATTGGTATTCTTTTATTATGTCTCGTGCGAATTGTATTGCCATTGGTCGGTATTCTTTTTTATGACAAAAAGCTACAGTGTAACCTGTGTCTAAACCGAAGATATTAGAGAAATCATGAAATAATTCATCAATCTGTTTTTTCTTACTTTTTTTGCCAAGGTAATGTTTTTTAAGAAGGATACCAATTTGATCTAATAAAACATCTGGATCGTGGTTTGTTTTGATTTTGTCTTTGACGAAATTTTTTATGTCTTCTGTGGTTTCCAATTGTTCAATTTGTTTTCTTTCAATTGGCTTAAGATTGTTTCGCATAGTATTTAATTAATTATTAATAAATAAATAGATTTACCCCACACCCAATCTCACAAGTTAAGATTTGGGAATATTAATATTTTTTGTTGATTGTCTGGACCGTAATCTTGGACGATCAATCCCGCATTTTCCAACATAGGTAAAATTTCTTGTCTTAGTTTGTATTCAGGTAGAGGGTATTGGTAGGTTTGAAAGAATCTTTTCAAAATCTCTGGTCTACTTATTCCAATTCTTATATCTGGATAGTTTGATATTTTTTCTTTATACAGAGGGAGAATAATTTCATTGAAAATACTATAAAGGTAGGGAGAGATATTTAATTCTTGGCTGACCGATATTTTGGACCATAGATCATGGGCATAATTAATATCTTCTTCGTTGGCATATATGTTATTACCAACTTTTTTTCTAAACCAGAGATTAAGCAGGCTATAACATTTGACTAATGAAATGAATCTTCCAATATCTCTTTGGTCGCGTGGTCTTAGTTTCTTTTTGGAGTCGAAAAATAATTTTTCTATTAAGTCGGGTTGTTCGATAATAATATTTTCTATTTTGGCTGATTTGATAGCCTCGATCCGATCAATAAGTGTTTGTCTTTCAGGATTATTTTGAATATTATTTTCATAAACTTCTTTGTTTGCTTCTTTGGTAATTTTAGTTTGTATTGACTCTTTTAATTTGTCTTGATTGGTGTCAGGTGAGAGCATGAGAAATCTTGTACTTTCCTGTTCGTCAATCTTGATACTTGCGCTACAGAAAATAACTGATGGGTAACCAATAATTATTGCTGTTTTAGTGCGGTGACCTCCTTTTTCTTTACGATCAGTTATCTTATTTATTAGTTCTTTTTTGTCATGAGAAAGTAATGGCCGGAATTTTTCGAGTAGATAATGATCTGGTTGGTCTAAAAAGATAATTATTTTTCTCGATAGGTTGATAATAGTTGTGTTGGTTTTTTGGTTGTATTCTCCTTGTTCATGAAAGAATGATGTTGGAGAACATGATCCAAGTATTAGTAAATCTTCTTTAGGGAAATAATTTGAGATTTCTAAGGGGATGTAACTTTTACCCGCTGATGAGGGGGCATTGAAACTAATATTGAATTGAGAATCATTTGTATATGCCGATAAACAACATAAAAATGTTGCTAGTTTATTGTGATTGTCTTTTTTGACCGTTAGGTCTAGAATTTTGATTATTTCCTCAGGAGTAATTGGATTGAAATTTTTATTAATAGAAATATTATTTTCTTTCATGGTGATTTTGATTAATATATTTGGATAATTTTTTTTCTTCTGATGGAGTTAGGGGCTTGGAATAAACTACATAATACAAATTGAGAAATTTTTGATATTGGTCATAGGCCTCCTTATCACTTAAATCTTGATTAAAGTGTTTCTTTACCATTTGTTTAAACTTCTCAATTGTTTCTTTGCTGATAATCATTTATGAGTGGTAAATCCTTGTCTTAAGCAGTTTTTGATTATATGCAAATAGAATTGGATCGACCTTGGCTTGGTGACTGAAATATAATTCGATAAGTCTATCGAGGTTGTCGTCGCGTATGATATAGAAGACGGTTGTGTTATCTTTGTTTTTTTCGGTGCTAGAAATACAGTATCCAGATGAAATAATGAACGAACAAAGATTGAGATCTGATGATTTAAAATAGTTATTTTGCATAATTGTTTTATTAATAGTAATTTTTTTCCAGTTGCTATTTTTCAGAATAGAGTAAATATGAGATTCCCTGTATTGGTCCTCGTGAAAATTTGAATAATAAAAAAATATGGTTAGAAAACCATATTTTAAAAAGTTATTAACACCTATTTGAAGGACTGTTACTTCTTGATTATTTCGTATTTAACATAATTTAGGACATATCCATGACCTTTTTTCTTGTTTATCAAATTATGTCTAACATTTAAATATTTTATAAATCTTTTGTTTATCTTTTTTATGGCTTTGTTTATGGATGATATTCCAGATTTGTATTGAATTTTAGAATTTAATTCTGTACTGGATATTGGGTTTTTATTAAGTAGTAAAACAATTTTTTTGCAATTATTTTTTATAGGATATATGAATTTGCGGTTGAAAATTTCCTTATATATGCCGTATTTTTTGCTAATATGAATAGTTGTTTTCCCATTGTTGTCGTTTTGTTCACATATCAAGTTTTGATATGTGTCGTTATTAATAAGTTGGTCAATTATGTGTAAGTGGAGTCTGTGCACATCGGAATATATTTCGTCAATATTGTATGAATCAGAATAGTCTATTTTGCCGGATATTAAACATTTTATTTCATTACTCATCAGTTTGTATTCCACATATTGATTGGTTAAATATGTTTTATCAATTAATTTTTCTAATTTTTTAGATTCATAAATTATTAGATAAATATTTATGAGATTATTAAGACTAGCCCATAATTTGGTGATGCTTTCTGTTTCGTAGTTATTTTTTGTTGTTAAATAGTTTCGAAATGTATCTTCGTATTTAAATTTTTTTTCTTGTTTCTTTCTATTGTGTTTTTGATTAAGAAAAAATTTATTTACCAATTTTGAATATGGTGATTTGCCAATCTTGAATATAATTTCTTTTATGGTTTCGTAATTATATTTGGTGTTAATTATTGAAGGAGTGAATTCTCTTGCTGGGGGAAATAGTAATTCAGAATATTCGGTATTTGTTGTAATGAAATTGAGACTATTACTATTGTTTGTAATAATTGTTTGAAGCTTCTTAATTATTTTATTTGTAGTATTATTTATTTTATTCTGTTTGTTGGTTAAATTGTTGTAAGCATTTCGGCTTTCTTTTATTTTTTTGTTAAGTATTTCTTTGGTTATTGTGTTGTCATTTATAAATTTTATATAGTCTGCAACATTGATGAAGAATATTTTTGGGTCTTGTGAAATTAAATTAAAATTTTGATTAATTGAATCGATTAAATTCATATAAATTGTAATAGAAATATAATATTTAAACTGTTTTTATGTTAGTTTAATTGTATTATCTTATCAAATAAAGACTGACTAGATTTGAATTTTGGTGATAAAAAAGATTATCATTAATGTGGTTAGTCATATTACTGAATAGTTAACCGTATAATTTAGAGCCTAAACCTTATAAAGTAATATTTTTAAGGCATGGCGAAAAAACCTTATGCATAAAGATGGTTCTTCTGACCAGCTTACTTGCATAAGGTCTATATCCGAAAGGGTATAGGGTGATCTCGAAAGAGAAAGCCGAGTTGTGTTAGAAGAGCCTTTTTTGTATTTTGAAAGAAAATTTATTTAGGATGGACAAAGTAATTATAAATTTGGTGTAATTCTTTATTTAAATAAATTATTGGGTAATTATTATGGACAAAGAAAAAGAAGGTGAGCAAATAGTTTCGGTCAAATCGTCTAATTTTGGTTGCCTTACTGTTTTTATTTGGTTCGTAGGATTTATGTGTTTATTTTGGGGGTTAATAATAATTTCGAATTTTTCGATTGTTAATTTTGTTTCTGGTGTTTTGTTGGTAATCGCAGGTTTAATTATGTTTCCACCTGTGAGAAATATGATTGAGAAAAAAACAGGAATAAAATTATCCAATGCTTTGTCTTGTGTGTTAGTTTTTATTCTTTTTGTAATAGGAATTGTGCTTGGTTCTTCATTTAGACAGATAAACAGTAATTTGGATAATAAGTCAGATAATAAACAAGAAACAATCAAGACAATAAATATGGAGAAGTTGGTCGGTTTTGATTTGCGGAACAAACAACCTATTGGGGATGAGAATATTTATACATATAATCCAGTAAAGAATAATGATTATTCTATTGCTGTTTTAACGAGTAAAACAGCTAGCAATATTCATGAAGATAGCTATTTATTGGAAAAAAATAGTAAAGATATTAATGGAATAAATGTTGAAGTTGGGTATAAAGATTTTTCAGAAAAGGATGGTGTAGTACTTACAAGAAAATATGAAGGTCTTGCTTTTGATTTTGAGTATAATAATCGATTTTACTCTGGGGAAGTTTCTAATTTAAAAGGTGAATCAGTAAAAGAGAAATTGGATGAAATTTTAGTTAATTTTCTGCAATCAGTCCAGGGTAAATCTTAATAGTGATCAATTGTTTTTTATTTCGTGAATTAAAAGTTTACAATGTAATTGTGGTTGAGTATTACTATTAATATTTATATATGACTATTCCAAAGAGAGTTTTTGATCGAATGACTAAAATGTTGGCGAAATATCAACAGGTTTTGAGAATTGCCAAAGATAGGGATGTGAATGAGTCTGATACGGTAATGATTATCAAGGATATTTTGGCTGATGTTTTGGGCTATGATAAATATTTAGAAGTAACTAGTGAGTTTGCCATTAGGGGGACGTTTTGTGATGTGGCGGTCAAAATTGATAGCAAGATTGAGTTTTTATTGGAAGCTAAGGCAATTGGTTTGGAATTAAAAGAGAATCATTTAAGACAAGCTCTTGATTATGGAGCTAATAATGGCGTACAGTGGGTTGTTTTGTCGAATGGGATCGTCTGGAACATATACAAGATAAAATTTGAAAAACCGATTGGATATGATTTTGTTTGTTCTTTGAATATGTTGGAGCTTGATCCAAAGAGCGAACAAGATATTGAGAAGCTTTTCATTTTATGCAAAGAGGGAATAGTAAAGGATGCAAGAGAGGAATATTTTGAAAAAAGGCAAAGCGTAAATCGTTTTGTTTTAGGCGAATTGCTTTTAAGGGAAAATGTTCTTTTTGAGATTAGAAAGCAATTAAGAAAAATGTCTGAAGGAGTGCCGGTTGATATAGATGATATTCAAAAGGTTTTGAAGAATGAAGTTATTAAGAGGGATGTGCTTGAAGGAGATGAGGCTAAAAAAGCACGGGACAGGATAAATAAGTTTTATCGTAAACAGGCTAAAAAGAATGAAAAGAAGATTGAGGTTGTAAATAAAGAGAAATTAGATTCTTCTAATGTTTCAATAGATGAAGCTAATATTGGATAACTGAGATGATTTATTTATAAATATAAATTTATGTATTACGATAAAAAGCCTTATATCTCTTTGCTAAATGAAATTAAAAATGGTGGTGTTGAGGCAATTAAAGATTTAGTTGCAAGAAAAGAGTCAGAAGGATATTTTCTTGATTTCAAAAGAACATCTATAGGTGATTATAGTAACAAAAAATCACTTGAGGATAGTGATAGAAATAACTATGCAAGATCGATATCTGGTTTTGGAAATTCTGAAGGTGGAATAATTATATGGGGAGTAGGAACTGGGAAAGATGAGGATGTGGCTAAAGATTTATTACCAATAAAATCAGTCAGTAATTTCGTGTCCATATTAAATTCGCAAGTTAGTAGATTGACGGTCCCTCAGCATCCATCTGTTAATAGTTTTACTATAATTGATAATGAGCAAGGGGAAGATTGTGGTTATGTTGTTACTGAAGTGCCTAAGTATGAAGGATTGCCAATACAAGTTATTTTTGATTATAAGTATTATATGCGAGCGGGAGAATCATTTGTTCCTATTACTCATTCAGTATTGGCTGGTATGTTTGGACGTAAGCCCGCTCCAAATGTGGGTATAAATTATATTACTAGGGAAGGGGATCCAAAGTTGGAGGATGGATTTATAAAATTTTCAGTTGGCATACAATTAGTTAATCTTGGGATGGGAATTGCTAGAGATATTTTTCTAAATAATATGATCTTTACTCCAAAAGGTAATTCAAAGATTGAAAAAGAATATAGTGATAAGAATTTTGTTGGATATGAAGTATTCGGCGTAGGTGATAATTTAATTTCGGTTAATCATTTAAGGTTGGCTCCAGAGCAAAGAGTTCAACCCTTAACTTTATTTTTTAGTTTAAAAGAACCTTTTGAAAGTGGAATAAATTGGGATTTGCTGGTGGGTGCTGATTCACAAATGCCTCACAAAATGGAAATATTTCACACAAAAGAGAAATTAATTGAGATGTGTAATAAATACATATCTGACTCAAATTATCCGTTTAGAGAAAATTTTGTAAGAGGAAAAAATGAATAATTTCGATAAACTATCTAGAAGGGCCGAGGAATTAGATAGAATGTCCCAAAGTGGTATTTCTGATAGATTAACTTTGGAGGAGGCGAGTAATATTGTTAATATTTGGGGAGTTTTTTTAGAGTATTCTGGGGTGATTGGAATACTTTTTTGTAATAATATTCCTGAGTCTTTATTGCCATATCCTAAACATATTTTGGTTGGAGCAATTAATAAAATGGCTGAATATTATCATGATCAAGGACTAAGCGATAAGGTGGGTGTTTTAGAGTCTACTTTGATCGGATTGACTGCATACACGAATGATATAGAGGCAGTAAATGAGAGTCTAAAACAATTTCAAAATGAAAAATGGAGGGAGGCATTTATTCCAGGTCTAAAAAGATTTCAAAGAAATCAAATGGAGAATGGTTATTTGGTTGATAAAAAACTTTGGAAGTTTGGTAAATCTCGATTAGAAGAGATAAATGAATTTTTAGAATGGGATTAGTAGATGACAATTAGAAAAGTTCGGGATTATTTTTTTAAGCTATATATGAAGATTGCTTCAAAAAAAGAAGAGAGAGGATTAAATGAAAATAACAGAAACTTAATTGTTGTCTTTGTTTTTATTGTTTTGTTGTTATTTGGTCCGATTGAATCATATGGATTATTTGTGCGAATTATGTATCTAATTTTAGTTCCTGTGTTTCTTTGGTTGATTTTAAGGTTTTGGGGCGGTAAGTTGCCCTTAGATAAGCAATTAAACAATTATTTAAATCGAGGGATATATGCTTTAATTGCTGGCATGTTGATTGTGAGTGCATATATTTCCTTTATAACGAAAAATCATACCGTATGCGACCAACTCGTGCAAACACGAGATGGACAAGAATGTGTTGGGGATTATGTATTGGTAAATGGTCCAGATGTAGTTGGTGTCGTTATGCAGATAATATTTGCTGGTATATTATTCTGGCTAGCAGTTTCGAAAAGAAAGGATGGCGAAGATATTTAGCGAGCAATAATATAGGATGATTGTTAGTGACTACAAAACAGGTTTGATTTTGTGAATTTCATTGTGTTTATCAGTAAAATAATTTATATGCCAAAGTCTAGAGGAGAATATTCGGAAGATATTGAAAGTCAATATAGAAGACTTGAGAGAGTATATAATAAGTTAACTCAAGATTTTAACAAAGAAAGTTTATCAAAAAGTTCTCAAGAGATTCTTGATTCTGTGATTGAATTTATGACCGTTTGTTATCACTTGCGTGAATTGATAAAAAAAGACCGAAAGGTTAACAATGTTATTAAGAATAAGTTGCCATTATTTACAGATGTAGATAATAACATTGACCCTACTGATTCAAAAATTGGTTTATTAATTTGTCGTGATTTGTGTAACAAGTCTAAACATGGATCATTAGACAAAAAGTGGAGACCAAATGATGAGCATACAAAGATTAATATAACTGGTGGGTCGCTGTTTTCAGTTTCAGTAGAAGAATTAAAAGCCGCTAATAAAGAAAAAATGACTATTCATCTTAAGGAAGGTGATAGTATTTATATAGGAAATTTTACGGTTTTTTTTCGAGGAAAAAATTATAATTTACTTGGTGTGGTGGATTCATGTATGCATTTTTGGAAAAAATTTTTTGAAGAAAATAATCTTCTTATGCCGAGATATACATTGCGAAATAACTTGTGAGTAAGGGAGGGGGGTAACTAAATTGTAATCAGTTAATTGGTTTTAGTTTTGAGTATTGCGCGGAGTTTTTCTTAAAAACACAGTTTATGACTGTGTTTTTATTAATTAGAATTTAATACTATTATTGTATAATAACGTTTGGAACTTAGATTGTATATTTTCTGTTAATAAAATATGGCGATGAAAATGTTTGAAAAAGCGATAAAAAATTTTATTCCTTATATGATAGCTATTCTTGTAGGGATAGTTTTTTGTTACTTGTTAATTAGTCTTGGTGGTAGTTTGTCGAGTGTATTTATTGAAATCTCTGTTTTTTTGTTAATATTGTTCATCTGTTATGTGATTTTTTTATTTGTAGATGAAAAAGAGAGTAATTATATTATGACTCTCGAAGAAGGCAGAGATATTGCAAATAATAATTTAGAAAAGGACCAAATTTTGTCTTTATTGTGTAGTTATGGGTCCCAAAGAGTTGGTCAAGATCAGGTTGTTTGGAATATGTTTGGTGCTTTTTGGGCTACAAATGCATTGTTATTGGTTAGTGTTTTTTCTGCTGATGAAGTATGGGATAAAAAATATGTTTGGTTAGTTGTGTCATTAATTGGTTTTATGGTCTCGGTGGCTTGGTTTTTAGTTCAGGATAGAATGTTGAATAGAATTGCTAGATATGAAATTTCAATTAAGTTTATAGAAAAAACGTTAGTTTTTCCAAAACCATTGAGAACATATTCAAATTCTCCTCTAAGGTCCTTGATTGATGTAAGGGCTAGAAATGTTATGCGTTTGGTTGTTTTTTTGATCGGTGTGACTTGGTTGATAAAAGCCTTACTTGTATATGTACCTTCAATATTTATTATTGTAATTAAGTTTTTTGTTTGGATTGTTGCAGTGTTAGTATGGGTTATTGCATATTTGCTAAGTATTTTGTATTAGTAAAGTGGTTCTAACATCGTGTATTGCGCGGAGTTTTGTTTTGAAAGCACAGTTTATGACTGTGTTTTTGTTGTTTTTGTATTGAATTGAGATATATTAGTGATATGATTAACTTACTAGTTGGTTAATATGATTTTATGAAAAATAATAATGCTAAATCAGGTATAATACAGAACACAAAAGAGTTAATAATAAAGAAGGCTTCCGAATTGTTTGCTGATAGCGGTTATCTTGGTGTTTCTATGGAGGATATTGCCAAGCAACTTAGTATTACAAAAGCCGCTTTGTATTATCATTTTACTGGAAAGGAAGAGTTGTATTCTTCGGTATTGGATGATGTATATTTATCGATGAATAAGAAGATAGAAGCAATAAATTTAAAACAAGATTCAACGAAAATTCTGGAGGATTATATTAAGGTTTATATTGATTTTACGATGAAGGAAAAGACATTATTGAAAATTTTGTTGCCTAGGGTGATGATGGAAAATGAGGAAATTAGAAAGAAAATTCTTAGTATTCGTAATTTATTCTTGGAAAAAGTTAAGTTTCACTTAAAAGAGATTGGTAGACAGAAATATCAAAAAGATAAAAAAATGTTGGAGGATGATTCCTTGATGATTATGTATTTTGTTGAAGGATTGCTGTTTGACAATTTGATGATAAATAATAAGATTAATTCTTCTAAAATATCTAAGATAATCGTGGCGAAAATAGCAGATTAATTGAAAATTATGTCTTTGAGATGATTGATTGTTTGCTTTGAATAGATAATAGAAATATGTCCCAGAACATTAATTTGTATGTTTTGGGTATTTTTTAATTGGCTAGAAATACTTGGAACTATCTCATCATATTTTGATCTGAGGTTAATAATTTTTGGTCTGAATTTATTTTGTGATAATTTTTTCAGAAATTTGCTATTAAGAACGAGTTGATCGGCGGGAATAAATTGTTGTGGAGGTAATATATTGGCTAGAGGACTGCCATGAATAGGCGAAGCTATTGTGATAACTTTTTTTATTGTTTTTGGATATTTTTTTTCGTAGTTTAGGGCAATTATTCCACCTAGACTATGGCCGATTAGAATGATGTTTTTGAGTTGATGTTTTTTGATATATTGATTCAGTTTGTCGGTTGTTTTTTCTATGTCTTCGATATACCATCCAAGATTGGGTATATGAATATTGTGGTTTGATTTATTGAGTTTTTTGAGAAAAGGATAGTAGAGTGGGTGTTGGGTAAACCAGCCGTGAAGAAAGATGATATTTTTACGGTTAATTGGAGAGGAAATAATTGTTTCTGGCAAAAATATTTGAAATAAGCCGGAAGGAATATAGAGAAAAATGAGGATTATTTCGCTGACAATATTGATGATGGTAAGCATATTGTAATGATTATAAATAATGAAAAGCTCCCTAAAAAATATTCAGGGAGCGTGAATTTATTTTATTTTTATAATGAACTCGCTAATCAATGTCGTTGATTTACTGAGTCCAAGAAAATATATGTATATATTAGCGGCAAGATATCCTAGCCAATAAAGAATGTTTATAATTGCTTTTATTTTTATCATTGTTTTTTCTCCTTTCTGGGAAGTAGCAGGGGTAATCCCAATAGGGAATAACCGAAAGACATGATAATGATCAAAAATTGAATCGCTGTATTTTGCTGGAGGCTGAATAATCCAATATAGATTATTATCATGTATGGATGTGCCATATGCAGAAATATGCCGCTATAAATGAATGTGGCTATGATTGATAGTTTATGATTTTTACTACCTCCGCAAAAATCATAAACTTTTCTGGTTATCGAGTGTGTTACTGGATTCCAGGTGGCCCAGAAGGCCTGATAGGCACTAGGGATATCTCTTTTTTTTAGAAATCTATGAATGAGTTTTGTGTTTAGGAATTTCTTATTGCTATTTTTTTCTATTTCTAGAAAATATTCTGATAAAAAATTGTTGTTGGTAAAGGTCTTAATAGAAAAAGAAAAGCAGTAGACATAATACGAAAAAGTTAATAGAATTATTTTCTTTAGTTCAACTAACTTCTTGTATTGTTCTAGGCATATTATTCTTTGTTTTGTAATTGACAGAAAATATGCTTGCATTATTCATCCTCCTTTAACTGTACCCGACTTGGTACTTGATTTTTTCCATTTTTCTATTACAATTGTATTATACTAACCGAACGGTAAGTAAGTCAAGTATTATTTTTAAATTGATTGTTGTGTGATGAAGGAACTAGTAAACAATTTGCGAATTTCTCTATTTTTGGCCTATAGGGGAATTGTGCGTGGTAATATTGGAACTATCTTAATGACGATAATGATGATGGTGTTGGCTTTTTTAAATTTGGTGTTTTTATCATCTATTTTTACTGGAATATCAAAGGCGATAGATAGTCAAGCTATAAATATGATGTATGGCAATATATTAATAAAGCCAGGCAAGGATGATTTTTATATTAAGGATGTGGCCAATAAGATAAGGTTGATTTCTGGTTTGCCAGGGGTAGTTGGAGCGTCTAGTCATTATGTGGATAGTTTATATATAGAATTTGATCCTGAGCAGGATGGTTTGGATGTAAAGTCGGGAAATTGGATAACGAAAGCAGTTAATATAAATGAAGATCGACTAGTATCGAATGTATCCGATTATATTGTGGAAGGAAGGTTTTTGGATGAAAATAGTCGTGATGAGATTGTTTTAGGCAGAGACGTTGCTGGCACTCATGGAACGGATAAATATAATTCTTCTTTGAAAGGTGTGAAGGTGGGCGATAAAGTTTATGCCACTTTTTCCAATGGAATTCGGAGGGAGTATAGGGTAGTTGGAATATTTATGTCAAAGTCTTTGTTTGCGGATAGCATGATATATATTTCCAAAAACGAATATCAATCTGCTTATCGTGTGAACGGTGTGGCTAATGAGATTGCGGTGAAATTGGATCAGGATAATTTGGAAGAAAAATATATAAAAATTATTAAGTCATTGGGTATTGATGATGTGGATATTAAATCATGGAGAGAAGTTAATGAGTTGGGAGGGGGTATCACCAATAGTTTTACGATGATTAAAGGTATGCTGTCAGCGATTGGTATGCTAGTGGCCGCAGTAACGATATTTATTATTATTTTTGTGAGTGTGGTGAATCGGCGGAAACAGATTGGAATCATGAAAGCGATTGGTATGCAGGAAGAAATAATTATTATTTCATATATTTGGCAGTCTTTGTTTTATGCTTTGTGTGGAGTGGTATTCGGTTTGATTATTATGTACAAAGCAATAATTCCGATATTTGTTACTTATCCGCTTGATTTTCCTGTCGGATATGTGAGTTTGGTGTTAAGTAATAATGATTTATGGACGGCTAGTATTGGTCTTATAGCATCAGCTTTTATAGGTGGGTTAATTCCGTCATTAATGGGAGTAAAAGAGTCAATTTTAAAATTAATTTGGGGCTAATTATGATTAATGTGATTGATTTACATAAAACATATATGGGGAAAGTGCCAACAACGGTTTTAAGGGGAATAAATATCGAAGTTGGTAAGGGTGAGTTTGTAGCAATTATGGGAAAGAGTGGTTCTGGAAAGTCGACTTTGTTACACCAACTTGGTTTATTTGATGTGCCGACTAAAGGAGAAATTTTTTATGATGGCGAGCTGGTATCTGATTTGTCGGAGCGAGAAAAGAATAATTTTCGTTTGCATAAATTGGGTTATGTGTTTCAGGAATATGCCTTATTGCCGGAGTTGAACGTAATTGAGTCGGTGTATTTGCCATTAAAAATGCAAAGCATTGATCAAGATGATTATATATTACGGTCCAAGGAAGCTTTGGATAAAGTTGGTTTGGCGCATAGAATGAATCATATGCCTAACGAATTATCCGGTGGGGAACAACAGAGGGTGGCTATTGCCCGAGCGATTGTAGGTAGACCAAAGATTTTGTTTGCTGATGAACCTTGTGCCAATCTTGATTCAGAATCTTCTGAAATGGTGGTTGATTTATTTCGAAAATTGAATAAGGAATTGGGACAAACTATTGTGATGGTGACGCACGAACCTGATGATACCAAAAAGGTTGATAGGGTGATTAGATTAAAGAATGGTGTAGTAACTAATGAAGAATAATACTTATCATTTTTAGCCTAAGCTCGTACTTGTATGGCTAAAGTTAGTATCTGTGAGTTATATTAGGTGAGTGTGAAGTAATTGGAATGGGAAAGTAGAATGGGAGTTTCTTGGAAATGTTTGTATTCTGAAATTTGTCGACAAGTATATAATTAAAAGAAGGGGAATGATAATTTTTTATTAAAAGTTGTTAAGATGTTGAGAAAAAGAAGAAATAATATAAATAACTAGTGAGTGAGGGTGTGGGGTAACTAGATTGTAATTAGTAAAGAGGTTCTAACATCGTGTATTGCGCGGAGTTTTTGAAACGAGGTCTCGAACCTGTTTTGGTTTGGTTTTTTTGGGTGATTTTTTTAGTATCGCCTGATATTTTTATGATTTAAAAGATTGACATAATTGGTTATTTTGTGCTATAATGTAGTGATTGTCAGGATGGATTAATTAAAAAGAAATGAAAAAATACAATCTAATAAAAGGCAGATATTGGGAGCAGAAATCTTTATCTTCGAAGGATGATAAGGGTGTAAAAGAATGGCAAAAACCGTTTCAAGAGGCAACCGAGAAAGCGGCGAGGCGAACCGAGAGAGAACAGGGTGAAAAGATCCCGAGAGGCAATGTGGAGAAGATGATTGGCAATTATCTGGATCGCTGGGAGCGGATTGAAGAACAGCGTGGTGGATTGCTGCGAAGATTTTTGGAGCGAAAATATATCATCAAGCCGGAAAATATCACCGATGACTATATCCGTAATGTGCTGCTGGGCAACTATGCTGAACTCAAAGGATACGACCGGGAAAAACTGGCCAATGCGGAAGTGAAAGCGCAAATTGGCAAAATGTTTGAGCAGGAAACGGGCAAAAATCCCAGTAATTTTTCCATATCCAAAAAAGAAAAAATTGATGAGCAAGAGCGCATTGTAGCCGATCAGAAAGCCAGTCTGAACGGGTGGCTGGACTATCTGGGTGGGGAGGAAGCCAAAGAAAATTATCCCCGAGAGTTCCGTTATTGGGCGATGGCGGAGGTGGTGAAACTGGGAGCGCAAAACAAGGACAAACTGGATTATACCAAGCGCGATCAATATACGGCTGCACCTTTCCCGGAATTGAATCAACAGGCGCTGGCCAAGGTGTTTGACGAGGTGAAGAGGAAACTGGAAAAAGAACCGTCGCAAATCGGGCTAAACGAAGAAAAAAAGAGGGAGGAATATGAAAAAAGATTAAAGGGAATGAATTTCGGCAAGCTTTATGGCTGGATGATTGATTATATCAATTCATTGAAACTGCCAATGGAGCGGCTGCCGATCACCCAGGGAGAGTGGAAAAAATTTGCCAAAAATTCTGATCCCAAAGAATTGACCAGGACAATTCAGGGATTCAATACCGGCTGGTGTATCGCCGGTGAAGGGACGGCCGGCAGTTATCTGAAAAATCAGGATATCTGGATATATTATTCGGCCGATCAGGAAGGTCAAAACTCAATCCCGCGGGCGGCGGTGGTGACGGATGGCTCAAAAGTTTTGGAGGTGCGCGGTATTATCCAGACCAGGGAAGTGAAACAGCATCTGGATGACTATATCGCGCCGGTGGTGGAAAAGAAGCTAAAGGAACTGCCGGGCGGGGAAGAATGGAAGGCGGGCATGGAAGACATGAAATATCTGGCGGAAATTCATTTCAAGCATATGCAAAAAAAACCATTCGACAAGAGTGATCTGGAATTTGTCTATGAGCTGGATCATCCGATCAGGAGTATGGGTTACGGGAAGGATCCGCGCATCGAAGAGATCAGAGAAACCAGGGATCTCGAAGCCGATATATTGACGGTATTTGATTGTCAGTCGAATGAGATTGTTCACAGTCCAGAAGAACTTAATCAAAACACCAAAGCATATGTCGGAAAATGGAATGTTGATGTCTGGCAGAAAGTCAAAGAATATCCCAACATCAAACATCTCTTCGAATCATTTCCGGATAAGAAAATATTCATGCGAAAACTGACCACTGATCCAAATGTTGACTCGCCTCAGTCCGCCAAAGAAGCTCTGGAGAGTAAGAATATATATGTAGCTGATTGGGCAAAAGATATTTTAGCTAAAACCAAATTCAACCCGGAAAAACGAGAATATGAACTGGTGCGATTTACGGTGGCCGATCTTGGGTTTCCTGACGGCGCAACCACGGCGGAAATAATTGGTACGAAAAATGATAAGGATGATAATGGCCAACCCGCTCCTTTTACTAGAGGCCGAATGACTGAGCTAGGTCTCTATCTTTGTCCGGCCGAGGTCGGGCCACATTTACGGTTGCAAAACTCCAGTCAAGATTGGATGTTGATTGCCATGGAACCCATTATCGGCTCCGGTGGCGCTCCGAGCGTGTTCCGTCTGCACTACGGCGGCGGCCGGCTGGAGCTGGATGCGTACTACGCTGGGCCGGACGAGCACTGGCTTTCTGCCTATCTTTGGGTCTTCTCTGCCCGCAAGTTTGATACTTAGATTCTTAGACTCTTTGCTTTTCTTTTGACTCTTTGTAGCTTTGACCCTTTGACCCTTTGATTTTTGAATCGCGCATTAATTAAGAAAGAAAAATTATGGAAAACAAAAAACAAAACCAAATGGAAGAGAGTAGATTTTTGCTCCACAAAGAGCCGGATCTGTATAAAAGTGAACCGGTGGAAAAAGCCGTAGAAAAATACAAGCGTCTCAAGAGAGCCGGAATAGAAGTGGAGCCGATGGATATCGGTACCAAGGCAGGACGAGTAAAAGCATATATTGATCGGCTAGAAAAAATATACAATCCTGTGCCAGTCAAGAAAGAATCAAATTTTGATCGTCGGGAGAGAAATATTAAACTGCTAAACAAGGTTTGGGAGAAACTGGGCACAAGAGAGAAAATCCTTCAGGAAAATATTACCATTGGCTTGAATGATATTCCTCAAAGTTACTACAACAACAAGGCCCGCATCATGATCGAACAGGGATACGGGGGTGATCTGGAAAGTGGCGGAGTGGTCAAAGAAAAATATACCGACAAGAAAGGCATAGAAAGAATTAACTATATTTTTCCGGAAGAGATGCGGGAGAAAGAGCTGGAGATAATCCGCAACAATCAAACCAGAAGTCTGGACAAGTGGCTGAACTACCTTAATTCTGTTGATGCCATGTATCCGGCTTGGGGCAAGCACTGGGCTTTTACCTCAATCCTCAAACTGGGCAAATTCCAGAAAAAAGCGGAGATTGATGAAGAGGGAAATATCTCTAATGAGAGGGCAAAATTCCAAAAGAGAAAAAAAAGTACAGTTAACTCCTATCCACTGCTTAACCCCCGAGCGTTGGCGGTGACGATCGGAACAATGACCAATTATCTGGAAGAAAAAGCCAAGCCAAAAGAACAAAGAGAGTCAATTAAGAACGAAAGCAAAAAATTAAATGATGAAGAATTTCAAAAACTAATATCAGCAGAGAATTTTGGTGATATTTACGCTCAATTTCTGCTGGAAATGCCGGAGTATTCGGTAGAAGGTCTAAAAGGGACTGAAGGAAAGTGGGTCAAGTACGTGCAGATAGATGAATATGATGGCGATGATGTAGTCGATGAGCTAGTGAAAAGTATTGAAGGATATCCACTGGAATGGTGTACGGCCGATCCGGACACGGCCAGGAGTCAACTCGAGCAGGGAGATTTCTGGGTGTATTATTCTTTTAACGAAGACGGTGAGCCGGTAATTCCCCGTCTGGCCATTCGGATGGAAGGTCAAAACAAGATTGCCGAACCACCTCGCGGTATCGCACCCGATCAAAATCTGGATCCGTATATCGGATCGGTGTTGGAGAAGAAGCTACAAGACTTTGGCAGTGAAGGAGAGCTTTACAAAAAAAGAGTGGCCGATATGGAAAGATTGACGACTATTTGGCAGAAAGCAAAAGATGAGAAAGAAATAACTAAGGAAGAGCTGATATTTCTCTACGAAATCGAGGAGAATATTCAAGGGTTTGGGTATGAGAAAGATCCCCGCATCAAAGAGATCAGAGAGACCAGAAACCCGGAAAAAGACATGCCGGTAGTATTTGATTGCCAGCCGGAAGAAATAGCTTACAGTCCAGAAAAACTAAACCCAAACACCAAAGCCTATGTTGGTAAGTGGAATGTGGAAATTTGGCAGGAGATTAGAAAGTACCCCGGCATCAAACATCTCTTCGAATCATTTCCGGACAAAAAAATCTTCATGCAAAAACTTACCACTGAGGCAAATATCAACTCACCCGAATCGGCTAAAGAGGCTCTGAAAGACAAAAATATCTATGTTTCTGATTGGGCGAAAGACATTCTTTCCGAAACCAAATTCAGCCCGGAAAAACGAGAATATGAACTGGTGCGATTTACGGTGGCCGATCTGGGATTTCCACGTGGCGCAACCACGGCGGAAATAATTGGTACGAAAAATGATAAGGATGATAATGGCCAACCCGCTCCTTTTACTAGAGGCCGAATGACTGAGCTAGGTCTCTATCTTTGTCCGGCCGAGGTCGGGCCACATTTACGGTTGCAAAACTCCAGTCAAGATTGGATGTTGATTGCCATGGAACCCATTATCGGCTCCGGTGGCGCTCCGAGCGTGTTCCGTCTGCACTACGGCGGCGGCCGGCTGGAGCTGGATGCGTACTACGCTGGGCCGGACGAGCACTGGCTTTCTGCCTATCTTTGGGTCTTCTCTGCCCGCAAGTTTGATACTTAGATTCTTAGACTCTTTGCTTTTCTTTTGACTCTTTGTAGCTTTGACCCTTTGACCCTTTGATTTTTCTTGGGGTATTCTATTATATTAAAATCAGATTGATTGTTTCGGACGGCTACGGCTTTCCGAAAATCATTCCGACCGGTGCAAGTTAAGTATGTTATCGGCCAAGGCTGGTAACAGAGATTTGTATTTTGTCATTAAAAAAGAACAAACTTGGTGTGGTGTGCTCCGGGTGATTTTTGATCACAAATAATATTCAGTCCAGTCTTTTTTGAGCCAATCAACCAGACGGACGGTGGCGAGGATGGCACACCATACGAAAATCGACTCCGATGGCAATCCGAACGTGTTCAATCTGAACTACAACGACGACCAGCTGAAGCTGAATGCGAACAACGCTGAGCCGGACAAGCACTGGAATTCTGACAATCATTGGGTCTTCTCTGCCCGCAATTATGCTCTTTTCCGTGACTTGATCACAAATCGCGGTTTTTTCTGGCTGGGTTATCTAGGTTTTTATGCCAGCCGCCCAGCATCCGACCGGCTTCGATTAATTTCTCGGAAATTGCTGTATATTTGCCATTGGGAATGATCCTGGCTTCCCAAGCTATTGAAGTCAGGAATTTAAGGACATCGAGAGTTAGGATGCATTTGGTTAGCTGATCTTTTTTCTGATCTTTGGCGGAATAGTAGGCGGCATGTGTCAATTCCAACAGATCGAGAAATTTATTTTCAATTCTTTGGCCGATAGTAAAACGGGAGGTTTTGGGAATATGGGGAACAAGATCAATCCACAACAGATATCCCTCTTTGATCCGAAAGAGGATCGAAGGAAGTTCTTTACGAGAGAGAGAGAGAGAGAGTAAGAAGGCGGCCGCGATTTCATAGTTATGAAGATATTATTTCAATAGATAATTTGTTGGAGGCCTGGCGGGAATTTTTACGGGGTAAAAGAAAAAGAAAAGATGTAGCCGAGTTTTCATTGAACCTGGCTGACAATATTATTTTACTGCATCGCGAGTTGTCTAACCAAACTTATTGCCATGGATCATATCAATCATTCAGAATTAATGATCCCAAGCCCAGGCAAATTCACAAAGCCAGTGTTCGTGACCGACTGGTGCATCATGCGGTTTATCGCGTTCTATACTCTTATTTTGACTGCAAATTTATCTTCGACTCCTATTCCTGTCGGCAAAAGAAAGGCACACATCGAGCTATTAACCGATTTCGAGAATTTGGGCGAAAAGTCTATCGCAACCATACTAAAACAGTTTGGGTATTGAAGTGTGATATTAAAAAATTCTTTGCCAGCATTGATCAAGTGATTTTACTGGATATATTGAGAAAATACATTTCAGATGAAAAAGTTATGTGGCTATTGGGACAGATTATTGACAGTTATTTTGAAAAAGGAAAGAATTTAGTTGGCCTGCCACTTGGTAATTTGACCAGCCAGTTGCTGGTTAATATTTATATGAATGAGTTTGATCAATTTGTAAAAAGAGAACTGCGAGCAAAGTATTATATCCGTTATGCGGATGATTTTGTGGTTTTATCGAAGGATAGAAAATATCTGGAAAATTTATTGCCGACGATAGAAAGAATTTTGGAAGAGAGATTGAAGCTATCTTTACATCCGGAAAAATTATTTATTAAAACGCTCGCTTCTGGGATTGATTTCCTGGGATGGGTGCATTTTCCCCATCATCGAGTGCTGCGCACAACTACCAAAAGAAGGATGATGAAGAAATTACGCAGCAAAGAGCCAGAGGCTGGCATGCTCGAATCATATCTGGGACTACTATTACATGGCAATACGTGGAAGTTAATGAAAAAATTGGATTGTATGTTGAGAGCGAATGAATAGCTAGTGAGCGAGGGTGTGGGGTAATAGTTGGCTCTCTATAAAACAAGTTCTAACATCGTGTATTGCATCCGCCCAAGGCGGACAGGCTGGAGTTTAGTTTTTGAAAGCACGCTTTGTAGGCGTGTTTTTGCTATATGGTATAAAGATTTATGGGAATATCAATGATTATTGCAAGAAATTCTGTTTGCATGTCGTAATAGGTAGTGCATACCTGTGGGGACTCTTTAGATTATTTCTATTTCAATGCTAAAAGATATCAGAAAATTTAATCGGTTTGAGTTGAAATATGTGATTACACTTGATCAGTTGGAGCGATTGCGAAATATCGTGACCGATTTTGCTGTGCCCGATCAGCGGGGGAATAAAGAGGGTAAATACGTTATTTCCAGTTTGTATTACGACGGTGATGATTATCGGTTTTATTGGGAAAAGGTGGAGGGTTTGAAATTCCGGCGCAAATTGCGTATCAGGCATTATGAGACGGATAAAAAATTGGGACCTAATTCAAAGGTTTTTGTGGAGATCAAGCAGAGAGTGGATCGAGTTACTCAAAAACGACGAGTGGCGATGAAGTACAAAGAAGCGTTGCAGTTGTGTGACGGGCGGGAGATTCCGGGTGGTTTTGAGAATGATCCGGTGGTGGAGGAGATATATTCGATGCTGCAAATTTATGACCTCAAGCCCAAAGCCATTACCAGTTATTGGCGACAGGCGTTTGTCGGGCATGATTATGATATGGGTTTAAGGGTGACGTTTGATACTGATTTACGTTACCGGGTGGATGATCTGGATTTGGCGTCGAAGAAGATTGGTGATTTTTTGATTTCACCGAAGTTGGCGGTGTTGGAGATAAAGGTGAATGAGCGCGTGCCGTATTGGATAACAGAAGTGGTGGCCAGTCAGAATGTTCGACTGGTGAGAATCAGTAAATATTGCCAGGTGATTGAGATGGCGGGGTTGGTTCCTAAAAATCAATATTATATAAATTATTTGAATTCATTAGTTAGGAGTAATTAGTTATGGACCAGTTAATGGAAATCTTAAATTTTCAGGATTTGACCGGGACTTTTTCGGTGACGGATGTTGTTTTGTCACTGGTGTTAAGTTTTGTACTCACATCTTTTATCGGTTGGCTGTATCAGAAGACGCATAAGGGAACATCATATACTCAGAGTTATGTGCATACGCTGGTGCTGATGGGAATGGTAGTGAGTATTATTATGTTGATCGTGGGATCGAATATTGCCCGGGCGTTTTCGCTGGTGGGAGCGCTGTCGATAATTCGTTTTCGTAATGCGGTTAAAGAAACTCGGGATGTCGGTTTTATCTTTTTTGCGATGGCGATTGGGATGGCAACAGGAACCAAGTTTTATCTGCTGGCGGTGATTGCGACAGTGATTATCAGTCTGGTGATATTGCTAATGAATCGATTTGACTGGTTTTCGCGAAGGATGAGTGGCCAGATATTAAAAATTCAGTTAAATAATGATGAAGATTATGAAACTATTTTTAATGATGTGTTTGTAAAATATACAGATGTGGCTGAGTTAATCAGTGCTGATTCGGTGCGGTCAGGATTGTTGACGGAATTGGTGTATAACGCGACGTTGAAAAAGGGAGTAAAAAAACAGGAATTTGTTTCGGAGATTAGGAAGCTAAATGGAA
Organism: uncultured bacterium; assembly: GCA_938004065.1. Taxonomy (GTDB): domain Bacteria; phylum Patescibacteriota; class JAHJAL01; order JAHJAL01; family JAHJAL01; genus CALKWM01. The sequence goes on from CALKWM010000013.1 coordinate 117,567, forward strand.
ATTTGAAGGTGACATTATTGACCGGATATAATTCAATGGATTTGTAATATGAATTTGAACTGGCGACGAAATTATTGGATAGTTCTAGCTCTGCTGAGTGTGGTGGGGCTATTGTTGCTAATGGGTGACTATCGGATAATTTCGTATAACTGGCTGGTGGAGAAGGAAGATGAGGAGTTGGTTGGCAATAATTATGATAATACTGTGTACTTATTTGATGACTCGCAGGTGCATGATATTGAGATCGCGATCAGTGATGAGAATTATGATAAGATGATAGCGACATATCAGGAAACGGGCGAGAAGGATTATTTTCCGGCTGATGTGGTAATAGATGGGGTGACGATAGAGAATGTCGGGGTGAGGTTAAAAGGGAATATGACCTTGAGAACTGTATTGGGAGAAGGTGGTGGCGAGGCGGAATTTGGTCCCGGTGGAGGAATGGGTCAGGATGGTCCGTCCGGTGGTTTTGGTGGTAGAGGAGAAAGGCCCGATTTACCTGATGGCATGGAAATGCCGGAAGGTATGAATTTTCCCGGGGGTGGTGATGGAGAAGGTGATATGTCTTTACCGGTGGGAATGGGTATGCAGATGGAAATGACGGAAGAGTTACAGGATCGTTTGCCGATGTTGGTGAGGTTTGATGAATATGTGGCCGGGCAAACCTATCAGGGTTTGAGCGAGATAGCACTGCGAATTGCGACGGGAGATGATGCTTTTAGTTTGTTGAATGAGCAGGTGGCTTATGGAGCGCATAAGGTGGTTGGACAGATAGTGCCGGAGACTGCTTATGTAGCAGTACAAGTTGATGGTCAGGAGCAGTATGTATATGTGGTATCAGAAGTGATAAATGAGGAATATGTTGAAAAACATTTTGGGGGTGATGGAGTTTTGTATAAAGCGGACAATTTTGTAGGATTTGATTATCTGGGAGATGATCCGACTTTGTATGTCGAAAAATATGAGCAGAAGACTATGATAAATGACTATGATCTGAAATATTTGATTGAGTTTTTGAAGTTTGTGGATCAGTCGAGTGATGAGGAGTTTGAGTCACAGTTGTCTGGCTGGCTGGATATAGATTTGTTGATGCGGATGTTGGCACTGGATGAGTTACTGACCAACAATGATTCATTCGGTGGAATGGGCAGTAATTATTATTTGTATTATGATCTTGATGAGGAAAAATTTTATTTTTTGAGTTGGGATATGAATCTGGCAATGGGTAATATGGGGGGTGGTGGACAAGGAATGCCGGGACAGATGGGATTTGATCGGGGTGAATTTGGTGACTTAGGAGAGGGGATGGGTGAAGAAGGTTTATTGCCGGAAGGATTTGAGTCGCCAGAAGGTTTTAACGGAGCCGAAGGATTTGGACCGGGTGGAAGGCAAGGATCAAACAAACTGAAAGAAAGATTTATGGCCAATGAAAAATATAAGCAGATGTATGACGAAGTTTATGAAAGTCTGAAGAAAATGTTATTTGATGGGGGTTATCTGGAAAAACGAGCTGATTATTTGTCAGGAGTGTTTTTGGATTGGAATGAATACACTGGATTAATGAATGAAGAAGATTATATCAATGGACTGGAGACGCTGAAGGATTTTATTGCTAATGGTCCCAAAAATGAGAGTTTTGGAGATGGAGTTGAGGCGGTAGATGAATTTCCAGCAAACTAGTGAGGAGGGGTGTGGGGTAACTAGCATGTAACCACTAAAGCGGTTCGAACTAAAGTGTCCACCGAATCGGCGGATGCATGGATTATTTAGATGAGAGGAACCGAGCTTTACTCTCGTAGTTCGCTACTCTCATTGTTCCCCTTTGTTAAGGAATAAAAAAAGACCAAATGAATGGTTATTTATGAAAAATCAATGTATCTAGTTGTTTATTTTGATTTGCGTAGGTTGAAAATTAACATTATCCAAATGATTATATTGATCGAGCCATAAATATATGTTTGTTGATAGCTTCTAGGACCAGCGCAATCTGCACAAAAACTGCAACTTGGAATGCATAGATTAGAAATTATTTGATATGAGTCAAAACATAAGTAAAGAGTAATTATGGCAAGAGCAAGTAGGATGATGGAAAATATGTATTTCATTAATACTAGTTTTGTAATTTATTTCTGTATTTTTATTATATGATATTTTTAAGAAAAATATTGTTGTGTACTAAATTAACAAATGTGTTATGATTGATTAAGGAAAGATATTTTATTTGATTTTTGTAAAAAGTGAGGGAAGTTATGAATTTTGAAAGTGTAAATTTTGGACCAAAGACCTATCTGGGTATTCGAAAGATATTAACTTTTGAAGAGATGAAAGATGGGAAAAATTATGAGTATGCGTTTGGAAAAGTGATGGGGTATTTAGGGGAAAAAGGCATGGTACCGGTAGGTCCGCCGGTTAGCATTTATTTTTCCTGGGATGAAGTGAACCAGAAAACGGAAATGGGGATCGGATTTCCTGTTGAAGGTTTGACAGAGGTTGAGGATGGGGAATTGGTGTTAATGCCGATTGAGGAAAGCAAAGCGGTCAAGGTGTTGCACGTTGGTGATTATATGAAGTTAAAAGATACGCATGATGCGTTGATGAAATATCTACAGGAGAACAATTTGGAATTTGATAAATATGCGATCGAGGAATATTTGACGGATGCCAACAGAGAACCGGACGTGTCAAAATGGATGACAAATGTTTACTATACAGTGAAGTGATTTTTTTAAATATTTGTTAGAGAGTTAAAAAAAGTCTTGCCGGATCAAGGTGAGACTTTTTTGAAAAATATTTTGTTTTTTACTAAAAATATGAAGAGTGAATTTTTTATAGTATTAGTTTTTATTTGTTATAGTTAAATTATAGCAATGGTGATTGTATGGATATAATTTAAATTTAATGAATGAATAGATTTTTTAGCAAGAATCGAATTGAGGCATTGACGGATGGGATATTTGCGATTGCTATGACGATTTTGGTACTAAATATCGATGTGTCGAAAATTTCCGAGATGGTGTCGCGAGGTGGTTTGGATAGTGCTTTGTGGGAGATGTTTCCGATTTTTTACAGTTATTTTTTGGGTTTTTTTCTGCTGGCGATTTTGTGGCTTTCTCAAAACAAACAATATTTGCATGTAAAAAAAGTTGATGCAAATTATCTTTGGATAAATTTATTAGGATTGATGTTGATTTCGCTGATACCTTTTTCGACATCATTGATAAGTGAGTATGGCGATGAATTGGTAGCGGCGATTTTTTTTCATGCAAATTTGATGTTGGCGGGATTGGTTTATGCATGGTCGTGGGTTTATATTTCCGGTAAAAAGGAATTACAAGTTGAAAAAATTAGTCCCAATCTATATAAAAATGCGTTGTATAGAAATCTTTTGTTGCCAGTGGTGGCTATGATAGCGATCGGTTTGGTTTTTTTATCACCGGATTGGAGCTCGATTATGTATTTGTTGATACCGGTCGCAAAAAGGTATATAAAATAAAATTTTTTTAATGAGTGAGATGTTTCGTTATGTTTTGGTAAATTAATGAATAAATTATGAAAAATTATATATTTGCCGGAGTAGTGGTATTTGGTGTGGCATTGTTCGTTTGGTGGTTTTTAAGTGATTATAATTCAACTGGTATGCCAGATAGTGAGCCGATGGATATGTCAGTACCGGCACAAGTTATAGATACCAATAGTGGCACATTGACGCGGTCGGATATGATGGATAAAAAAGATGAGCCAATTGATCGTTCGGCTGAAAGGGTGACAAAAAAACCATTTGGTATTTTAGTTACACCGGCAACATCCCCGGTGCAACCGGAAAAATTTAGTGGGTATCATACCGGAGTGGATTTTGAGGTGTTTGAAGATGAAATCAATGAATTTGTAAATGTTAAGGCCATATGTGACGGAAGAGTATTGGCCAAAGAATGGGTGGGAGGATATGGCGGGGTGGTAGTAACAAGTTGTTTGTTGGATGGGGAACAGGTGACGGTTTTGTACGGTCATTTGAATTTGGAAAGTGAAGGTGTAAATGTTTGGGATCAAATTTCGGCCGGTGATGAAGTGGGGACTTTGGGTAGTGCTTTTAGCGAACAAACAGATGGCGAGCGGAAACATTTGCATTTAGGAATTCATCGTGGTGAGATGGTGGTTTATACCGGTTATGTTGACCAGGAATCCAAGTTATCCGATTGGATTGATCCTTGCAGGTTATTGTGTGGTGAATAAATTTTGAATGATTTTGTCAGGATTGCGGTGGTTAAAAAGAAGAAAAAAGTATTTAAAAAACGAAATTTGTAATGATGTTTATATATGAAAAATGATAGGCAAAAATGTTTCATAAAAAAAAGTATTGCAACATATCCCATAATGTGCTACAATTGGTTTGTAATGGGAAATATCCAATAACTAACAATCATGGGCAGACCAAGAAAATTTCGTCGCATTCGTTTTCGAGCCAAATCTAATTATTTCAAGCCACAAGGGATACCAATGTGGATGTTGGAAGAAGTGATAATGGAAAAAGATGAAATGGAGGTTGTGAGATTGTGTGATTTAAATGGTGATAACATGATTGAAGCGGCTGACAAAATGGGGCTTTCAAAATCGACAGTTCATCGAATTTTGGCTTCCGCTCATGGCAAGATTGCCGAAGCATTGATCAAAGGCAAGGCAATCAATATTGGTCGAGAGTGATATTTCCTAAGAATATTTATTAGTAATTATTAAGAGGTGTTATTATGCCAAATATGGATGGAACCGGACCAAATGGAGCTGGTCCGATGACTGGACGAGGAATGGGTCCGTGTGGACAAGGCAGAGGTATGGGCAGGGGTCGAAGAATGGGTCGTGGTAGAGGAAATTGCGGTGTGATGCCATATCAGCCGACCAAGGAAGAGTACAAGAAAATGCTAAAGGAAGAGATCGAAGATTTGCAGAATGAATTGAAGGAATTGGATAATTAATACAGAAAAAAATGATCGCTTGGAAAGCTATTCAAGCGATCATTTTCTGGTCATAATTGTTAACGTTTAAAAATATTTGCTTGAAAAGTGAAAAATACATGAAAGAAAAAATTGCAATATGGGCGATAGTGGTCAATGTTGTTTTGGCGGGTTTGAAATTGGGGGTTGGATGGTGGATCGGGGCCGGTTCGATCATGGCCGATGGCTGGCATTCTCTGACGGATGTTTTTTCATCGTTTGTCGGTTTTGCCGGAATAGAAATTGCCAAGAAACCAAAGGATAAAAAATATCCATATGGATATTTTAAATATGAGGTATTGGCGGGATTGATAATAGTGGTTATTTTGTTGATAACTGGCTTGGGAATTATTTATGAAGGTTGGAACAATATTTTTGAGGGAAAGCAATTGGAAATAAATTATTGGGGATTGGGGGTGATGTTTTTTTCCGCTTCAATTAACGAAATTATGGCTAGATTGAAAATTTATTATGGAAAGAGGGAAAATTCGGTGGCTTTGATCTCCGATGGTGTTCATAGTCGCGTGGATGTTTATTCTTCACTGATTATTTTTGTCGGTTTATTTTTCGTTTCATATTGGCAGTATTTGGATTCATTGTTAACCATTTTGGTAGGTTTATATGTAATTTATGAGTCATATAAATTGACGAGAGAATCTTTGGGATCGCTGACCGATGCATCAGCGGGAGAAGAAATGAATAAAAAAGTCGAAGCAATTTTAAAGAAGAATAATATTAATTTTTCCGAGATAATTACTCAGATAAAAGGACCGGTGGTGTCGGCTAACATAACGATAAAAATTGAAAAGGGTAAAAGTGTGGCGGAGGGGACAAAAGTATCCGATAATTTAAAAAATGTACTTTTAAAAGAGATTGAAGAATTGGAATATGTGGCGATACAGATTGAAAATCGGGAAGAAACTTTTAATTATTATCAATCAAATGATATTTTTGAAGATAAGCGGATTATTGGCTGGGAAGGGCGGTGTTTTATGAGTAGAAAAACAAAGGATAAAAATTTTGGATTATGTGAATGTATCCAATGTGGCAATACTATTAAGCATTTACCCGGCGCGCCATGTCAAAACAATGTATGTGAAAAATGTGGCGCGACTATGCGTAGAAAACAATAATTTTTTTTTAAAATTATTGACACCCCTAGGGGGTGTATGATAGATTTGAGGAAGTTAGTAATATTTTTTAATAATAGCCATGAAAAATAATGAACAAAGGATAAACAATATTATCGGTCAGATGGAAGGGATAAAAAATATGTTGAGTACAAAACAAGATTGTGCGGCGGTTATCACTCAACTGAAAGCAGTCAAATCCGCACTGTCATCTTTGACGGCCAAGGTGGTTGGTGAAAATGTAGAAAGTTGCGTGAAAGGATTGGATAAAAAGGGGCGAGAAAAAATCAGCAATTTGATAAATGAATTAAGCAAGATAGAATAAATGAATAATATTGACGATAAGGATATAATGAAAAAACAATATTCGCCATTGTTGTATTTATCGGCTTTGGGTGCGGGTGGTATTGCAGTTATGTTTTTCGCGGTTATTAATTATACCTTTGATCATGGTGAGGGGTTGGCCAATGTTTCTCAAGTTTCTTTGGAAAATTTGGATTGGTGGAAGTATTGGGTTTTTTGTGGTTTTGAAGTAGGAATGGTTGTTTTTTCTTTGATCCATTTGTTTTTATCTTTGTATTTGTTGCCTGGATTGATAAGATTTGTTAGACATGAAAATTTCAAAGATTTTATAAACGATCCGTTGAAAAATGCAGCGATAGTGGCGCCTTTAATTTCAATTGTTATGTCAATTAATGTAATGCTGTCGGTGGTGAGATTTTTTGTACCTTATCTTTATGACAATTTACAGCAGTTTATGTTACCCGGGCTGTTGGCGTGGGGGTTGTTATATTTGTTGATAATGTTGGTAGAAATCTTGCTTTTGAAAATTTCTTTTACCAATGGATTTGATATTGGCAAGATAAATTTTGGCTGGTTGTTGCATCCTTTTGTATTGGGCATGTTGACGGTTACCGGGACGGGTATTGCGGCGATGGCCAAGGATTACGATATAGCCACAATAGCTATGGTATTGACTATTGTTTCAGGGAGCATGGGTTTGTTTTTGTTGTTGGTGAAAACTATTACTTTGTTTACGAGTCATTTTGCGGCTACCGGTTTGCCGGAAAAACAATTTTTGCCCAGTTTACTAATAGTAATTCCAAATATAACACTCTATGCTATTAGTTTTTTTCGGTTGGCACATTATTTTGAGAGACATCATGAGGCGCATATTCATACATTTCAACAAGTAGTAGTATTGACGGCTTGGGCGTTTGAAACTTGGTATTTGATTTTTGGATTGGTTTTGTTGGTTGATTATTTTAAAAAATATTTCCGAAAGGATTTTACGATTTCACAGTGGGGTTTGGTTTGCCCTTTTGTGGCGTATGTAGTATTGGGAGCTTTTGTTTATAAAATGATTTTAGGGTATGATTTTGTTTTTGTTTATCTGTTGATATTTTTGTTGATTACTTTGTGGTTGTTTTTTAATCTATTGGTTAAACAAACTGCTTGCTGGGGTCAGAAAACAAGTTATTTTAATTGTGAGTGAGTATAATTTAATTGGGAGAAGAAAATGTCAAAAGTAATGCATTTAACAAATGAAACTTTTGATCAGGAGGTGTTGCAATCCGATATTCCGGTTTTGGTGGATTTTTGGGCGCCCTGGTGTGTCCCATGTCAGATGATGGGTCCGGTATTGGATAAATTGGCGGAAAGTGTTGAAGAAAAAGTAAAAATTGCCAAACTGGATGTCGATAATCCTATGCATCAAGCATTGGCGATGAAGTATCAAATCAGTAGTATTCCCAGTATAAAGATATTTAAAGGTGGGCAAGTGGTCAGAGAATTGGTGGGAGTGATGAGTGAGGAACAATTAAAAGATGAATTACGAAATGTTTATAAATATTTGTGATAAATAATAGGAGGATAAAATGGAAGATGAAATATTTGAAAAAAAAGAAGAAATAATTTCTATGCCTCGGATCGGAGATTTGGCGCCGTCGTTTAAAGCGATAACAACACAGGGAGAAATAGATTTTCCAAAACAGTACAAGGGTAGTTGGGTGATATTGTTTAGCCATCCGGCTGATTTTACACCGGTTTGCACCTCGGAGTTTATGACTTTTGCCAGCATGGAAGAAAAATTTTCCCAGGCCAATTGCAAATTGGTTGGTTTGTCGGTGGATGGTTTATATAGTCATATCGCTTGGCTTAGAACAATCAAAGAAAAGATTGAGTATAAAGGAATGAAAGATGTGGAAGTAAAATTTCCGTTGATTGAAGATATTACTATGGAAGTAGCTAAAAAATATGGTATGATCCAGCCCGGTGAGAGCAATACCAAGGCAGTGAGAGCCGTGTTCTTTATTGACCCAAAAGGGGTTATCAGGACGATAATTTATTATCCTTTGAGTTTGGGACGAAATTTTGATGAGTTATATCGAGTTTTGGTGGCATTGCAAGTGGCGGATAAATATAATGTGGCATTGCCGGCTGATTGGCGGTTGGGTGATGACGTAATTGTTCCTCCCGCCGGTTCATGTGGGGTGGCTAAAGATCGGATGGAAGGAAAAGATGAAATGACATGTCATGATTGGTTTTTTTGTACCAAAAAGATCGATGCCGGTCAAATTGAGAAAGATATTTTAATGAAGTAGTTGTTAAATAGATAATTCGTAGATAAAACAGAGTCATGATTTGGCTCTGTTTTTGTTTAGTGGATGACTGTCTTTACAGTGGAAGGAGTATGATGTTTATGATCCGAGGGTGAGTTTATGGATGCATTTTTAGGTACAATTTGCTATACTGAAAAAATTTTTGGTAAAAATATTGTTAAAAAAAAGTTATTGTTCGGTAAATTTATTATGTAACTTGATTTGATATAATTGGTTTGGTTAGAAAAGTTATTTTTTAAATTAAGGATTATATATGAAAAGAGTATTTTTTTTGATTTTTTTGTTTTTTGCTTTGCTGATTTTACCGGCTTGTAGTATGCCAATAGTATTGGAAAATATTTCGACATTTACTGTGATCGGTGATAAAAATCAGATCGAGTATCGGCCATTTAAGCAAGCAAGTTATCAATATCTATCTGATGATAGTCAAACATTTGAAAGTTATACCTGGATAAAAACTCATGAAAGTGAAGCAATTTTGGATTTTGGTGATTTTGGTGTCATGTTTATGGACAAAAATTCAGTAGCGCAAGCAAGAATCTGTGATCAAGGTGTTTACGTTGTTCAGATAGAGGGTAATGGTTATCACGCTGTCAATCCGGTAGCCGAGGGGAAATATTATAACGTGTTGACTGGCAATGGTCTGCATGTGGTGAAAGGGACCGGTTTTGGGACAGAAGGTACGGATTCCAGTTGGACGGATGAGGGCGAAGTGATAATTGTAGATGAAATCACGGAGCGACATGAGGAAATGAGCGAGGAAGATGTACCGGATGGCCCGTTGTGGGTATATGGTGGCCGAACCAGTATTGTGATTCGAAGGCAAATTCCCAGAGAAGCTGGTGGTGCAACCGGTACCAATGTGGGTGCCGGGCAATCAAGAACGAATGGAACCAGTGAATATTTCGATCCGAATTTGGCGGGTAGTAGTTGGAGGCAGAGAGCGCGTGATCTTTATCGACGATGGCGGGAGTTGGAAGCGCAACGTTATCAGTTGGGAGACGAGGAATTTCGCCGTCGGCTGATGGGACTGTTGAATTCATATTTGACAACTATTTCTGATGAAGAACTGTATGCTGATGTAACAAATTGCGATGAATTGAGGAAAAATTTGCCAAGTGCTTTGTTTGCAATTGGTCAACTCAATGCGTCCGATGATATGCGGGCGGCGGCAGATAAGGTATTTGAAGAATTTGGTGGTTTGGATGGAATGGAGAACTTTTTAAATCATGTGTGTGATGATGATGTTATAGACAGTCGGGAGCGGGAGTTTATCAATCAACTAGATGAGTTTTATGGTTTGTAATTTGATATATATTTTTTTAGAGAAATTAGTCAATATTTGTGTTTGTTCTGTTCGTTGCATAGAAATTTTGATCTAAAAAAGTAGAGGTATTTGTTGTTTTTTTAGTGTATTGTTTGGAAAAGTTGTTGGAAATTAAAATATGCAAAGAAAGAAATAATACTAAAAATATGATTTGTGATATAAATTCCGAGCGAAGAATGAAAAATTATGAATAAAAAGATAGATTATTTACTTTTTGTGGTATTGGTTATCGGAGTGTTTTGGTTGATATATAGCTTGAGGGTTAGTTGTCCTGAAGTGATAAATTTGATGCCATGTGCGTGTATTGATGATTCTTGTAATAACTGTCCAAGCTCGAATGTTCCCTGGTATTGTTATGGAAGAACGGAAATAGTTCGGTAAAGATCATTTGGGATTGGAAAAATATTTTTAAAATAATTATGAAAAAAATTGTAGCGGTTATACTGTTTGGTTTTTTTCTCGGTTTGGTATGGCCACAGCCGGTTTTGGCAGTAATGAAAATAACGGTGTATGGCGATCAAATGGAGTCAAATAGTCCGGGAGTATATAGTAATCATGATATGGAATTTTAAATTGCCTGATGGGTTGTCTTTGGGGGTTGGCAAGGAGATGGATATTTCACTGGCGGCGGAGTTTGATATGAGCATGATTACTATTGATGATGTAGATCTGATTGCTGATGGAGTAAATATGGTGTTGGTAACGGGTGATCCTGCGGTGGCCAATGAAGCGAAATTTATCAAGAATGGAAACAATCTTCGTTTTGAGTTTCATGATAACCTCTTTGTTCCGGATGATCACTCAATGCGATTGATAGTGGGGACAAATGCTTCGGGTGGAACGAATAAGATCAGGAATCCCTTGGTTTCAGGAGTGTATTTTTTATATATACAAACATATCAGGCGGATCATGTTGGTTTAAAAAAGGATAATGGTGAGTTGGCATACAATATTGGCGAGGGTACGGTAGTAACGGCGACAGTTCCTTCAGTCTTGTCATTTGCGGTCGATGGTGTGGCTATGGGTAATGCTTGTTCCAATTCGGGTGGAAATGCTGACGTGACTACAACTGTGGTTAGTATTCCTTTTGGGGTGTATCTGGGAGCGGGAAAAAAATTGCTTGTCAATCGTTGATAGTAAATACCAATGCGACGAATGGATATATTGTTACGGTGCAACAGAATCAAAATCTTACTAGCGGGAGTTTGGATACAATCAATCCGTTTGTGGGTAGTTATCTGGTGCTGATGGTTTGGAGTGGTCCACCGGGATTGGGAGTAGAGTCGTATTTTGGTTTTACTACTGATGATGTTGATTATGCAAATTTTCAATCGGATAAGTATGGTTCTTTTGCGAGTGACAATCATCCTTATAATGTGGTGGTGGAGACCGGACCGGTGGTGGGTGAAATCAATTATATTTCTTATCAGTTGGAAGTAACCAATATGCAGGAATCGGGTATTTATAGCAATGATATTACATATATCGCGACGGCGATTTTTTAGGAACGTGTTTTAAATGTGATTTGAAAAAAAATATCGCCATTGTTAAAATTGATGGCGATTATTCATATTAAAAAAATTTATTTTTGTTTTCCGTAGGCGTCATAATGTCCGGACTTTATGTCTTGAACAGTAGTTTTGCCTGCGGAGATCGAAATTTGGTAGTTAGCGATGGGATTCTCGGTCCCATCGTCGTGTCCCGTTTGGCTCATCCATGCCTCGATCATGCCTTCTCCCGGAGGGATATTATAGATAACATATTCCCCCCTGTCATTGGCGGTGGCAGTGTACAGATTTTCTGTACTATTACTGCCTTGAAAAAGATACAATTTGAGGTAAGCATTGGGGATGACAGCGAATTGGTCGCTGACCAAGCCCCGGATTGAGCCAGTTGTTGGAGTTGGTTGAACGGGATTCGGGGTTGTGGTAGGAGAGTCGGAGCATCCGGCAATAATCATTAGCAAGATTAGAAAGAGAATTATTTTTTTGCCTAAATTTTTGGAAAAAGATAACATTTTTTTACCTCCATTTTTAAAATTCACATTCATTAATGAACGCGTAGGTTGATGATAGCATGAAAACCGTTTAATATTCAATGATCACTTTTAAGGTATAATAAATATATTAAATAATATTTTAAATCGGAGGTATTTATGAAAGGTTTTAATGCAAATATTGAACAAGAAACTTTAGCCAATGACAATTTTCGGAAAGTTCTGTATACTGGCAAGCATAGTCAATTGGTTTTGATGAGTTTGCTACCCGGGGAGGAGATAGGGATGGAGATTCATGCTGGCAACGATCAGTTTTTTCGGTTTGAACAGGGGACTGGCAAAGTGTTGATTGATGGTAATGAGTATGAAGTAAAGGATGGATCGGCGATCGTGGTGCCGGCGGGGGCGGAGCACAATGTTATCAATGTATCCGAGAATGAAAAGTTGAAATTATATACAATCTATTCTCCGGCTCATCATCAGGATGGGGTAATCAGATTGACTAGAGATGAAGCATTGGCGGATGAACCGGAATTTGATGGAAAAACAACGGAATAGAGTTCTAAAAAAATTATGTCGAAAAAGATATTGATTGATGAATTGGAAAAACGATAGTGTTTGGATGGCCGGAGACCAAAAATAACAACTGTATGTACAGTTGTTATTTTATCTTTGAAAGGTTTTGTTATATTGATATTGAGTGTAAATAATATTTAATGATGTTTTCTGGTGGCGAATTAACTATATGTTATGGAGAAATAAATGAATTGGAAAGGTTTATTGGGTAAGCTTACTGCTCGAGATGTGTTTTTGCTATCTCTGGTGGTAGTTTTGTATGTATTGGTCTCATTTTTTGCCAAAAGTTACGAGAGTTATTTGATGCAATTGTTTTTGCTACAAAGTTGGGCAGGAGTGATAGTGTATATTATGTTAATTGCAGTTGGATCGGCAACACCAATGAGTACGGTAATTTTTATGCCGATGGCAGTAGTGATGTGGGGTAGTTGGTGGTCGGCTGTTTATACGATGATAGGATGGTGGTTGGGAGCGGTGGTTGTTTTTATGTTGACCCGAAAATATGGTCGGCCGTTGGTGGTGAAATTTGTTGACCCGGAGAGATTGGCAAAGTTTGAAGGGTTATTTCCCAGAGTAAATGTTTTTTGGATGATGGTTTATCTTAGAATAATTTTTCCGGTAGATATTTTGAGTTTCGGGTTGGGATTGGTTGGAGGCATTAAACTATGGCAATATGTTTTGGCGACATTGTTAGGGATAATTCCGCCAGCTTTGATATTGGCTTTTTTTGCAAAAATTTCAATTTTTTGGCAGATATTGATGGGTATGATATTGATATTTCTGTTGCTGTGGTTTTTTATGAAAAAAAATAATAAAAAAATATAGTTAATCGGTAATGTTGTAAGTATTGGATGTTTGATATGTTATAACAGTTTTTGCAAGAAAAATCCTAGTCAAATCGTAGTAATTGGTGAAATACCAATTACTATTTTTATTTATGGACAAAAAACTAAAAAACGTGTGGCCGGTATCGCTATTTTTGGTGTTGATTGTGTTGATAAGCGGTTGTGATTATGGTCAAGAGATTGTCGAAAATACAAATCAAAATGATTTAAATATTTTGGACAATGGTAACGATCGGGAAGTGGGGGAGATTGATTACCAGTATATCGATGAAAAATCCGGGGAGACTATTGAAGATGATGGAGGTGCGGCCCTTGTATCCGAAGTTAAAAAATTGATTGTGGATGGAAATAAATGTATCGGTTGCGGTAAATGTGCCAGGACGGCATCGGTAAATTTTAGTATGGAAAACGGGACGGCGATGGTGATTTCGCAGGATGGTCTTGACAGTGTTGTAGTTGATGGTGCGATCAAAGGATGTCCTGTGCGAGCAATTCAAATTATTTAATGAGTTGTGCTAATTAGAAAAACAAAATATGGATTGGATCCCCGATCCTGCATCCGAGCATTCGCCGGACAGGTTCGCCGGACAAGTTATCGAAGCGCCCGCCGATTCGGCGGACTTTCGACTCGAGGATGACAGATAAAAAAATAAACTAGCACAAATAATTAATTAAAAATTTTTGAAAATTTTTAAATTATGGATTTACATTTAATTTTTGCTAAACTTGCTTGGTTGTTTTTGATTGCAGTAATGTTGATTCGACCGGTCAATGATGTTTTTTGTTTTGGATTGTGTCGCAGTGGGATGAGATATAGGAAATATCTGGGTATTGCGGCCGGTATTTTTGCCGTGCTCCATGTGATTTGGTTTATGGTTGAATATGGTTTGGACGTTGGTTTTTTTATCGGTCCGGTATGGGATTTTACAAATTTGTTCGGCTGGGGGATGTTAGCGTTAATTTTTATTTTGCCACCCTTGTTGACTTCCAATGTTTGGTCACAAAAAATTTTCCAAAAAAATTGGAAATTGATTCAAAAATTGTCATATTTGGCATTTGTATTTACCGGTATTCACATTGCATTTATTGTCGATAGATTGTGGGTGGGATTGGTACCGGTAGTTGTATGGTTGATATTTGTAATTGTGGCTAATGTTAAAAAAGATTGTCAAAAAAACTATTGTAAAAAATAGACTTTTTTAAAGCCAATCGGTTAAATTGTCAATAATGTTGTTGGTGTATAAATAATAGACCAATCCAACCAGAGCGGAATGTTTGATGGCTCTGGTGGTAATGCCATAGAGTAAAAAATCTTTGAAATCGATTTTAAGGACTCCAAAAATTATCGGGAAGTATGGTAATGGAGCAAAACTGATTAATGGCAAAGCATAACGGTCATATTTTTGCATAAAATCAGTAACTTGTTTGAATTTTTTTTTCGTGATGAAAAGCAAAGCGACTTTTTTACCGTATTTATAGCCGATATAAAAGGCGATTAAACTACCGATGGTGCTACCCAGTATGATGACCAGTAAAGCAGTGATCATATTGAGACCGATAAGTTGACTGATGATAATCAAAATATCAGTTGAAAGCATTTGTGGGATCCCTTCGAGTAGAGCGGCAAATAATCCGAGGCCAAAGTAGCTGTATTGATATAAATATTCGGTGAAAATATTTAGCAGATTATCATAATAAATATATGAGAAAACGAATACTGCGATGATGGTCAGGATTGCAAATATTCGAAAAAATTTGTTAGTGGTAAATTTCATAAATTGTGGTTGTATATTATTTATTACGCTAAACAATATATTTTTATTGCAATAGTTTAAATTTATACTTTTGGGAGAAAAAAGTAAAAAATGTAAAAGTTATTAAAGCCGAAATAAACCGGTTTGATTTTATGAATTGAAGATAAGTATATATAATGGTAGTTGTAATACTAACCAATAATAAATTTTGATGAATAAAGATGTGAGGAAAATCTATATCGGTGTGGCATGGCCGTATGTCAATGGTGATCAACACGTGGGTCATCTGGCCGGGTATTTGTTGCCGGCGGATATCATGGCCCGGTATTTCCGGTTGCGGGGGGATGATGTGCTGATGGTTTCCGGTTCCGATTGTTATGGCACTCCGATCACATTGGAGGCCGATAAACTGGGAATAAGTTACGAAGAAGTAGTAAATAAATATCATCCCAGTGACATAATGATGTTTAAAAAATTTGATTTGAGTTACAATTTGTACACAAAGACGACAACCAAAAATCATTCTCAAGTCGTGCAAGAATTGTTTTTGAGGTTATTGGAAAACGGCTTTATCAATATTAAAACACAATTGCAGTATTACTCGGCGATTGATGATAAATTTCTACCAGATAGATATGTAGAGGGTATTTGTCCGTATTGCAGTAGTGTCGAGCAGAGAGGTGATCAGTGTGAAAAATGCGGCAAGATGATTGAGTCCGGGGCTTTGATCGATCCGGTGAGTAAAATTACCGGCCAAAAAGTGGAATTAAAAGAATCAGATCACTACTATCTGGATTTATCGAGGTTGAATGACAAAATAGAAAAATTTGTTGATGATCACCAGGGGATTTGGCGGAAATGGGTTTATGCCGAGGCCAAAGGATGGATCAAGGAAGGTTTGCATGAAAGAGCTATCACTCGGGATATTGATTGGGGAGTTAAATTGCCGACAGACAAGATATCGGAAGATATGATGTTGACCAATGTTGAAAACAAAAGGTTTTACGTTTGGTTTGATGCGGTAACCGGGTATTTGTCAGCGGCCAGAGAGTGGTCAAAGACAGATGAGAGAAATGATGATATAATTTTCAATGTTTTTGATGGTCAGGATCGTGATTGGCGAAACTGGTGGCAAAACAGTGAAGCGAGACATTTTTATTTTCTTGGTCAGGATAATCTGGTTTTTCATACCTTGATGTGGCCGGCACAGTTGATGGGAGCGGATGAAAATTTAAATTTACCGTACAATGTAGTAACCAGTAAATTCATGAATTTGGAAGGCAAGAAATTTAGCAAAAGTCGTAATTGGACTATTTCTCCCATGGATTTGGCGGCTGAGTTCGGAGTGGATGCGGTTAGATATTATGTGGCCTCGGTGTTGCCGGAAAACAAAGAGGCGGATTTTACCTGGGAGTCGTTTATTGACGGGGTAAATAACGAACTGATAGCCAATATTGGCAATTTGGTGAATCGAACATTGGCGTTTTATAACAAACATTGGCGGGGAGAGGAGATGGAAGTTGGAGAAATCGATTTGCTTGTAAAAAAGGATATTGATGCGACTTTTTTGATAACTGCCGGACATTTGGAAAAAGCCGAAATTAAAGAAGCGTTGATGGAAATAATGAAATTGGGATTTTTTGGTAACAAATTTTTTAATGATTCCAAGGTTTGGGAAGTAGTGAAAGATGACAAGGAACAGGCGAAAAAGATAATGCAAAATTTGTTGCAGATTTTGGTGGCCTTGTCGGTGCTTTTGATACCTTACATTCCCCAAACCGCTTTTAAATTGCGAGAGTATTTAGGTTTGGAAGAAGTATTGTTTGAAGTGGGAAACAGTCGATGGCAAATGGCATTGAAAAAGGTAAAGGTGGCAGAAAAAATCGAGCCGTTATTTCAAAAAATCGATCGTGAAGTAGTGTTGGACGCTAAGAAGGAGAAAATTAAACAATGAAACAAGATATACAAAAAATAAGTAGAGAATTGAGTTTTGAAGAAAATATTCGTGATTACAGATTGAATTTCCAATCCACTTGGGGATTGTTTAGTCCCAAAAAGATAGATGAAGGTTCCAGATTGTTGCTGGACAAGGTCAAAGTCAATGTTAGTGATCGGATTTTGGATTTGGGGTGCGGATTTGGGGCGTTAGGTGTGGTTTTGGCCAAGATCGCTTTGGAAGGTAGGGTGGATATGATTGACAAGGATTTTGTGGCGGTTAGGTATGCCAATAAAAATATAAAATTAAATCATATTGTCAATGCCGAGGCCTATCTATCCAATTTGTTTGATCAAATAGAAGAAAACAAAAAATTTGATTTGATTGTCTCCAATCTGCCGGCCAAAGTGAGCAAAGAAATGTTTTGGATCATGTTTGATGATATGAAAAGATATCTGGACAAAGATGGACGGGTGTATTTGGTGATTATCAGAGGATTGAAAAAGTTTATCAAACGCAGTTTGAAAGAAAACTTTGGCAATTGTAAGCGAGTAGCGTATAACAAAAATTATATTTTGTATATGGCGAAAAAAGAGTAGAATTTTTATTGGGAAAAAACCCGCCTTTGCATGATGCATAAGGCGGGGTAAAGAAGGGGGTCTGCTAGAGCAGTTGTTTGGATTGTAGGTGTTCGTGCTCGAATTTTAGACAGTAGTACGTGAAAGTGATGAGTGCAAGATCATCAACTACGGGAATGAATTCAGGACAAACCGTATAGAAAATGGTGAAAAAGAACAGGAGTTTGAGCCAGAGCGGGCAGTGTTTCGATCGGATGGTGAGATAAGAATTTTTGAGATCAGCTGGCACGGGGATAATTTTCTTTAATTTGGCGATTGCTAACAAGCAATTCACCTCCCTTCGATTATTTATTTTTATTAAATTGTATTTTTGTTTTAGATTGGATTTTATCACAAGAAAAGATTTTTGTCAAGAGATGTAAAAAAAAGTTTGATAATTAAGATCGTCTGTGTTTAAATAGATATTTTATGAGCTTTTTAAGTTGTTTTATGAGATAATTGTATCTGGTAATATTATTAATTTAAAAAAATGAAAGTTAATATTAAAAAAGAAGAGTGTATCGGATGTGGTAGTTGTCAGGCAATGAATGAGAAATTGTTTATGCTTGATGATGATATGAAATCGGAATATATCGGGGATGAAAATGTTTCGATCGATGAAGTTTTGGATGTGGCGAAGGTTTGCCCGGTGTTAGCGATTGAGGTGTTTGATGATGAGGGGAAGAGGGTGTATCCGGAATAGAAAAAACTTTTCAAACTTAAAAAGTAGTTAATTGACTAAGTTGTGAAAAAATTTTTTAGTTTTTATTTCTCCAGGGAGATCTATCCTGAATAAATAAATGTTTAGTCGGACATATTTTGTAGGTTTGTTGTTGTTTTATTGAATTTTTGTTAATTGATCTAATCCTTCCGAAATTAAAAACTAAAAAATTTTAAAAAGTAAAACTGATATTTATTTTTTTTAAAAAACTGATATGAAAAATTTTATTGTTTTGTTTTTGATGTTGTTTGTATTTTTAATAAGTGGTTGTAACGTTTTGCCGACGGCGGAGGATGGCAAATTGTCGGTAGTAACGACGATTTTTCCATTGTCGGATATTGTTTCCAGATTGGGTGGAGACGCGGTGAGTGTAAAGAGTTTGATACCGTCCGGGACTTCGCCGCATTTATACGAACCCTTGCCATCCGATATCCAAACTTTGAACAATGCTGACTTGGTGGTAATGGTGGGAGCCGGTTTTGATGATTGGATCAAAGAAATGATGAAAAATTCGGGAATTGACGAGGCCAAGATTATGGATTTGAGTGATTTTGTCAGTTTGCAAAATTTCCCCGGGGATAGTGCTCAACCGCAAGAAGGAGAGATAGTAATAGATGCCGATTCAGAAAAGGTTGATCCACATTATTGGGTTAGTCCAAAACGGGTGTTGGAATTTTTGGACGACCTAAAAGATAGATTGAAAGAAATTGATTCGGATAATTCCGGAGTATATGAGGGGAGATTTGATAGTTATAACAATGAAATAACGGCACTAGATCAGGAACTAAATGAGAAAATCAGTGGTTTTGGAAAAAAAGATATTGTATTATTGCATGACGCATTTGGATATTTGGCCCGGGATTATGGTTTAAATATCGTGGCGACCATCGAGCCCGTGACGGGTGGAGAACCAACCGTTTCGGATATAGAAAATGTGGTGGCAAAGATAAAGGAATTGGATATAAAAGTAATTTTTGCCGAACCGGAGATGTCCAAGAAAATGGCGGAAACGATTGCCGAAGATGCCCAAGTGGTGGTGGCTGATTTGGATCCGTTGGGTGGGATAGAAGCTCGTTTGACTTATGTGAGCATAGTTAAATACAATTTATTGCAATTGGCCAAGTATCTCAAATAATTTTATATGTCAAAAGAGGTTTTAAGAGTTGAAAATTTGAGCGTTTGTTTTGAGGAAAACTGTGTAGTGGACAGGGTTAGTTTTTGTGTTGAAAAGGGAGATTATCTGATGATTTTGGGTCCAAATGGTGCCGGTAAAAGTGTACTGATGAAATCTTTGATTGGAGTATTGCCAAAACGAGGCATTGTAAAGTTTTTTGGGAAAGATATTGATCAGGTTAGATGCAAGATTGGATATGTTCCACAATATGTAGCGGTAGATCGCAATATTCCACTGACAGTTTCGGAAGTGGTTTCGTTAGGATTTTTTGGATCGGTTAGGCACGATGAGATTGATAAGCTATTGAAAATGGTGGGGATGAATGGTGCGGGTAGCAAGTTGTTCGGGACGTTGTCCGGGGGACAAACTAAGCGAGTTTTAATCGCTCGAGCGTTGGCAGCAAGACCAAGAGTAGTTCTTTTGGATGAGCCGTTTGCCGGAATAGATGTGGTGGGTGAAAAATCGGTTGTGCAACTTTTGGATGATTTGAGAAAAAAGATGAATTTAACAGTTGTGATTATTTCTCATGATTTTTCGCTGGTTTATAAGTCAGCTACTAAAGTTTTATGTATTAATAAACAAAGAATTTGTTTTGGTTCTCCAGCCAAGATTAATCAAAAAACCATTGAGAAAACATTTGGCAAAGATTTAAATTTTCATGTGCATTAGTTTGTCGGTAATATTTTTTTAAATTATTATCTAAATGTTGGAAGTTATTTGGCAATATCCATTTTTGCAGCGAGCTTTGATCGCGGCTTTGATAGTCGGATTGGTTTGTAGCGTGATGGGAGTGTTTGTGGTATTTAACCGAATGGCATTTTTTGCCGATGCGGTAGCGCATAGTGCTTTGGCGGGAATCGCTATCGGTTTATTGGCCGGTGTATCGACTTTTTGGTCGGCGATGGTGTTTGGGATAGCGGTAGCGTTGGTTTCGATTTATCTTAAATCAAAGGCAAGGTTAAATATCGATACGGTGTTGGGACTATTTCTACCTTTTTCGATGGCATTGGGTATATTGTTGCTGGGTTTTCGAGGCAATTATACTCCCGATCTGGTATCGTATTTGTTTGGCAGTATTTTATCGGTATCATGGTTGGATATTGTGGTTATGATTGTTTTGACTATTGTTGCTTTTTTCTGGTTAAGATTGAATTACAAGAAAATGTTGGCGATAGTATTTGATCGAGATTTGGCTTATGCATCCGGTATAAAAGTGGAATACACGGAGTATGTGTTTGTGATATTGATGAGTATGATTGTTGTTGCCAGTATTCAAGTGGTGGGGATTGTATTGGTAGGAGGGTTGATCGTAATTCCGGCAGCGACGGCACGCAATGTGGTAAAAAGTTTTGGTCAGATGATATGGATGTCTGGTATTTTTGGTATACTGAGTGGATTGTTGGGATTGATTTTGGCATATTATCTGGATATTGCCAGTGGTAGCGCGATTATAATGATAGCGATGGGATTGTTTATAATTAGTTTTATTTTTAGAAGCAAATAATTGGGAGGAAAAATATGAAGATTGTATTTGGTGAGATAAAAAAAAGATGTGATGATTTGGATTGGGAGGGCAAATATTTGCGCGAAAATTTGGCTGATCATGAATGTGTGTTTGTTGATAGTGTAGTAAATGATTATAAGGGAGATTTGAGTGAATATGAAGTTTTGTCAACTTTCATACATACTCAAGTAAATGCTGGTTTATTGGACAGGATGCCAAATTTAAAATTGGTAGCAACCAGATCAACCGGTTTTGATCATATCGATTTAACGGAATGTGAAAAGAGGGGAATCAAGGTAACAAATGTACCTTCCTATGGTGAAAATACCGTTGCTGAATATGCGTTTGCTTTGTTATTGACTTTGGCGCGACAGATTTATAATGCCTATGATAGAACTATAAAAAGTAATTATAGTTTGGAAGGTTTGATTGGATTTGATTTGCAGGGAAAGGTGATGGGTGTGGTGGGAGGGGGAAAAATAGGTCAGCATACGATAAAAATTGCCAAAGGTTTTGGGATGAGAGTATTGGTGTTTGATGTAACAAAAAACGATGAATTGGCTCGGGAGCTTGGTTTTGAATATGTGGAATTGGATCGTTTGTATGAATTAAGTGACGTGATAAGTTTACATGTGCCTTTGATACCACCAACCAAACATATGATCAATGCGGAGGCATTTGCCAAAATGAAAGATGGGGTGATATTGCTCAATACTTCCAGGGGAGGAGTGGTGAATACCAAAGCTTTGATACAGGCATTGGAGTCGGGGAAATTGGGTGGAGCCGGTTTGGATGTTTTGGAGGGAGAAGAATGGTTGGCGGATGAATTGGATTTGGTAGATGAAGAGATGGATATTGAGAAGATTAGAAATGCTTTGGCCAATCATATAATGATGGATAATCCCAAGGTGATAGTAACTTTTCATAATGCGTTCAATACTGTAGAGGGGATAACGAGGATACTGGCGACGACGGTTGCCAATATCGAAGATTATCAAAAAGGAGAGGTGGTGCGGGAGGTGAAAAAGAAATAATGACCAATTACTGATTTAAAAGTAAATTAATGAGTAGTGCTAATTAATTTTCTTATCTGTCATCCTCGAATCGAAAGCCATTTTAAGGCGTTTCGATATCGGGGATCTATACCATATTTCTTATTTTTATTTAGTACTACTCATAAATTACGTAAAAATATGATATTTAATTTGATAAAAGATTATTATGGATTGCACCGCCTGAAGACGGAAGAGTTTTTGGTGCTCAAGGAAAATTTTATCAAAATTTAATGCTAAAAATTATCATGAAAAAATCCAATCTATCAAGAGAGCCATATAAAGGGGTGAGAGATTTCTATCCCGATGAAATGCGTTTACGAAATTATTTTTTTGATATTGTTAGAGAAGTGGTCAAAAGCTATGGTTTCGATGAATACGATGCTTCGATTTTGGAAGAGTCGGCGCTGTATCGGGCGAAGACGGGAGATGAGATAGTAAATGAACAGACCTATAATTTTATTGACAGAGGTGGGCGTGAGGTAACTTTACGGCCGGAAATGACGCCCTCGGTAGCCAGAATGATAGCGAGAAAAAGGAAAGAACTTACTTTTCCTTTAAAATGGTTTAACATTGGTCGTAGATATCGATATGAGAGAATGCAAAAGGGGAGGATGAGGGAGTTTTGGCAATTGGATTGTGATGTGTTTGGAACAGATAGTATTTTAGCAGATTGTGAGTTAATTGGTATCCCATATAAAATATTGAAAAAATTTGGAGCAGAGGATAAAAATTTTGAAATTAGATTGAACCATAGGGGTCTGACAAATTATATTTTGAGAAATTATCTTTCTTTGGATGAAGATAGTACATTCAAAGTTTCCAAATTGATTGATCGTAAAGCTAAAATGCCGGAAGATGAATTTGTAAAAATGATTGCAGACATAGTTGAGGATAAAAAGGATGATTTGTTAGAAATATTGGAAATTGCGGATTTAGAAAAATTACCCGAGAAGATAAAACAATGTCAGGATTATGAAAATTTAGCTCATATTTTTCAGGGATTGGAAAATTTGGGTATTAAAAATTTTCGATATGATTCGACATTGATGAGGGGTTTTGATTATTATACCGGAGTGGTGTTTGAAGTGTTTGATACTGATCACAAAAACGGACGTTCGGTTTTTGGTGGTGGCAGATATGATAATTTGGTAGGTATATTTGGGGTAGAGAAAGTCTCCGGTATCGGTTTTGGTATGGGTGATGTGGTGATTATGGATTTTTTGCGGGATTACGATTTGTTACCGACTGACGATGAGTTGAGAGAGGGAATATATGTTTGTCTGTTGGGAGAGGGAGTGCGGGAGTTTGCAGAGAAATATGCTGAAAATATGAGAAGAAAAAACGAAATTATTGATATTGATAATACTGGAAAAAAATTGGGTGATCAGATCAAGATAGCGGATAAAAAGGGAAGAAAATTTGTGGTTATCATTGGTGAAAATGAAAAGAATTCGGGGAAGGCCAGATTGAAAAATTTAGTTAGTGGGGAGGAAATTGAGATTGATCTTGAAAATATTTGCCAATAATCAATAAATTATAATCATAGGTATTTCATAAAAATCCGTTTAATAGACGGCTTTTTGGCTATTGTATTGTTGGAAAATATATGCAATAGTATGTTATAGTTATTAGTAATAATTATTAATATCAATATTGATGGTCAGAAGACGTTTAACCAGACAAAAAAGAGCAATTTTTGAAATATTGAAAAAAACAAATACTCATATGACGGCTGATGAAGTTTTTGGTATTGTCAAAAATTCAATCAAAAATATCAGTTTAGCGACAGTGTATAGAAATTTGGAATTGATGACAGAAAATGGTTTGTGTGATGAAGTTTATGTGGCCGGAAGGCCAAAATGGTTTGAGGTAAAAAAATACGCTTCTCATGGCCATTTATTTTGCCGAAAATGTTTAAAATTGGAAGATGTGATTGAATGTAGTTTTTGTTTTACAAAAAATAGAATTGAGAAAGAAATGAATTTCAAAGGAGAAGAATTTAAGTTTTTAATTATCGGATTGTGTAAAAGATGTTATGGGAAAAGAGTTACCTAAAAATAATTATATATATTTTGACTATGCGGCTACGACTCCGGTGGATCAACGGGTGTTGTTGGCGATGGAACCGTATTGGTATAAAGTGTATGGCAATCCTTCCAGTTTGCATTTAAAAGGTAGGGAAGCAAAGGTGGTTTTGGATGATTGCAGGCGGTTGGTTGCTGATTTTTTAAATGCCAAAGAGAGAAATGTGTATTTTACGGCTGGTGGAACCGAATCTGATAATTTGGCTTTGCTCGGATATTTAAAAAACTTTGATGAGCCAAAGAGAATTGTTATATCCGATATTGAGCATAAAGCGGTTGTGAGAGTGGCTGAACATTTGGAAAGGGAGGGATGGAAAGTAGAAAGGTGTCCGGTGGATTTGAATGGCTTGATTGATGAGGAGCAACTTGAAAAATTGATTGATGAAGATACGGTGTTGGTAAGTATAATCTACGCTAATAATGAAATTGGTGTGGTGCAAGATATTGCTAAATTGTCTAAAATTATCAAAGATAAAAATGCGAAAACTGTATTTCATACAGATGCCTGTCAGGCAACTAATTTTTTGAATATGAATGTTGAAGATTTGGGTGTGGATTTGTTGTCTTTTAGTGCTAGCAAAATTTATGGGCCAAAGGGAGTGGGAGTTTTGTATGCAAATGATAACTTGAAGCTAGGCCCTATGATATGGGGAGGTGGTCAAGAAAAGGGAATGAGATCAGGTACCGAGAATATTCCGGGTATAGTTGGTATGTGTGAAGCTATAAAGATAGTTGAGAAAATTAAGGATGCAGAGAATAGAAGGTTGTTTTTGTTACGAGAGAAGTTGATTTCAGGCATTTTAAACACTATTGATGGAGTGCATATTAATGGAGATCGCAAGAAATGTTTGCCAAATATTATAAATATATCTGTGGAAGGAGTTGAGGGAGAATCTATGGTGCTGTATTTGGATGAAGCAGGATTCGGTGTATCAACGGGTTCCGCTTGTAGTGTTTTGGATCTTAAGCCATCGAGTGTTTTGTTGGCACTTGGCATGAGCGAAGAATTGGCACATTGTAGTTTGCGAATTAGCTTGGGAAGATATTCTTCCGAAGAAGGGGTGGATAGTTTTTTGGAGATTTTTCCAAAAATTGTGGAGAGAATTAGAAAATTTTCAGCTGTATAATTTAAATATCATGAGCAATATTGATGTTAAAGGGAACAAACAAAACTGGATGTATTCGGATATTGTGAAAGATCATTTTTTCAATCCGAGAAATATCGTTGAAAAAGATTCTCCAAATTGGGTTTATAACGGAATGGGAGAGGTGGGAAGTCCGGCTTGCGGAGATGTAATGAAAATATGGATTTTGGTCGAGGACAATAGAATCAAGAAATGTGGATGGAAAACGTTTGGATGTGCCTCAGCTATTGCCAGTACGTCGATTTTGTCGGAAATGATAATCGGAATGGAGATTGAACGAGCGGAAAAGATTGGTCCTGGCGATATTGTTGAAAAATTGGGTGGTTTGCCGGATAATAAAATTCATTGTAGTGTGTTGGGAGATCAAGCTTTAAGAAAGGCGATAATAAATTTTAAGGAGGAATATGCATAGCAAAATAGTCGCAGAATTGTTGGAAAACAATCAACTCACTGATGATATATATCAGTTGATTTTTGAAGTCAAAAATAGTGGAGAGTGGAGTTTTATTCCAGGACAATATATTTTGATCTCAAAATTATTTGAGGGGAAAATGGTTAGAAGAGCGTATTCTATTTCTTCTGTTTGTGAAGATTTACCAAAACTGGAATTAACCGTAAGATGTTATCCGAATGGTAAAATGTCCAACTATCTAACCATGATGGAACTGGGGCACAATCTGGAATTAGAAGGTGCTTTCGGTGAATTTAATGTTGATCGTTTAAGAGGGAAACAAGCTTGTTTAATTGGGATTGGTTGTGGTATAGCGCCATTGAAGTCGATGGTAACTTTTTGGTGTCAAAATAAAATGTTAGGAATTAAAGCGGATTTATTTTTTGGTAATAGATTTTTAAACAGTATTCCCTATCATAACTATTTTGAAAATTGCATGAGTGAAAATTTGGCGTTTAATTATGTTCCGTGTATCACCAGGCCGGAGATTGAAAATTTTAAATACAAAGGTCGAGTTAATGAAATAATGGATGAGATGAATTATGAAATGGGTGATAAGGAATTTTTTATCTCCGGTACGATGGAGATGGTTAAAGATATGACAGATCTAATAATTAAAAAGGGTGGTAAAAAAGAGAGTATATATTTTGAAAATATTTATCCGTTTACCAAGAAAGATTCTAATATAATTTAATAAAAAAAATGAGCAATAAATTAATTACCAAAGAGATTAACATTGCTGAATTGGTAGAAAAATATCCACAGGCAAGAGCAGTGTTAATGGAGTATGGTCTGGGTTGTATCGGTTGTGTGGCAAGTAGTTTTGAAACTTTAGAAGAAGGTTTGCTGGCACATGGTTTGGATGTGGAAGAAGTGTTAAAAGAGCTAAATAAGTCGGTTGAATAATATTTCATAAAAAAAGAAATCCATATGACTATGTATTGTTGTAGTTGTGTAAAGTGTAATCATAAATTTTATCACTTAAAAACCGAGTGTTGTGCGCAAAGTTATATATTTTGTCCGGTTTGTGATGGAGTTGTTGACGTGGAGGAAATAAAAAAACCAGTTGGTAAAAACTGGGGAGTGTGTAGCAAGTCAAATACTTCGTGTTGTGATTGTAAGAAAAAATCTTAGGATAGTAGATTTTGGAAAAAAATGTAGTCCGATTGATCCAGTTGTTTGGATAGTTGAAGACATTTTTTCTCAACTTTGTATTCCGGCCAATCAGGATGGAGGACATGGATGAATTCATGAATGATAGTAGTAATTTTGTCTTGATCGTTCAAATTTTTGTTAATCAGGATAGTGTCTGTTTCCGGTATCAAAAAACCTTTGATGGGTAAATTTTTATATCCGCGAAAAGATCTTACAAACTTGAGTTCATAATCCCCGTCAATTATTAATTGTTTGATTTTGATTATCATGGATGTATATTTATCTAAGTATTGTAACATATTATGTTTAATGCTGTCAAGATTATTATGATATGAAAGAAAATACGGTCAGGAACCGTATTTTCTGTCTATAATAATAGCAAATTACAATAACATGCTAAAAAATTAAGAAATTATTTTCTTTTTTTAGCAACTTTTTTCTTGGCTACTTTTTTGGCAACTTTCTTTTTAGCTACTTTTTTCTTGGCAACTTTTTTAGTAACCTTTTTTTTAACGGCCCTCTTTTTTGCTGGCATTTTTATCCTTTAAAAATAAAATATTTATAAGACATTTATATTGTAAACTTGTTTGTTATTTTTGCATAGTATTTTTGATATGATAGTATTGGAGTTAATTATGAAGACAATAATATTTTTTTCTTTGTTGATATTTTCTTTTTTTGGTTGCATAAACGAAAATTTTTTGGTGATAACTAGAGTATTTGATAAAGGATTATCGTTAAGTGAAAAAAGAAATGATGTGTTAAAAAAAATCGATATGCCATTGGAATATCGATTGGAAGTGCCATTTGTGATGCAAGCTCCATTTGCGAATTGGTCATTGCACAATGAAAGTTGTGAAGAAGCGGGTATTTTATTGGCACATTACTACTATTTAAATCAAAGTTTATCTTTGGAAAAAGCCAATCAAGAATTATTGGATATGGTGAGTTATCAACAGCAATACTATGGTGGCGAATTCGACATTTATGCTGATGGTATGGGACAATTGGCAAGTGATTACTATGGTTATAATAATTATCATGTATTTGAGGGGACGATTGCGAAAATCAAGAACGAATTGTTAAAAAACAATCCGGTAATTGTCCCGACTACGGCGGCATATTTAAAAACGGAAAAAAGTGACTATCCGGAAATGGGGTATCATGTGGTGGTAGTGGTTGGTTACAATGAGAGAGGTTTTGTAACTCATGATCCGGGAACATATACCGGGGCGTATTTTACTTATACTTATAGTTCTTTACAAAATGCGATGAGGGATTATAATAGTCAGGTATTAGTACTAAAATAAAAAGGGGAAAAAGTGAGGTGAAGAGTTGTGAAAAAAACCATAGTCGATATATGTAGTGTTTGTCAAAAAATAAAGAATTTTTCGACTATTGGAACCGTTTGTGATGATTGTATTGACAATTATTTGTCAGGAAATGATTATAATGAGGAAATGGAAATAAAAATTTCCACTATCTTGTGCTGGGTAGTGGTGTAAAAAAAAGAGAAATAAATTCTACCACGAATATAGTGGTAGAAATTTTTTATGTGAAAAGTGAAAGTCGAAATTGGATGAATTCCGGCGACAGTTGAAAATTTTCCGCAAGTTCACTAATGTCGAGATGAATAACAGGAATTAGTTTTTGATCCGGAACGAGTAAAAAAGCGGCGAATTCTTCCGCTTGTTGTTCTTCTTTGAAATTTTGCAGGTATCTGTTTTGAGTGAAAAAAAGATAGTTACCAGCATGGAGGTAATGATGTCCCAAGGCATGAGATAGATAGTGTTTTTTGTCGAATAATGACATTTTTTTGTTGAGAACGATGTGGTCGCCGAAATATAGTTCTTTCAGTCGGCCGGTTAAGTCATGTTCAATTACGTCAATATGTTCAATTTCAGCTAAAACGTAGGGATCATTGGTGTGGTATTGATTGATAATTTCCCAAGATTTTTGTTTGGCTAGCGACATTTGATAGTTGGAGGTTAAATTTTCATAGTTTTTTGCCGACGTTTTTGGACTAATTCAAAAGCATCGATAATAGACTGTTTTTCATGGTTGGTCATGTGTGGAATTTCTTTGAGCATAAGTGTAATTGCCGGGTCGGCTATACCCGCATCTGATAATTTGGCTTCCATAACCGTGTCTTCAATTTCGGATTTGGAAATGTTTAAACCTTTGTTCATGATAGTTTCATAGACTTCGTATTTTTCCGGGATTCGAGCATAGTTGGTAATTTGGCTGAGGTAAGCTTCGGTATAACCGGTTTTTTTGGCAATTTGTTTGAGAGGAGTGTTTTGGGGAATTTTTTGAACCAGGTCTTTAATGATAATTTTTCCGACACCTTTGGATATTTTTTGTTTTTTGTTCGTCATTTTTATAAACCTCCTTTTAAAAGATAATTTTAAAAAATTTGCAAATAATTATTCCTCACACAATTATGTTAACACATTTGTTATTAATAATGTATGAAAAATGTGGAAAACTTTTTGAAAATAATATTGGGAAATATATAAATGCTTGTATGCTTGCCAAAATATTAACAACTTAGTTAATATGAAAGTAGAAGAAAATTAAAATAACTTCGATGGAAAATTATTAAAAAAAGTTGCTTATGAAAAAGCAACATAATATATGTTAATATTATTAACAGTTTAGTTAATTATTTTGGAGGATGATGATGAAAAAAGTAAAAGATGCAAAAGGTTTTGGAGCTAAATTATTGGATTATATGTCGGTAGCAACTGTTTTTCTGTTGTTTATCGGTATGATGTACAAATGATATGAAAAGATTCTTTGAATTATTGAAAATGATGCTGTATGTATTGGTAACGATTATACTTTATCTTGGTGTAAATCAATTCGTGATTATTGTTGGAAAGAGTGGTGTGGAAACAAAAAAAAGTGAATATTTGGATTGGTTCAACAGTTTGTGGCAGGTGGAAGCCAAAGGTGGTGGCGAAGATTGGATAAATGAGAAATTTTACGAGGAAAATATAGATGCATATTTGTACATGAAAAACAGTCCATTGGCGGGAGAGGGGAGAAGTTTTATAAGTTGTGCCAAGCAATATGATTTACCAAAGTATTTAATGGTGGCGATAGCGGGGGCGGAAAGTAATTTTGGAACGACTGGATATGCAACGCAGGGAACATATAATGCAGTTGGTTTGGGTATCCATGAGGGTCGCAGATATACCAATTGGGGTGAGGGAATTTGTGATATGGCTTATGTTTTAAGAAATTTTTATTTTGATGAAGGACGTGATACAACCATAGAAATTCAAAACAAATGGGCGCCGAGATGTGTTGATGGCAATGCGTGTGATAATAATTGGGCACAAAATGTTGATTTTTTTGTGAAAGAATTAAAAGATTTAGAAATGTCTTAAGAAAGGAGAAATATGAGATGCGTTATTTTAAATTTGACCGATTGGTTCGGGACGAAATTGTTTATCAGATTTTAAAGAATGGTGATTTGCCAAATTATCGCTATTTAGATGATGATGAATACGTCCGTAGATTAAAGGAAAAATTATTGGAAGAATCACAAGAGGTGTGTGTGGCGGAGAAAAAAGAGGATTTGCTGGAGGAATTGGCAGATGTTTTGGAAGTAGTGGAATCGATGTTGGAGGTAATGGGTTCGAGTAAGCTTGATTTGAGAAAGGTTCAAGCCAAAAAAAGGAAAATTAATGGTTCGTTTAAAAAAAGGATTGTGGTTGAATATGTTCGATGTGAAGAAAAATCAAAATGGCTGAACTATTATTTGGAAAATAAACAGAAGTATCCGGAAATTAGTGTAAAGTGAAAAATACCGACTTACAAAAGTGTAAGTCGGTATTTTATAAAATGGGCCCGGCTGGGATCGAACCAGCGACCAATCGGTTATGAGCCGACTGCTCTACCGCTGAGCTACAGGCCCTCGTCGTCGCACATTCTCCCCGCTACGCGTAAGCCGGTATAACCGTCTTCCGCTACGCTTA
>CALKWM010000014.1 GCA_938004065.1 uncultured bacterium
GTTGATATTGAATATATTTTACTAAAGTGGTGCGTTTCGTTTTAGAACTTAGGTATCGATTAAAACCCTTGCATTTCTGGTTTAAATTTGCTATAATGTAGTGATATCTGGAACCATGAGTAAGGGAGTCTGAACCTTGATTAGATGGATTAGCAGGATTAAGAACATAGAATAAAAAATATTATTTTTCTGGATCCCCGATATCGGAACGCGATGACGCTTCCGATTCGAGGATGACAAAAGGAAATATATGGGAATTATTAAAACAAAAATCCAAAATTTACGAAAAAAACTCTACTCGGACGAGTCTGGTTCGGCGATAATTTTGGCTCTCATCATTATCGCCGGGTTGGCCGGCACCGGTATCGGTGCGGCCAGATTAGCCAAATCCAATACTCAACAAGCTGGTATCTACGAAGACAGTTTGAAGGCGTTTTATGCGGCCGAGGCGGGGATCGAATCGGCGATGTTGGAATGGCGGTTTGATCACAATGTGGAGTTTTGGAATCAGGAAATGGCTTTAAAGTGTTTTTATGATGATGACGAACAGGCGTGCGAGTCGGCGACGGTCAAAAAAGCGGTTAAACTGGGGCAGGTGTTGGAGACGGGTGATGTGTTTCAAGTCGGCAATGCGGAAAATATGTCCGCTTGTTTTGATGAATATGGGGAGTTCAACGCTGATCTGACCGGATGTGGTCAGACCGGCTTGCCACGCAATGAGGCGTGGTATGAGATGGAGATCAGCTATCGGAATTCGAAATGTCCATATCTAGGAATTGCCAATGGCACTAATCCTGGAAAAGTTGTATTGCCTCAATGTGATGAATATTCAACTCAAGAGAGTTTACCTAGAATTGCAAAAGATGAATCAATGGAAATTAGTTTTCCGATTGGTGATGAAGTAAAAATAATAAATTTATTTTGGAATGCGGATTTGACGAAAGAGGGGAATGGGTGTGGGGCAACGGGCAGTGAAGAGTGTAAATCGAGGTTGCTGGTGCATCCGGTGGTGATGGATGAAACCGGGCAGGAGATAATAATTCCGGTGGGGAAGGGGTATCTGACACCGGATGATAAGTATTTTGTGGATGATAATAATACTTTATATCAGATAAACAAGGATTATTATCGGATAAATATTTCTAGTTCAAATTATGAAGGTTTAACCGCCGTGAGATTGAAATGCCAGTCAACGGATGAAAATGGGGGATGTTACGTGGGAGTAGAGGTAAATAAAGGGGCGGGAGCGGGGAATGAGTTGGTGTTTATGCCCCAAAAAGAGGTGGTGATGAAAGTTACAGGGCATTTCAATGATGTGGAGAGAACGCTGGAATACAAGATCGATCGTCAGAGTGGAACGATTATGGATATATTTGACCATGGAGTGTATTCGCGGGAAACCCTGCGTAAATAATCCGCCTTGGGCGGATTATTTACGCAAGTAGCAAGAAGTAAGAAGAAAGAAATAAGTAAAAAATAGGTATTAAAATAGACTGTTGATGTGACAGTCTGTTTTTTTGTTTTGTCATTTTCCCCGAAGCGCGGGGATCTAATATATGGTGTATAAATAATTACAAATAAAGTATAATTAAAGAAATATTGGATGGGAGGTAGTAATATGAAAAAAGATATTGAAAAGTTAATAGATAATTTAAAAAATGAAAAAATAATTCGAAAGAAAAAAAGACTGTTTGTGGATTTGTGCAGGATTTTGATAAATGGTTTGGTGGAGAATAAGTTTGATAGTTTTATAGTAGCGAGATATATTGTCAGTGCTGGCATGTTCAATGAGCTGGTTGATGATCCAAAATTAAATGAAATTATAGAACTCGCGGGCAATCTGGAGTTACCGATAGAACATCAAATTGGAGATAATGAGGAAAATTGGGTGAGATTACGAAAACTAATAGGAAAAATGTAAATAGCAGACAAAAATGATTGACTGCTATTTTTTTTAATTTACTTTTTGTTGATGGTTACAGTACCATCTGGCTCTCTAAGATACACAATTTCTCCATTTTCTTTGACAACTGCATGACCATGATTAGAATCCCCGGGGTTTCCGAAATAATTATCAGTCTTGCCATCCGCTCTTTGATTGGCGCGAAATACATCATAGGCAGAATTTTCGTTAGCCAATATATTCACCTCCTTGACATATATATTGATATATGTCTAAGTTTTTATTTGTGTTGTTAATGTATGATCTGTTTGGATTATATTGAAAATAAACTAAATTGTAAAATAAGTTTTGTTCTAAAAATGTAAAAATTAAAAATATCATTTTGATAGATGTTTTTTAGATTATTTTGTTAGATATAATTATTGGAGTATTAGTGTTATAAGTGTGCCGATTCGGCGGAGGTAGACTTTCGATTTGGGAATGACAAAATGAATGATTGTCATCCTCGACAAGAAAGTGAGTTATCAAATGCTTCTTGATCGGGGATCCAGAAAAAAAATATAAAATCACCAAAACTCAACATTGTTATCCCATAAATCATGCCAACATGGATTGAAATTTTCGATTAATTTTAATTTCCAATCACGATTCCATTTTTTTAGTCTTTTTTCTCTCAAAATTGCTTCATTTATATCTTCAAATATTTCATAATACACCAACATACTGACGTCATATTCTCTGGTAAAACCTTTTTTGGATTTGTTTCTATGTTCCCATACTCTGGATTTTAAATCGCCGGTTACTCCGATATATAAAGTACCGTTTTTGTTGCTTGCCAAAATATATACATAGTATTGTTTGTGTAGCATGAAATTAATATATCAAGATAAATATTAATATAAAATTAAGAAAAAATATTTTTCTGGATTCCCGATCAGGGAGCAGTCCGTGAAACGGACCTTCCCTGTCGAGAATGACAAAAGGGAATATGTTTTAGGATGACAGACTGTTTTTTTCTGGATTCCTAATAGCGAAGCGGTCTGAAAACAGACCTTTCGATTTGGGAATGACAAAATGATTGATTGTCATCCTCGACAAGAAAGTGAGTCATCGAACGCTTCTTGATCGGGGATCCAGAAAAAAATAAAAAATCACTTCTCGGCGTGTTATCGGCGGAGGTGGACTTTCGATTTGGGAATGACAAGAAATATAAGTGAGTATGACGTGGGAATTTGAAAAATGAGTATAGAAAAATGGCCGGGAATGTATATTCCCGGCCGGATGAATAGTGAGAAAGATTTTAAAAAGAAGATTTATTTTGTTTTTTAAATCGTACCGGCGACGATGTTGCCGGAGTCGCTGTCGATGATTATGATGGTACCATCACTGGGATCGACAAAGATTCCATTTCCACCAGTAACAACACTACTTTCAAAATCGATGTTACTGACATTGACTCTGGGTCCGGTTACATCATCAATTTGCAAATTTGATTTAAATTGGCTATTTATGCCAATCGTAAGTAAGTAGCTTATTTGATCAATTTTCACAACGTGGCTATCCGTACAGTCTCGAGTCCATTCTTCGATAAAAGTGCCGGATTGGTTGTATCTGACAAATTTGTCAGTATTTATATCACCAACAAAAATATTTCCATCAGATGAACAGGAGATTCCGATTGCTGTCGAATATTTAAATGGAAAGGATCCAGCAATATTGTGTGTGCCATCGAGTGAAAATTTTTGCACGCGGTTTTGGTCGGCGAAAATTATTTCGTTGGTGGTTGGCAGATAAGCCATACCACGAGCTTGTCCGAGTACTCCGTTACCAAAATTCAATATTCCGGAAAAATCTGTAAGCAAGCTTACATAATCAGTTACAAGATTGGCATATAATCTGTTTGTCGATGATAGCCAAAAAATATTAATAGGAGGTGATCCAAAATCTATGCTTTTACTCCTGTTAGTCATTGATGGAAATGTATATTTCCTGATCATTCCATCACCACCGGTAATATAAATATTACCGGAATTGTCCAAACATGCATCGGCTGGGCCGTATCGTTCGGCAAACGGTTCATCGTTGAATGTGTTGTATAAAACAGTAAAATCACTCAAAACGAGGAACTTGTTTTCTACCACGGTCTTGTTGTCGGACCGTTTGATGGTCACGGCAACATGATTCATGGTGTTAATGTAGTTTCCGTTTGGAATGTTGAGGGTGATCTGGGTATTCGTCCAGCCGGTGATGGTGGCGTTACGGGGGGTGCCGGCATCGTCGAAGGTTACCGTCCCCTGCGTGGCACCGAAGTTGGTGCCGGTTACCGTGGTCAAGTCGCCGGGGATGCCGGCGCGTTTTGTCCAGCTAGTGATCGTCGGGTCAGCGGTGGGGATGGGGGTAAAGGTCGGTGTGGGATCAACTGCGGCAGTGGTGGTAAAACCAACTGTCGCCGATTGTGGTCCGTCCACCGTGCCGTCGTTGGCGATAGCATACCACTGGTAAGTGGTATTGTTTGCTAAACCATTGACGGAAACTTCTCCCCGGGTTCCCGGGTCAACTGAGCTATCGGTCCCAATGGGAGTACCGTTTGCCCAGTAAAAACGCATACTGCCCGGATCGGCGTTGGCGTCTTGATAGACGCCTGACAGGGTGATGTTGACCGGCTGATCAACTGCTCCGTTGGCAGGATAGAGATCCTGCGGAGCTAACGGTGCCACATTTCCGCCACCCGGTGTTACGGTCGGGATCGGGGTGGCAGGAGGGAGCGGAATTGGTGTGTTGGTTGGCTGGGGGATAGGAGTGGGGTCGATTACCCCACTGTTTAAATCTATCGTAGTAGTGGTGTTCGCCACTACTGTAATTTCTCTCGCACCCATGGGATTGGAGGGATTATTGTTATAATCCTGCTCGTTCTCCCAGAATTCCAGCCGGCCGGGGCCGGCGGGGACGTTGTTGAAGTTGTATTCACCTTGACTGCCTGCAGTCGTGGTGAAGAATACCGGGACTTTCGCGTCAGAACTGGAAACATCAGTGCCGTAAAGGTAACTTTTACAAGTTACAAAGGCACCGGAGAGGCTGATGGTGTTGTCAAACACGCGACCGGTTAAATTTCCGGTCGGTACTTCTGTCGGCGCCTCGGTAGGTCCGCCTGTTGGATTCTCTGTGGGTACAACGGGATTGGGTATGATCCCATCTCCGCCACCACAGTTGCTTACGATCAACATGATCACTACCATGGCTAACGCAATGGTAGTCGTTTGAAGAGTGAGATTCGATTCTCTCTTCATTTTTATACACCTTCTTTCTTTTTATTAAAATTTTATGGTTCATTTATAGAACCAAAAATTTTGTTTTTTAATGTTTTTCAAATCGCATTGAATATATAAAATGTTTGAGGATAAGTCAAGGGGAAAGTTTAGAGCAACCCCAAATAGAAATGTCATAGTTGACAAGGGTGTTTGTGTATAGTATGGTTTTGGTTAGTTCTTATAAAACATACAAAATAATATTTAAAAGGAGGTGAAAAGTAATGAAGGAGGAGATGGAACTGCGAGATAATTTTAGAAAATTAAGTGAGGATATAGCGAGTTTTGCTGACGCGGAGTCAGTGAGGTTGCAGGAGTTGGATCGGGAAAACAGAAGTAAGGGAATTGTGGAGCCATGGCAGATGTGTCCAACCGATGAGGAAATGTTGGAGTTTTTAAAAAAAAGCAACGGCGATATTGTCATAATTGCGGAGCATACATCGTTCTGCAATGACTGTTTGATGAGAATGAAAAAAATGATCAAGAAAAAAGTATGAAAAAAAATTTAAATAGTTTAGATAAACTCTCCCTCGAAGAGTTTATTTTTTTACAAAACAAGACCAGTCTAATTTTTAGACTGGCCGAGTAAGTTTTCTTAGGAGTACGGATTGATGCATCCGTAATTTTTTTATTTTTTTAATAATATTCTAAAATATCACCGTTATCGCCGACAGCCCAGGCGTGAACGCTCGAGAGGGCGATGACGGATTTGAGTCGATTGGTGGTGAAACTTTCCTGCTGGATCCAACTTGTTCCACCGTTGGTGGTGTAGAGAATCATTCCACTACCGCCGACAGCCCAACCCACGTTGTTGTCAACCATGTCGATAGATTGTAGTTCGACGGTTGTTATCGTCTGGTTGACATTGCTCCAGTTGGCGCCGGTGTCGGTTGATTTCACTATTACTCCACCATTTCCGCAACTTAGGGCGGTGGATCCGATGAAACACAGACTATTTAGGGCGCCGACTATGGTCGGCGTGGTTTGCTGTGTCCAATTGGTACCGCCGTTGATGGTTTTGTGAATGGCACCACTACTGCTTTGCAGACCGCACACAAAACCGGTGGTGGAACTTATAAATTCCACGTCTCTGATGGCGATAGTGAAACCGGTAACGGCAGAACCGTTCCAGGTTGTTCCGGTGTCACTGCTCCAGCGAATCTGGCTGTCATTTCCGGCGGTCCAGGTGGTACTACCGAGAGTAAAAATTGAACTCAAGACTGCGCCGGTACCGGTAAAGACACTGGTCCATGTGGTACCGCCGTTGGTGGATTTTAGCACATTGCCACCAGCGGAGCTGATCAATATATCACTATTTGATACCATCGTTATTGATCGGCTGTCGGCTCCGGTTGAGTTTAGTGTCCATGATTGACCGCCATTGGTGGTGACCAGACAATACGTTTCGCCGCTGATGGCGAGATTGTTGGAATCAGTATAATCAATATCAAACCACATCACCCCTCCGGTGTAGCCCGGATTATGGTGCCAACATGGAGTAGGAGTGGCGGTTGGTGTGTTGGTGGGCGTGGGTGGAACGGTGGTAGGTGTCGGCGGGATGGGGGTTGGTGTAGGTTCACCCGGTACTGGTGTGGCTGTTGCTTCTTCAGGAACGGAGGTTGGCGAATTGGGTATAGGAGTGGCAGGTGTTGGAGTGGGTGTGATAATGATGTCCTCAGTGATTTGAAAATCAAGTGTGGTCGATGGTTGGATAACTTCAACCGTACTTG
Source organism: uncultured bacterium (assembly GCA_938004065.1). Lineage (GTDB taxonomy): Bacteria > Patescibacteriota > JAHJAL01 > JAHJAL01 > JAHJAL01 > CALKWM01. The sequence continues at coordinate 6,939 of CALKWM010000014.1, forward strand.
ATTGGCTAACGTTTTGATAGTTCATAATTACACTATATAAATCCGGTTGGATGTATTTGATCAGATAATTGCCGGATGCGTCAGTAATCCCAATTTCATCAATCCCATCAACTGCCACGGTGGCGTTTTGGACGGGTTCACTTGTTTGTTGGGAAATTATTACGTTAGTAATTTTGGTAACTTTTCCCTGCAAACTACCGATCTCGCTCGGATCATCACCCAAAACTTTTACTTCGGAGTAGGCGAGTGATGGATCTTCGAAAACTAAATTGTTGATATTGTTTCCGTTGGGATCCAACACATTGACGCATACTCTCCCGTAAAATTTTTTGGGAGTGGGAGCGCTGGGAGTAAAAATTCCCTGAGAATCTATAGTCCCTTCGAGGTCGATAAGATACCACTCAAGGGTTAATCCGGGCGGAATGTTAACGGGATTGCCCAGATGCCAACTATTGATCCGATACTGCTTATAGGTTGGCCAACGTGCTGAGTACGTTTACGAGGGACTACCTGGATACGGTAGTTTTGCCACTCGTATGCGTACTGGTTTTGTTGACCGGAGCATTGAAAAGTTTCCTGAACCGGTGGACAATTTTGAGCATTGTTTGACCCGGATGGGTCGAAAATGCAGTTTTTCTGGCCTTCGGAAAGACCGGAAAAATTAAATTGACCGTTTTCATCAGTTGTAGTTTCCTGACCGTCGGTTTTGACTTTGCAGCCATTGACCGGCTCGGCCGGTTTGGCGGAGGTGGTAAAGGATTTGGAAGCAATGTCTGTTATAGGGTTGTTGGTGATCAATAGTTCATTATTGACTACATATACGTAACCAAACAAATTTGTCTGGTTATTAATGATAGTGGTCGGCTGGGTGGGTATAACCGGATTGTCGTCGCCACATCCAGCGTTGAGCGCGACCAATAAGAGTAAAAATCCCTGGAGAATTACTCTGGTTAACATTTTTATCACTCCTTTTTTTGAATATATTTTTAAGGTTCTAAATAAGTTGTGTGAAATGTATCAGTTTTATTTATACAAATCAAGTATAGATTATTATTGGTTAAAATTAAGTATCAAATTTCAATATGCAATATGCAAGAAAGTATCAAGGATCAATATCCAAGAAAGTATCAATATCCAATAGGCAATATGCAATATGCAAGAAAGTATCAAGGATTAATATCCAATATCCAAGTAAAAGAATATGAGATAAAAATTATCAAGAAGAAAGAAATGAGATAAACGGAAAACATTTGTGTTTTATCCATGGTGGGTGAGATAATATCAATTTCTCTTATTAAAAAATTTGATATAATTATTTATATTGATATAACTTTTTTTCAATGCTTTCGGAAAAAGATATAAAAAATATTGGTAATGCAGTGAGAAAGAGTCTGAAAAAAGACTTGGAGAAATTTGCAACTAAAAATGATTTGGAGAAATTTGCCACCAATATTGATTTAGATAAGAAATTAGAAAATGTTGCTACCAAAGAATATTTGGATAAAAAATTAGAAAATTTTGCGACCAAGAAAGATTTGGAGAAGTTTGCCAAGAAAGAAGATTTGAAAGATTTTGCAACTAAAAAAGATTTGGACTCTGCAATATCGGAAG
>CALKWM010000015.1 GCA_938004065.1 uncultured bacterium
CTGTTTTTTATTAATGTAATCAAATAGGTCTATTTCGAATTAATGGGTTCACGGTAAAAAACATAGACCAAAAGACAAAATATAATACAATAACACGACTATCATAAATTAACATCCCTCCCCCCATGTCTATCGACAAACCACAATTAGATTCATCAGTAACGGATCCCAGAGAGCTTTCAATCAGAGATATTGAATTATTGTTCACCCCAAATCACATCGACCAGCCCCGAGATGCGGAAGTAAAAAAGATATTTCAATCATTTCAAAAACTTACCTCATCTGATTATCAAACAAAACTGGAACAAATAGCCCAAAATCCCCAATTTCGCACTCTACGCAAAATATTTCTCACGACTTTTCTCATCTCGTTCATGACCATCGCTAATTATTCCGACCTGCATTCCGGTCAAATTTCGATCAAACATCATTCCAAACCGACTAAAATCTATCAACGTCAGACAATACCTGATGTTCACGCTCATCGACCGGCCGAAATCAGAGAATCCATAGGTGAAAAATTAAATTCCTGTGAAGATGTGGCTTCTGTATATCAAATCGTTAAAAATTTCAAAAGTATAGATGGTAATTCACCAATCACCAGTTCAAATATGGACGCCAGCTCATATTACAATGGTAACGATTATTTTGACGAGGATGGTAATCCGGTAGAATTCGTCGCTACCGGAAAAAAATTTGAACGTGGTATCGATGTGGCGGTTGATCCCGAAATAATCCCCTATGATTCAATTATTTATGTTGAATACTATGATTATCGCAACATCGATTTACTTGATCCCGTAGTCAAAATCGAGAAAGTGCCCGGTCGCAATTTTGATCACGTCAAAAGCTATTTGGAATACAAACTAAAGTTTACCAAAGAAAAAATCACCATCGATATCCAAGGGGCGAAAATTTTTCTCGGCGCCAGATTGGCGAGCGATACCGGCGACCGGGATTTTATCGTTGAGGATTATAAAAATACCGGTGAAAAAAGAAGTCTGGACATAAGTGTTGGTGATGCCGGTATATATGGCGAAAATATCTCCAATAAATTTGGTATCCAGCCAAAAAACGGTCAACCTGATGACGAAATATTCTTTTGCCAGCAAATACTCGCCAAGCTAAACAAAAAATACAAAACCAAAATACCACTGGATAGAGTAGAGATCAATCTTCATCGGGAAATGAATGTGGTGATTATCCCACCCGACACACTTGACCATAACACTAGATTATCAATTTTAAATCATACTCGAGCTTTGAAAAGCAAAATCGAGAAAGACATAGTAAAACACGCCGGCATATAAAAACCATCGTCGGACGAAAATTTTTTGTTTTTAAAAAATTTTTGAAAACGAGTTCATTTTTTTCATTTGTCGCAGTATTAATAGACACAATTATTAATACTTTTTTAATAGCAAAAATTTACTTCCGCCAAATTTCTCATTGTTTTCATGCTTCCAAATTATATCTAAAAAAGTGCAATATGTATGCAAACATTACCAAAAGTCCTTGACAAAAATTTTAAAGTATGATAGAATGCAATTGTCAATGAAAATTAAACAAAAATAAATTAGATAATAAGCACTAAAAAAACGCAAAGCAAATAAAAGACTTGACAAAAAATTAGCAAAGTGTTAATATGCACTTGTCAACAAAATAAAGAAAAATTAAAAACCAAAATTTCGCAAGCAGAAAAATTTACATGAATCATTATCCATCGATCCACTTCCACTCTAAAAATTCATGTACATCTTTCCTCTTGAGAAAAAAAGAAGGGAAAAACAATATCTTAACCATTGATTGGGGCATAAATCAATTAGTCTCTGGTCAATCGGCGAAAAGAGGGCAAAACAAAAATAGTACATCAAAAAACAAAACAAAAGTAGTTTGCGGTAATTTATGAAAGTATTTTATCACAAATGATTCAAAGATTTATTTAAATTAGTCTAAAATATCTATTTCGACTTTGGCGCAATACTATAAAGTATTACGTATGTCAAAGAATTGAGATAGGTATTGATAAAACGAAATAATAAATCAAACCGGATTAATAATTTATCGTGTATGTGATGTTTTTTTGACTAACATTAGTCATCATCGGCAATGCGATAGAGAGGAAATCCGCTGTCGATAAAGAATCTAACCCTTTCTTTGTCGCCAGAAATTTCCTCCGTATCTCTCTTATTACTCTCCTTTTCTTGTCATCCTCGACCGAAAGTTGTAATCAACGCTTCGGATCGGGGATCCAGAAAGATATAAAAGCATTAAGTATCAAGTTTCAAACTTAATAAACTTTATAGACTTAACAAACATTCCCCTCCCCCGTAATTTGTAATTCGTATTTTTTTCTCTCTCCCGCTTTGATCATTGTTTATAAAAAATCATTATCAACGCATTATAAACAACGACCAAAACTGGACTTACCGGTTCGAGTAAGGTTTATCCCGAGGAATTGGTAAGCGTATCTTAAAAATATATGAAATCACGATATTATTTGGCAAATGTGCGTGGAAAATATACAGGCACGATGGTCTATCTACATATAGACCGAAAGCGAAATAATATTTTGATCAAAAAAGTGTTCTAACTAAAACTAGCAACATTCTTCAAAAAATATTATATCTTGTAGAGACGCAAAATATTGCGTCTCTACCATGGATATTTACATACCCTTCCTTTCATCTTTTTACAAAGGTGAAGGTTGGGATTTGCGGATATTCGATCAATGTCATCCTCGATCCGCCTCGGGCGGAATCGGGGATCCAGGACGAATTACCCAAATCCCAACTTTCACCAGAAGAAAAAAATTTAAAAAGAAAGGAGGTGAAAGAATGTTATTTTTATATCAGGAGCAACAAGGTCCTGATATGATAGCGAAATGCTCCAGCTGTGGCTGGAGCAATTACGTGATAGAGCCCCTCGATGAAGGGGGGCCCTGTCCTCGCTGTCAGGGAGAGAAATTTAAAGAATCTCTCTTCAAATTTTACCTCGATGAAGAGGTAAAATCCTTTCTCCGTCAGGAGAAAGGAGAAGAAGAGATTCTTACTCTGCCTCAGATCATGAAAAAGGCAGAGGAAAAAACTAAGGCCTGGCAAAAAAGGTCTTAGAAATTTCTCTTCCCCCGGCCCCGCTACCGGCCGTCCCAAACTCTCCCAAGAGCCTGACTTGGGAGCTCAATTAAGGTAGTTTGAAACAGGTGAGGGTTTTCTGTGTATCCCTCCTCATTTTTCTTGTCATCCTCGAGTCGGAATCCGCCCAGGGCGGAGCTCAGACATCGGGGATCCAGAAAAATAAAAAAATACAGAACTCATGCGTATAGCTCAATTGGCAGAGCGCCCCGACGTAAAGTCGGGGAAGTTGCGGGTTCGAACCCCGCTGCGCATAGTATAGTTACCTCCATTGGCCTGACTTGTCCGGCGAGATCATTTCCTCGTCGGACATAAAAAAGGTGTGAAGGAGGTAAAAAAAAGGGCCCCCAGATCGGCCCGGAGCAAGATCATTACCGGCTCCAAACATTTGGGATGCATCAAAAGAAGTTTGTAAGTTTATCTTTACGATGCATTATTCCCCGGAAACTTACCTTAATATGTATTTATCACCTCACTTTTCTTGGCAAAAGTGCTGAAGCGGGATCTACCCGCCAGCGTCCGGATCTACCGGTGAGCCAACAAGTGAGTGTGAAAAAATATTTTTTAAAGAAAGGAGGTGTTGACACATGTCAACACCTAATAATTCAGTAAACACATCCAAACAAATGAAAATTGCCGTCCATGACGGCATTTTTCACGCTGACGAGGTGTTCGCCCTCGCAGCGCTCAAAAAAGTCCACGAGGTCGTGGAAATTGTTAGATCCAGGGATCCCAAAATTCTCGCCGAAGTCGATCTCCGGGTTGACGTAGGCGGAAAAAATGATCCCGAGACCGGAGATTTTGACCACCACCAGAAGGGTGGTGCCGGCTCAAGGGAAAACGGGATCCCGTATGCCGGGTTTGGGCTCGTGTGGAAAATATTTGGTCCGCAGGTTTGCGGCAGTCAAAAGGTTGCCGACGCCGTTGAAAAACGGCTCGTACAACCGATTGATGCCGCGGATTGCGGCAAAAATCTTTTCAAACCAGAAATTGAAGGGGTTGTACCGATGACGTTGTCATTGGTTATCAACTCCTTCAACCTGACCTGGCAGGAGGATCCGGCAACTGCCATGGCGCAGTTTGAAAAAGCCATTGAATTGGCCGGTGTTATTCTCGAAAGAGAAATAATCACCGCCAAGGCAATGGTCGAAGCCGAGGAAGTAGTCCTCAATGCCATCTCTCTTGCAAAAGAGAATGGCAAGGACTACGTCGTCCTTGGCGAAAAATATGTGCCATGGCAGGAGGTTTTGATTCCCTCCTCCGATGCCAAATTTGTACTCTTCAAAGCCCCGACAGGGGAATGGAGAGTACAGGCGGTTAACACTGCCCTCGGGTGTTTTGATCTCAGAAAAAAGCCCCCCGAGGCATGGCTCGGAAAGAGGGATCAGGATCTTGTGGCAGTAACAGGCGTCGAAGACGCCATGTTCTGTCACATTGCCGGATTCATGGCCGGCGCAAAGTCGTTCGAAGGAGCTGAGAAGCTCGTAGAAATGGCTTTAGCCGGCTAAAATTTCTAGTCATACATCACTCAGAGAGGAGGTGATTGTATGACGTTTCCCGAGTTGGAAGGGGATCTGTCAATCTTTTTGGAACAGATAATAGCAGAACTGGAAAACAATAATACCTTGGACCAAAGATCCAGGGATCTATTGTTGCTAGTAACATTTAAGCTGTTGTTATCGATCCATCAAGATCTCCGCAAGGGGATCAAAATGACCGATTAATTTTCTTTAATGTTGCGGCTTGGCAGGATGGCTTTGCTCCTGCCCTCCGCAACATCACTCTAGTATCCTCTTAAAACCTCCCCCCGCCGGTCTGCTCGTGATGCCGGTTTTGCTCTGTTTAATGCTATAGCCCTTCGGGGCACCTGAAAGCAGATCGGTGTGGGGAACTGCCGCTCATGAAAAATTTACTTTGAAAGGAGGTGAAGCTTCATGAGTTGCAGGAAAGTTGCCGGAAGAGTTTTTTTGGCGCAGGATCAGGGGTCCTGTCTGCCATAAACTTTTCCGGAAAAAAAGAACAACAAGGTTTTTTGCGTGTCGGGCAACAGGAGCCTGATATTTTCCTTGTTTTCTTTTCTCTTATTTCAAGAGTTTTTCTTACCGGAAAAAAATATCAGGCTACATTTTGTCATCCTCGACCCTAAGTCCGGTGATCCGGACGCTAGGGATCGGGGATCCAGAAAGAATTCAAAAAATTTCTGGATCTCAAATCAGAAGCTCCGCCTGGGGCGGATCTCTGTTTGGGATGACATCAAGGTAAAGATCGACTAGCTGGTCTTTGCCTCCCTCATTTTGAGGGTTGCCTCAGGGCTAGAAATTAATGAAAGGAGGTGATCCCGGATGATGATAGTTATCTGGGATCATGGTTAGCGGGGGCCTCCATCTTTTTAAATGATTATGCCGGAAGGCAGAAAATTTAAAAGATACGGAGGCACCTCGCTTTTGCAGCAAAGCCGTGCTTGACGGCTTGGTGGAGAATTCAGTTCTCCCGAAGAAATCTTTGTTTAGGCAAATGGAGGCGACGGAGTCCTCCGTAAAGATTTCATCAAGTCGAGAAAACGCTTGTTGATTTGCGTCTTTCTCGTTAGGTTTACTTTTGTCGGATCGGCACCACTCCGATCCAGCTTGATACAGCGGGCAATTACGCCCACATGAAGCCATCCGGCAAAAGTAAATCAATGATCAACAGGGTTAAAAATAAAAATTAGGTGAAGGAAAACGGGTTTTTCCTTCACCTTCACCATACAGCCCGCATTTATTTTTTTAAATGTGGTCTGTTAGTGAAAAAAATTAATTAACTTAAAACAAAAATATTATGAATAATTTCGAACAACTACCTGCCCAAGAGTATCGATCAACCGGCACTTTGACAGCAGACCGTTTTGAACATTCGACCCCGCCTTTGCGCAACGAAAACAATTTAGCCACCACCAAACAACAACAGATCAATGATCTACGCCAAAAAATATCGATGGGACTGGAAAGCAAAAACAGCGATGTCAAAGAAATTGTTTCCAAGTTTATCAAAAATGTCGCCAATATCGACCAACAAACAATGCAAAAAATGCCCGTCTTTGATGTCATGTATTTGGCCGGCAAAATTGATCAAGTGCAAAAATACAGTCAGCAAAACAAAATGGCTGATATCGAACAATATAGCAAAATGGCTTTGACCAATATTTTCCAAGACTTGAGAGCCAATAGCCAATCAAGGTTGGTGGAGCTTTTGCATTATCAACCAGTCATCAAAGAAGTAGTCTCTACCGGCTACGAACCGGATGAATTGATTTTGGAAATTGCCAAAGATTTAAACGGAAAAACCGTCAAACAAGAGATCAAGCTTTGTCCCGACTCACCCCTGTCATATACTCCGGCTGAGTTCAAACAATCCGTTCGCGAAGAATTGGTTGGCAGTCAGATAGTCGGTTTCAAAAACTTATCCGACACCTACGCCGACGATGTATTGCTATACCGCACTCCATCCGGCGAAGTCAAAGAAGCGGTCGCGTCTGCCATCAATTACAATAGCGAAGATGGGACCAGATTTTATCTCGGCATGAATTACTCCGACCAGTTTATGTCATTTGATGACTCGTTGTTTGTTTGCAAACATATCCAACCGCTAGAATCAGAAACTATCAAGAAGCTCATCAATTCTTAAACAAATTATTTAGTCTATCGTAAAATATTACCTGGAAAGTGGTGAGGGTATTCCCTTCGCCTTCTTTCTTGAGTTCATTATTTGAAAAAATAGTGGATTCAAGTAGAGAAAACTATAATATTATTTAAAATATTTTACAGGAGAGAAAAATGAACAAGCAACCTAGTGAAAGTATTCCTTTATCGAATAACAATGGAAATATTATCCATCAGAGCGTGGATGAAACATTTAATGCATCAGAAAACATAAAGAATAATCTAGGAAAAATTATTTCCGACAAATTATCCGTGAAAACCAAATTATTTGATGAAAAAATCAAAGAATATCAAAATGCAATTAGTATGTTACATGATAAGAACAAATATTTATTGGAGATAATGGCTGTAACATATCCTGATGAAGTAGAAGAGTTCCAAGAAAATGAAAAAGAAATAAAACTATTGGCAATAATCAAGAATAAATTGATGAAAAAACGTAGAGAAAGCAAAATGATTCAAAATACTTCACTTATCAAGGAATGTACCGAAGAAGGTGACTGTTTCAAATAAGAAAACCGTGGACATGAATAAGCAATTTTTAAAACTTCTTCATGTCCATATATTTTCTTATTTTGACAAAAATAAATAAGACGTTCTTTAAAAAAGATTATTCCTTCTTGAAATGTTTAAAGGCAATATTTTGGTTATCGAAAGTAGCCAGGATTTTGCCTTTGAGCAAAAATAAAAAGGAGGAATAAAAATGGAAAAAAGTAATATTGAAAAAACTGCTTCTGAAGTTTTCTTTGAAAATTTAGAGGCAGTGAAAAAAGGGCTGGAAATGCAGGATTACATCAGTAATCCAGAAATCGACACAGTGGTATTCTTGGCTAAAAAGCTGGGGAAGCCGGTGTTGGTGGAGGGACCGGCTGGTGTAGGAAAAACAGAGTTGGCCAAAGTAGTTGCTACTGCAATTGGGGTAAAAAAAGAGGATTTCATCAGGTTGCAGTGCTACGAGGGATTGGACGAAGCGAAGGCGCTTTACGAGTGGAATTACCAGAAGCAGCTTTTACGGATTCAATCCAACAACATTGCTGCCGGGGAGAATAAGCTTTACTGGGATGATGTCAAACAAAACATTTTCTCGGATGAGTTTTTGTTGCCTCGGCCGTTGTTAAAGGCTTTGAGGTCAGAAAACCAAGTCGTTTTGTTGATCGATGAGATTGATAAGACTGACGAGGAGTTTGAGGCTTTTTTGTTAGAAATTCTTTCCGACTTTCAAGTCTCGGTACCGGAGCTGGGAACAATTTCAGCAAAAAACAAGCCGTTGGTTTTTTTGACTTCTAATGCTTACCGCCAATTATCCGATGCTTTGAAAAGGCGGTGTCTCCATCTTTATATTGATTACCCAACACTGGAATTGGAGCGAGAAATCGTTTTAAAGAAAGTGAAGGGGATTGATAAAAATTTGGCAGACAAGCTTTGTAGCTTTGTTCAAAATGTTAGGAATTTAGAATGGTTAAAGAAAAAACCATCTATTTCCGAGACGTTAGACTGGGCACAAGCTTTATTGGCCCTTGGCGCTGAGAAGTTGGATAGGAATGTTGTTCAACAAACTCTTAGCGTCATCCTTAAGTTTCGGGAAGACGTGGAGAGAGTTAGTGGTAATATTCAACAGTTGCTTGGCAGCAAGACTGTCGTGGTCCAGAAAAAGAAAGAAGATGAATATGAAGAAGAGGACTACGACGATCAGGATCAAAATGATGACGACAATGATCAGGAAGATAATAGTTATTGTTGTCAAAATTGTGGTCAAACAATAGAACTGGATGAACCGGGAATTTGCCCGGAATGCGCGTATGAAGAGTACAAAAATCAGGAGTTAGAAAAAATCGGTACTTTTCTACAGACCAACCCGACTTGTTCCCATTGTGGAACTACCATTGTACAAAATGAGCTAAAAATTTCTTGCCCCACTTGCGGGTGGGTTAGCGAGAAATATTATTCTTTCTGTGCAGCTGCACACGAAACAGAAATAGAAAATGGAAAAAAAGCCAAGTGTTCGCATTGTGATTTTTCGCGTTCTCTTACTGGGGATGAAAAGAATACAATTGACGGGTTTTTAGCTGAGTTTGAACTTTAAGAAAGGAGTTGGTTTGATTGAAATTCACGATGAGGATAAATAAGAACCAGCAGCCAAAACTGTTGGCCTGGATGGTTAAGCAGGAAAAATTTCAATCCATAGCCGGTATGGCTAAAGTTCCAGGGAAATTGGGGGTAAAAGAAGTCGGGCAGGAATGTGAGATCCTGACGTCTGACATACAAACGGCTTTGGATGTTTGCTCGATAGTGGATGTTTTCAATCTTAAATTTGAAAATTCACTGGAGACAGACTTTATGGAAATTGCAAGGAAGTTGTCGACGGTGACATACATAGACACGCAGAAACAGAGGTTGAAGGGAAAATTTATGGCCTCTGTGGAGAGCGAGGTCTATGTAGCGGAAGGTAAAATAATTTTCCTGAGAAACAATGCAAAAAAAGTTTCGAAGGAAGATTTCAAGGGTCTGGTTTCTTTTTCTTCAGAAGTTATCAATTTTTTTGCCTCTGAGATTGAGGAAGAAAATAAGGAGGCTGAGGAAAAAAGAAATAATATAGAAAAGGAGGAAGTGAAAATAATTCCTGCCGAATTTCATCTGAAGTGCTCTGAAAATAAAGGATGTAAGGACAGAATGTGCGGACTAGTTGACCTTTGCCGGAAGGAGGGAAAAGTTGAAATGGAAAAAACTGCTGGTAACTATCAACTAATTTTTCCCGAGGGGAGAATAAAAATTGTAGACGATTGTTATCCAAAGTTAGCGGCAATTTTTGATTCTCCTCCGAGTTTGGGAGTGGTAAGTATTCTGAGAGGAATAGATTACTCAGATTACTACTCTGGTTTTGAAATAAAGACAGGTTTTACTAAGAAAATAAAACTGTCTTTAGAAAAACTCTATAGTCTTGGTTTCAAACTTTGTCCCAAGTCTATAAATGAGAGAGATTTAAAAGTGTTTGTTTACGAGGGTGGTAGTTTCAATGCCAATTATAGCATAGTAACCGGTGAATTGTCGATTTATTGCACTATGCAAAAGCCAGATAAGGCATTGAAATCTGTTGATAAGTGGACAGACATTGCCAATGAAATGGAACAATTTTTGACATTAGTCAAGGAGGAGGTTGAGAAAGTTGAGAAATAGAATAATAACTTTCATACAATTCCTTCGCGACTACGACGTTAGAGTCTCTATTTCCGAAAGCTTGGATTCCTTTCAGGGAATTCAGGTGTTAGGAATAGAGGATAAGCAGGTTTTAAAAAATGCTCTTCGGACATGCTTGGTCAAAGATAAGGAAGATATCGAAACTTTTGACAAGCTGTTTGATCTGTATTTTTCAACTGGTTTTCATATGGACGATGAACAGAGGGAAGCTTATCGAAAGTGTGAAGAAAGACAGCAGGAGAATAGACTCAATCAACTCGAGCAGGAACCGCAAAAAATGTCCGAAGAGGAATTTGAGCGGGAAATGCAAGAAATGATGGAGCCAAAACAGGAGAAAAAGAAATCAAGTCCTGAAAGCTCCATGTCGGAGGAGCAGTTTTTGCAGGAGCTGGAAGAATTGACTGGCGATCAGTCGGAAGATTCTTTTGGCGAAAGCGAGAATGAAGACTCTGGCTTGGAAGCTGAAAAAAAATTTCAGCAAGAACTGGAAGAGCTTGATAACTCTTTTTCACTACCTTCCGAGCAGCCTCAAAATGCCGGTGGCGATCAGGATAAAGATGATAAAGATTCGGAAAATGATCAGTCATCTGAATCTGGTCAAAGCCAGCAAGAACAGTCATCTGATTCCCAAAGTTCTTCTCAAGGTAGTGAAGAAGGAGAACAAGGGAATGGAGATGAGCAGGGGGATGTTGGGAATTGTGAGGATAAAGAGGATTCTCAAGGCCAAGAAAGTAAGAATCAAGAAGCAAATGAGCGGGGCCAAGAGAATTCCTTTAGCAATGAAGAAGATGAGAAGGCCGAATCGGGTTCTGAAAGATGTCAAGAAGGTGAAAGCCGGAATGACGAATCGGAATCTGGTGAGGGCGGGGAGAATGGCCAGGATCAAGATTCTCAAAATAATGAGAATGGAGATCAAGAATGTTCGCAGGAAACTGGTAAAAGTGGATCTCCTAGCCAACAGGAATCAGGAAGTCAGGAGGGACAAGAATGTGAAGCTGATTCCGGTTCTGCTGGCGAGGAAGTTCAAGATAGCCAGAGTAGTTCTTCTTCAGAAATTGGCAAAGAACTGTCTGCGGAAGAGCAAATTGCCCAGGCAGTTCAAACTGGTGATCAAGATCAACTAAAGAAAATAGCCCAGGATGCGGTGCAAGCTTTGAAGGAATTGTATTTGAACAATCTTCAAGATGCCTACTCCGAGGCAATGAATTCTCTGCCGATTCAACAGGCAAAACAGGAGATGAAAAAGTCTCTGGAAACAGAGATGGGCAGAGAAGAAGCAGAGAAAATAGTTGAGGATCAATTTGAAAAACTGGAAAAAGAAGTTTCTTCAGAAGTAGATCAAGAAGCTGTTCGCAGATTTGGCGAAGAAGCTCTGCGACAAATTATGCGGAAGCAGAAAAATATTGAAGAAATGGATTTTTCCCGTTTGGATCCAGAAGAAGACTTCGAATTAGTAGAGGAAATTCGGAAAAAGATAGCCAAGCTGGCTCGCAAACTGGCCTCTCGTATTTCTCGTCGCGAGAAACAAGCCAAGAGAGGCAAGGTGGACATTCGCCGAACTATGCGAAAAAGTTTACAGTTTGGCGGAGTCCCGATCGAGTTGGCTTACAAGACCAAGAAATTTGCCAAGCCAGAGTTAGTTTTGCTTTGTGATGTTTCCGGTTCGGTAGCTACTTTTTCTGAATTTATGCTGCAGCTGGTTTACACCATTCAAGACAAATTCAGCAAAGTCCGAAGTTTTGTCTTTGTCGATTGCATTGATGAAATAACGGATTTGTTGAAGGACAACAGAGTGGAACCGGCAGTAGCAGTGAGGAGGGCCAAAGAGAGTAGTAGTGTCAGCTGGGATGGCTACTCAGACTTTGGCAATAGTTTCAAGGAATTTGCACAGAGGTATCTTGATGACACGGTTACGGACAAGACCTCTGCTGTGATTCTTGGTGATGCTAGAAATAATGGCAATAATCCGGAATTGGATTCTTTGAGACAAATAGGCAGCAAGTCAAAAAAACTCATTTGGTTAAACCCCGAGCCAACTGAGCAATGGAATAGCGGGGATAGTATCATGGATGAGTATGCGACGGTCTGTAATCAGGTATTTGAATGTCGTAACTTGTCCCAACTGCAGGAACTCATTGAAAAAATTATTTAGAAAGGAGGTGAATTCAATGGTTCCTAGGGGAGTAGTCTATGCTTTTGAGGTAAGTGGTTATGAAGGTGACCCTTACCAGATGAAATCTCAAGCAAGGAGAGCGGCCAAGTCTTTGGAAAGTTCCCGCGAGATTGGCTATAGTGGAGAAATTCGTTTCGAAAACTATGGCAAGGTTATAAAAAGGGGATTAACCAAGGAGGAGGTGACTTTTGGGGTTAAGTCTCCCAGCGATGGCCGAGGGGGAGGATTTAAGGGTATAGCGATGTGGCAAGGGATTGCTAGTCGCGTGCTGGTTGATTTGACTCGTGTGGGGGAAGAATGGGTGGTTGACTATGTTCGCCAGTGCATTGAAAAGGCTGGCTGGACAATAGTCAAAGAGGGGGATGGGTTATAAAAAGAGGTTTTGAGCAAATCCTCTGGGTTTAAAAAAATTGCTCTCTTTCTTGAGTTCATTATTTGCAAAAATAGTGGATTCAAGTGAAGAAAATATTTTTAAACCACCTGGTTGGTGACTTTTTTACCCTCCTTTAAGGTCGCCAACCAAGTGTTTTAAAAACACCTCCTTATTTATTTACCTTATACATGGAAAACATATCACATCAAACACAATCACCATCTTCCAAAAAAGATCTGGTTTACGATCTTGGTCCCGCCAATTCATACGATCAAATCGCTGGAGAAGCGCTCCTCACCGGAACTTTTTTTCGTGATGAAAGACTGCTCGAACAAAGCCAACAACTGGCTCAAATGATTCAAGCGGTGGATTATCATTCTGACAAATTCGCTTCTGTCATTGCCCTCAGTCAGGACATCCGCCACCGCCTTCAAAAATTAAAAAATTCGTTCTATATGAGCATCGATAGTATCGATGATTGGACCGACCGGGACTTTGATGGTTGGAAATTCATCTTGGAAAAATATCGCGATACCTATCAAATCTGTTTTGATAAATGGTATCCCGGAAACTACGATTTCAAACAACGATTTTCTCCATTGCAAAAACATCTCGAACAATACCTGGATCTATATTTCGGCCTGGACGATGAAGAAAATCCCTGCCAACTATCCACTATCAACCGGTCCGAAGACTTTTATGACCGGGATGATCGTTTGGTCAAAAGGATTATTCAGCACATTCATCAGGATGGCTATATGGGCTGGCGGATAAACTATTGTTTCCATACGGACAGTTTCGACCAATCCGAGATCAAAAAAGTCTGGCAAAAACTAAAAAATCTGGCCGACACTTTCCCAGATCGATAGACGAATATTTAAGACAAAAACATCTGGCTGGCTCGTAACTTATTTCCCCCTGATACTTAAAAACCACACCCACAAAGCAAATATAATCTCCTCTTTTCCCAAGACATCTTATTGGTGGCAAGATAGTGTTAATATGATGAACATTTCTGTCACCAACAAAATGTCTTGGGATTTTTTATGCCCAAAAACCTTGACAAAAAATTATAATTATGATAAAATAACAACGTCAAAAACTAATACTTATAAAATATTATATAAATCACTTAAAACATGGAAAATCAAACAAATTATAATCATCCTATCGAGAGCAAAGAAAATTTTGACCTTTGGCCAACAATCAGTATGCAAGTTTTAGCAAATATCGAAAAACGTTTTCAAGATAACCGGGAAATGACCGAGTATTTTGCTCAAGAGAGCGAAACCGATGACGGCCACCCGATGAATATCGATCAATACAAAAAAGAATTTGCGACTCGCAGTATCGAAAGAGAAAAACAATTTATAAACAGAGTATGGAATTTTTATCAAAGATACAGTTTGGAAGATCGCAAAAATCTTGTAGTTCTATTTGACATTGATGACACCATCGGCAAAGTCAGATTTTGTAAAAATAATACTTATAAATTTGATATCCGCCCCTCTTTTATCCCGCTTATCGAAACAATCATATCTCACAGTTCCCAAATTGGGATTTTAAGCAGTCGCAGTCGGGATAAAATGCTTGACCAGTTTGGACACAATTTGCAAATAAGCAACCAAAATATTAGAGGTGGCAATCTTTCCGGTCTTAAAGATTATATTGATTACAGCGAGATACATTCGTCCTCTGAAATATACTCTTCTGATTTTCAAAAATCCCCCCAGGAGATGATGAGAAAGCAACTTGTCCAAAAATATTGCACCGGCTCGGTTGAAAAATTTTTCGCTCTATCGCAAATTCAACAAAATTCTTCGAAAAAATATGTTTTAATTGACGATATCGTTGGCTTGGATGAATTTTTAGATGATTGTAAAAACAACCAACTGCAACTTGAAGATCCAAGACATAGGGAAACTATAGTAACCGATCCTGTGATTGACAATATGCTTCATGTTTACCACGAGATGCCGGTTAGTTTTTCTAGTATTTATTAATGTATTTTATATTTATATATGAGGCCTTGAAAAAGGCCTCATATTTGTGAGCAAAAAATTTGCCATATTCATTTATTTTCTTTAACATAAAAAAGCAAATTAAAAAATTAACAGTCACAAAATACAAAACAAAGGAGTGATGCCTATATAAATCTTCACTATTGGCAGATTTAGGGGTTTAAAATATATTTAAGAATTTTCACAAAAAATATTTGTGAAAAAAAGTATTAGCATTCGGGACGCGCTTTTTTTAACAAAAAGCGCCCTTTTTTTAACCATTTAGCCACTCCTTTTCCTTCCTTGCATATTGAATATTGGATAATGACCCTTGATACTTTATTGTTTATTGAATATTGGATATTGATCCTCGATACTTTCTTGCATATTGAATATTGAATATTGAATATTGGATATTGATCCTTGATATTTTCTTACATATTGCCCTCATATCTCCATCTATGGTATTATCATAGTTGCTATGTCGAAAAACAATTTCCAAAAAAAACCTGTTGCCAAGAAATCCAAGGAAGTGATAGAATTAGAAGGAATAGTGGAAGAATCACTTTCCAACGGTATGTTCAAGGTAAAATTAGAGAACGATCACTCCATAACAGCGGTCATATCCGGCCGTATGCGTATGAATTTTATCCGCATTATGCCCGGTGACAAAGTCAAAGTGGAGATGACTCCCTACGACCTGACCAAAGGTCGCATTACCTATCGACATAAATAATTTCTAAGTTACAAACAAATACCGTTTCGCCAGGGACACCAAACTTGAAACTTTTTACTTGCCACTTGCTACTTTCATTTTTCATATTACTTACTACTTATTTCTTACTTCTTATGAAAGTCACTGCCTCAGTAAAACCCAGATGTCAGAAATGTCGCATTATTGTCCGTCGTTCCAAGCCGGGCAAAAAAAAGTGCGTTCGTGTTATCTGTACCAATCCCCGCCACAAGCAACGACAAGGATAATTATTGCAATTTCCAATTACCAATATCCAAATCCCAAGTAATAAAAACAACATCTATTACTGCGATAAATCAATATCATCGCTATTGCGATACCTTTACTTGGTTCTTGATCCTTGAAACTTGATACTTTGCTTGAATATTGCTTTATCGTATATTGAATATTTACTTCTTACTTCTTAATTCTTACCAATGGCTCGTATATCCGGCGTCCAAATCCCAATCGAAAAAAGAGTTGAAATCGGCTTGACTTATGTCTATGGCATTGGCCGTACTCTGAGCAACAAAATTCTTGCCTCCGCCAAAGTCAATCCCGACACCCGCGTCAAAGATTTAACCAACGACGAACTCGACCGTATCCGTGAGTATATCGACAAAAATTTCGTCGTCGAGGGCACTCTCCGACAACAACTGTCCAACAACATCAAACGACTCAAAGAAATCGGTTCCTACCGTGGCGATCGCCATGCCAAAAAACTGCCCGCTCGTGGCCAACGCACCAAAACCAATGCCCGTACCAAACGCGGTCGTCGTTCCACTGTCGGCGGTACCAAAAAACCCGTCGCTCAGAAAACCTAAAGAATAATTTCCAAGTCTTATTTAATATCGTCCCGCCAGGGACACCTCACTTGCCACTTGAAACTTTTTACTTGATACTTCATGTGCTTGCATAAATTTAACTTACTCCAATAATTCAACCTTAACTTTCAACCCAATGGCTAACAAAGACAACAAAAAAACCGCCACTCCCAGCAAAAAACGCAAAAAACGTGCTTCCGTAGTTTCCGGTATGGCTCATATCCAATCTACATTCAACAATACTATAGTCAGTATTTCCGATAAAAAAGGCAATATTATCGCCTGGGGTTCCGCCGGTGCCGCCGGTTTCAAAGGTACGAAAAAATCAACTCCGTTTGCCGCCTCAATCGCTGCCAAAAATGCCGCCGAAAAAGCCAAAAACTACGGTCTCAAAGAAGTCGATGTTTTTGTCCATGGTATCGGTTCCGGACGTGAATCTGCCATCAGAGCTTTACATGCTGAAGGAATTGATATACTATCTATCAAAGACATCACTCCCGTTCCTCACAATGGTTGCCGCGCTCCCAAAGCCCGCCGCATGTAAGAAATAAGAATTTTAGAAGCAAGAACCAAGTAGAGACAAAATCATTCTTCATATCTTTATAACTTAAATTCTTAAATTAGATATTAAAAATTAGAAATTATTATTTTTCGATAATTTTTAATTTTTCATTTTTAATTTTTCATTTTATTAACTCATGGCCTACAAACAACCATCTTGCCGTCAATGTCGTCGCGAAGGAGAAAAACTGTTTCTCAAAGGCGATCGCTGCAATTCGCAGAAATGCGCTCTCGTACGCAAAGGTTACGCCCCCGGTTTACACGGATCAAAACGTTCCAAACCATCCAACTATGGCATTCAACTACGCGAGAAACAAAAAACCAAACGCATTTACGGTTTGCGAGAATCGCAATTCTACAAATACTACACCATTGCCGCCAAGAAAAAAGGAGTCACCGGTTTGGTATTGCTTCAACTTTTGGAAACACGTCTTGATAATGTAGTTTATCGATTGGGTTGGGCCGCTTCCCGCACCCTGGCCAGACAAATTGTTTCTCACGGACACATTACCGTCAACGGCAAAAAGGTCAACATTCCCTCATACCAATGCAAAATCGGCGATGTCGTTGCCGTGGGAACCGGTGCCAAACAAAAAACTTATTTTAAAGAATACTTATCCAGCGACTATAATTCACCAAATTGGATCAAAAACAATCCCTCTTCTCTCTCCGGTGAAATAGTTGCTCTTCCAACCAAAGATGATCTGGACTCTCAAATCAATGAACAGTTGATCATCGAATTTTACTCTCGTTAATTTTTTTGGAGGTTTTTTTGGAACCAATCACCTTGCCAGAGATCAAATGTATCAAAGACGACAAATTTTCCGCCGTCTTTGTGATCGAACCCCTGCAACCGGGTTATGGTGTCACGGTTGGTAATTCCCTCCGTCGCACGCTTCTGGGCAGTTTGGAAGGGGCCGCCGTAACCAATGTCAAAATTGACGGGGTAACTCATGAATTTTCTACTATTCCATATGTCAAAGAAGATGTGGTTGAAATTGTTCTCAATCTGAAACAATTACGATTAAAAATGTTTTCCGATGAACCAGTAACTTTGAAACTTTCCGTCAACAAACCCGGAGCGGTAACCGCCGGTATGATTACCAAAAATTCCGATGTGGAAATCATCAATGAAGATCTGGTTATCGCCACCATGGACGACAAAAAAGGTAAATTATCCATGGAAATCACTGTCGAAAAAGGTCGCGGTTATCTGCCCGTCGAAGATCGTGAAAATGAAAAAAATCCTCTCGGTACTATCGCCATCGATGCTTTGTTCAATCCTGTCGCCAATGTCAATTTCAACGTTGAAAATACCCGTGTCGGTGGTCGTACGGATTTGGATAAACTTACTTTAGAAATCAATACAGACGGCACTATTGCCGCTCGTGATGCCCTCGATTATGCCGCTCGCATTTTGGTGGATAATTTTGCTATTTTTACTCATGAGGGAATCGCCAAATCGACTGAAAAATCTGCCAATCAATCATCGGACGGTGTTAGTGAAGATATCTCCCGTATCAAAGTTGAAGAAATCAATCTTTCCACCAGAACTCTCAACGCACTTCTCAAAAATGATATCAAAAACATCGGTGATGTTTTCAAATACTACGAAGAACTGGCTACTTTACCCGGCCTGGGTGCTCGTGCCGTCAATGAGATCAAAGAAGCTATCGATTCTCTTCAAGCCAAAGAATAATTATCAATAGTTGTTATATTTTGTGTCATCTTCGATCCGCCTTGCCTGCCCGCCTTGGGTGGGGGCGGAATCGGGGATCCACTCCTAATTTTCTGCCATGAAAAAACGTATCAAAACCAACAATCTGTCCCGTGCTCGTGATAAACGTAGCCAGATGATCAAATCTCTGACCAATTCAATGATATTTTACGAGAAAATCAAAACCACTCCGGCCAAATCCAGAGTTGTAAAATCTTTCTTGGAAAAACTTATCACCAAAGCCAAATCCGGTACTATTCACGATCGCCGTTTGATAACCAAAGCGATTGGAAACGAAATTGCCGTCAAAAAATTACTGGAAGTTTACGGTCCCAAATACTTAAAACGCGACGGTGGTTATTTACGCGCCACCAAACTTGCCAATCGTGCCGGTGACAACTCCCCGCAAGTCTTACTGGAATTTGTTTGAAATTTGAAATTTGAGATTAAATACATATCATCGCTTTAGCGATACCAAACTTGATCCTTGAAACTTCCCCTTGCTTATTGTATATTGAATATTTTTTTCTAACTTTTTTAACTTATTACTTTTCATATATCCATGAAACTAACCAACTACAAAATCGACCGCAATAACCGTCAATGGTATCATTTTGATGCTTCCACCATGGTTTTTGGACGTCTTTGTTCCCAATCCGCCAAGATATTGATGGGTAAAACCAAACCCGCTTACACACCCCTGTTTGATTCCGGCGATTATGTGGTTATCACCAATGCCAGTCAAGTAAAACTCACCGGCTTCAAAATCGAACAAAAAGAGTATTATCATCACACCGGATATCTGGGAAACATGAAAACCAAATCCATGAAAGAATTATTGGCCAAAAATCCCGATAAACTTTTCCGTAACGCTATTCGCTTGATGTTACCGAAAACTCCCCAAGGACGAAAATGCTTAAAAAAACTTCGCGTCTATGCCGGTAGTGAACATCCGCACGTCAACGCCGAATTTGTTAAATAATTATATTTTCTTTTGTTTTATATTTCTATTTAGAATTTGAGATATAATACATATCATCGCTTTAGCGATACCAAACTTTCCGCCCTAGGCGGACCAGCCTTGGGCTGGGATCCTTAAAACTTGATCCTTCTCTTTTCATATTGAATATTTACTTTTTTCTTATCACTTATTACTTAATTCATGAACGAAACCAAACCTCAATTTAAAGGCAAATTCATCCAGACTGTTGGCCGTCGTAAAACCGCCACCGTTACCGTCCGCCTATACCAAGGAAGCGGGACAATTACCATCAACGACAAACCGATTGAAAAGTATTTTACCATTTCCAACTGGAAATTGTATGTAAATAAACCCCTGGAACTAACCGGTACTTCCGGCCAATTCGATATGTCAATTCACGCCAAAGGTGGGGGACAAACCTCGCAAGCCGATGCTATCCGACTGGCTATCGCACGTGCCTTGGTCAAATACAATGAAGAAAACCGCTCCATATTACGTAAAACCGATATGTTAACCCGTGATTCTCGCATGAAAGAAAGAAAAAAACCGGGCTTGAAACGAGCTCGTCGCGCTCCCCAGTTTTCCAAGCGCTAACCCAAATTTGCGTCTTTGCACATTCAATATATTAAGCAAAAAACACTTCCTTTTACTAGAAAGTGTTTTTTGTATTTTATTACAATTAATGAGTAGTGCTATATAACTCTCTCATCTATCATCCTCGAGTCGAAAGCGAGGTACGAGCGATTAGACAACTTGTCCGGCGAACTTGTCCGGCGAATGCTCGGATGCTGGATCGGGGATCCATACCATATTTCTTATTAATAATTAGTACCACTCAACAAATAAATGTTTCAACTCCTAAAGCCGTTACCTCCCAATCCCCGGCTTAATCGCATTCACATTGGGACCAAACGACGGTACACCAAACGACGAGTTAAAATCTATTTTCAATCCATCAAATTTCTCACCCGCCATGTACCCCGGTACCTTATGCATGTATTTCTTGGTGAATTGTTGAGAGAAATTACTTCCGGTGGTTTTTTTCAAGCTATCAAAAACCCCGGTCAAACTGGAGAAAAACGACTCCTTTTTAGCCAAATCCATGCTCATCGTTCCCGCTTTGTCTATCATCATCTCCGATCGTAAATCCACCAGGTCCTGCATGTTTTCCAATTCTGTTTTCTTTTCTTCCAATATCAACTTTTTCTCATCTACACTGGCCGAGATATTGTCGTATGTTTCATGTGCTTGATCGACGGTCTGTTGAGTGCTTTCTGATAAATCATCATAAAATTCCTCAGTCTGGGCCAAGGCCTCATTGTACTCATTTAACAAATCTTCCATCTCGCTTGTCAAAGTTTCCACATCCTCGATCATTTGATTATAATCCTCCAAGTCCTCTTCCAATTCCGCCAAATAAATTTCCTCTTCCTCATCGGTTATTTCCACGGTTTCTTCTGTCTCCGGATAATTCTCCACCGTCGCTTCTTCCAATACCTGTTCGGCATCATCAAGTTCCTTTTGCGTGGTAGCGATCTCATCTTCTATCTCGCGTAGTTGCGCCTCGGTGTTTTCCGGTGTCATCACAATCGCAGTCGGACTATCGTCCGTTGCCGTCAGGTTCACACTGCATCCGCTTACTGAAGTAAATATCAACATCACCCCCAAAATAACTGCCAAAAAATTTCTTTCTGGATTTTTCATCAGTTTATAAATTAATGGATAAATATATTTACAATTACATTTTAACCGATTTTCCAAAATAATCTTAGTCATAGATTCACAAAAAATATTATCATAATAATCTCTATCTTCTTCCCATATCACCCCATAAACAGTATAATAAAATAGTAATTTGTAAATTTCTCTTTATTCTTTTTTCTTTTTCTTAAAATCTGTTAAAACGTTTAGTAAGTTTAATTTTGTAATTAATAATTAGTCATTAGTAATTCGTTATTATGACCAACTCCCGCCGTTTGGAAAAAATCAATGAACAAATCAAAAACCTCCTGGGTGCTATCATCCATGAGGAAATTTCCGATCCCGCTCATCTGATTTCGGTAACTCGAGTGGTTACCTCCGCCGATTTGCATCATGCCAGAGTTTTCGTCTCCTCCTATTCCAACCTGTTGGAAATCATTGCCGAACTGGAACAAAAACGTTCACAGATTTCTCAAAAATTGGCATCACAAATGACCACAAAATTCACCCCCAAAATCAGTTTTCTGCCCGATGACTCCATCGCCTATGCTGACGAAATCAGCCGTATCATCGATCATGCGGTAAAGAAATAGCTCCCCAAAAACCCTTGCATCATAATGATTTACATGTAACAATACAGTCATTAACCAAAGGAGTGATTTAAATATTAGACTTTATTGTCCTATGTCCAACACTATCAATCTATCCATCGTCATCCCTGCCTACAACGAAGGTAACCGCATTTCCGACACTATCACGGCAACCTATCAGTATCTGTCTGAAAAAAAATTGAACTTTGAAATCATCGTGGTTGATGATGGATCGTCCGATACCACCATTGAGATTTTGCGTGCCTTTCAAAAAGATATGCCCGCGCTAAAAATAATTCGACACAAATTCAATCAAGGCAAAGGAGCTGCCGTCAAAACCGGTATGCTGACCGCTCAAGGCGAATATGTTTTATTCATGGATGCCGACCTGGCTACCCCGATCGAACAATTGGTCAAAATGTGGACCAACAAAGACCAGGCCGACATTGTTATCGGCTCCCGATATTTGAAACCCGGTAGTATCAAAACTCCGCAACCATTTCACCGCAAAATAATCGCCCGTTTGGGAAATTTCGCCATCCGTACCTTATTGAATATCAATATCCAAGACACTCAGTGTGGTTTCAAAATGTTTAAAAAAAACGTGGCCAAAGATTTGTTTCTACGCCAAAGCTTGACCGGCTTTAGTTTTGACATCGAGATTCTTGCTCTGTCCAAAGTTTTGGACTACTCCGTCAAAGAAGTCGCCGTCGACTGGCACGACAAAGCCGGAAGCCATGTTGACCCGATCAAAGACTCACTTACCGTATTTCAAGATGTCTTAAAAATTCGCAGCCTCATTAACTCATCCCTTCAACATAATTCAACATACACGCAGAAAGTTTAAACAACATTACCAATTACTAATAAAAAGCAGTCTCTCCGACTGTTTTTTTATCTCATACTTTTTTCTCTATTTTGAACTCGTAGCAACATGGGGGTCCGGGGGGAAAAATAGCGTCAAAACTGCACTAATCAACATTAACCTTTGATTACAGTGTTATTACCCCCCGGTAGTTTTTTTTGTTACTTTTTTTACTGTCAATTATTATTACACCCCACCACCTGCAAGCAATTTCAATACTTGATACTTGTTCCTTGATACTTTCTACTTCTTACGATCTATCAAGTAATCCAACATTTCATCCAACACCATCGTATCATTATTATTGGGAAAGTATTTCACCAGATCATTCTTGCACTCATCGATCAAATTGAAAGCCAGCACCTCCGCTTCTTTGATAGCGCCACAATCGTTCATAATCGAAATGGCCTCGATAATTTTGTCTTTTTCATGGGTTTTTGCCTGTAAAATATCTATCAACGCCTGTCGTTCTTTGTCTTTCGCCCTGGATAAACTTTCGATAACCAGCAATGTCATTTTGGCCTCGGTAATATCCTCCCCAAACTCTTTGCCCCATTCCCCATTTTCGGAGATATTTAAAATATCATCCTTTATCTGATACGCCAGACCCATTTTGATGGCGATTTCATCGATTTTTTGCAAGATTTCACCATTTACCCTGGCGACTATCGCCCCAAACTGCATGGCAATCGATAACAACCCACCGGTTTTATAGGCGCACATTTGCAGATATTGTCCCCGCGTAACCCTTTCAAATTCATTCAAAACCGCCCACTGGATGTCCATCGCCTGTCCGATATGTAATTGCATCATTTTATGATGGAAAACACCGTAAAGTGTGTTTTTTTGTTCGCATGTACATTTTATTTGATCAAGTATACCCAGTGGATAAAAATAGAAAAAATTGGCATCATTTACCGCTATCGGCACCCCGTATTTCAGATGCGCACACTTGCTGCCCCGGCGCAAGGTGGAATTATCCTCGATATCATCAACCATCAAGGTGGCGTTATGCACCACTTCCGGAATAACCGCCAGTTTGAAAATTTCTTGATTCTCGCCTTTGAAAATCTCATGCATCAATATCGTAAGTATCGGCCGTAATCTTTTACCCCCGCTTTTCAAAATCCTCTTCATTGGCGCCATCACAGATTTCTTCCAGACCTCGAAATCAAATTCGAAATCCACACCCAAATTTTTATCGAACTGCCAGGATTCACTAGCATAGATATTTTCTCTAACCCACTGCTGGTCGATA
Organism: uncultured bacterium; assembly: GCA_938004065.1. Taxonomy (GTDB): domain Bacteria; phylum Patescibacteriota; class JAHJAL01; order JAHJAL01; family JAHJAL01; genus CALKWM01. The sequence continues at coordinate 23,805 of CALKWM010000015.1, forward strand.
TCGTTTTCCAGTAAATTGTTTATCTCCGTCTCAATCTTTGGTAATCTTTTTTCGATAAAATTTTTCATCATATTCAAAAATTAATTAACAGATAAATTTCAGATAAATTATATCATTTGGCAGATGAATAAAATATTAAGTTGCTAAATGCATAATTTAACCAAAGACAATAATAGACTGGATAAAGCCAAAATAAACCTTGACTATATAGCTAAAGTATGATAATATGAAGACACCAATATGGATAAATAATTTTTAAATAATTAAGGATAAAATTATGTCCGACAACATCGAAAAAAACAATATTCCAGAGGATTTTTCAACCGATTTTGATCTTGAAAAATACGCTAAATTGAATCTTGGAAACAAAAATAAACCCCATAATTTTTCGGATAAATATCTATCTACCGGCAAATACAAATCCAGTGGCATAGAATATCAGGACAAATACTTATCAGAATTTCCGGACGAAATAGCAACAAAAAATTCTGAAAGAGATTTCAATTCCGAACATCTTCCAAAATTTGGAGAAGAGAAAAAAGAAAATTTGGATATAACCGATCAAATTGAAGAATCGGACAATACGGCAGAAGATGAAGTCATAGAAGAAAATGCCGAAAATCAGCCCGATACCACTGAAGATATTGTTGAAAACATCGAGGATGCAAATGAAGCAAATGATGTAAATGAAGATATTGAATCATCTGTTGAACAGGCAAATGAACAAAATGAAGAAATCAACGAACAAAACGAAACTCCCGCCGAACAAAACGAAACTGATACCGAAACACCAGAGCCAACCGAATTTGACCAAGTTAGACAACAATGGGAAGAAAGACTTGCCCGCCAAAACGCACCCCAGAATATTCTAACCAGAGGTTGGAATTGGATGAAACGCAATCATATACACAAAATAGGTCTAGGTTTCGGTGCCGCCGGTCTCGCCTTTTTCGCTCCGGTTGCCGGCACGGTCGGCCTGATAGCCGTTCCAGTTGCCTATGGACTAGGGTTAAAATCAGGAATTGACGGCGTAGTAGGATTGATTCAAAGGCATTTTCTGGGTGGTAGAAAATTGGATGAAAACTTAAAAACCATAGAAAACAATATCGAGCAAAAAATCAGATTGCATCGAGCTTATGAAAATTCTGATATTGAACATAGGCAACAGGTGATGAATAGATTGGCGGATGAGATAAATTCACTAAATCAACAATATCTTTCCACTCAAACTACTAAAAACAACTGGGAACGTCGCCACGCTTTCTACCGCTCAGCTATTAGCACAGGCCTTTCCATCGGAATTGGTGTCGGCTTCGGCGTGCCTCTTGGTTACCAAAACTTTGATGGCGACGCCATATCTCATACTGTGAGATGGTCATGGGATGGTTTTAGATACATCTACGAAAACGGTGGCCTGTCTCAGGCATTGCAATACGCAACCAATACCGGTTATCAACTTACAGTAACCCAAAGCTACGGTCAAGCAGCTCATTTGGTCAATGCTGCCTCCAAATTTGGAGTTCCGTTGTCTGGCATGATATCCATGATCGGCACCGGCACAATTATGCTGGGTGAAACCATCTATCGTGCTATTCGATGGCCAAAAGTGAGCCAAACACCTCAACCAACCGCATATGAGATGCAACAACAATTTGCTGATGCAACAGCCGAAAATAATCCCAATTCTGCCGATCCAGAAAACGAATCAAATAATGATGTCGAAAACAATAATTATTCCACTCCCCCTCCCGCTGACTTAACTCCATCAACCAACCCGATTATTCCTCCGCCGGCAAACCCGATTGCCATTCGTAGTATCGTGGGCGATCCTTCATTGTCCGGTGAAAATACCGCTGCAGATGTTGATAACAACATTGCCGATACACCACCACAACAACCGGCTCCGGAAATTACTCAGGAAAACGAACGATCTGAAATAGTTTCAGATCAAGCATTTGATTCCGGTTATGATGAGATTGATAATTTTGTCCAAAATATCAGTAACCTCAGAAATCCGGCAGTCGATCGTAAAGAATTGGTGACTGAATGTTATGTGGGAAATGAGGGCGGAATTCTCGACAGTATAAAAAATCGTATTACCAAAGAATTGGAAAAAAAACTCTCAGATAATTCCACTTTTGATTTTGCCGATTATCAAAACAAATGGAAAAATGCCTTTACACACCTCAAGAGAGATGATCTTTGGCAAGAAACTATCAAACAAGCCAGTGAATCCGATTCTCCGCTTTTAAAAATATTTGCCAAACCGGAGATGCTTTCATTGACACCGACGCAATTTCTCGAAATAGACAATCTGCGTCACAAGATCAATATATTAAAACACTTAGGCCGCACATCGGAAATTGAAACTTTAATCTCCTCTGACAACGATTTATCCAATGAAATTACCAATTCTTGCATGCATGATTTTTACGATATAAGCAATATGGATGACGAACAAATTGAAAAATTAAAACAAGAACTGCAAGCAAAAAAGCATCGTGTAAATAGATTTAAAGAAGTGTTAAGAACAAGTTTCGCAACAGAATTTTTCCCTGATGATTTGAAAATAGCGGAGAAAAAACTTAAAGAATATTATTATCAAAACGCACGAAAAAACGAAGTCTTTAAAAAATTTGTTTATCACAACTTGATTGATTGGCAGATGACCGGACTAAAAGAATTGGACAACTTTGTTATTCGTTCTCACGCCTATCAATATGCTGCCGAAGTGGAAAATGACAAACTAACCGTTACGGCTCGCAATACGGCCACCCAAGCCATATTAAAAATAATTGAAGACGATCAAAAAAAAGCAACCAAGTTTTTATCCGACAATTTGGTTGAGACTTTCCGCTTGATTCGCCAGAAAGATAGAGATCATATCGCCAAGAGTATCATAGAATTTGTTTCCAAAGAACAATCAATTTCCCAAGATGAGAGTGATGAAATGATTGCTATGGTCAAAGATGCAATCCGGCAGGACAACGACCGTCGCGCCGACAAAGATAAAAAGGACAACTATACCATCGATAAAATCGTGTTATAGACAAATATTCTGTTTTATAAAAACAAACAAACCCCCTCTGAATTATTATTTCACCGGGGGTTTGTTTGTATAAAAAATATCGTACGGGCGGACCCATGTGTCCGCCCTTGTGCTTTTCGCGACCCTTGCCTGTCCGCCTTGGGTGAGCGGTCGCCCTTGTGCTTTTCGCGACCCTTGCCTGCCCGCCTTGGGTGGGCGGTCGCCCTTGTGCTTTTCGCGACCCTCGCCTGTCCGCCTTGGGTGGGCGGTCGCCCTGGGGATCGACACACGGGTCGACCCCTACATTATTTATTCAATTTATCCGACATCCAATTTATTGGATTATCCCGAATGTAATTTTTTATATTTTCATATGCCGTTTCGTCCCGAATTATATGTTCATAATAATTTCGTTGCCACAACCGACCATCAAATGGAATCCATTTATTCGTTTTTACATTTCGTATATATTCATTCGTTGTCATTGTTTTAAACCATTGTATCACCACATGTAGGGGCGGACCCAAGTGTCCGCCCGTTTGTATTTCCGGACCCAAGTGTCCGCCCGTTTGTATTTCCGGACCCAAGTGTCCGCCAGATTTGTTAATTTCAATAATTCCGTGAACATGATTTGGCATGATAATATATTCGATATTTATAACATGATGATATTTTTTTGGAATTTTATGCCACCATTTATTTATCAGCAATCCACAATCATTCAACACCATTTTCCCATCAAATATTTTCCCAAACAAACAAGCTTTATTCTTGGTACAAATGGTCACAAAATACTCTCCTTGCGAAGCATAATCATATCCCTTCAACCTGATTGATTTTCTATTCCTCATAAATCAATCATGCCGAAAACCACATTAAAAATTTTTTAATCAAAAATTAACGAGCAATAAATTTGCTCGTTAATTAACACAAATTTTTTTATTTCACCATTGTTACCAATCCAACCTTAATCCTTCTTCAGCAGGTTCCCGAACTGACTGGTGGTGGACGACAAATCCCCCAAAATCGCCAATGCCAATATCAGCGCTTGCCACCATGTCCACGCCCCGCCAAACCAGTTGTACACGGCGCAGTACCACAATGTGGTAATGGGCATAAATATAAATCCAAGCAGTAACCAATACCAGATATTGGCCGGTTCCAACCAATAGCGATAAAAAATATACAACACTCCGATCACGATCCTGGGAGCGGCAAAAAATAGTCCCAACCAAGTTAAAATTGTACTCATTTAATTTTTTTTATTTTATTACAACTACAATTATACCCGATTTGTTTAATTATTTTTTTGTCAGTTCTCTCCAATTTTCTTTATAATACGCAAACTTGGTCTCAAATTCTTCTCGATCAGTTAACTTCACCCCCAAATCATTCATCATTATTTTTAATTTCTGCAAATCATGCGCGTTATTTTCCGCGTCGGATAAAATTTCCAGCTCGATTATTTTCCCGTATCCTTTGGTGTCATCGAGCGTGATTTTTGCCCCATCTTTTTCATACTGCCGGCGATAACGGAACCAGACTATCTCCACCTCATAACCCAATTCTTCCCAAAGTTTGGTCGCTTTATCAAAATCTTCGGCACTGATTTTGATCTCGATTTCTTCTCTGATTTCGTCATGCATCTCTCCCGATTTAAACCATATTTTCCCACCCGCATTGTTTTTTTGCAACCGCAAATCCGCCCGACCGCTATAATACATCGTAACTTGATCATCCTCTTTGACCAATCTCGCTTGACTATCAAACCGGGATCTCAATTTTTCATATTCCTCATCCGACAAAAAACTGCGGATTTCTAATTCAAATTTTGGCATGCTTCTCCATTTTTTTTATCTTATTTTAGATTAGATTGATCCAAATCTGTTTTCTAATACTTTTTCTTTGCAATATTATACTCTAACCATTTATCAATTTTTACCTAGAACTATAACCTTAAAAACTAGACCTTGAAATGTGTTCTATTTAACCTCCACCCCACCACCAACAACCCCACTATTACCAAGTATAACAATCCCAAGCTAACAAGTTTTTTCCCCTCCTCCAAATCAACCGCCCCATTAAACACCGGCCAAAATTTATCCAACGCCCAACCGGTTTTATTTTCAATTGCTATAAAAATATTGTTTCTCGCTCCACACAACGCCCAGGTTGCTCGATAGTAAATCATAAAAAATGAATATAGTGTCTGCCAGGCAGCCAGAATACCAATCAGTATTTTAAGCCAAACCGAGATCATTTTCTCCCAAACAAATCCCACTGCCGGCAACAAAATCGGCCAAAAACTGATCATATACCGACCGGCCGGACTATATCCCCCGCACCAGTCATCAAAAGTCAAATGTACCAAAAACAGCGGTCCCAGTATTATCGCCAACTTCGCCAACTGTTGTTTCCCTGCAAATAAATCTTGTACATTATTTTTTTTGCAATTTTTTTGCGATTTGAGATTTGAAATATGAAATTTTTTTGCATACCATGCCGGTAACCCCAAAAAAACCAGCCAAAAACCGGGATTTATGGTCAACAGTCCCTGATTACGATCAAAAAGATATGCACTCAGACTGTTTGCCGGATTCACCTTGAGCATCTGGTCGCCGGCGAAACTACTGGTTGGCAACCACACTCCGTACCATTGGTTTAATTTCCATTCAAACAATCCGACCAAAACCATCGCCGGCAGGATCATTGCCCCGAGGTTTATTGCTCTATTATTATCATTTTTGGCATTCAAAATTTCAAAAAGCATCAAAACTCCCATTGTTCCCATTGGTAATATCATTTTCACATGCAACCAGACACCAACGCCCAGCAGGGTTGACAACAACAGGTAATCCCACCATTTTTTTCCCGGCTTGAAAAATACTAGCAAACTGCCAAGCATTAGAGCCAATATCGGCAAATCCGTGAAGATGTAACCGATTTGCGACAGAAAAAATGGCGCACTCATCATAACTGCGACACCCAAAATCGCCCCTGTTTTACTATTGGAAATCTGCAAAATCCAAAAATACAACAGCACCAAAACCAGCAAATCAAGCGCAATCATGGCATACAATGCCCCCTTGGCCCCCATCACCCAGAAAGCCGGAACCAAATACATCGACAAAGCCGGGTTGTGCAATGGATACCAGGCAGGAGAATTTTCATCAAATTTATATTTGGGGAGATGAGGATCGATTGGTTTATATGTCGGATCGATGTAAAAATCCCAGTAACTACCGTTCAGGTATTGATTTTTCACATCCAAATCATCGTCTTCAATGATGCTCTGCGTCATTATCAAAAAATGTACCTGGTCTCCATAAAAACCATTATCAGCGTAAAAACGGATATACGAAAAAAACCACAATACGATCAATGCAGTCAATATCCCCCAGAACATGTTTTTATAATTATTATGCATTCTTTGCGTTAATATCCCCTTCCCGACATCGGGGCGCCCGCCAAGGCGGGGATACGTTTCTACAGAAAATTTTACATTATTACTCGCAATTAGTAATTGGTAATTGGTAATTATTTTTCACCCCCTATTTATACCAAAACACAGTCCAGAAGTACATAGTTAAAATAGATGTTATAAGTAAAAAGTAATAAGTAAAAAGAAAAAAACTCCGCAAATATCTTATACTGAGTCTGATTTCAATAATATAAAAATTTTACAAAGTTTGAAAAGTTTTGAAATTGTTTAACCGCGTTTATTCTCGTTCTCCCAATCCCAGCCCCCGATATCCATTCTTCACGCTTATCACCACTTCCAGCAACGCGAAAATTCCAATTACCACATACTGCCACATCTGCCATTCTCCGCCATTGAACTGGTAAATACCGCAATACAATAGCAAACTAAACGGTGCCATAAACCAACCGATCAATATCCACCACCAGTTGGCAAACGGATCGGTCAAAAACCAGCGGGCAAATATCCAAAGTGTCGGAATAACTATCCGAGGCAACGCCAAAAACACACTTGAAAAAGCATAAACCAGTTCAAACATTGATATTTATTTAAAGAAATATTTTTATTATATATTTATTATAACTCTCAATGATCAAATAATAATCACTACATTTGTGATTTATTTAAATTTATCTCTACAATAATTTTTCCTTATCATACACTACTAATAATTTTTAACTTGCCATATTTAAAATCAAAAACAATATCAAACTTACACATCCCAATCCGAAAATCATCCCCAGCCCCATCCCAATTAGAAACAATTTCTGCCGTTCATAAATGTCCGGACATTTTGTCTCCATCCAATCTTGAGTAACCTGTGTATCTTTAGAGATTTCATTATTGTTAACTTCCTCACCTCCCCTAGTAATAATATTTTCCATGTATTGTTTGGAATTGTTTGTAAAGTTTTCAGTCATCGGCGGATATACCTTGGGTGCAGAATAGTTTGAAATATCCGATTCTGGGTTTTGCCTATTATCTAATTTGTAATTAGTAATTTGTAATTCGTAATTGTCCTTATTCAATACCTCCACTCTCTCCATCAATTCAAACGTCTTTTTCCGCCATGATTCATTCTCTCGCATCAAAAATTCGCTCGTATTCGCCCGATTTTTAGTTTCGCTAGCCACTACCCCCCGAAGAGCTGAAACTTCTTTCCTAAGCTCGGACAATTCGTTTTTTAAAAAATCATTCTGTTCTTCAAATTTTTTCGCCACTCTTTCTTTCTCATCAATCAATCTGGTTGCATATGCTGAGATATTTACCACATTTTGTTTGTCCTTTTCCAAAAAGTTTTCGGACAAATTTTGGCGAACATTATTTACGGACACAGGATTTGTCCTATCAAAATGTCCGAGATTGTGCTCGGACATTTTTACAGTATCATCAGAAAATAGGTTCTCAACATCAATTGTATCACGGACGTCAAAAAACTTGTCCACAGGTATGTCCGATTTAGTGGACAAACCATTGATAAAGTCGGACACATGACCCGCACCTATAGGACTAATATCTATATCAGCATTGAATTTACGAGAGACGGACATAGTAGAATTAATAAAATCGGACATTTCCACAGCATTATTATCTTTAACTTGACTAACAATAGGGGAATAAGACAATTTTTTTACGGACATGTTATTTGTGTCATTTACGGACATTTTTTTTGTCCGGACATTTTGACCCAAAACATACTCCTCCCCCTCTTCTATCACTTTATTTTCCGCATTCATTCCGATCGTTTCCATATGTTTTTCGTGTTTGGAATGGTTTGGAAAGTTTGGAATTGTTTGGACATGTTTGGAAAGTTTTTTCCCCATTAATTCCTCGTTTTGTATCTCTAAAAATCGGACATATTCTCTGATTTTTTCCCCGACCAAATCCACTGTCCGGACATTTTCCAATCTGTTATCCTCTCCCTCCCCGGACATTTTATCGGACATTTTTGTCAGATCTCGATCTTCGGTGGAGTCATTATTTTCTTTCTGCTTGGACGAGCTTTTAGCTTTTGTGATATTTTCTTTCTCTTTTCCGTCTTCTTGGTTCTTTTTTCTTGCTTCTTTCCTTGTTCCTATCAATTCATCAAGCGACTCACTATCTACGTGAAAACGACCCCGTATTTGCGTGGTTTTAATCTTATTGGCCTTGATCCAGCGTCGGATGGTCCGCTCGTTTTTACCGGCAATTTTGGCCGCTTCTTTTACAGATAAATAAGTCATTATAATTAAGAAGTAAGAATTATGAATTAAGAAATCTTAGTTATTTGTCTGTTTAAAATATTTTTAAAAAAACTTGAAGAGTTTGAAAATGTTTAACTATGTTCAATTCTATTTTACCAGAATATGCGTCCACAAATAACTATCATCAAAATTTATCAGGTGATTATATGATATATCCTTCCTATCAATATCTTATTTTGTACGATATCATACAATTGGTTAAAATATTTCCTAATATTTCCCAATATGTTTACCATCAAGGACAAAAAACTTAAAAAACTCGATCAAAGTATTGGTGAGTTCTATAAACTCAATGCCCGGTATTTTAATTCCCTGATCAATAAATTCGGGCGCAAGGTTTTCAAAAAAGAAGTAAAACAGCTTAATTCGTTTGCCGACAGCATCAAACCGACCGCCGAATTTGACCAATTGATTTTACAAAACATCAAATCCAATCTCAGGATTCAGGAGACGGTGATCGATTACTTTACCGATCCCAAATTTCATTTAACCCCTCCCAAATTTATCGACGCCATTGCCGGTCAGGGGTCTTGGATGATGCTGGAAAAAAGATTCATTAATTCACCTTGGGAAATGCGTTGGCACCACACCGAGCAATCATTGGAAAGAGGACAATTGCTGGCCAATGAAAAAACGGATGAAGCCCAGAAACTAGCTAAAAAAATAATTCCGCAGATCAAAAAAGATATCCTGTCGTACGGTATCGATAAAGGTTATCTGCCTGCCAATTTCGATTTTCAACTCTATTTACTGCCTCCCAAAGACGGCGGACAATACTCTCGCTGGAATTCCAAAACCAAAGTATTTGAATTGGGAAATTATGGTTTTGATTTTTTTCATATTGGAAAATCAATCACTGTTATGCCGACCATAGCGTATCGAACATCTTTTCATGAAATTATCGGGCATGCCGCTCACCAATCCAATTCAGTAGATATGCCGTTTTCTGTCAGTTTTAGTGAGGAAATTGCCTCATTGACCAGCGTCAAAACCACAGTTGAGGGAATATCCGACCATGCTTCCAAACAGTCGTGGGATTATATCCAACAAAATCTCTCTCGATTGAAAATCCATCAGGAAGAATATAATTTTCAATTCAATCTGGAAGAAATCCTCGCCGCGAATCAATACGAGTATCTGTTTTTATCTCTTGTCAAAGACCGTGAGACCCGGGAAAAAGGTTTCAAAGGATATAAATATATCCAGCAAATTACCAAAAATCCCATGTTGGCCAGGTATTTCAAACACGATTTTGACAGTGAATTTTATGATGAATGGGGTTCGTTTGGGCATACCTTTGGACCGGATCATTTCGCCCTCATGGTTAACAAACTAAGCCGTAAATTTGGCCGAAAATATCTCGAGCAAAACTATAACCGATTTAACCGCGCCCATTTAACCGGTGTTTGGAGTTGGGAAGTCTATCCCGATGCTGTGATCTGGATGATGGAGAATTTACCTTGAAAGAATAAAGAATAAAAACATTGACAAAAACAAAAATTTAGTGTTATGATGAAAATTGGTATGAATTTAAACTTAGCAAACATTGTCCCAGCCCAAGGCTGGTCCGCCTGGGGCGGAAAACATATCAAACCAAAAAAAATACGTTTCATCTATTTTTTTGTTTGATGCGTTTGGAATTTTCCACCCAAGGCGGATGCGCCTCGGGCGCAGATAAGTTTGATAGGTTTAGATCAGAACAAATTATCGACATTACAAGATATTAATTTCTACTTTTCTTTTTTCTTGAATGACATCAAAATTTAAATTAAATTTTCCCTACCAACCGACCGGCGATCAGCCGGCGGCAATTAGCAAATTATTGCAAGGATTGAAACAAAATCATAAATATCAAACCCTAAAAGGTGTGACTGGTTCCGGCAAAACATTTACCATGGCCAACATTATCCAAAAAGTGCAAAAACCGACTCTCGTTATCGCCCACAACAAAACTCTCGCCGCCCAACTGGCTCAAGAGTTCAAAGATTTTTTTCCGGAAAACGCCGTGCATTATTTCGTCAGTTATTATGATTACTATCAACCGGAAGCATATATCCCAACCACCGATACCTACATCGAAAAAGATTCTTCGATCAATGAAGAAATCGATAAACTCCGCCACGCCGCCACTTCCAGTCTCCTTATGCGCGACGATGTGATCATCGTCGCCTCCGTATCCTGCATTTACGGCATCGGCAACCCCGAGGTTTACAAACAAACCGGCATCAATTTATCTACAGGTCAAAAAATCAACCGCAACGATTTAATGCGACAGTTAATTAATATCCAATACGTTCGCAATGACATCGACTATCATCGTGGCTCATTTCGCGCCCGTGGCGATATCATGGAAATCTGGCCACCATATGAATCCGATGGTTTCATGATCGATTTTTTTGGTGACGAGATCGATGGTATCAGACAAGTCGATAGTTTGACCGGCGAAATCCTCATGAAATACGACAACCTGAAAATTTTCCCCGCCAAACATTTTGTTACTTCCAAAGAAGATATCGAAGAAATTACCACACAAATTAAACTGGACCAGAAAAAAGAAGTTGCCGAATTTAGAAAGCAAGGCAAAGAATTGGAAGCGCAACGCCTCGAACAAAGGGTAAACTTTGACCTGGAAATGATCAAAGAAACCGGTTACTGTAATGGGATTGAAAACTATTCCCGCTATTTTGACAAACGAAAACCGGGTGAGCCCCCCAGTGTACTTATAGATTTTTTTCCCAAAGATTTCCTGATGTTTATCGATGAATCGCATATGACCATTCCCCAGATAGGTGGGATGTACAATGGCGATCGGGCTCGTAAAGATATGCTCATCAATCATGGTTTTCGTCTCAAAGCATCCTACGACAATCGTCCGTTAAATTTCCCCGAATTTGAAAGCAAAATAAATCAAGCCATATTTACTACCGCCACTCCGGGTGAATATGAAAAAAATTATTCTTCGCAAATCGTCGAGCAAATTATCCGCCCTACGGGTTTAATCGACCCGGCGATCGAAGTCCGACCCGCCCAGGGGCAAATCGACGACCTCATCGCCGAAATCAGAGCCACCGTCAAACAAAAGCATCGGGTATTGGTTACCACTCTTACCAAACGATTGGCGGAAGAGCTAACGGAATATCTGCAGGAAATCAACATCAAAGTTCAATATTTGCACAGCGATGTTGATACCGTTGAACGCATCGAAATTCTCCGAGATTTACGATTGGGCAAATACGATGTTCTGGTTGGAATCAATCTCCTGCGGGAAGGTTTGGATTTGCCGGAAGTAACACTGGTCGCCATCCTTGACGCCGACAAAGAAGGTTTCCTAAGAAGTGAAACTGCCCTCATTCAAACCGTGGGCCGGGCCGCTCGTCATGTCGAAGGCCACGTCATCATGTATGCTGACAAAATTACCCGCAGTATGGCCTCGGCAATTGACGAAACCGAGCGCCGTCGCGCGATTCAAATGGCTTACAACGAAAAACATGGCATCACGCCACAAACCATCGAATCCAAAATCAAAGAAATCGGCCTCAAATCCAAAAAAACCAGAGAACAGCAAAAACGTATTAGCAACGAGATCGATTGGTCCAAGGTTGACGAATACTCTCCCGACGCTATCGACAAACTGATCTTCCAAAAAGAAAAAGATATGGACTTGGCTGCCCGCAATCTGGAATTCGAAAAAGCGGCCGAAATTCGCGACGATGTGCAGGAATTGATTATGATCAAGAGAAGCAAGAATAAATCATAAAAATTTCAAAGTATAATAAAGTATAATATCGTAGGGAAAGTACACTGTACTGTCCATGGATTTTTTCGTAGGGACAGGTTTAAAACCTGTCCTTTTTTTATAACATAATTCGCAGGATCGACTCGCCCCTCGTCCCTGCATTTTGCCCTTTTCACCAAAAAACAGTATAATATAAATCAAGTTTCAATGATCAATATCCAAAGATCAAGTTAATTTTAAAAACCCGCCATGCCTCAAATCTTGTTTTTTATTTTTTAGTTGTGGTTTTAAATTTGAAATTTTGCATTTTTGGTTATTTGACAGGATTTTTTTATCATTCATTATTAATTATTCTCCCATGGGCAAGAAAAAAAAGAAAAAGAACAAAATTTCCAAAGCACAAATCCTGCAATCAACTCGCAGTAGCATGTCGCAAGTGGCGTCAACTATCAGTGCCACCGGTCCGGTCGCGCAAAATTTGACTCCGGTGTTTGAAAGCCAAAGCGAACACAAATACGGTGGTCAATTTGACCATGTCAAAACCGACATGAATTTTTTCATTATCATGATGATTATGTACGCTGTGATTTTGACTGTGTTGTATTTTCTAAACAACCAATACGGTTTTGTTCTGGAAGCCGGCAATCGCATGTATCAATTTTTGGGGATATAAGTTTTCTCCAACATATACAAAAATACCGCTTTATCAACCAAGCGGTATTTTTCAAAAAATATTTACTTTTGCAAACGGATCAACTTAGTAGCGCAACAAATACTGATAAATAGGATAAAATGTAGTGTTCTCATAAAATCCGGGCTTGGCCACCTGTGTCCAATTGCGACCGGATAAATGACTGGGATTTTTCAAAAACAACAACGGCGTGGCATTGGTCGGGCAAACATCGCAAGCTTGGCCACCTTCTTGATAGATCGCCTCATCAAACCTGACACCTGATGACACCATCTGCTTCAGTGTGTTTTGGATATCAAAACCTTCCCACTGATCTTGGGAAATCTCATATTTATAATAACTGGCTTGATCATCAAAAACAGGATTGGCAATTTGTTGTTCGCTGATGGTTGGGGTGTATTGCGGAGTGGTCAAGAAAATCCAACTATTCATGATAACAACTGCGATAAAAACCACCAGGATAAATATCCGATTTTCCAGCACCCAGTTTTTCTGATTGATTTTTTTGGTCTTACTCACCGGTGATTTAATATCATAAACCGCACTCGCCACATTTTTCACTTGCTTGGCGGTCTTTTTTTCTACCGGTTTTGCCACTACCTTGGCTTTCTGGATAATTTTCTCGGTCCCTTTTTTCTCCATCTTTTTCAATGTCGGCTTTCTCAAAACATTTTTACCGGCAACCTTTGTTGAAGTTGTCTTTTTTACCTTTTTGGCCGGTTTTTTTGGCTTGACTTTCACTTTTGGCGCCACTTTTTTTGTGAGTGTCTTCTTGGTTGTATTTTTCTTTACCGATTTGACATCAATTTTCTTCGCCACCTTCTTGCTCGTGGTTTTTTTAATACTCTTCTTAACTGCTTTCTTTTTTTTACTTTTTACTTTTACTTTTCCATCCTTTTTATCAGCTGACTTTGTCGCCACTTTTTGCCTCCTTTTGTGGGTTTAATATAATCGCCTCGCCCCCGCTATTTATCGCCAAAAGCATACCTTTTGACTTGATCCCCCGGATTTCTTTCTCTTCCAAATTTTTTAGTATCGGCACTTGTTTACCAATCAATTCATCCGGTTCATAATACTCCCTGATGCCGGCTACGATTGTGGTTTCGCCACCAGGTCCGAAATCCAGCACTAACTGATATAATTTATCCGCATCTTCCACTTTTATTACATCTTTTATTGTACCAATTTCTACATCCAATTTCAGCCAATCTTCAAAAGATATTACCGGCTTGGATTTTAATTCATTGTAATCAAATTTTTCCAACAAACCGGCTTTCTTTTTAACTTTTCTAATCGTGTCATTGGCCACCAGCATTGCCTCGCCAACTCCCTGTGCGATAATTTCTTCGACATAATCGATATTTTTTTCCAGTTCAAAATACTTTTCTTGGTGGGGTTTTAAGAACTCGATCATCCTTTCCGCCAAATCATTTTTAAATTCAACATAGTTTTTACCCGAAAATTTTTCTTCTATTGCTTGTTCGTCTTCTTTGGTCACCAAATGGTATATCGTAAGCAGGTTGTATATCGCTTTACGTTTTTCGTCAAAAACAATACTTTTTTCGTCGTCAGTCACCGCTTTACTGATTTTAGACACAATCTCGTCCGGCGAATCCAACAAATTGATATAATTGTACTTCGATTTGGCCGATTTACTCATTTTTTTACTGGCATCATCCAGACCCATTATCCTATCTCCTTTGGGGGGCAAATACGCTTCCGGTTCCATAAAAACATTACCAAAAGTACGGTTGAACCTTCTGGCGATTTCTCTCGTTATTTCCACGTGTTGTAACTGATCCTCTCCCACCGGCACCAAATCAGTATTATAAAGCAATATATCCGCCGCCATCAGCACCGGATAATCCATCAAACCTACCGAAACACTGTTATCCTCGGTTTTGAGCGATTTTTCTTTGAATTGAATCATCTGATTCATCCACCCTACCGGAGTATTGCAATTCAATATCCAGCACAATTCGGCATGAGCCGGTATCATCGATTGCAAGAAAATAGTCGAATTTTCCGGTTTCAGACCAAAAGCCAGATAAATCATCAGCGACTTGATCGTATTTTCCCGTAAATCCGGCGCTTTGTATGGCATGGTCATAGCATGCAAATCAGCGATAAAATACCAGTTTTCAGTATCATCATTGTTTTGCAAATCGATCATCTGTTTGATCGAGCCGAAATAATTGCCGATATGGATATTGCCTGTCGGCTGAATTCCCGCCAATACTCGTTTTTTTGCCATGATATTGAATTTAAAAATAATTTAATTTAAATAACTCCCTTTATTATATGGGAAATTTATACATAATAAAAACGCCGGCGTTTTTTTGTAAAACCGGCGTCTTTTTCTTTCAAATTTTTTATTTATTTTCTACAAATTCAATCACCGCATCGATAATGATTGAATAATCCGATTTTTTTATCCAATCAATTCCATACTCTTGCCGGTAAATTGCTCCGGCATCAGGGCATGCGGTAATTGCTATCAATTTTTTTATTTGTTCCGACAAACCATTTTTGGCCACTTTTAATATGTCGAAACCGTTTTCTTCCGACCCATAATTGTGGTCAAACAAAAGTATCATCGGTCGTATTTCCTCCATCCACCTGATCGCATCCAAAGCTGTTTTGGTATGTTTGGTAAATACGATAATATTATCGTATCCTCTCATACCAAATCGGCTTTTCATCACTCGGCCGATACTTTCGATGACGGAAATATCGTCATCGACCAACAAAACCTTAATTTCCTTTTTTTCTGTTTTTGTCATAAATTTTTTTAATTTCCTTTCTTTTTTTGAAATATTTCAAAAAGAGCCACTTTTCCTTTATACAAAATTTTTCCTCAAATTGTCAATAGAATTTATGGTATTATATTTTCAAAATACTCTCATGAACATGAAATAAAAATAAAGTATAATCAATAAGTAGTGCAAAATAATTTTTTTTGTCATCCTTAGAATCTAAAGCGAGTCATCGAGCGCTTAGATAACTTGTCCGCCTCGGGCGGATCGGGGATCCATACCATATATCTTGTTTTATTTAACGACATTCATTATCAAAAAAATGAATACATTTCGATATAAAATTTCACTCATGCTTTTGGTTTTGCTCAGTGTGTTGGCTGTGGTGTATTACTGCAATCCGCATGGGATAACCAAAGTCAGAAAATATTTGCAAACCGGTCAGGCCAATACCGACATCTTACTCAATGTCAATCCGGGCACATTGAACCAAGCTATCGAATATGATTTAAGCAGTCCCACCGAAATCAAAATGTCGGCCGTGGATGTCTATCTCGCCCCACCGGCCGGCGCCGACAGCGCCGGCGAGCTAAAGACCATCATCAAAGACCATCGCGGCACTACCGTCGGCTGGACTCAAACTCTCTCCTGTACCAATTTTGTCGACGGAGCCAACACCATCACCGTCAACAATCTGACAGTTACTCCCGATCAAGTTTTTCCTATCGGTGGGTCGGATATAACCGGCATTGTGCTGGGACCACCCCACACCTTTGTCGATGAGTTGGATGTGATGTCGTTGGCAAACGCTCCTTTGTCGTTCGGCTCGGGTCGTTTTCGCATTACCAATAATCTATTATTACACATCGATAAAACTACCATTCCCGGGACATACACCGCCACCATGACAGTTACAATCAGCTAAATTATCAGCACAAAAATATAAAAAAAATACATCCAAACATGAATGTATTTTTTTTGTTTTTAATATTTACATATATCTTTGAGACCTATGCTCAAAGAGAAATCAACGTCCTGATTGCTAAAAAATGGCTCACAATCAGCATATCCCAACAAGTTGGGACAAAGATGTTCGCCGACTACCACAAAAGTATCACTTTTGTTTTTTGATTTAGTCCAGGAGTGTTTATCTCTCATATAGATTTCTCCAGTAGATAAATATATCACCATTGAATCATAGATAAATTCAATCAGCGAATGACGATACTGATTTATCTTCATCTGTGCCAAATCATTGACGGCTCTTTGATGATCATAATCGATAAATTTTTCAATTTTATTCTTGGCTTGATAAAAATTATCTAAATTTTCAAAGTCAAGATTTTGAAAAATATCACCTTTTACCTTTAATTTTTTGAAAATTCCCAACATAAATTCCGTTTGTTCAAGATAGTTTAATTCCGGAATTTGATCCATGCCTGATGAAATCATCACCCAACCCGTTTTAATACATTCACATATAGTCTCCTGATTTTCAATATCAATTGCGAACGTCAACAAGTCGGATCTTTTTGATGCTGTTTCCAGTTCCATCGATGGGACATGTATTTCATACAAATCTGCATATATGGATTCGCTATTCTTTAAATCAAATCTCGGCTGACCGAAATTATACCTGAAAACAAACAGCCAACCCTCTTCGATCAATTCATTAATCAATTTTTCAGGCAAAGGAATCTTTATATCAGGAATTTTCTTTTGGAAAATTTTACCGATTTCTTTGGGTCCGATTATTGATTTATTATTGGTTGTAACCACATTTATCAACTTCTTTCTTGTTAAAATACTTGTTTTCTTATATCTATCCTATCATACATAAAAAAAGTGTCAGATATTAAAATCCACACTTTCCGCCCTAGGCGGACCAGCCTTGGGCTGGGATACTTGGGCCTTGAAACTTGATATTTTTCAAAATGGGCATATCTGGACTCGCCCGGCATTCGCCGGGCGTGGGGC
>CALKWM010000016.1 GCA_938004065.1 uncultured bacterium
GGGCATTCGCCGGGCGTGGGGCGGATGCCCCACGAATCCTTCCGGATGCATTTAAAGTAAATACAGCACTAACTGTGTTTTTTTATACCCCAAAATACTAAAAGTATTGATTATTTATTATAATAAATCTATAAATTAATTGAAGAAATTTTTTACAACATTTACCAAAAACCTAAACAAATAATATCTCACCAATCTTTATAAGCCATTTTAACCATTTAACAATTTTTAATTTTCCTGCCCGCCATGCTAGACGAGAGGCATTGCAGGCGAGTACTTTTTACTTTTTAATTCTTAAATACCAATTATTAATTAACCAACATCATGATCCAATCAATCGTCCTAGGTATAATAATAATCATCATCGGATATATTTCCGCCTGGCTCCTATCCACTTATTCAAGTAAACCAGGTCAGGCTAAAGTCATCCGCTATTTTAGCTTAATTTTTGGCATTTTACTAATAATTGGTGGCACCTTGATCGCCTCCGTTCGCTTGGTACCGGCCGGTGAACGAGGAGTATTACTTCGCTGGGGTGGTGTCCAAGGAACAATTCTTGGTGAAGGTATTCATTTGGTCAACCCTATCTCTGACTCTGTCGTCAATATGAACATTAAAGTTCAAAAAGATGAAATTAACACCGAAGCCGCTTCCAAAGATCTACAAATTGTTTCCGCCACCATTGCTACAAACTATCACCTAAACCCTGAAAAAGTAAATGAAATATACAAAAATGTTGGTATTAACTATCTGGAAACAGTGCTTATGCCATCTGTTGAAGAATCGGTCAAATCGGCAACCGCCAAATACACCGCCACTGAACTACTGACCAAACGACAAGAAGTCAAATCCGACATATCCACTCAACTCAAAGAAAGACTTTCCAAATACGATATCATTATTGATGACGTTTCCATCACAAACTTTGAATTCTCAAGCGAATTCAATGCCGCCATTGAGAAAAAACAAATAGCTCAACAAGAAGCGGAAAGAGCTGAATACTTGCGTCAAAAAGCCGAGATAGAAAAAGAAACGGCCATTCTCCAAGCCCAAGGTGAAGCGGAAGCCCAAAAACTGCAAGCCCAATCTCTCACTCCGGAAGTTATCGAAAAACTCAAAATCGACCGGGATTTGCAAGCCATATACTATTGGGACGGCAAACTTCCTACCTATGTCGGTGGCGACAATGTACCATTCATCGACTTGCGATCCGCACAATAACACAATACCGTATTATAGATTCCTACGGACGGACTTAATTAAGTCCGTCCTTTTGATATAATATACCTAAAATCACCAATAAATATACTTCATGAAACAAAAACTTAAAATCTGTCTAATCGGCACCGGCTCTCTGGGCACCGCTCTTTCGTATTTGATATTACAAAATAAGCATCAACTTGATGTTTATGAACCAAACCAAAAAAATCTTCACCAATTTTTAACCCACAAGAAAATATCCAAATTCCCCAATCTTAACCCCATCGAAAATTTTCAAAAATGTTTTTCCAAACAATACAACTACGTTATCCCCTGTATTCCGAGTAAAAACATTGATTCTTTCTATCAAATTTTCTTTCAAAAATCCCAAAAAACATCTCACATCATAAGCATTTCCAAAGGACTATACCCAAATTCATTACAAACTATTTCCCAAAAACTATCCGAAAAAATCCCTCACCAAAAAATCAGTGTTCTCTCCGGACCTACTTTTGCCAACGAAATTTTATCAGACATTCCCACATGTTGCACTATCGCTACACATTCCACCAAAAGATACAATCAGATCAAAGAAATATTCAACACCAAAAATTTTAATTGCACTTATTCAAATAATATTATCGCCACTGAACTGGGAGGAATTTTAAAAAACTGTTACGCTATCACCCTCGGTATATTGGACCAACATACCGGCATGAATACCAAATCTGCCGCCATTATCAAGATAATCAATGAAGTAACCCAACTTTATAAATCAATTAAAATCCCCCAAACTCAAGCATACTCCCTTTCTTTCTTAGGAGACCTTGTCGCTACCGGATTGAATCCCGAAAGTCGCAACACCCAATTTGGTAAACAGCTAAAATCCAAAAAAAACACCACCATTGAAGGTGCTGACAATCTTTTACCAATGATCAAATTTGCTTCCAAATATCATATCAACTTAACTATTCTCAAACTTACCAGCCAAATTATCTCTCATCCTCAAAAAACAAAAATTCAAAAACTAACTGATCATATCATCAATTAAAATCAATTAGCAAAGGATATTTCAATTCACTACTATCGGTTATTCTAATTTCTAAAATGTTGTCTGACAACAAACTTACCTGAATATTTGTCAACAAATTGTTGGCTCGATCATATAACCGTGGTCTGTTTAAAATCAATCGCTCTCGATCATCTTGATCCAATATTAAAACTTGTCTATTGTTCAACACTATCTTCCCATTATCTGAAACATTTAACCGATAATTAAATATCTTTGGTGAATTTTCATCTTTCAAAAATAAATATTCCTTCAACCCTTTATCGGAAAATTTCTTGACCACTGCGGTATTGGGAAATATATCATTATATACCAACTTTTCATCTACTTTTGTCGGATATACGTATTCCTCATCATATCCAACGGCATCAATCAGCAAAGTAGTATCAAAACTTGCAAATACCGTACTTCCACCAAAATTATCAGGTAAAAAAACTTCAAATTTATCTTGATTTGTTTCATAGGAACGCAAATAACCATTTTCTTCTTCCAAATAGTTTCCTAAACTTTGTTCACTCTCAAAATCCACAATTGTAAAATATCCGGCAATATCTGTTAAAACCTCATTATCATAAATTCTCTGTAAGTGAATTTTGTTTTTTATCATCAAACTATCGCTTTTATCTTCGATCTTTTTTACGTATATTTGAGAATCAAGTTTTTCAATTGCTTGCAACCGATACAGATAACCAAAAGCCAAAATTAACGCGATGAATATCACAAAGCGGAAAATATCCCTTTGCAAGATTTTTCTATCAATCAATCGCTCCTGCCAATCATCAAATTTTTCTCGAAAACTATTTATCATTTGTTTAAAATAAGATATCCCCAAATTATAACATAAATAATATCTTTATACAAGGTTTTTTTATAAAAAAACCGGAACTTCTATCAGTTCCGGTCAACTTAATCAATAATCAATCCTACAATTTGTCCATCGCATACGGAAAGACGTCCTTATTGGTCATTTCTTGAATTTTTTTATCGAGAAAATACCCCACATTCACATGCAACAAATTAATCTCATTTATCCTGGGTTGATTTAACATATCCTGATACACTTTTTCTGACATCACATCTTTTCCCGGATGGCATACCGCATCACCACATTTCAACAAATTTATCCCTAATTTATCCTTCACATCCTGTATCTCGGAAGACAAAATAATTTTTGGATCCAATTCAAAAGAAACCAATATTTGGTTAACCATCGCCAGATAGAGCGCCAAAAACATCGAAGAATCACGTCGCACTACATCCACACTCTTTAATTTTGGATTTTTATCCTCTTGAATACGATAAAACCTATACTGATCTTTGATTTTGTCCGCCCATTCCCAATACTTTTTCAAAGATTTGAGTTTTTTCAATACTCCATCTCTATCTTCACTCTCCACTTCCGTCTCAAAACCTTTGTTAAACGTTTTCTTTAGATTCATATTACCTCCAAATATACTTGGCTAAAATTTTATTAATGAAAAAAATACTTTAACACTTTAAATAATAATCAAAATATCCCCAAAACTCAAATATAATCACATTTATTACATAATTTATATCCCCGTTCGGTAAATATCTATCAAAAAAGAACTTAAATTTTAAGTTCTTTTTTATGATAAGCCAAACAAAAATACTATGAATTAACGGCAGTTGGACCATTAATTACCTCAAAAGTGCCATCATCATTATATTTAATTTCAATTTCCACTTTTTCACCCACCAAATCATCAACATATTCTTTAAATGCACCGCTAAACCATAGATAAGTATAATCGGTATTTCCATCAGCGATAATCTTGTAATTCCCCTCAAATTCATTGTCAGTTTCTTGTGCTTTCTCCAAATATCCGGTCAATTTTTTAACATCGGTATCTTCATCGTCTTTATCATCATTATTTTCATCCTCTTCATCTACCTTTTTTTCTTTGTCTTCCACAACCTCATCCTCAACATTTTTTTTATCTTTTTCATCATCAGTTTTTTCATTACTAACTACCGTATTGCTTTTAGTCTCTGCATTATTTAGATCACTACTCTTTTTAGTCGAATTTGTAGTTGGTTTGGTTTCATCATTTTTTTCCAAATTTTGGCGAGACGAATTTACCGCCTCTTCATAACTACTATTTCCGGCACTATGAATACCCATTACCATCATGATAATAAAAACCAACAATCCCAACAGTATCAATCCCAAACAAATATTAAAAATTTTCCAAACATCACTTTTTTGCATTTTAAAAATTTTATTTGTTACATATACACATCATATCAAATTGCCGAAAATAATAAAAAAACTTTTCAAAAAAAATTACCAGTTATTTCCTCTGGTAATTTTTAACTTCTTTTAAAAAATCCAACCTTCCAATAATCATCTACACCACTACAAATGTCAAGGCCGCACCCGCCCGTCCCACTCGACCGGTTCTACCAATCCGATGAATATAATCTTTGTAATTTTCCGGCTCATCAAAATTAATCACATGCGACACATTTGGAATATCAAGTCCCCTGGCCGCCACATCCGTCGCAATCAAAATATCAATTTTATTGTTTTTGAAATTGGACAATACTCTCAAACGTCTATTTTGAGACTTGTCCCCATGAATTGAATCCGCTCTGAAACGTTTTTCATGTAATCTTTTTGACAATCTATCAGCCCCCCGCTTGGTTCGGGAAAAAATTAGCACTTTTTTAAACTCTGTTTTCTCCAAAAGCTCCAGTAATACTCGCATTTTATCCGCTTGACTTGAAACCTTCACCATACTCTGTTCAATATTCTTTAGTGGTGATTCTTTTTCAACTTGTACTTTCACAGCATTATCAAGCAAACTATTGGCTATCTTTTCCGCTTCATGGGTCATAGTAGCCGAGAAAAACAAAGACTGTCTTTTGGCGTGTAAATTTGTAATCAAATATTTGATATCTGCCACAAAACCCATATCCAACATCCTGTCCACTTCATCCAATACAATATTATTGAAAGTTTTTAAATCAATTATTTTTCTGGCATAGAGATCTTTCAATCTACCGGGTGTACCAATCACAAAATTGGGTTTTCTCCTCAATCCGCGAATTTGAACACTCATCGAACTACCACCAATCACCAATGATGAAAATATATTTGTATGTTTTGACAAATCATTGAACTCTTCTTGAATCTGAGCGGCCAATTCACGAGTAGGTACAATTATCAAACATTTTTGTAAATGGTCTCTTAAAACTTTGTCTAATAAAGGGATCAAAAACGCACCCGTTTTTCCAGAGCCGGTATTGGCCAAACCCAAAATATCCCTTCCTTCCAAAATATATGGTATCGCCTGATCCTGAATTTTGGTCGGGTTAACATAACCTTTCATTTTGATATTTCTTTTCAAAACTTGTGATATGGAAAAATCCCGATAATACTTTCCTTCAGCATATATCGACGTAGCCACAAACCCTTCTTCCGCTTTGGCCACATATCTGCTCTGAGCAATTTTTTCACCACTAAACTTTCTTTTTCCGGAAAAACCCTTTCTTGATTTTCCCCGATATCCCCCATTGCGACTTTTTTGTCCGCCATGCGAACGTCTAACAAAACTGTTTTTCATTTACTTTTTTTAAAAAGAATATATAAATCCCGATTTCTTTTTATCGGCGTACAAATCAGAAATCGGTGGGATTATATCCTTTTTTCAATAACAAATTCCCTAAAATCCAGTTTGCACAATAATAAGAAAATTATACCATCAATTAACATCAAATATAAAGGGTCTTTCTTACAAAAATTTCTCAGCAAAAAAGTACCCGGGTGGAAAACATCAAAACTATGTCTTCCAGAATTAATAACACTTTAATTTACATTACAATATCCAAACCAACGATTTGCTATACCTAGCAAAAACAATTTTTGGTTGCCATCTTTCAATACTGATTTTAACATCAAGAATTAGCTTAACTCACTATTATAATTCTTCTTTAACACTTACTATAATTGTTTTCATGCTTCTCTTTTTACCTAAAAAGTACAATATCGTGCAAGCATCACCTTATCATCTTGCCAAAATCATTAATTGATATTATATTTACATTAGTTTTGAATTATTAAAATCACATTTTTCTTCACTATATCTTTCGCATATAATCATGCTTATACGGCAACTCAAGGTTCTTCTTTGGTCAAAATTGACCAGGAGACACTAAATAAAATATCTATAAACATGATTGGAGCAATGCGGAAAGATTAGACACAAAAGATTAATTTTTTTAGGAGGTGATCGGCATTGCATTTCTGATCTTTTCTGCCATAAATCTTATCTTATATGTCCACCCTTGGTTTGGATTTCTGTTATTTTTTTACAAATTACTGTATTAACCCGGACATAAGATAGATTTAAATTATTGGCAGCAAGAGGGAGCAAACAATGAAAAAAGATTGGATAAACGACTGCCAACGATCCTGGAGCCATGATGATGATACTTTTGATCGTAATCACCAAAGAAGAATTGACTATCTCAATTCTTTTGGAGGAAAAAAAGTATTCAATACTCTAGCGTCCCATACTTACACCCCTCTATATCACCCCCATGCAGTCCCTATTGACCGAAGTACCATTTCGTGGAGTCACCAAGATCCCACCTTTGATCGAAATTACCAAAGAAGAATTGACACGGTTAACTCCCATGATAGTATCCATCCTAATTTCACCACCTTCATCCTCACCCTGCTCATACTTCCGTTACTTCCCATCATCATCATTCCGGTTGGATTATATTGCCTCACGATCGGATTTATCCGATTAATACCCCATTCTTACTGTTCAATAACAATGAAAAATTCGGCATAAACATCAAAACAGAGATCCAAACCTAAAAACAAGACTTCCCCAGTCTTGTTTTTTTATTAAAAAACCACAGACCAAAAAAGTTTATTTAGTTTAGACTAATTCAAGAAAATTATGACCTTTTAACAATCGAAATTTTTATTTTACCAACTCTTTCTAACAATGAACTTATATAAAATTGTATGCCTTCTTTCGATTGACAAGTTTTAATAATATCTTCCATGAGTAAATTATCTTGAAATAAAATTACTCTACTTTCCAACCAATCTTGAGATTTGGATAAATAATTAATATCTTCAATATTATATGTCGAAATATATAAACTCATGTATTCAGTCTCCTTCAGTAAAATATTAAACTACCACATATTTTTTACTCAATATGTTCATAATCAATATATAAATTATTTATAAGTAAGTGAAAAACGATAACACCGTCTTAGACAGTATTTTCACGATATAAGGGTGACTGGGTGGAGAATATTAGAACTGTATTTGCGAGATTGAATAACTCTACTATCCGTGTTCCCAATCTATAACCAGCTTAACCCCAGTTAATACACACAATTACACAACAACAACCAAACAATCCACTATTCCAACTATACTCTTGATTATGAATATTTACTTAGTTTTTACAATGATTTTTCCTATATTAATTTTGGTATTATTTTTATCAATTTTAATCTCTGAAAGACTCTTTTCTGCATTAATACTTAAATCATCTTCAGAAAGCACAGATTTATTAATCATTACAGCTAAAGTATATTTTCCCTGAGCAATATTGTAAAATTCGAATTTTCCTTCTTTGTCAGGAGCCAATGCAGCTACCAATCTTTGCTCATAATTTCTAACTGGCAATCCAATAGTTTTGTCATCACTCAGTAGGCCGACTTTGATATCCGATGGAGACAGATTGTCAATTATAACCTGCCCCGTAATTCGGCCAATAAATTTATCAGACGCGGAATAATATTGTCTAATTTCATCAATACGCTGATAACCATCAGCACCAATATGATAATTGTCCTTATTAATTTGATCAATTAACTCAACTAGTTTTTGATTATTATATGCCATCATTGATTGACGGGAAGTCAAGATTGCACCTTGAATAATAATATTAGTTTTTTCCAGCGCCAAATAAGAATTCTGAAAATATTCACCCAATTCCCAGTTTTGTTTAGAGCATTGATAAAGATAATCAAAATATGGATAAGACAAAAATGATTGATAATCACGAATGGCCAAGTTTTGCCCATACTCTTTTACTCGCTCTAGATTATCTTCATGACAACTAACTGACACAACTTTAATTTGATTGTCTTGACTTATTAATGAAGGATCAAAAAGATTTTGATAAAGATCAACTGAATCACTTTCCCAGAATTCACCCAAAAAATTTGTTGAAAAAATGACCTGGCCAAACATCAAATTCGGCTGATAATCTACAGGAATTACCATAACCTGATTTGAATCTAATACGATAATTGTTTTGTGGTCAGTGAGAGTTAAATCAACACCGGTCTCTTCAATAAAACTCTTATCATAATCATACTGGCTAATAAACTGGCCATTCACAAATAATGCTACTATCAAAACAATCGTAAGCAACAAAGGAATAATCAGTCTGGGCAATATCTGGCGGGAACTCAAATTCAAATCTCTCACCAAATAATATATCGGCAATTCAACAGTTCTACTTATAAAACAAATATTCAAAAATAATAGAATATAAAACAGATAATTAACCCACGGTGCCTCATATGAGACAAAATATGGATTATGGTCAAACAGATAACCAGCCATCAATCTAATAAAATGCAACCAGACAGTAATTATTACGACCGGAAGAATAAATTTTTTGATCAAATTTAAACTGATTTTTTCTTTTATGCTAAATGTTTTCAAATCTCCCCATATACCTTGCTCATGCCATAAAAATAAAAACATCATTAAAGATACAAATGAAGCCAAAAGAGACGAGACGAACGAAAGCGCATAGGCAAACATACCAATAATTATCAAAGATAAAACAAAAAATAAAATCAATCGCCACTGATTAATTTTATTTTGTTTCAGATATCTCAAAGAAAAATTGGGATTGAATATTTGAAGAGCAACTACAAAACTGACAATTGAAATGAGACTAACAACAACTGCCATAGGAATAACAAAAAATCGGTAATCATACTGTAAATATAATTTAATAATTGGTTCAAAAAAACGATAATTTTCCCAGTAACTTAAGTGTGTGATTGATTTATCCAACACAGAATATGAAACTGATGAAAGAATAATAACAGTAGTCAATGCTGTAATAAATGATATTATTCCTCCCAAAAATGCATATAGTAGACTTTTAATAATTGATTTACCAAATGAGTCTTGAATCATGTATTATTTTAAAAAAAATATTACACTCTCATTCTACATAATAATAAGGGTGACTGGGTAGAGAATGTTAGAATTGTGTTTGCCAGGTTGAATAGCTCGGTGATTTATATTCCAGACATACAAACTACATAAACTTACCCCAACCCTGCTATTTACTATATTTCTATATAAAAAATAGGGATATTTTATCCCTATTGACCAAAGTTTATTTATCATTTTTTGGCTAACAGAAAACAACCAAAAATATCAGCCAAATTTTTAACCTCAGTTTGGTCTATCAACTGATAATTCTTAAGAATATTTTCAAAACTGTCGCCAACATACATATCGCCAGTATAACCTCCCCATATTAGCAAGTCTTCTTGATTTTGAATTTTGTTAATTTTACTTACCAGGTATTCATACTCAGATGGTCTGCAAGCACATTTATATCCGTGGTAATTTTTTATTATCAGTGAATACCAATCAATTCCCGAAAAAATAATACAATCATATTTAATATCATTATAATAGGAAAATTCGATAACATCCGACATATCTTCTTGAATTAACAGATATGGAACTTTTGTTTCAATTTGTTCCATTGCCTCTTTGCCTATCGACCCCCTCTGCATTTCGACACCGATATAACCTGCAGCTTGGAAGAAATCTGCTAAAGCCAACCCAGTTCCGTGCTTACCACAACCTAAATCTAGCATTATTTTTCCTTGAAGGTACTTTTGGCATATTGTTACAATCTGAGGATATATTTTTTCTAGATTGTAGGTCGGATAATAATGATAACCCCTTTTCTGCTCTTCTGATATTATTTGCTGAAGCATTTTTTCATTATTTCTATGAGGATAACTTCTGTATGAATGTTCGGTTGTCTGATTCAATAACTTATCTAAAAAATGTGGTTCCGGCATTGAAGAATCATCTTTATCACAGTACAAATTCTTAATTTGTTTCTCAAACTTTTCACTTAAAGCAGACATCACACTCTGCGCAGAAGTAATATTTAACAAATTAATCAAATCCTTTCATTTTAATGTTCACTTTACCCACCATCCTATAGTAAAGCTATGCACAAGAATATCATAACTATCATCTATGTCAAGTATATTGGCACAAATTAGAACCACCAAAATCATCTCTTGGAGTATATAAACAAACAATATTTAGTTCATTTTTCGTAAGGGTGACTGATGGGGCTTGAACAATGACTTTCTTAAGTGAGGCAAAAAGAGGCTTAAAATCATCTTTTGGCTCGATAGCTACTACCTTTTGGCCATTCACCCACACTCTTTTTATAGTCATCTGGACCCAATTCTTCCGCTCGTCATCCCCTATCTCCAAATTCCAGAACTTTCTAAAATCCTTCAGAAACTTCTCAGTTGCTTCCAGCATCTGATTCTTGGTCATTCCCGGCCTCTCATCCATCACACCCATCTTTTTATAGGATTTTAATTGCTTATCCAGTTCTCTGATCTGCTCCAGATAATCCTGCTCATCAAGCTCTTCCGTCTCCGTAAACAGAAAAGTCAATTTTTTCTTTTTGCTGAGAAGTTTTTGCACTTCTTTTTTATTTTCATTGGACTGGCTAACCTGATCCAGCTTGTTGCCCAGTCTATCCAACGCCATCTGAATAATATCTTCCGGTAAAATAAACCCCTCCATATAATCCATAACTTGTTTATCAATCACATGGCATTCAACATACTCCTGCTTGCAACTATTAAGCTCTTTTCTAAGTTTACAGGCGTAACAACACTTTTCGGTTTTGTCACCGCCGGCATCTTCCCAGACACTCGTGCGACAGTACATTTTTGGTACCAGTTTGGCTTTTGGTTTATCTTCCTTGCCCTCCAGATATTTTCGACATTGGTAACAATACACCAAACCCTGCAGTAAATAGAATCGATGTTGAGCCACCGGACGCCCCGTAGTAGTGTATTTTTCTGCTTTAATCTCCTGTACCCGGTCAAACAAATCCTGATCAATTATGGATGGATGTTTGCCTATGATATCAGGTAAATTCTTTTTCTTCATCGAACAAACATAGCCCAGATAAACCCTGTTACCTAAAACATCTTTGACCGTAGAATATGTAAATGGATTACCATACTTGGTTTTTATCCCTTCCGCTCTCAGTTCCTTCACTATTTTACTATATGAGTAATTGCCACCTGCATACATTTTATACATCCTCAGGACCAGTTTTGACTCTTCCGGATGAACCAGCCATTGTTTGTCATAAATCTTCCGGTCCTTATCCTTGTCAAATCCAATCTGCTTTTTGTAATACCCCAAAGGCGGATTACCATTTTGATATCCTTGAGATCGCTTTTCCATCAAAGAACTTCGGACCCAGAAACTAATCTGCCTCGATGTATGCTCATCAAACAACTCATTCACGCCTTCATTCAAAAAAGCATTCGGATCTTCCCAGTCACCAAAATACTGGGTAACCGATATTACATCAATATTGAGCTTCTTTCTTAACAACTCTTTGTAATGCCTTGCCTCTTTAACATTCCGGGCAAACCGGGAAGTATGAAATATCAAAATTACATCAAATTTGTGTTGCATTGCATCATTGATCATTCGCTGAAATTCATCCCGCTTCTGGGCATTCCGGCCAGACAATAAATCTTTGTAAAATTCCACAATCTCTATCCCTTCCCGCTTGGAATATTTTCTGATCATGTTTTCCTGATTTTTTGGGGAAAATCCTTTATCCTGTTCTTCAGTCGATTCCCGGATATACACCCCGGCTCTTTTTGGTTTTTTCTTCTTTACCATATCTATAAATTATTTGACCGCTCTATATATAATATTATATAATTTTGTTGAATACTAATCAAATCTACATTTATGACTTCTAACCGATCACAAAACAAACCTGAAAATAAACCAGATCAAAACAAAAAGCTACTCACAATAAATGAAGTAGCTGAATTATTTGGCGTCCACCCGGAAACTCTCCGCCGGTGGGATAATGAAGGCAAACTAAAAGCGATTAGAATTGGCAAGCGCGGTCATCGTAAATATCTCTATGAAGATATTCAAAAAAAATTAACTCCTCTCAATAATTTTAGAGAAGCTCCATAAAATGTATTAGATCCAATCTACCAAACGAAATAATCAAAAATGCAAACCAAAAAAGAAATAAAAGAATAATACTATATTTCATAACATCTAAGGCTCTCACAAAATTAAATAAAGAAGATATTGGACTAGCCGAATATGTTTTTAACTCATCCGGCAAATACAATTCCCTTTCGATATATTTTATTGTGTTTTCCAACATAATTAACCTATTTGAAAGCCTTTCTTGTATATGAAACCATATCAATGATATGAAAATGCCAACAAGGGAAATAAATACTAAAACACCATATTCATACCATTGTTCTTTAACCAAAAACAAGTTTAGCAACAACAAAATATTTATTGCCCAAAAACCATTATACATAAGCCAGATAACTTGATCTTGGCCAATTCGCATATTCTGAAAATTGGGCAAAAATTTTATTAACTCTCTCTTATTAATTTTGTTATCCTTTTTATCGTTACTATCTTCCATGCTCACAACCTCCAAAAATAATTATATAAATCTTCTACCACATATTTAACACCTATTTTATCACAAAATATTGACTTAATCAAATATTTATTAT
This sequence comes from uncultured bacterium, assembly GCA_938004065.1. GTDB lineage: Bacteria > Patescibacteriota > JAHJAL01 > JAHJAL01 > JAHJAL01 > CALKWM01. The sequence goes on from CALKWM010000016.1 coordinate 13,151, forward strand.
TTAGCAAATAGTTAAGTATTAAAAAAACAGCCTTCGTACAAGACTGTTTCCACAATTACGGACATCAAACAAGCCCCCATCTATTAGCATCCCAATCTTACTACTTTTCTTCAATAAAACTATTAGCTTTTATCCCATTTCTCATAAGACAAAGCCATTCTATTTAATTCTTCCTTTTCACTCCTCCACTTTGGCATATTTTTATCCAACAGCGCAGTAAATTTTTCACTATGCTTTTCTTCAATAAGATGAAGCAATTCATGCAACACCACATACTGAATACAACTTTCGGGCTTTTTTATTAGTTCAAGATTAATCCAAATATTCTTTTTTTTGTGATTGCATGTACCCCACCGGGTTTTCATCCTCTTGATTCCCCATTGATTCACCTTTACACCAATTTTACTTTCCCATAGGGGAACGACTTTACCTAAATATTCGCGAAGTTTTTGTCTATACCATTCTTGCATAATCTCTTTACGTTTTATTACTATGGCTTGCGGCCTTACAGTCAAAACAATCTTATTCTTTCCTTTAATTAGAACTAAAGGCTTCTTATCCTCTTCAACCACCTCAAGTCTGTATTTTCTACCAAAAAAATAATGAGTTTCACCGCTCACATATTCACGAGGTGTTTGTCGCTCCTGTCCTTTGAATTTCGCCTGCATTTTCTTTATCCAAGCAATTCTGGTCGCCAAAAAAGTACGAATAGCATCATCATTCATATTCTTCGGAGCAGTTACTCTCACCTTACCAACCGGCGGTAATACGTTCAGATGCAAATTCTTAACCGGTTTATAAAGCACAACCGCCTCAATCCCCCCGACTTGTAATAAACTGCGATTAGTACTCACTTTGATTTTTAATTATTTCAAATAAGTCCTTCAAATCCTGATCAGCTATTTCCGGCAGAACTCTATGAATAGCCAGTTTTATTTGCCTCTCTTTCAATGGGTGTCCACGCCAGTCATCACTTCTAGATCCCTTTATCGCATCATGAACAGACTCTGCCTTTGCTTTATTCTTACTCAAATTATCAAATAACGCCTGTTTTCCTCTTGTATCAATCTCAACTGGATAAGACGCCGATTGGCTCGGATCTTTCACCTGTTTCGATAAAGCAATAATTTCTTCAAGATATTTGCGGTATTCAATATCCGACTGTTTTCTCTTTTTCACGAGCTCATCAAGCAATTCAGACATTCTCTGATAATATTTCGGATTCGTAGGCATTTCATCAGTAATCAATTTACGAACATTGTTTTCAATAGTTTCTGCTACCGCTTCTTCACTTTGTTTTACCAAATCAGGTAAACCCTCAAGAGCATCGACCCCTTTTTCTGCCATCAACTCAACAAGCGATTTATCATCAAATGCTGTCAATTTTTCACTCTCGCTAGCTGAAATATAACGATCCATAAGCGCCCTCATTGCTGGTTCGTACTTTTTCAAGTCAATATAATCACCACTTGCCAGCTTTATTTCCGTTCTAACTTTTTCATAATGTTCAACTTCCCGTGTAACAGCTTCTTTTTGATCATCATTGTAACCTGCTTCTTTCATATCATTAGCAATATCCGCATAGGCCCTAAGCAATCGACTGACAGATTTATAAAGTCGAACACGTTTTACTTCGTTCTCTTTAAGAGCATAGGGATTTTCAGTATCACCACAAAAATAATGTATATACTCAACTGATCCCTTTGGTGGCTGAACCGGCTCACATAAAGCTCGAACTACTTCCAGAGCTTCATCCAAATCCTTTTTACCTTCGGTAAATCTATCTTTTAGTAAACCAAGCACATCCTCCTGTTCAAATCCAGCAAAAGCTTCAGTGGTATAATCAGTAACTGCCTTTTCCAATTTTTTAAACAAGTCTCGATAATCAACTATATATCCATAGTCTTTATCTTCACCGTCCAAGCGATTTACACGGCAAATTGCCTGAAACAACCCGTGATCCTGCATATTCTTATCAACATAAAGATAGGTGGCCGATGGTGCGTCAAAACCTGTAAGCAATTTATCAACCACAATTAAAAGCTGCATTTGTCCCGGCTCATTTACAAATCTTTTTTTAATTAAACGCTCAAAAGCATCAGTGTCCGATTCGCCGGATTTTTTCTCAAGTGGACGATGTTTGTTCAACATTTCTTCATAAATAGCATATTCTGGTGACTCAGTCGAAAGAGCTCCCGGTTCATACGAAGTAACCACTGCACACTTGGAAAATCCCTGTGATTGAAAAATCCTGTAATACTGACAAGCCTCATAAATACTACTTGCCACCAACATCGCACTACCACGACCACTTGCCAGCCGAGGTTTCTCGTAAAAATCATCTATAATATCAAAAACTATCTTTTCCAGTCGCGACTTAGAAGAAAGTAAGCTCTGCATCGTTCCCCATCGTTTTTTGAGCTCTGCCTTGGCTACATCTGTCAGTGCGCTCGTCCGCTCTTCAAACCATTCATCAATTTTTTCTTGCGAAGTGATATTCTGATCCACACGTCTGGCTTCATAGCGCAAATCCAAAACCACTCTATCAGCTACCGCCTCGTTATATTTATACTCATGGATATATTTTCCCCAAACCACAATACTATTCTTCTTATCAATTTTCAACAAAGGCGTACCGGTAAAGCCAATAAACGTCGCATTAGGCAGCAACTCTTTCATGGCCTTATGTAATAGCCCGCCATGTGAACGATGACACTCATCCACAAACACAAAAATATCTCCTTTAGCGAAAAAATCACTTGGTAAACCAGCTTTTATTTCTTTTAAATAATCATCAACATTTTGATTCGGATTGTCTGAAAATCTACCAAATTTATGGACCAATGAACCAATCAACCATTTTTCACTAGTGTTTAACTGATTCATCAAGTCTTTACCGTTTTTTGCACGATGGATTTTTTCATCAACACCACTAAAAATTCTTTCAATTTGTTCATCTAATTCCACTCGATCAGTCATAAGTAATACACGCGCATCAGTCATGTTTTCTCTAATCCATTTCGCCAACCAAACCATAGTTAGACTTTTACCTGATCCTTGGGTATGCCAGATAATTCCGCCTTCATGCCGTTTCACGTATTCTTGCGCTGATTTCACTCCAAAATATTGATTATGCCGACAGGTTTTCTTTATTCCACTGTCAAAAATAATAAAATCATGTACCAGCTCAATTAGTCTCGATTTTTGGCATATTTGCATGACATGTCGATCTAATCTGTTTGGCTCGTCGGCAAAATCAAGATCTTTTGTATTCCAAGTCAAATAATAATCCTCGGTCGTTTCGGTAGTACCGTATTTCATACCTTCGGTATCATTACCAGCCATCACGAGTTGGATCGTGCCAAAAAAGTTTTGGATAAAAGCGTTTTTTTGATTACCAATATTCTGACGAATTCCCTCAGAAACTGACACTGTACTGCGCTTCAGTTCAATTACACCTAAAGCAATCCCGTTAACATAGAGCACAATATCCGGCCGTTTGGTTTTATTACCTTTTATAGTCACCTCTTCAGCAATGGCAAAATGATTATTCTGCCAATTTTTCCAATCAATCAATTCTACTGTTTGATTACGCAATCCCAAACTTTCTTTAACCTTCACGCCATAGCGAAGTAATCCGTAAACCTCTTTATTGAGATCATACAAGCTCATCACTTGATTGCTGGCAGTCTTTTTAAATTCTGTAATGGCTTTATCAATTATTTTGTTGCTATATTTTTTGGTTTTAGCCAAATAGGCACGCAAATATTCTTCCTCAATATTACTGTTGTTCTCTCGGTCTTCCCAGCTACCAAGGTAGTCGTAACCCAAGCGATCTCGAAACACCGCCACAATACGATTTTGTGTTTTGCGTTCTATTTGACCAACTTGTGTCATATTTTGATTATCCAAATTATTGTTTATTTAAGAAATCAGAAACAAATCCTTCTTGCTTAAGACTTTCAATAACTCCCCTAAGCAAATAATTATTTACGAAACTAATAGTATAAATCCTTCCTCCCTTTTTGGTCGCATGAACCATCTTCTTCTCCCTCAATTTAGCCATAACGCGAGATTTTTCTACTGACTTCTTAATACCAAATTCACTTAGTTGCTCAGATTTGATACGCATATCGTCTTTTAACAATAAGTAGCGCAAAATCCTATACTCCCTTTCCGTAATATTTTTTCTATCGAGTGCAAAATCAATAGCAGGCAATAAAATCTTCTCTCTAACATATTCTTTGCTTAAAAGACTATCAATCTTTTCAATTTCATTTTTTAATCCCAGTAAAAAATACTCCGCCCATTTTAGAACATCCCCATTCTTCAAAGAATCAGCTGTTGCCAACATTTCATAATACTTATCTCGATCAGCATAAAACACGGATGAGGGATTTATAATTCTTCCGTTCTTGACTTGAAATCCAAATTTAATTAGCAAGGCATAATTTAACATTCGCCCCATTCTGCCATTTCCGTTATCAAATGGATGAATATACGCAAATCGATGATGTGCTATTGCCACCATTAGTAGCTGATATTGTTCAGAAAGTTCTGTATTAATAAATTTCAAATAATTCTCAAAATATTCCGGCAATACTGCAAAATCCGGTGACTTGAGACTGGATTTTTTAATAGTTACATTGCACATTCTTAAACTTCCGGGATTGTTAGAACCTTCTCCGTTTGGTGGTGGAGTAAGATCTTGAGTAATTATCTTATGGAGCTCTGAAATGTGCGCTCGTGAAATCTTCGTTTGTTCATTGATATTTTCTTCAATAAATTTTATTGCTTTCTCCAGATTCTCTATCTCTTTTTGGCTTTCATCTTTTTGAGCTTTTTGCTCGATTATTTTCTCTACATACTCAGACAAAGTTGTATTGTTCCCTTCAATCCTAGCTGAACCCAATGTTTCCAGAATCTGGAAAATACCTTTCAACTGGAAAAAAATATGCTCAGGTATTTCTCCAATAAGCTTCTTAGACCTCAACTTTTCCAAATCCAAAATAACCCTAGCCAGATTACTGGACCAAGCAGGATCAGGTATTTTTATTATTGTTTTATCTGTCATATTACTTTCTTAATAATATTACATTACTTATCATAATTATAACAATTTTACCTGTAAATAACAACAAGAATAATATAATTACTTATCATATTTAAAATTATTTACTTACAAACCTTAGTCTATATCAACCTTATTTTGCCAGTCAAAAGCTGCTGCATCATGCCAATTTTTATTTGTTGATATTTAGCGAGTTTATTTTCAAGTTTTTCAATTTCCACATCTATGTCAGAGAGGACAGTAGCAATGGCGGTTTGTTCTTCTGATTTTGGCATCTCCACCTCAATATTTTGATACTCAGAAATCCAATATCTTTTGTGATCACCAAGTTTAAAATCTATGAGATGCATTTTTTCAAAAAGAAATCTCAAATTTATATTCTTGTTTCTCGGTTTTAACATTTTCATTGCTGAGGACTTGGCTTTAAATGGAAAATCAACAAATTTATTTGCAGTAGTAAAATCATCAAAAATTATTACTGGTAAATTATCATAAACTCCTGTTTCTTCAGATGTATACCCCAAAATAAAAGTTTTCCCTGCTGTTAATACTGGGATTTTAAAATCATTACTATATTCCGCTTCTTTAACAAGATATTTTGTTGGCTGTTCATAATCAAGCATTTCCCCCAATTTCTTCACCTCCCAATCCTCACTAAACCCCGGCAGTCGTTTTTTGCCGGTGAGGAGTTGCTGCATCGCGCCTTGCTTGATGGCTTTCTTTTTTGCAATCAGTTTCTCCAGTTTTTCGATCAAGGCGTCAGTGTCAAGAAGAGTAGTGGCAATAACGGTTTGTTCAGATAAATTGCTTGGATAATCAATTTCAAAATCCGATAAAGCTTCTTTTGTAATCGTCTTAATTATTCCGCCAGGTGCTTTTTGTTTTTCAATTTCAAACTTTTGGAAAATTTTGAGCATGAAAAAATATTTGTCGAATTGATTTTTAAATGACTCAAAAATTAATAAGGTTCTATCGACATAAGAATCATATTGTGTAATACAAATACGCCCAATTGAGCCTTGTATTGTCAAAACAATAGTTCCTTTTTTTACAAAAACACTAAATTTAGAACCTTCCTTGCTTATTTTTTGCTTTGTTTCATTTTTCAATTTAAAATTTTCTGCTACATCGACAACTTGTACAAAAGGCATTCCAAAATTGTTATCATACCATTTATCTAAACCATAAGGTTGAGGAAAACTCCCTCTTCTATAGTTCGCTAAATCCTTTAATTTCTTCACTACCCAATCCTCCGGAATCACACCAATTTCGGTTTGTTTATATCCTGCCGGTATTTTTTGTGCAGTTGTTTGTGTCATATTTACTTATTTTTTGGCAAATACTTTTTACTAGACTGTTTCAACCTCTTTTTAGATTCTTTGATATTATCAGGCACGGGCAACTTCTCTGGCATAGTACCACCCAACTCCCGAATAGTCTGTCTCACTTTTTTGCCAACATCATAGTGCGCTTTATTAGCCTTATTTTGACCAATTACATTTTCCCTCTTCAACTTTGCCTCAGTCTGAGTTGCTCGAAACAGATTCGCAGCTAGCTCCTCACTCCCCATATGATCCAATATCTTCTCATTTTTCTTCAATTTCTTCTTGGCATGAATATCTTTTTGCCTCATTTCTCCATATAGTCCCATATAACCTAAATCTTGGAAATTACCATAATTATAAACTCCGGCCTCCTTAGCCGCTTGAGTCAATTTCTTGTTATGAGTCGTCATATCCCCTCTCAATAAGACTCGCTTCTGATCTTCCATCAAAGATTCGTGTAATTCTTGTCTTCTTGTTTGTATTGCAAAATAAGTCTGAGCAAGCGCAATTTCTTCCTTCCTTGGATCACCATTTTGGGCAATGAGATAGCAAGCATAACGAGAAAGATTATAGTCATCCAATGATTTTCCTCGTATTTCTCCATATTGATTACGTGACTTTTGGGTTTCGCTCACCTGAGCGAAATGCAAATCAACCTCTTGCCCACTGTTTTTACATGCTTTTTTAGCTCGCTTAATTGCCGGCATAAATTTTCCGTATTCTGTATAACCAAGAATTTTATACAAATCCCTCGCACTCCAATACTCTTGGCCATACTCATTAATCTTCTTTATTTCCTCAAAAATTGTATTTTCCATTTTCTTCTTTATTTAATAAATCCCATCTTAACCAGATGCCCATCTACCTTCTTAGTTATGGATCCAATCTCTTCTTCAATCTCTGGCAGTGTTTCACTGTATCGTTCCGCCAACTCTTTAATTCGTCCGGCAAATGTCTGCGATACTCGATCAACTTCACTCATCACACAGTTTTCCAGCTCACTCATCCATTTTCGCTCCACGACCAAATTTTTTATATCGTTCAATGAAAGCGTGGGATATTTAGCAATGACTTTTTTCTCCAGCTCAGCTTCAGCAATTTTAATATTCTTCTTACAATCAGCCTCTTTCTCTATTAATCCACTATATTTATTCAACATTTCTAACTCATCAGCAAATTCACCATCATCTTTAATCTCTTTTATACGGTTTTTCAAATTGCCCTTAGTAATATTACCCTTCTCGTTAATCACACTTTCCAACAAACCATCATCTCCGCCATATTCCTCTTTCATTTCTTCCATTTCCGCGCCAGCTTGTTCTAGTTCAGTCTGTAATGTGTCTAGACCATCTTGCTCAACCTTAAAGTATGTCTTGATCATCAGCAAAGTCGGTATCAATCGACCTTCCAAACCAGCCAATCCGGCAATATCTTTCTTCTTGCCCTTATTCTTACCTTGTCCCTCTTTTTGTAAACGAATCACCTCGTTGCCTGCCTTCCATCCATCAGTCGTAATAATATACACATCATCTTGTAAAATCTCCTCCCAGTAATACATCAAATGCTGATACATATCATATTTATCAATCAGACGAATATCGGCAAAACGAGCCAGTAAGCCATTTGAAAGCTTGGTAATCACCTCTTTAGGATGAGTACTCAGATCTAGTTTTTTTAAGTAAGAGATTTTCACATCTCGCCAATCTATAAAAATATTTTGAATGTTGTTTTTGAATCGTGTAAATTCTCCATGATCGAAAATAACACTCCGAATTTCATCAGCCTGTACCGCCATTTCAAAATACCCTTGGCGTTTTATTTTTTTAAATAGAGTTGTTTTAAGACTAGGACATACCTCCCAAAAATTACTCAATAACTCTATATCATGTTTAGGAATACCACCTTTGAGATGCGCTTCGATATCTTGCATGTCTTCCGGCTCGCTAGTATCAATGTAACGAGGCAGGTTGAGATTATATTCATTTTTTTCAATCTCCTCGTTAGTAGCAAAATGGCTGAATTTTGGAATTTCCACCTGCTCCATCCAAACATCAATAATTTTGCGAATATCCTGTTCACGCAAGCGATTCTTATTACCATCTTTAATATAACCCTTAGAGGCATCAATCATAAAAATACCTTTTCGATCCTGTGCCCCCTCTTTATCAACTACAACAATACAAGCCGGAATACCTGTACCATAAAAAAGATTAGCTGGAAGCCCAATGATTGCTTTAATATAGCCACGCTTGATTAAATTGGTTCGGATCTCTGCCTCAGCATTACCCCGGAAAAGAACCCCGTGTGGCAAAACACAAGCTCCCTTCCCAGTACTCTTCAAAGATTTTACAATATGCAATAAATATGCATAATCACCATTCTTTGCCGGCGGGGTCCCATAACCATCAAACCGGCCATATTCATTTTGCATTCCAAATTGCCATTTCTTATCCGAAAAAGGTGGATTTGCTACAACAAAATCAAATGTTTTCAAAGCTCCATTGTCAGTAAATAATGGATTTGATATAGTACTTTGCCCTTTTTTTATTACAGCTGTCGGTTCACCATGCAACCACATGTTAAGAATTGCTAAAGCAGCAGTTGCATTATCTTTTTCTTGTCCGTAAATTGAAATATTCACCGGTTTTGCTTCCGCAGCAACTTTCAAAAGAAGCGAACCACTTCCACATGTTGGATCATATACTGTTTGAGTACTGTCTTTTGTTTTATCCGCTCCCAATATTTTAGCAATAATTCGGGAAACTTCTGCTGGAGTGTAAAACTGACCCTTGCTTTTCCCAGATTCAACGGCAAAGTGCTTCATCAGATATTCATACGCATCACCAAGTAAATCATCACCCTCGGTTTTATTTGTACTAAAATTTAGTTCCGAGTTTTGAAAAATACCGATAAGATTAGAAAGGCGATCTTGCATTTCTTTACCCCTACCCAACTTATCCTCGTCATCAAAATCAACTATATCGATCACACCTTTCAATCCGTTAGCTTCGGCAAGTTTAGTTAAAACCTTGTTTATACCTTCTCCGATATTTTTATCTCCTTTTAGTGCCACCAAATCAGCAAAACCGCCACCTTTTGGAACAACAACAATCGAATCCTGTTTTCCCGCATATTTATCAGAAACATAGCGCACAAATAAAAGCACAAGAACATAATCCTTATACTGCGAGGCATCCATCCCTCCCCGTAAAGCATCACACGCATCCCAAATTGAACTATATAATTGTGATTTTTTGAGCGCCATAGTTATTTCTTTATTAATCTAATAATGTCTTTTTTTCTATACTTCCGATCCTTTCTAATGCCAAATCTAATCGCCTTAAGAATCCCTTTTCGATCCCATTGCCTTAAAGTATTAGGATGACACCTCAGCAACTCTGAGGCTTCTTTAAGCGTAATTAATTCTTCTTTTGTATCTTTTTTCATAACTTAACATTCCCTAACATTTATTATATCAAACCATCAGTCAATTATTTTTCATTTTCTCATTAAATTCTTTTATAAATTCCTCTCTGGTCATCTTTTTTCCTTGCTTACCATTACCCATAAAATCAATACTCTCAACTAACTCCAATTGCTTCTTTGTATCAATTCTTCCATATCCATAATTCCCAAAAGTGGTCCCTACATGCTCATGCCCTAGATTTTGGCTGAATGCTTTTTTTTGTTCCTCGGTTAAAGCCATCTTCATCACCTCTGCTACTATCAAATGACGAAAGCTATGTGGATGATAATATCTTATCCCAGCCTCCTTAAAACGCTTTTCAAACATCCTCCGGACCGAACCAGATTCTTTCCAAAACTCTTTTTCGACCTCCCCGGTACTGCAAAAATTAGCCGATCCTTCTCCATGCGCCTTTCTTGTCGCCGGGAATATCGGATAAGTTAGATCAAACTTTTTTACCTCCACCAAATAATCAAACCAATCCAAAAATATCTGCACAAATTCTCCCCCACCAAACGGAATCAATTTACTCACAATATTCTTACCAAATTTAGTCTTCACTCCATAATTCGGATCCTGATATAAAGTCAAACTTGACCTATCAAATGATTTAATTGGCAAAGAAGTAAGAGCGGAAACTCTGGCCCCGGTAATAACCCCCAAAGCAATCAAAGCCCTATCTCTACGGCCAACTTCGCTTATTGTTTCAATGCCAACAATAACTTTTTTTACTTCCTCTAAAGTAGGCTTTGGACGAGAAGAAGGCTCAGTGGCCATTCGAGTCTCTTTCCGGCTTAATTTTAAATAACCTACATAAGTAATATTAATCATCGACTTATAGCCATTTTGGCTACTCAACCACTCAAAAAACGACCCTATTCTCCTCAAAACATGATAGATATATTTTATACTTATGGTCCCAACCCCATTCACCTTCTTTTTTTCTTTCAGATACATCTTAAAACCCATCACCTTCTTTTTACTAAAACTGCCAAAATCAGAATTATTCGTATAATCCTGCCAAAGTAAAATCGCCCCATCAAAAGCGTCAACCGATTTCTCGGAAAAACCCTCCGCTTCCCTTAAATAATTAAAATACTTCCTCTTGATCACTTCGTTCTTGTACTTTGTTTTCTTGTTCATAAAATTATGGTTAATACAAATATTCCTATGTTGACATACAGACGCTATAATAACTAATCTATTAATCCCACCAGCCACCATTACAACAGCCTGTAAATTTTTGACTCACAAATCTCGCACCTGCCTATTCTGCACTTTTGTTCTCTCTTTGGTGTACCAATAGTCTTTCCAGTTTTTTGAATAACTAAACTACCATTCTTGCCCTTCACCGGCTTACGACATTTCAGACAATAAAACTCATCTATACCTAATTTCACTTTTCTTTTTTGATTCTTCTTTTTTATAAATTGCTTCAATTCATCTCCCATAATTAGCAAGGGATTTTTCTTTTCCTCCATAACCATCAAACCTTTTCGCTTGATCCACCTAAAAATCGTTCTCTTGCTCACACCAAGAAGCCGGGCAATCTCTGCCGGTGTATAACTTCGCCTTCCTTTTATCAAATTAATTCTATATTTTCTAGTCACGGAGAATTTTTTAAATAAGATTATGTCAGAAAACCACACAAAGAATAGGAATTCTCCTAAACCTACCCTTTATGTGGTATTCTGGCATCGCCTTGTTTACTTTTTTTCATATTTTGCCTCTCTAATTTGCTCTGAAAATAATTAAAGAAAAAATCAGCCAATGACTCAGCAATCATTTCCTTTTGTTTTCTATCTATCTTCAATTTTTTCCGGGGCTTTTGAGACATTAAAAAGACCTTAGTAAATACTAAGGTCATACTAACTAATACCTATCTGAGCAGATCTGAGTAAGTTATGTAATAGCGCTTAAAAAGTGAGGATTCACAAAAACTGTCTTTTTCACCCACAATACAAATTGGTCCAATCCAGTCTTCTTCTCAATATGATCATTAATTCGTCTCACAGCATCATAAACTTTTGTTTCCCAATTAACGGAATCCGCATCTTCTCTCATAGCCCAAACCAGATCTTCTAGATCCCAACGCTTATTCATACTTGATTTACTATTAAATACAATTCGACAAATATCATACTCTAACGTTCCCCAACCGAATTCAATAATCCTGTTGTTTATTTTTAATTCACACGTCTTTTTATTAAATTCAACACTCTTAACTTTAAAAACATGACCGCCATTTTCCCTAAAATATTTCAAAATTTCATCCAATTTTTCATCATGTTTTTCACTACCATCAATCAACTCATCCAACCGTGATTCCAATTTAGTAACTCGCATTTCAGTCTTTTGGACCGTTTCATAAGTAATCAAACCATAATCTTTCTCTTCAGTCGTTACAGCAGTAATCTGATATTCGTTATTACCAAAACCCAAAGGTTGATAATTTTCAAACTGTATACTCACCCGATCATATTTACCAATCTCTTTTATTGCAATGGATGTTGGCACAGCAAAAACTGATTCGTTCAAAATATTTGAAACCAAAGCTCCATCTTTCAGCGTATCGTGGAATAAAGAAACAGTCCTATCCACTGCCAAATTTATCTCTGTCGCAGTAATCGCCAATGATTGAAATCCTAGTAACTCCTTTGAAACAGATTCGCCAATAATATTTAACTGATTTGAAGCTACTATATTCAATGCCTCCATTTTTACTTTACTCATAATCGAAACATTTTCCGAAATTCCAGTCATCTCATTTGTCAGCAAAGCCAACTTATCATTTGCACTTTTTAAACAACCGAATAAAGGCTTCTGAATATCATTGATTACCGAAGCTGACATTAAACCACCTTCCATTAAATATGTATGTATTTGACAGCCACGAGCCATATCTGAAATATAACTATCCGTTATATTCTTAGTAAATAATGAGATACTGCCATTTTCACCAAATTTGAGAATATTACTTTCCGGAATTAATCGATTTGGTAACTTTTCACTATAGATTAAAGAACTATCTAACCCAATCATTCTTTCAGGTTGTACCAACAATGACGCTTCTATTCCATTAACTTTTTTGTTCTTTCCGCTCCTTTTTTTCTTTTTCATTTTTCATTTAATTTACGCAAATAAACCTCCTGCAACCACCTACAAGAAGCCCTCTTTTTAATTGTTTATATATCCAAAGGTGACCAAAGGGGATCGAACCCTCAGCCTCCAGTGCCACAAACTGGCGCTCTAACCAATTGAGCTATGGTCACCATTCGGTCACCCCTGAATACATTCAAATTGTTAAAACTCACACCCCACCAATTCTATTCTCTCCCATAAAATCGCACAATGAAAGTCATTGCTCAACTGGGATCGAACCCACAACCTCCAGTGCCACAAACTGGCGCTCTAACCAATTGAGCTACAGTCACCTCGTCGTCCCGTCGGAATCGAATCTTACCGCTCCATGTGAGCCCCCCCTTTGGGGCCTCCCATTCCGCTCAAAGATTCGTTCCTCCTTTTTCGAAAAAAATATGGAATTTCATTCCTAATTTTTTTCGATCAAGAAAAAATCAAGTTCTCACACTACAAATCTTACTTGTTTTTAACCTGTATTTCAATATACACTCCTAATAATAAGATTATTAAATGTGTTTTATTTTCTAATATTATTCATCAAAAAGCATCGAATTCATTTCGTGCTTTTTGATTCAAAAAGGAGTGGGAGAGCGATGAGAGGGAGAAACTTTGGTTCTCCCTCTCATAAACTAAATGCTCTGGGCAGGACTCGAACCTGCAACCTTTGCCTTAGAAGGGCACTGCTCTATCCAATTGAGCTACCAGAGCGTAACAAGAAATAAGAAGCAAGAAATAAGAAATAAGAAAACAACCTAAAAAACATCTTTTACACCTTTCTTCCAACTACACAACATTTTTCCAACTTCCTCTGCCCTAGGAAATAAAAAATTATATTCCTCCAGCGAAATATAACTTAAATCTCTAGACAAAATCAATTGATATTCCAATTCCTCTAAGGATCCTTCCGCAATGTTATAAAAATTCATTCTGTCCTTTGAGGTTCTTCTTCTGTATCCCTCAGCAATATTTGATCCAATCGACACAGTACACCTGCGAATTTGACTCACTAATCCAAAAGTCTCTTCTCTTGGATATTTTCTGGTAAACTTATAAACACTCAAAGTAAGCTCATGTGCCTTCTGCCAAACTCCAATATCTTGAAAAGTTTTAATCATCACCACTTATTTCTAACTTCTTATTATTTATAATTACTTTTTACCATCCTATCTTACTTCTTATTTCTCAAAAAAAGCGGGTAAAGGGAATCGAACCCTTATCCTCAGCTTGGAAGGCTGATATAATAAACCATTATACGACACCCGCAAAAATAAATTCTTGATATCGTCAATATAAATTGTAACAATTTTATTATACAATTGAAAGTCAAATTTATATCCTCAAAAATGAATTCCCACAAATACCACCTAAAAATTATCCCGGGAACAAACCAATTCGTCATCGACGAACTAATTGCTAAATTTCCCCAAACTATCATCAATCATCAAGCAAACGACAGAATTGAATTTTCATCCACCATCAATGACATACTTGAGTTCGAAAATATTCATAGTGCTATCTCCATAACCAACTCCGACAAATTCAATATAAATCTTCATAAAAAATCCTGGCGCATTAAAACCCTTCCTGCCAGCACCCATCCCTCGCTGGCATATATTTTGTGTCAAATTGCCAAACTAAAACCCACCGATACCATCTACGATCCATTTTGCGGATGCGGAACCATCCCCATTACCGCTATCAAATTGTTCAACATCAAACAGGCATTCGCTTCCGATCTGAGCGGTAAAGCAATTGATTTTTGTCAGATTAACTCCGAAAAAGCCCACATTTCAAACAAAAAATTAATAATTTTCCGTTCCAATATCTCCATGACTAAATTAGCTCCAAGCTCTATCAACAGCATTATTTCCAACCTCCCATTTGGCATACGTACCGGCAATCACGAAAAAAATATCAAACTATACAAAATTCTTTCTCACAAATGTCAAAGTATGCTTCATATAAACGGAGTGGGAATTTTCCTAACTCAGGAAAAAAAATTATTTCTCGAAACATTTTCCCCAATTTTCCAAGTCAAAAAAATCACCACAGTCGATATTGGTGGTCTAACACCGGATATTTACAAAATCAAAAAAATATCTTGAAATATGCTATCCTAAACATAGGTTTAATATTATAAAAAAAATGGAACAAATACTAAACTACCTCCAAGATTCTGTCAGTGAGAACATTTTGCAATTTATCCTGATATTTCTGATTTTCTATATGCTTCTCAAATTGATCAAACTCAGCCTGGTGAAAAAAATCAATACCATCGCCAATCAAACCAAAACTGAAATTGACGACCTGCTACGCGACATTGTTAACTCTTATGGACCACTTTTTTACCTGTTTATACCACTATACCTAACCGCTATCGTTACCAATATTTCTGATAAAATCGATCAATACTTGATCAAATTTTCCATCATTTTTTTCACCTATTACATCGTCAAATCTCTAAACATCATCGTTGATTTCGGTTTCAAGAAATTGCTCGCCACCCAGAAAATCAACCAAAAAAAAGATCCAACCCTGCTAAAAATTCTCAACAGTCTTTCCCAAATAGTATTGTGGTTTATCGCTGTACTGGTTATTTTACAAAACTTTCATTACAACGTATCAACTCTTGTCGGAGGTTTGGGGATCACCGGTATCGCCGTTGCTTTTGGCCTGCAAAACGTACTCAAAGACGTTTTCTCATTCATGTCCATATATGTTGACAAACCTTTTAATGTCGGTGACTCTATCGAACTAGACGGCACTTTTGCCTCAGTAAAACAAATCGGCATTCGCTCCACTCGTTTAAAAACACTAACCGGTGACGAACTGATTATTCCAAACCAAGACATCACTCAAAGTCGTATTCGAAACTTTCGAAAACTCAAAAAAAGAAGGATTGAACTGCAAACCCAAGTTGCTTACAACACTCCAGAAACAAAACTAAAAAAAATCCCTGAGATTATGGAAAGTATTCTATCCCCAATCGAGCTCGTTGAATTCAAACGTTGCCATCTCAAAAGACTTGGCGACTCAGCCATACTATTTGAAACTGTATATTATTTAGACTCTTCCAGTTTTAACAAATACATGGACGTTAGACAAGAAATAAATTTGGGTTTAATCAGAGAATTCAAAAAATACAAAATTAGCATCCCCTTCCCTACTCAAGAAATTTATATCAAAAAATAACACCTATTATTATTTACCCCAAGACATTTTTTGGGATAAATTTTTGTATTCAATCACCTTTTCATATTAATTTATATTAATGGAAAGAGAAAGCTTTGCGGGCTCCCAAAAAATTAGGGCTTTAGCACCATATTTTTTTGGGACAAAGTAGAAACAGATAGAATAATTTTTCTTCTAATCAAAAAACATTGAATTTATTTCAATGTTTTTTGCATCTAAAAGGAAAGAGGGAGTATTGGGGAACAGAATTGATTTTCTGTTATAATTTCATTTATTCAAAAAAATTAGAAGCACAGCATTCAATTTTTATGAAAAGATAAATAACAGATCGTCACTTATGTTTTTTTCTAATCATATAAACATTGGATTCATTCCAATGTTTATATACTATATCCAAGGGGAGATATGAGGGGAAAATTTGTTTCCCCTCATAAAAAACTGCCAGGGCAGGACTCGAACCTGCAACTCCCGCATTAACAGTGCGGTGTTCTACCATTGAACTACCTGGCAACAAAAAAACCGCGTCCCTTGTTGGACCCGGAAAGTTTTCTTAAAAACATAAACCATCCAAGTCCCTAAGACCGGTAATTATTACAATTACTATTGTTTATTGTTTTTCTCATAACAAATATGATTATACTACCTATTAAATTATTTTGTCAAAACACTTTCATCAAATAAAAACAAATACCAACACGCCAATAATATCATAAATAACTATCAAAGTCAAGACTATTTTTCACAAAAAATTGTTCAAATATCTTACTCGAAGTCGGGGATGTGGGACTCGAACCCACGACCTCCTGGTCCCAAACCAGGCGCGCTAGCCAACTGCGCTAATCCCCGATAGACAACACCCTAAACTAACCACTTTAAAAAATCATCTGCAACCAAAATTATATCAACAATGTAATAATTTAACAATTTATCACAAAAATCTCAAACTTTGATTATTTTTTCTCTCACTTCTTTACTTTTTTGTCCGTCACCCAAAACCCAAGATACCAGCCAAACATCATCCTGGTTTGTGATTCCAAAGCCGGCAGAGAACCAAACAAACTGGAATTGAAAATCACCAACAACCACATCACGAACATTTCGAAAACACTCCATCTCCCATATCTGGGCGGCTTTGGTGGTAACATTAAAAATGAAATAACCATCGAAATCAACAACCCAACCATCGCAAATGTAACTATTTTGGATGCCCAAAATGGTAAATAGTAAGACAAGGGCGAAGTGGAAAAATTACTATTGGCAATAAAAGGATACCAGCCGGATAACATAATAAATATACTTACCGTCGCCCAAGAAAAATGACCATCAATAATTCTCCATGCTTCAACAAATTTTTTATACCAACCAATCTTTCTATCTTGTAAACCGGTTACTACCAGATAAGGAAAATGTTCAACCCCCCAGGCCCAACGTCTCATTTGTAAATACTGTGCCCGCATTGTTTTCCAGAAATTATCCGACAGCACGGCATCCATATATACCGGAGTATAAAGTGGAATAACCTCATGATCACCACCATATCGAAACATCGCTCGATAATACTGTCGCGAATCTTCAGACACAATCGTCACATCCCAATAGTCAATATCAATCAAAGCGGCCAAACTCATAGCTTGACTGGAAAAATTAACCATTCGGTAACTTCTGGTTGACTCGATAATCTGCCAAAACGACGCCGAAATTGCAACCGTCCTGGTCAAAATCGGGATATCCCAGATATTGTTATTGAACATTGGTATTGGCTGATATGTCTTTTGTTTCCTCTTTTTTGCAGTTAAATATTTATAGCTCAAATTGGCAAAATACTGCGAATGCACTCTGGTATCACAATCAAAATTTGAAACCAATACTCTTTTTGGATCAATACCTCTCTTTTCACAATATGTAACGAATTTTTTTATTGCCCATGTAGCATTAGCGCTTTTACCTTTTATTTCTCCTTCTATTCCATCCGGATGATAGCTAACAATAAAATCATAAAATTTATCCTGAAACTCTTTCTTTAAAATCTCTCCCCTTTTATTGATTTCGCTACCGGCTCGCTCTTCCAATGCCAACAAAACAATTATTTTGTCTTTAGGATAATTCGCCGCCAAATATGAAAGCAATGACGGCCGAATTATTTCTATGCCCTCATTGTATGACGGCAATAACACCACATGATATATCTCCTCCCAATTTATAAATGGTGTTGCCACCTCTTCTCTTTTTAGATTCTTCAATTTAACCAGATAATTCACTCCTGAATCAGCTTTTATCCTCAAATAACCCCCAATTAACCGCCAGCCAACCTCCAAAGCTTTAAACAACCAAAATAAATCAAATATTATCACCCAAATAGCAACCAAATTTGGATACCAAAAAGCCAGTACCAGTGGCACTAAAATCATGCTCCAACTCAACACACCTGGAATCATCTCCAAAAATCGATAAAACCACCTTTTTTGATACCAATATGTGAAATTTTTTCGAGACATAAAAAAAATCAAATCAATAATAAATCAATCTAAAAACTTCAACTCTAACATCATAATCCATAAATACACAAAAATACAGTCAAAATTGAAATTTTATAGTTTTTTATCGATTTGAAAAATTAAGCAAAAGACATATAATACACCCCCGTTACTACTACCAACAAAGCCAAAAAAGCCGCTCCTCCCAACACAACGTAACTCACCAATCGATCACGATCATACGCAAAAAAAGCTAGTAACAAATGAAATACGGCCATAATGGATACAAAAAGCGGCAAAACATATCGATATATGAAATTGTATGGTTGCAAAAAACTAAAATAAGCCGGCATGCCAACCGCAAAACTTATCTGTTGATACAATACATACCACAATATCCAAGATACTAAAATAAACAAACCCAAAAAAACCAAACTCGTTAAGATTACTCGATCTGTAAAAAAAATATTTTTTTTAAATTCAACAGCTTTAATTTCCTCTTTTGACATTTGCTTCCTAAATATTTTTAAATATATTTTAAACGTTTTTTTACACAAATAAATTATATCATCTTAAATTATTTTATCGCTTTGCCTTTTTTCTGCCAATAAAATCCAACAACAATAAAAATAATAATCGCCAAAATATATGCACCCGGAAACAGTGCTACCAATGTTTGATCTAAAACCAATTTAAAATCTATTATACCCCTGAAAAGAAAATAACCCAATGCAAACGCCAAACCCCAATATTTCTCTTTCGCACTAAACAACAAAATTAATCCAAAAAGAAAGAAATAATAAACATACTCAATCAAACCGATATTGCCCATCATTATCGACATAAAACCGGCCACAAAACTATATAAAACAATCCTATTTTTCCATTCAATATCTCTATACAAAGATAATAAAAGCACTATCACCATCAACAAATCAACAATAGTGTTGATATTAAAATTTATACCGGCAAAATGTCCATAACCTACCACCGACCACAATATATAAACATACAATATCACCAAACAACCGAAGCCAAACATTGGCCAAAACATTTTTGCTAAAAATATTTTTTTCCACACATTTTCTTTTACTAAGAAATAAAAGAAAATTGCCAAACAAAAAAATAACAATAAATATTTATTAATCACCCCCAAAACAAAAAATACCATTAATAACAAAAATGTATTCATCAAAAACCATAAAAAAATCTCTACAATCTTTATTGTAGAGATTTTTATACCAATTTGTAACTCCTACCTCTCGCCTTCCTCCTTGGATTCTGTGCTCTCTTCAACAGGCTCATTTGCCTGTACCTCCCTTTCATCCTCCGTTTCAGAAAAATTGCCACTATTATTTTTTACTCCCACCCCAAAACTAAAATAACTCATGTTTGTGGTATTTATAAAAATAAATTCTTTCTAATCCACCACAAACATATCACAAATAGACTAATATGTCAATACTTAATCAACCGTGAACCCATTAATTCGAAAGTAATTTACTAAACTGATATCCCAATAATAT
>CALKWM010000017.1 GCA_938004065.1 uncultured bacterium
TGGGATATGTCCACCGGTATTTCCATTACCGAAAGTCAAATCTCTGACTTGCAAGGATATTCTTTGCCAGGTGATAATGTAAGTAGTTTTGCCAATGATGCCGGTTATTTAACAGCTGAATCTGATCCGGTCTTTACCGCTTGGGATATGTCCACCGGTATTTCCATTACCGAAAGTCAAATCTCTGACTTGCAAGCTTACCTAACTGCTGAAACCGATCCTAATGCTTTACTAATTACCAACGATCTTTCCGACCTTAACAATGTCGCCACTGCTAGAGGCAATCTTGGACTTAGTACTTCTGATGATGTTGCATTCAATAGCCTAGGTTTGTCAGATGTATTGTCTTTAATTCCACAAGGCAGTGCCCCTGCCGGAGCTGATGGAGATATGTATTTTGACAGTAGTGGTGTATACTGTGGATACGGTAACGGCGGATGGAACATCATATTTGACACCACCGGTGGTACTGGTAACTGCTCATAATTATCAAATAGCTGATTATTCTCTAAATAAATAATCAGCTTCCCTTTTTGGGAATATTTCGCGTTATCTATCTTTAAAAAAGTTTGTAGGAGGGTGAACTAGGAGTAACTATATGAAAAACAAGATTTTGAAATACGTATTATGGTGTATCGGAATCGGTTGGCTTTTATTCTCAGTATATTATGTTGGACAAGACTTCTACGGTAAATACCAAACCAACGTCATCCAAACATCATATCAAAAAGGATATACCGATGCTATAAATGCCCTCATCATCGAAGCCAAAAAGTGCCAAAAAGTAACAGCACATAGCGGAGATGAAAAAGTTGAACTAATTTGGACAAATTGTTTAAATAACAATCAAACAACAGAAAGTCAGAATCAAGAAAACAATAGTTAAAAAACATTTTTCAAGGTCGAAAACATATTTTATCTTTAGAAAAATTAGATAAATCTCATGAATATAAACAAATTTATAAACAGACTTTTGGTCGCAGCGATGCTGTTAGGTATCATATCACCTACTCTAACCTCCGCCAGCACTTCTGACGGAACCATAAGCACCACCAACAAATACGCCTGGGGCGAAAATGTTGGATGGATAAACTTTGGAACCACCGAAGGCAACGTCCACGTTACCGACGCCGGCTTAACCGGCTACGCCTGGGCACCCAACTACGGCTGGATCAATCTAAATCCTACCAATGGTGGTGTAACCAATGACGGAGAAGGCGACTTGGGAGGCAATGCTTGGGGTGAAAATCTGGGCTGGATAGATTTCTCCGGAGTCATGATCGACGATGCCGGCTATTTCTCCGGCTATGCTACTAACCCTATTTCCGGACAGATAAGTTTCAGTTGTCTAAATGGAGTCGCCAGTTGTGCCATGGGTGAGTTCAAAGTCGGTACGGATTGGCGTCCACTTTCCACTCGTGGTGGAGGCGGTGGTGGCAGTGTACCACTACCAAAAGATTTAAACAAAGAGCGTCGTGAAGCCGAAGAAGTCGCCGAATCCAGCTATGTTTACCGCTTCTGGTCAGACATCTTTAGAGGACATTTCTTTACCATCGATGTCGATGAAGCCAACAAAGTAAAAAACACCGACACCAACTGGACTTACGAAAAAGTCGCTTTCAGCGCTTACCCAAATCAAGAAACTGATACTATACCACTATACAGATTCTGGTCAGACGTCTTCCACGGGCATTTCTATACTGCCGACTATGACGAATACATCCGTGTCAAAAACACCGACACCAACTGGAAATTTGAATGGGTAGCTTACTACGTCTATCCTGTGGATTATAGTGGTCCGGTAGAAACGGAAACAGTTTATCGTTTCTGGAGTCCAATCTTCTTGCATCATTTCTACACTTCTGACTATGATGAAATGGTCAAAGTTCGTGATACCGACTCCAACTGGACTTACGAAGGTGAAGCATTCAAAGTACCTAAACAGGTATTTACCCAATGCGAAGTCAAACCTTGTAGCCAAATGGTAAGCTGCCAAGAAGCCCAATACTACTATTCACAATGTGGCCAAACCAATCTTGATGACAACAACAACGGTATCCCTTGTGAAAACGTCTGCGGTGGCTAATAATATTCTGTAATTAAACACTAAACAACTCCGAAATATCCGGAGTTGTTTTTGTAAACCAAGATCTCCCTGAAGAAATGAAAAAATAAAAATCTATTTCAAAATTCGAAAAAACTATCCTATACTTTTGTTTAAAACCATAGTGAAATTTTTATCCCCCTACATCTTCTCCAAATACTCAATTCCCAGTAATTTTAACCCATTTTCCAACACTTGCTTAGTAATAAACAACATCCCCGCCCGTGATTGTTTTTCTTCATCTGTGTCAGCATCATTAACACGATATTTATGATAAAAATTATTTAACAATTGCGACAACTTATACAAATAATGACATACAATTGACGGATTGAATTCCTCACCCGCTTTATCAACAACTTCAAAAAATCTGGAACACTGCAATATCATCTCATTCAACTCAGGATTCTCATTTTCAGCAATTTTGATCTCGTCTTGTTTAACTCCCGCTTTTGTCAAAATACTGTTCACACGTGCCAAAGTATAAAGTAAATATGGACCGGTTTCGCCCTCAAACTTCAATGCTTCTTGTTTGTTGAAATTAATTGATTTGTTTACATCCTGATTTAACATCACAAACTTCAAAGCTGCCTGCCCAATTATCTCTGACCGACGCTCCAACTCATCCTGGTCCAAATTACCGTCTCTGGATTCAATCCCTTCACGTGCCAATACATGCAATTCATCCAACAAGCCATCCCACTTATCTCCTACCCCTTTTCTGGAACTCATCTTCTTGCCCGAAGCCGCATTTACCATCGCATAAGCCAAATGATACGTTTTGGATTTATCCATGATTCCAAACCGATCCAAAAGCTCAAACAAAACATTGAAATGATATATCTGCTCACTACCTACCACATAAACTGATTTATCCAGTTTCAAATCATCAATTTTTTTCTTAGCCAGATATAAATCCTGCACCATATAAACAGTAGTCCCATCATTTCTCAATAATATCTTCTTATCCAAATTGACATCCGACAAATCTGCCTCTACCGCCCCGTCATCTAGTTTATACACTTTACCATCAACCAAAGCTTGCTCGACAATTTCTCTACCATATAAATATATCTCCGACTCCAAATACTGTTTGTCAAAATTGATCCCCACTCTATCCAAAGTTTGATTTACACCCTCAAAAAACCACCCATTCATCTTTTTCCACAATTCGATTACTTCACTATCACCTTCCTCCCACTTTTTAAGCATCAACTGCACCTCTTCATTTAAACCTTCGTCTGCTTCGGCTTTTTGACCAAACATTATATAAAACTTTCCAATCAAATGATCCGGTTTCAATCCCAATTCATCGGGAGTTTTACCTTCTCCCCATTTTTGATATGCCAGCATTGATTTACAGATATG
The DNA here is from genome assembly GCA_938004065.1 of uncultured bacterium. Taxonomy (GTDB): domain Bacteria; phylum Patescibacteriota; class JAHJAL01; order JAHJAL01; family JAHJAL01; genus CALKWM01. Next base: position 3,473 of record CALKWM010000017.1, read on the forward strand.
TACTCCGCGATCGTTATATAAAATTATCGATTTCACATCATAGCCGGAAAATTTCAAAATTTCCACCAAACTTTTTCCCAGTGAACCATTGCGACAATGACCAATCGTCAATGGTTTATTGGAATTCGGTGACAGATACTCCACTCCGATTCGAAAATTTTTCGATTCCAGACTACCAAAACACTGACCGGCAGCAATCACTTCTTCTCTCACCAAATTATTGAATTTAATCCTGTCTGCAAAAAAATTTACATAAGGACCAGCTGACACCGCTTTATCTATCAACTCACCATGTACAAATTTAGTCGCTATTTCCTCGGCAATTTTTACCGGACTGGCTTTTTTTTCCTTGGCCTGCGAGAAACAAGGGAAAGCCAAATCACCAGCCACGCCCTCAGGAGGTAATTCTAAGACTATTTGTGATACATCTACGTTTTGATTCAACAAAAAATTTTTTACCTCTTCTTTGAATTTTTGGAAAATATACATATACATCCACCTTGAAAAATTATTCAACTATTTTGTAATCATATTTTAATAACTTGAGAGCTTTCGCCATATTTTCATCTTTAACTAAAAAATAGTCCGTATCAAAAGTCGAAATCACAAATATCGATATTCTATTTACAGCTAACGTTGAACTAATTTTGCTCACCACCCCTACCATACCAAATTCCAATGGCCCTAAAATTTTGATTATTCTCCATCCGTCTTCTCTCTCAGGACAAACCCGAACATTGTTTTCCAAAGTTACCACCGACAACTCGTCTTCCGTTTTGGTAATAGAATAAAATATATCATTCTCCGCCCATTTCGGGTAATCATAATTGGCCCGCAATTTACAAACCGAAAATTTATTTGGTAGAACTTTGAGCTTTAATTTTTTCATGATAAGTCAATAATAATATCTTATCTAAAATCCTCCCTAAAAAACACTCAATCAACAAATTTGGCGAATATTCTTTTTCCCACTTTCAGAATCTGCCCGCTTTTCGGTATAAACTCCATATCGACATTACCTACTTTTTTATCATCAAGCTTGACCGCACCCTGAGTTATCATCCTTCTGGCCTCTGACCTGGAACTAACCAAATTGTTATCCGCTAACAATTCTATCAATCGATATGTTTTACCTGCCTCAAACGTTATCGACTGCATATCTTGCGGATTTTCCCTGTTTTTAAAAATATTGTCAAACTCTTCTTCGGCTTTCTTTGCCTTTTCTTGTCCCCAATATTGTCGCACAATATCATAAGCTAATTTTGCTTTCACATTTCTCGGATTTTCACCTTGAGACAGCTCTTTTTGCAATTTTTCCGCATCCAAATCCGAAGCATACAACGCCCAGTTCACAATCACCTCATCTGGTATTGACATCGTTTTCCCGAACATCTCCCCCGCCCTATCATTCAAACCAATATAATTCCCCAAAGATTTACTCATTTTTTCCTTTCCATCAGTTCCCACCAGTATCGGCAATGTAATAATCGACTGCGGAATCTGCCCAAATTTCTCCTGAAAAAATCTGCCCATCAATTCATTGAACAATTGATCACTACCAACTATCGTTAAATCCGACTCCATTTTGACTGAATCATAACCCTGCAATATGGGATACATCATCTCATGCATATATATTTCTTTACCCTCCTCAATCCTTTTTTGAAACATATCTCTATCAATCAACTTGGCATGAGTAACCATTGATAATAGTGATAAAAATTCCGATAAAGGCATCTCGTTCCACCAACCTCCTTGACAGTTATCCACAAAATCCAGTTTTTCGCCATTAGCCCAAACCTGAGTTTTATTTTTATCCAATATTTTAAACACCTGCTCGGCATAAGATACTGCATTTTCTTTTATTTCCTTTTCGTCAATTACATTTCTCGCCTTTGATTTGCCGGTCGGATCACCAATCCTGGTTGTAAAATCACCTATCAGAAATTGTACTTCAGCGTCCAATTCATCTTGCAATTTTCGCATCAACTTCATAGAAACTGCGTGACCAATATGCAAATCCGGTTTGGTCGCATCCGCTCCATATTTAATTTTTATCTTTTGCCCGGATTTGATTTTCTTCTCCAATTCCTCCCACCCAATAACCTGCTCCGCCCGATTTTCGATAAATTTTTTTACATCTTCAAATTTTCTCATAATCTTCTTAAATATTTTCAAATAATATTTTTTTACTTATTACTTACTACTTTTCCAGTCATCTGGTGCGCCTTGGGCACATACTTATTGCCCACCAAATATAGTATAATTAAAATTGATAATATCACCAATTCTTACCATATATATTATGAACAAATTATTTGCTAAAAAAAATATTATGTTTGTGCTCAAATGGTTCGCTCAAATTGCATTATTCATATTTTCTCTTGGCATACTTGCTATCTCCATACTTTTCTTTAACCTTTCCACTCAACTTCCTGACCCTCATAAACTAATCGAACGTGACGTCGCCCAATCCACAAAAATCTACGATCGTAATGACAAATTACTTTACGAAGTGCATGGTGATGTGCAAAGAACTCTAGTAACGATCGACCAAATTCCTAAACATCTCAAAGAAGCGGTTATCACTACCGAAGACCGAGATTTTTATCAACATATGGGTTTCGATCCCAAAAGATTGATCGGCGCTGCTGTACAAAATCTTCTCAATCGAGATATCTACGGCCAAGGTGCCAGCACCATTACCCAACAACTTGTTAAAAACGCGATTTTAAGTACCGAAAAAACATACGACAGAAAAATCAAAGAATTAATCCTTTCCATTGAACTCGAACAAATCTTTACTAAAGACGAGATTTTACAAATATATTTAAACGAGATTCCTTTTGGCAGCACTGCATATGGCGTTCAAGCTGCATCCGAATTGTATTTTGATAAAAATATTCAAGATTTGACCATTGCCGAAGGAGCAGTTTTGGCCGCCATCATCCAAGCACCCAGTTATTATTCACCATATGGAAATCATACCGACGAACTCTCTGAGCGACATCATTGGATATTGGAACAAATGCATGAATTGGGTTACATTGATGAGCAACAAATGAATGACGCCATTGCTGAACAAATTCAGTTCAAACAACGTAAACAAGATATCGAAGCTCCTCACTTTGTTTTTTATGTTCTGGAAAAACTGGAAGAAAAATATACTCAGCAGGAAATTGAAGAAGGCGGATTCAAAATTACCACCACTCTCGATTTGGATAAACAAAATAAAGCCCAGGAATTGGTCACTAAATATGCCGATCAAAACAGATCAACATACAATGCTTCCAATGCAGCCCTTGTGTCCCTCGATCCCAGAAATGGACAAATTATTGCCATGGTCGGCTCACGTGATTATTGGGATACTGATAACGATGGCAATGTCAATGTCGTTACCTCCGAACGCCAACCCGGTTCTTCATTTAAACCACTCGTCTATGCTATGGGATTCGAAGACAAATGGTTCCCGGGCAGTACTCTTTATGACGTCAAAACCAGTTTTGGTGGCAGTTACACACCAGATAACTATGATAAGAGTTTTCGAGGACCGGTTACCATCCGCTCCGCCTTGCAAAACTCACTCAACATCCCGGCCGTTAAAATGCTTGATTTGGTTGGCTTGGACAAAGTCATAGAGAAATCAAATCAAATGGGTATCGCTTCTTTTGATGATCCGGAAAGATACGGACTATCTCTAGTGCTTGGTGGTGGTGAAATAAAACTGTTGGAATTAGCAGGTGCTTATGCTTCTTTGGCCAATCAAGGAAAGTTTAATCAAGTTACCCCAATTTTAAAAATCGAAGACTCTTCCGGAAAAATCATCGAACAATTTGATGAAGAACAAGTTAAAAAAAATGCCAAAGAAGTTCTCAAAATTGAAACTGCATATTTAATTAGCAACGTTCTTTCAGACAACGCTTCCCGTGCAGGTACTTTTGGCACCAATAGCGATTTGTTTATTCCGGGTCACTCCGTCGCCGCCAAAACCGGCACTACTGATGAATACCGCGACGGTTGGACAGTGGGTTATACTCCATCAATTGTGACCGGAGTCTGGGCCGGAAACAATGACAACACACCTATGAATAACGCACCTGGTATCTATGTCGCCGCTCCGCTGTGGAACGAATATATGCATTTTATTCTCGATGGTACCGACAATGAAGAGTTTTCTAAACCAGATACCATTGCCAATGTTACTGTTGATCGATATTCAAACGGCAAACCTGTCGCCGGATCCGATACTATAACCGACCTTGGCGCCCCTTGGCATCAACCTACCGAATCCCCCAAGGGTGTTACCGTATATCGAGTCTGCAAATCCAACGGTAAATTGGCCGACAGCGGTATTCCTGAAGATCTAACCGAACAAAAAACATTTCGAGAAATTCATTCCGAAAAACCGGATGATCCAAACTGGGAAAAACCCGTTCTCGGCTGGGCCGCCGGTGCCGGCTTGTCCACCCCCCCACCAACCGAAAAATGTACATTGGATGAAGTACGACCATCAATTAGTATCGTCAATCCGGCATCCGGCTCTACAGTAAAAAATAATATAAACATCACCACTTCAATCAACTCTCCTTCCGGTGTCAAAAAAGTTGATTTCTATTTTGATGGTGGATTTATCGGCTCCAGTTCCAGCGAACCATTTAGTTTACCATACAATCTATCCTCAGCGGTTAATGGCGAACATTTTATATCCGTCAATTTAACTGCTACCAACGATCTCACCGCTTCCGGTTCCGTTACTTTCCAAGTATCCAATACCGCCGATCAAGATCCTCCTATCGTAGTCTTTGTAACTCCGGTCAACAACTCCAACATCGCCCAATCAAGTTTCCCAGTCAGTATTCAAATCAACGCTATTGACAATGATTCCGGAGTTAATCGAGTTGAATTTAAAGTGGATTCATCACCTTTGGGTACAATCTCCTCCCCAAGCGGTTCAACCTATGGCATCACCTGGCCATATCCCGGTACCGGCAACTATACTCTCAAAGCGATTGCTTTTGACAATGAAGGAAATTCCACCGCTCAGAGCATTAATATTGTTGTAACTAATTAAAAAGTTTAAATTCACCATGAATAAACCTCAAATCATCCAGGCAATAGAATCAATCATTCTACCGCTCAAATTGTATTTTGACAAAGATGTTCCTTTCTCAGCCAAACTTTTTCCCACTCTGATTTTCATTACCTACTTACTCGTCCCGATTGATTTTATCGCAGATTTTTTACCTATCGCCGGTTCAATTGATGATTTAGCCGTATTCACCGCTTGCGCTTATTTACTGGTAAAATTGACTCCGGATGATATACTTGAAAAATACTCTCAAACCAAAACCAGCAACCAACCACCTGCAACAAAGAAAATCATCGAAAGTAAATCAAAAAGAAAACAATAGTTTATGAGTAGTGCTAGTTAATTTTCTTATCTGTCATCCTCGAATCGAAAGCCATTTTATGGCGCTTCGATATCGGGGATCCATACCATATTTCTTATTTTTATTTAACACTACTAATTAATTTATATAATTAACTAACAAAAAAAATGAAAAAAATTTCGGCCATTATTCTGGCAATGACCTTGATGTTTACATCCAATGTCTATGCCACTTCCACTCCCGTCACCGTTGACACCAACCCGGAACATTATAGCTGTCAATGGAACTCACAAAGTGTTTATCCGGAAATGAAACCATCCGCTTATACAACTGTCTGGATAAAATATAAAAATACCGGCGAAGCTAGCTGGTATAACTACGGAGAACATCCGGTTCGTTTGGGAACCTCCCACAATCAAGACCGAAGCTCTCCCTTTTATAAACACACCTGGATTTCTGAAAACCGACCGGCCACACTTGTTGAAAAAGAAGTAAAACCCGGCGGTATAGGCACTTTTCAATTCTATCTACTCGCCCCAGCAACTCCCGGTAATTATCAAGAATATTTCCAACCACTTGTCGAAGGAGTCACTTGGATGGAAGACTGGGGATTGTTTCTAAATATTACCGTCAAAGATACCACCACAACAGAAAAAACCACCGAACAAAATACACCCGAATACCAAGCCAAATGGAATTCTCAAAGTGCTTATATCAGTTTAAAACCCGGTGAAGCCCAAAAAGTATGGGTAAAATTCAAAAATACCGGTACTAAGAGTTGGTTTAACAATGGCGACAATCCTGCCAGACTGGGAACTTCACATCCTATCGATCGCGAATCACTATTTGCAAAAGACACTTGGCTTTCCAAAAATCGCGCCACCAATCTCAAAGAGACTGAAGTGAAACCAAACGGTATTGGTACATTTGAGTTCTATGTCCAAGCTCCCAATACCGTCGGAGAATACAAAGAATACTTCCAACCCGTTATCGAAGGAAAAACTTGGCTCAATGATGTCGGACTCTTCTGGGTATTTACTGTCACCAACTCCGGTTCAACCACCGAGCCAACCACTCCCGTCGCTTCCGGCGATTTTGAATTGGTCGGTAGTAATGTCAATGGTAAAGCATATTTGGATTGGACTGCTTACACCCAAACTCAAACTTCATCAAATACCATATCCGGATATAAAATCGCTCGTAGCGAAACAAAAACCAATCCCACCTATCCTGAAGATTGGTGGATATATCTTTCCAGTACTTCAACTACAGATTATACCGACACTACCGTCCAACCTGGCCACAGTTACTATTATCGAGTCGGGGCATATAGTTCCGACCAAGGAGTAATCGAATACACCAACAATGTTCTCATCACTATCCCGGATACTATCAATAATTCCGCAGATTTTAAACTTAACTCCACTTCCCAATCCAGTGGAGTCAAGCTCAGTTGGAACAAATACACTCTATCGACCCAAACCGCTTCCAACGAAATTGATGGTTACAAAATCCTTCGCTCCACTACCAATTCCAGTCCGGTTTATCCTGACAACAATCTACTCTACATCTCCGGCGCCTCCAATTTAGTCTATATCGACACCGGCGCTATCAACGGCCAAAAATACTACTATCGTATCGGCGCTTACAAAAACGGCGCTGTTGTCGCCTATTCCAATGTTTCTACCATCACCGCTCAAACCAACAAATACGAAACTGGCGAATCAATCAACCTTTACGCCGCCAATCAATACGATGGAATAAAACTATACTGGAACGAATATACCACCAACACTATCGACGGTTACAAAGTCATGCGCTCCACCACCAATCCCACTCCGACATACCCCAATGAATATTTCAAGTATTTAAGTGGCTACACCAATACAGTCTTTACGGACGACAACACTACTCAAAATCAAGGATACTACTATCGTATCGGTGCTTACAAAGACGGTAATATTCTCTCCTATTCCAACACCATCTACATCATTTCCGATCATGACAATACCGCCAACGACCTCACTTTGGAAGCGATAAATGTAAACGGCGGTATCAGCTTGACCTGGAATCAATACGAAGACGATAGTATCAGTGGCTACAAGATTCTTCGTTCCACCACCAATTCCAATCCTACTTACAATGGCACCTATTACAAATACATGCCCAGCGCTTCCAGTATCGGTTATGTCGATACCGGAGCAGTCTCCGGACAACGCTACTACTACCGTATCGGTGTTTACCGAAACGGCGACGTAATAGCTTATTCCAATACGGTTGACATCACCGCCAATTAAACATCTACATAAATTTTTTTAAAAAGACTTCACAAACCAGTGAGGTCTTTTCTTGACTTCCAACCAATTTTATCAGATAATATGCTTAAGATAATCATGAGAATATGTTTCTTGTGTTTAAGTATATTAAAAAGAAAGGAAGTGCATTAGATGAATTTTAATTCATCAGAATTCAGGAAAAGTTTTTTCGCTGACTACGAAAAACTTATCAAAATTCCGTCACCGAGCGGATACAGCGAACGTAAATCTCAATATCTGCTCGAAAAAATTCAAAAATACTGCCAAAATGTTTACCGGTCATCAACCGGTAACACCTACTGTTTTTGCCCGGGAAAATCAAAAAAGTCAATTCTTTTTCTATCCCATTTTGATGTTCTTGGTCTAACGATCGATCACATCAAAAAAAATGGGAGAATTGCCTTCAAGCCGGAGGGGGATTTTATGTTTCAATCTATTGAAAACTCCCCTTGCACGGTACATTCCGCTTCCGGAGATTATAGTGGCATTATCAGAACAACCCAATCCTCCTTACACCTCTTCAAAGAAACCGCGCGGGAACAAAAAAGAGGTGAAGAAAATATGGAGATAATATTGCATCTCCTCAATAAAAAAAATATGCCAATTTTATCCAAAAAAGACTTGGAACAATACGGCATTTGCTCGGGCGATCCCATCAGCTTGGATCCCCTTTACCAACATTTCGATAATGGATTTATAGTGTCCCGTGGCCACGACAACCAGAGTGGCACGCAAATACTATTAACTCTGATTGAGTTAATTTCAAAAGTAAATTTTGTGCCAGATTACAATCTCCTCTTTTCTTTCAATCACTGCGAAGAAAGGGGATACCCAACCTTCATTCCAACCGAATTTTTCAAAAATTTGTTGGGACCTGACAACTTTTATGTCATTGCCGTTGATGCCATTCTCAACGACGAAAATCAGGATTTGAACGAAAAAATGACATACATATGTACCAAGGACAAAATCCATCGGTACCATAGTAAACTAAGTAAACATCTAAAAATAATCGCTCAGAAAAACAAAATTCTTCATCAGAGCGGCTATATGAAAAACTATGGCACCGAACTGTCGATGAAGTTTCTTTACGGTTATGATGCCATAACCGGCATGATCGGTCCGGTAGTTGATGCTATGCATAGCATCGAGAGAACTCATGAAGATAGTATTGTCAATAGCATAAAAGTCATCTGGCATATGATTACCGATATGCCATTTGAAATTTGAAATAAGGAGAAAAAACAAATGACGCAAAAAAATAGAAGACCTCACAAGATACTGAGGTCTTTTGTTATTTCCTAAACAGATAATCAAACAACTCATTTACCGTTTTAACCACCACCGCTTGTGTCCCTCCGCCTTTCGATGAATAAATATTTTTAAATCCCATACTGATTGCTTCTCTAACTCTCTTTTCCGTTGATTTTACACTTCGGACCTCGCCCAACAAACCCACCTCGCCAAACACTACCACGTCATTTTCAATCGGTCGATTTACTATCACCGATGCCACCGCCGCCAATATCGCCAGATCCGTTGAACGATCCTTGAGTTTGAAACCCCCGACCACATTGAGATAAACATCTTTATCATACACATTTATTCCGGCTCTCTTACCCAAAACTGCAAGTAGCATCGACAACCTGGTCATATCCACCCCCACACTTGTCCGTTTTGGATTACCAAAACTGGTACTATCAGCAATCGCTTGGATTTCCACCAAAAACGGCCTAGTTCCTTCCATCGCCACACTGACTACCGAGCCGGGAACATCAACCACTCTTTCTTTTAAAAACATACGTGAAATATCAGCTACATTTTTCAACCCTTGCGATGTCATTACAAATACTCCGGTTTCATCAATTGAACCATACCTATTTTTTAATCCACGCAAAATACGCAGCTCACTCGACCGGTCGCCTTCGAAATACAACACCACATCTACCAAATGCTCCAAAATTTTCGGTCCGGCCACTTCTCCCATCTTGGTTACATGTCCAACTAACAATATCGTAACTCCGAAACCTTTGGCCAAATGCATCAATTTGGATACACAATACTTGATTTGCATTATCGATCCCACACTTCCGGACAATGTTTTGCTTACCAAAGTTTGCACAGAATCAATCACTACATAATCATAACCATTTTGTCGCACAACATCCTCAATCTTTTCCAAATACATACTATCCAAAAAATCTATTTCCTTAACTTCCACATTCAATCTATTGGCTCGATCAGCTACCTGAGGCAACGACTCCTCTCCCGACACATACAGTATTTTCTTACTTGTTCTGATCAATCCATCACATACTTGCAACATCAAAGTCGATTTACCTATCCCCGGTTCCCCTCCAAATAAAGTCAAACTCCCTTTTACGATACCTCCCCCCATCACTCTATCCCATTCTTCAATACCACAAACATATCGTTGATTATGATTATCAACTTCTGACAATTTCGACAGTTTTCCCTCTCGCCATTCCCCTTCGACACTGATTTCCTTGATCGCCTCCATATCTTTTTTTGACAGCTGTTTTAACGTATTCCATTCTCCGCACGCTTCGCAACGTCCCGACCATTTTGGATACTCATTTCCACAATTATCACAGACAAAAATATTGTTTTTATTCATTTTTATTTCTCTCTAATATCCAATAACATCAAATCAATACTCCTTTTTCCTTTATATTCATTAAAATTCAAATTATATACAATATCATATCTGGCACCGACATTGATTCGATCGGCATAGTCAGCGCTATTCCACCATAAAACATTGCTATAATTGCCATTTTTCCGCACAAATAGCTTGATATGATTGGACATTTTTCCAATCAAACTATTTTTAACAATCTCCACATTCTTTGTAACCAGTTTTGGTACTTCATTGCCCAAACCAAATGGTTCCAACTGCGGCCATCGATACCACAAATCATCATCGTATTCATCAATCTCCGCTTCCAAATCAATTTCTAAAACATGATGCAAATCTTTACCTTCGAGCCCCTGACTGACAATTTTTTCAACCCGACTTCTAAACTCATCCCATTTTTCCTTTTTTAGAGAAAAACCACCCGCCATACTATGCCCACCAAAATGATCCAAGATGTCAGACACTTGTTCCAATACCTTCACCACATTGATATGAACAATTCCCCTGGCTGATCCAACCATCATTTCTCCCTCGTCTTGCGCTAGAAAACTCGGCCGAAAATACTTCTCGGTTACTCTCGATGACACCAAACCAATTACGCCTTTTGACCACAATTTGTCGTTTTCCACTATCGCCACCGGTAAATCATCTGTATTCACACGACTAAAAATCTCCCCCAAAATCCTATCCGTCTCATTTTTTCTCTGTCGATTATGTTCTTCCAAATTATTGACCATAATCTCCAATTCTATATCTTCATTTTCTGTCAAAAGATTATATGACATCATGGCATGGTCCATTCGCCCGGCTGCATTCAATCTCGGCCCTAATGCAAAACCTATCATCCTGGTATCAATATTTTCAATTTCACCTCCACTTTTTTCAATTAATTTCTTGATCCCTTTTTTTCGAGTCTTGGACAACACTTTCAAACCATACTTAACAATTATTCGATTTTCACCGGTCAAATCCATCATATCCGCCACCGTACCCACCGCCACCAAATCCAGATTCCATTTTTCAAACCATTCTCTTTCTTTTTCCCCCACTCCCATCTCTACGAGCAAAGCTCTGCACAAACCATATGCTACACCAACCCCCGCCAAATTTTTCTCCCGATATGTACTTATCGATCGCTTGGGATTTACTACCGCTACACATTCCGGTATTGTATCCGCTACATCATGATGGTCAGTCACAATTACATCCAAACCTTTTTCTGTCATTTTTTTAATCAATTTAACATCCCTGATACCGCAATCCACCGTGATTACCAACTTCGTCCCACCATCAAACAAATTTGTCAAACTTGACTCTTTCAAACCATAACCTTCGTTGAACCTGTCAGGGATATATACAGTCACTTCCGTACCTAAAAATTTAAACAACTCCCACATCAAAGCACATGAAGTTACGCCATCCACATCATAATCACCGAATATCACAATTTTTTCATCATTTGCTATCGCCTGTTTAATCCTGACTACCGCCTTCTTCATATCCGGTAATTTAAAAGGATCATCCAGATTGAATTTTGGATTCAAAAAATCATCCGGATTAAGTTTTTCGCCAAATCTTTTTTTTAACAATCTTTCCACCAGATTTCCTTCAAATTCCAACTCTGGCAATTTCCAACTATATTTTTGCATAAAAATCAAAATATTTTAATCCTACCTATATTTTACACTACTGTAAATTTTTATTAAAAAACATATTTCCAATATCTTGGAAATATGATATAAAATGAATAATTTTGACAATAATTATTTGTAATACACTTTTCCCGGTACCCTTAAATCAATATAATCATTAACAAAAATATCATTTTTCAAAAATATACTAAGTTTTTCAACCTGAGTTTGAGGATCACGTAAAGCATCAAAATAGACACTAAATCCATCTTTCATTTTTACATGTAACTCAAATGTCGTCTCCACCACCTCAAATGCTTCAACTTCCTTTTTTATGGATGTTTCAATATCAAATTTTACTGTCTCCAAAAACAACACGAAATCCCGACCAACTACTCTATCTCCATCTTCAAAAAATAAACCCGACAAATCATCAACCACCGGTAAATCTACATACTTTGACAAACGTTCATCTTCTTCGATCCGACCCAAGATGATACCGGCCGAATTGACCAAAAACAATTTTTCTCCACTATGCCACACAATTTTTGCAACTTCCGGCACCAACACAATTTCAATTTTGTTAGGCCATACTTTATTTACATTGACTTGGGCCAACTCATCCCATTTGTTTTCCAGACTGGAAGCAAAAGCTTTGCTATCAAACAAAACCATATAATCAGTTTCCCAGTTCAACATCTCATGAATTGAGCTTTTCATTTCCTCACTACCACCATCAATTTGTACTTCTCGCAATCGAAAATAATCAGAAAAAAACAACATATACACCGATCCCCCCAATATTAATACAAAGACTATCAACAAAACCCACAAACGCCAGCCACCGGTTTGTTTTGGTGTAGCTACATGCAAAACCGCGTTATAATTTCTCCGCTGTCTGACCTTAAAATTGTCTTCTTTTAATCCCATCAATATTGTTTAACTAAAAATCTCCAACTAAAATAACTTCATTTTTCATTTCTATTCCGGTTAAATCCAATACTTTATCTTTTATAAGCAAATATAAATCATAAATATCTTGGCTTGTTGCTTTACCCGTATTGACTATAAAATTTGCATGCACAGGACTAACCATCGCTCCACCCACCGTTAAACCCTTTAATCCAAGTTTATCAATAATCAACCCGGCTGAAAATTTATCACCAATCTTCCTTTCTTTTAAAATATCAGTTCCAAATTCTTTATTTATTTTCGTATAATTTTCCTCATCCAATTCGATATTTTTAAAAAAACATCCACACGACCATTCTTTCGGTTGCGATTCTAATCGTTTTTTTGTATCATCTTTGATTGTCTGTAACAGGATTTCCGGAAGATCTTCACTCAATTCAAATTCAGCACCAACTATCATCCCTTTTCCATCCAAATCGTTTTTAAAAATTGATTCCCTATAACCAAACTGACAACTATTTTTATCGATATTTTGACAAACACCGGAAAAATCACACCAATTCACAGTTATCAAATGGTCGGAAATTGATTGCCGATATGCCTCAGCATTCCCTCGTATCGCACCACCAACAGTCCCGGGAATATTGCCCAAATGTTCAAATCCGGCTAATCCAATTTTAGAAATTTTTCTTGACACTACCGGCAACATCTCCCCCGCCCCAATTTTCACCCTTTTTCCTTTTATTTCCAATTCTTTGATTGCATTTTTTATCACCACCCCTGCAAATCCTTTGTCCGAAATTAAAATATTGGAACAAGCACCCAAAACCAACTTTGGTAATTCCGTATAATTATCAATCTCTTGTTTCAAATGACCGAAATCTTGTATTGATGTAACTTCCACGAAATAATCAACATTACCACCAACTTTAAAAAAAGTGTTCGCGGCCAAATTGTAATTTTGTTTAATATTCATTCATCATTTTAAAAAATTTTTTGCAATATTATCGACCGGACCGGCACCTTGAGTCAGAAGTACACTATTTTTAGCAATGTTTTTCTTGATATACTTCAAAGCATCTTTTTCTTGTGCGATATAATTTACATCCACTCCCCGTTTTTCAATCAATTCAGATAAAACTTTCGAATTATATTTTGTTTTATCGGTATCACACACTCTGGCCTCGTAAACATCTAAAATTATCAATTTATCCACCCTGTCAAAAGCTTTAACGAAACCATCAAAAAACTGTTCTGTTCGATTATACTGATGCGGCCAAAACATTGCCCACAATTTCCGATTGGGATAATAATCTTTTACTGCCTTGATCGAGTTCACTATCTCGGTCGGATGATGACCGTAATCATCAATCACCAATACACCTTTTTTTTCTCCCAAAATATCAAATCTCCTTTTAGAACCCATGATTGTGGATAATTTTTCAGCACAACTTTCCAAATCCAATACCAAAAAATCAGCAACAATTAGAGCAGCGGTAGCATTTAATACATTGAATTCTCCCGGCAGTTTGAGAGTAAAATCAATATCAATTTTTTCTCCATCAATTATCAATTTCCATTTACTGTAACCATCTTTTTTATGATAATCAACAATCTGCCAATACACTCCATCAAAACTTTCCGGTCTGTCATTGAAACCATACCCAATTTTAATCTTATCCAACCGTAAAAACAACTCACTAACATTTGCGTCATCCAAACATCCAACCAACAAACCCTTTTCCGGCACTTTTTTACCAAACACTTCAAAACTATCCATTATATCCGACAAATCTTTGTACGTATCCAAGTGTTCCTCTTCGATATTCAATATCACCTCAATTGTCGGTTCAAAATCCAAAAACGACCGGTTAAACTCACAACTTTCCGCAACTACGATATCTCCCTTTCCATAACGTGAATTACTGTCAAACGATTTCACCACCGCTCCCACCATCACCGTTGGATCTTCTCCCATCAAATAAAACAATTCAGCTATAATCGTTGAAGTTGTTGATTTGCCATGCATCCCGGCAATACAAATTCCTATCTGATCACGCATTAAGAAACCTATTAACTGTGATCGCCTCCATACCGGCAAACCCAGCTTTTTCGCTTTGATAACCTCCGGATTGTCATCTCCCACCGCTGCTGTTACCACCACCAATTCCACATCATTATTTAAGCAGGTAGTATCATGACCAACAAAAATTTCTGCACCATTTTTTTTCAATTCATGTAAATCTTCCGAATCTTTGATGTCTGAGCCCGACACCCGAACATCCATTTTCATCAAAATTTTTGCCAAACCACTCATCGAAATTCCCCCAATGCCAACCATGTGCACTTTTTTGTAAGGAAATTTCTTCATCTTTTCTCCTCGATCATATTATTTATCAAATCAATAATAATTTGACTTACTCCCTCAGTCTGCATTGCCACCGATGCTGATGAACTCATCTCATGATATTTTTCCTCGTCCTCCAAAATCGATTGCAACAAAACTGCCAGATTGATCTGTTTAAACTCACGTTCTTCCACCATCACACTCGCTCCAATATCCTCATAACGTTTAGCGTTGAAATACTGATGATTTGAAGCCGAAATAGGCAATGGGATCAATATCGATGGTTTAGCCATACTGGAAATTTCTGCCAAAGTAGTCGCACTGGCCCGTGATACCACAATTTCCGAAATATACATCGCCTTATTAAAATTGTCAGTCAAAAAACTATACAATTTATAAACACCGGTTCCAATGATATCTTTCGTCTTCTCCCGCACTCTGACAAAATCCGTCTCACCTGAAACATGTATCACATTTGCATAATCCAAAATTTTATCCAAATGATCCAATATATACGAATTTACTGCCATTGCTCCCTGACTTCCACCGGTAACAAAAACTGTTGGTAAATCTTTATTTAAACCAAATGATTTAACTATTTCATCCTCGTTACCACTTTTTTTCGTCCACACCCTTACCGGCAAACCGGTATAAATCATTTTTTCCGAATATCTGCTTCCATATGCTCCGACCGGAAAACTAACCGCAATCTTATCCGCGATAGAAGCGGTCATCCGATTGGCCAGACCCATCACCAAATCCGATTCATGAGTCAATACCGGTATTTTTAACCACCACGCCGCGATTACTACCGGAAAAGAAACATTTCCCCCTTTGGCAAAAACCAAATCCGGTTTAAAATCTCTTAAAATTTGCCAAGACTGATAAATCCCCACCGGTACTTTAAAAATATCGATAAAGTTTTGTATTGAAAAATACCGTCGCAATTTACCCGCACTTATACCTTGATAATTAATTCCCCTCTCCTCCACCCAAACTTGCTCTTTACCATTTTTCTCACCCACATATTGCACCTCAAAATCATTTTTCATATACTCCCACACATTCAATAATGGAAACACATGTCCACCACTTCCTCCACCGGCCAGCAAAACTTTTTTCTTCTTTTTCATATTTTTACTTATCGATAGTTGCATATTTGGAAATATTGTACAAAACACCCATAGCTACCATTGAAATTATCAATGACGATCCACCATAACTGACAAAAGGCAACGGTAGACCGGTCAACGGAACCAATGCCAGCATTGCAGCCATATTTACAAACGCCTGAAATCCCAACCAACCCACAATCCCAACCGCTAGCAACTTGGAAAACATATCCGGCGCATTATTGGCAATTTTAAATCCACGCAATAACAACAAAACATACAATAGAAAAAATAATACTATTCTGATAAATCCCAGCTCTTCCGACATTACGGCAAATATGGAATCACCAACCACTTCCGGTAAATAGCTGAATTTCTGCAAAGAACGACCAAAACCCCTACCAATCCAACCACCGGAACCAATAGCAACAAGCGCTTGTTGCACATGATAACCGATTCCCAACATGTTTTCTTCCGGATTTAAAAATGCTGTCAACCTTGCTTTTCGATAAGGCGAAGAAACTATCAATAAAATAATTGCTCCCACCGCTCCCACCAATGTCAATAAAATATGTTTAATATTGGCACCCGAGACAAAAAACAACACACTTGAACTAAAGGCAATAACCAACATCGTTCCCAAATCTGGCTGCATCATAATCAATCCGACAATCAAAACCATCAAAGCAATAAATGGCAAGTAACCGGTTGAAAAATCTTTTATCTTCTGCCCTTTTTTTGTTAACCATGCTGCCAAATAAAACAAAAAAGTAATTTTCACCACTTCTGATGGCTGAAAGAATATAGGAAACGCAATCCACCGACGAGCCCCTCCATGTTCAAATCCGATTCCCGGCACAAACACCAAAATCAATAACACCAAAGTTACAAGCAACATCAACAGAGCATGCTTTTGCCAAAATTTATAATGAATCTTTGATACGATAAAAAACGCCACCATGCCTATCACTACCGATATCAATTGATCAGTAAAAAATTGATGACTATCTCCATAAGTATCATAACTAACCACTACCGAAGCTGAAGAAACAACAATCAAACCAAAAACCACCAACGCAAACAACAAAAGTCCTAACATATAGTCCGGCTTGCGGCGCTGGTCACCTGTCAACCATTCCCATTTATTGATGGTCTTTTTACGCATTATAAATATATCTTAAAAACCAAATATTATATCAAAATTACCACCCAATAAACCTAGCGCCACTCCCAATACGGCCATTACCGCCCCTATAACCCAAAATCTCATAACCACCTTATATTCCGGCCATCCAATATACTGAAATGTAATATGAATAGGCGTTGAAGGAAATAATTTCTTGCCATTTCTAAATCGTTTGGAAATTTGTTGCAATATCACTGACAAAGTCTCAACCACAAAAACCAAACCGATTATCGGCAACAACAAAGCACTATTTGTAAGCATTGCGATCACACCCAATGTTGCTCCGAAAGCCAATGAACCGGTATCTCCCATCATAAATCGAGCCGGGTTGATATTGAACCATAAAAAAGCCAACAAAGCCCCAAGCATTGTCGCACAAAATATGGCAATTCCTGTGTTTCCTTGAAAAAAAGCTATACCGGCAAAAGAACCAAAAGCCAAAGCTAGCAACCCGGCAGCCAATCCATCCAATCCATCAGTTATATTCACTGAGTTGGCACTGGAAATCATTACCATTATAAAAAAAGGAATATACCACCAACCGATATCATAATCACCAACACCGGGAACATGTAAATCACTCCATCCCAATTTATAATAAAACCACCAGGCACCAACCAAACTGATTAATACAATCCAAACCATCTTCATCTTGGCACTCAAACCCTTGGTATTTCCAATCCCTTTCCAATCCAGAAAATCATCTACCAAACCAACCAATCCCATCATTACCATGACAAACAAAGGCAAATACGTCTGCTCTCGACTCAAATTAAACATTACCGTCATAATCAACACCACGACCCATACCAGTATTCCAGCCATAAATGGTATATTGCGTTTATGTTTTCCCGCATGAAGTTTTGTATACACAGGCGTTTTTTTCTTGTCTAGAGAACTTACCTGTTGTGGTTTTTTCCAGATCTTATATTTATACAATAAATATGTCATCACCGGTGTCAAACCCATCGCTAGTACAAACGACAACACTGCCATCACAAACATTCGTACCAATTCAATTTTGTAATCCATAATAAATAAATCAAAATAAAATTATTTTTTTAACCACTCATCCGACTGCCTTACCAATATTTCTTTTGCCATTTTCGGATATTTCATGATCTTTTTTACTACTTTTTCCAATCTGTTTTTACCTTGCGAACCTTTTACCAATACTACATCACCAGTTTTTAACAATCCATCAAGTTTCCCCAATAATTCCGATGTATCTTTAAAAACAATTATCTTATCCGAATCAAATCCGGATTGCATCGCTCCCTCTTTTATTATATCGCCAAATTCTTCAACACATAACAACAAATCGAAATATCTCCCGGCTCTTTTTCCAATCTCCAAATGTCCTTTCCTGGTTGCCTTACCCAATTCCCACATACTCCCCAATATCGCCACTTTCCTCTCTTTCAATGGAATTAACTTCAATGACTCGATCGCATTGATCACCGAATCTGGACTTGCATTATAAGAATCATCAAAAATAATCATCTGATTTTTCCCTTCAACAATCCTCATTCGTCCCGGCAGAGGTTCCCATTTTTGCAAACCACTAACAATATCCATTACATCCATACCTATCGTAAGCCCTACCGCTACCGCGGCCAAAGCTGACCTCACATATGAACATCCGACCATTTGCAAATTTACTGGCACAATACTACCATTATAAACCAATTTAAATGAGGTTCCCTTTAAATTTATTGCAACATTGGTAGCTACAATATCCGCCCCTTTCTTTAATCCATAACTAATAACCTTTGCTTTGGTATATTTTTTCATCGACAATACATTCTCATCATCATAATTCAATACTGCCCGGCCTTCCTTGGGCAAAGACTCAATCAAAGACCTTTTCTCTATGACAGTTTTTTTAACATTGCCAAAAAATTCCATATGCGATTCACCCACATTTGTTACCACTCCAATCGTCGGCTGGACCATATCACACAAATACTTGATATCTCCCTTTTTATCTGTTGCCAATTCCAACACCAAATATGCCGGATATTCTTTAATTCCGGCCACATACGCCCCGGAATTAAATACAAATTTTATCCAATTAATCACTCCTTGGGGCTTTTTCTTTCTAATGATTGATAATGGTACTCCCAATTCATTATTTAAATTTCCCTGATTTCTCATTACCGGATATTTTTCTGCTATAACAGCATAAATTGCTTCTTTCGTACTTGATTTACCAACACTACCCGTAACAGCTACCACCAATGGTCGAAATTTATGCAATACATAACAAGCTCGTTTTTTCAAAATCCAAGCTAAAAATTCAATCCACTTTTTTCTTATTAAACTCATCTTTACTCCTAAACACGATCTGGTGGAACCAGATAGTAATTCAATAAAAATTGTGCAATCTCACCAAACAAAGGCGCTGCACTACTTTCCGCCCATTCGGTTGTTTTCGGTATATCAATCTTTACCAACATCACAAACTTCGGATCAAATGCTGGTGCAAAACCGATAAAACCACCGATAGTTTTATTTGGGTCATAAACACCATTGACCGGTACCTGTGCCGTACCAGTTTTCCCAGCTACATAATATCCTTGCACACCCGCCTGCTTACCATGACCATTCTCCACTACACTCACCATCATCGCTGCCACTGAATTGGCAGCCGTTGGGCTCAAAACACTCCTGACAACCTCAGGACTTACTTTTACCTCCTTACCATCTACGGTAGTAATCTTGTCCACCACATATGGCTTCATAAGATAACCACCATTAGCAATAGCGCCAACTGCAGAAACCATTTGAATCGGTGTAACAGCGATACCCTGCCCAAAAGTCATAGTTGCCAAATCAACTTCCGAAACCAAACTCTTATCCACTACCAGACCGGGTGACTCTCCACTTAGATCAATTCCCGTTTCATCACCAAAACCATACTTATATAGATATTTATAAAAATCATCCAATCCAACTTTCTCCCCCACCCATACCATTCCAACGTTATCGGAATTTTCCAAAACTTGAGTCATAGTCTCACGACCATATGGTTTTCTTTCCGAATTAAATATCTCTCGATCCATCACTTTAATACTCGCCCCAAAAATTTCTGCGGTATCCGGAGTCACCAAACCCATATCAATCGCCATCGACATTACCAATGGTTTAAAAATTGAGCCCGGCTCCCAAAAATGCGCTACAGCTGGATTGTTGAAATCTTCATAGTCCTCAACTTTGAAATATTCATTGGGATTGTAAGTTGGATAATTAGCCATGGCAATCACCTGACCGGTTTTTGGATCCATCACAATGACCGATCCTCCTTCTGCTTGGAATCTCTCCACCGCATTTTTTAATTTCTCTTCAACAAAATACTGTACTGTTCGATCAATAGTTAGATTCAAATTTACCCCTTGTTGCACCTGACTTAAAACTTGTTCACTGTCAACCAGATCTCGACCGGTCAAATCATGATATGTTTGCACAAATCCCGAACTCCCCATCAACTCAGCATTAAAATACCCTTCTATCCCATACTGTCCAACACCTTCGGTATCTAAATAACCCAGTATCTGTGAAGCTACCTCATTTTCCGGATAATACCGCCAATCTTCAGGTATCAATAATACACCCTCAAGATCCAACTCCCTTACTTCTGTCACCTCTTCATCAGACAATTTATGTTTCAAAGGAGGCATATACAAAGCATTAGAACGCAAACCTTCTTTTAATTCCAATTCTTCTTCGCGACTTAAATGCAACACCACCGCCATTTTCCGAGCCACATAATCAGAATCTGTAACTTGATTGGGGATAATCTCCAGCGCCGGCAATGATAAATTAATCGCCATCGGATAACCATTTACATCATAAACCTGTCCTCGCCGCGCTTTATTTTCTTTTTGCCATAACTGTTGATTGTTAGCCAAAGACAAATAATAATCATGTTGCGTAATCTGTTTTGAATAGAGTTTAAACACCAAAGCCACAAATAGACCAACCACAAAAAACATTACCACGGTAATGCGAAAACTCTGATCGATATTTTTAGTATTATTATTCAAAATAAAAAAAGAAATTCAAATACTTTTTCTCTCGAAAAAAATGCATATTACATTTTTTCATAAAAAATAAAGTCTTCAATTTCTATTTTAACTTTTTTTAACTCAGATTGAAAAACTATTTTTGCACCGCCAGATATTTTACACTGCTAACCGACTCCATCTCCATATTTTGTACCTTTCCTTTAATTTCACTCAACGCCTTTAAACGAGCAGCTTCTACTTGAAATTTTTCGTTTTCCTGCAATATTTCCAATTGATCATTTTTCAACTGAGCGATTTTATAACCTTGGGTAGTCATCTGGTTATTTTGCAACAAATACATCAAACTAAATAATGCCAATAAAACAATTGTTACAAACTGCAAAGACACCGGACCAAGAGCAAATCTATTGGCAGTTTGATTTCTTTTCATTCCACTATGCATTTCTTCTATTCTGACGTTTTGTATCATTTTTTTTCACTCCTAAAATTAAATCTCAGTTTTTTGAAACCACGCGCATTTTCGCACTGTGACTTCGAATATTATTTACTAATTCCTTTTTTCCGGGCGTAATTGGTCTTTTTGTTATCACCTTCAATATCTGTCTATGACCACAACGACATTGCGGAAATTCTTTCGGACAAATACAACATCTAGCCATATCCCTGAAAAAAGATTTCACAATCCTATCTTCCCCGGAATGAAAACTGATAACTGCCAACTTTCCACCTTTATTCAATCTCTCAACCGCCACTCGCAGAACTTTTTTTAACTCATTGTATTCATCATTAACCTCTATTCTGAGAGCTTGCCACACTCTTCCTAAAATATTCCTTTTTTTCTCCCTAAAACTTGAAAAACCTTCTACCAGATTTTTCAAATCTGACACATATATAAAGCTTTTTGCCCTCCTAAAGCTAGCAACCTTTTTAGCCAATGTCCTCGCCCTGGATATATCCCCAAAATCCTTAAAAATATTCTCCAAATCTTCTTGTGGATAACTATTTAGCACCTCTGCAGCCGATTTTTCCCCCGCTCCCATCCGCATATCCAGTTTTGATTCACTCAAATAAGAAAACCCACGATTATTATCATCAATCTGCCAAGAAGATACTCCCAAATCCAGTAAAATTGCATCAAACATACTATATCCGTAATCATCCGCAATCTCACCTAACTTACTAAATCGCTCACAAACCACATCCACATTCTCGTAATCAACAAATTTCTTTTTTACTTTTTCCACCATCCCGCTATCACGATCAATTGCCAACAATCTACCTGTCTTGCCTATCTTGTTTAGAATCATTTCACTATGACCACCCGCACCCACCGTTAAATCAGCCACAACATCCCCAACCGATAAACTCAAATTAGCGATTACTTCTTCCGGTAACACCGGCACATGCAATTTATCAGATTCATTTATGAGTGTTTTTACCATCACAACCAATGCATAAAAAAAATTTTTAAGTTAGATTTTTTTTTACTTGTGAACTGTTAACAATAATTAGTAGCCAGAAGACAGTTATTTTGGAGGTGATTTTGGCCCAATCGACTTCATAAAAAATCAAATCAAGCCAACCTGTCTTCCAAAACTACTAATTATTTTTAACAATGCATAAGCTTACAAACCATATTCTTCCAATTGCTCCAACACTTCCTCCGATTGGTTTTCAAGTTGGCTTCGATAATTTTCCCACTTATCCTCATCCCACAACTCCAAACGATCGTAAATCCCAACAAAAACCACTTTTTTATTAATCTTGGCAAATTCCTTGAGATAATTCGGCAAGTTTATCCTACCTTGTTTATCAGTCCTGACATCTACCGCTCCTGACAATAAAAACCTAACGTAACTTCTGACCTCCAATTTGGATTGCGGTAATTTTGCAATCTTGGCCATCAACTCTTCCCACTCATTCATCCGATATACTGTCAAACAACCATCATTTCCTCTAGTCAATATCGCCCCGTTCGACAATGCATCCCTAAATTTAGCAGGTACGGCAACCCTACCTTTTTCATCCACACTATGTTTAAATTCTCCAACAAACATTTAAAATTTGGTTACCACAATTCACCATTTTACCCCACCTCCCCCCACTTAACTCCATAATATTCCACTAAAGCTTCACCAGTCAACAGTTTTGAAAAATATTCTTGCAACACCAATCCTAGATAGTATTTTCATAGTACTTGAAAATACTTTTCCCCAATTACCACCATTTATCAATTCAAAAAAAATGCTACTTAAAAATAAATAGCATTTTATATTCGATGTAACTTTTTCTAACTCAGTAATTTTTCATCCAGCCACTTCTCCAGTTCTTCAATCTTGACTCTTTCTTGCTGCATTGTATCACGATCACGAACCGTCACCGCCTGATCTTTTTCAATGCTATCAAAATCAACAGTCACACAATACGGCGTCCCAATTTCATCCTGACGACGATATCTTTTGCCGATAGACTGAGTTACATCATGTTGACACGCATATTTTGTGTTCAATTTATCAAAAATTTGCCGCGATACTTTTACCAATTCATCTTTTTTCATCAAAGGTAATACCGCCACTTTTATCGGCGCCACTTTTTTGGAAAATTTAAGCACCACTCTAGTTTCTTTCTTATCGCCTTCACCAATTTCTTCTTCGTGATATGCATCCAACATTGTTACCAATGCCAATCTACCCACACCCAGCGAAGTCTCAACAACACAAGGAATGTACTTTTCATTTCTCTCCTGATCAAAATACTGCAAATCCCTTCCGGAGAACATGCTATGTCTTTTCAAGTCCCAATCACCTCGATTATGTTGTCCCCAAAACTCCGCCCAGCCCCATGGAGAATTATACTCAATATCGTATGCGTCACGAGCATAATGTGCTCTTTCTTCCGGTTCATGTTGCCGAAAACGTAGATTTTCTTTATCAATCCCAATTTCCTCCTGTAAAAATTTCATACTCTCGCTCTTCCAATATTCATATTTTTCATCGGCCTCACTGGGATGAAGAAAATACTGCATTTCCATTTGTTCAAATTCGCGAGTACGATAAATAAAATTTTTTGTAGTAATCTCATTTCGAAAAGCTTTCCCAATTTGAGCAATACCAAACGGCAATTTCTGACGAGTGGACTGTAATACATTTTCAAAATTTACAAAAATTGTTTGGCATGTTTCACCTCGCAAATAAACCGTCCTTTTTTCTCCCTCGGTCACACCGATTGAACACTCCATTAATAAATTAAAACTTCTTATGTCGGTCCAATCAATTGCACCACAATTTTCACAAGATATTTCTTCATCTTTCAACATCAAACTCAACTCCGGCAAAGTCTTGCCAGCAACTTTATCCACACCCAATTTTTCTTCCAAAATTTTATCCGCCCGATATCGCTTCTTGCAACTTTTACAATCAACCAAAGGGTCGGTAAAACTATCCACATGTCCTGATGCTTCCCAAATCTTGGGATGGGTCAAAATCTGCCCATCGATTCCTTCAATATCTTCCCGCTTCCACACAACATTTTTCCACCACAATTCTTTTAAATTACTAATCAATTCAACCCCCAACGGACCATAATCATAGATACTGGCAAAACCACCATATATCTCACTTGACGGATAAACAAAACCACGTTGTTTTGCCCAAGCCACCAATTTATCCATACTTACTTGTGTCACTTTTTACCTCCTGCAATTTTTATATACTATACAAAATTACTATCAAGCCATCAATGACATAATTTTTTAAATAATATTTTCATCCAACCATAAACATATTATAAATAATTTCCAACATTATTAATATCCATTGTCAGTATTCAAATTATCTTTTCTAAATATGGACTATTCAAAAAATTTTCCCTCTCTCCAATACAATTGACCGCCTAACCAAAAATAATCTTTTTTACCATTGACTGATAATCAAATCCACTCTTCCTCCATATCTTTGCCATATCACTCTCCGCACCAACTGACGGCGACAAATCAATCTCAGCAATTTTCCAACCATCTATGTATCTATTAATTATAAACATACCATAATCACACACATCGTAGTTTTTGACGAAATTGATCACAAAATCCTGTATCTCTCTCTCAAATATTTTATCTTCCGCCAAAGACAACTTATTTTGCAAATTTTTAGATAACAATTTTGAAGGTAAAAAATTTTGTCGCCCAATAAAACTAATCATATATTTTTTGTTCAACACTCCCAATTCTTTGATCGTCACCTCACCGTAACCTTCTTCAAAAATTTTAAAAACCATGTTGGCAAAATTCTCAAATAATGATATTCGTTCACAATGACTTCCATAACTTATTTCCAACGGAAATTTATAATTCACCCTGATCTCATCTTCAATACTGGCATAATTTTTCTCCCAATCTGTCAGTATAATTTCAAGTGATTTCAAATCATCAAACACCAAATCGGTAAAAATTTTTTTAGCCAAAACCCTTTCCTGACATATGAAAGACACGGCACTTTCCGAACCAACCATATCAACTCCGGCAAACTCCAAAACCGATTTCAAACCTAAATTGGTGAAATTATACCCACCAATCAATGGCCATACTTTCCCAAGAGCTATACCTTCATTCAATCCACCACCGATAACAAACTCATCCTGATCGAGCAATATCATTCGATTTGCCAATATATTCACTCTCTTCATTCCTTCCGCATTTTTCCACCACATCCATCCATGATCATCAATCTGCAATCTTTGTACTTTTAGTGAACCGGCCAATATTCCTTGTAAATCTTCAGCATATTCATGTTTTTCATCACGCCCTCCTTCCACTAACAATACATCTATTTTCATATTACTATGATAAATTTTTATAAACTTCATTCAAAAAATCTAACGATTTTAACTCCTTTTTATGATAAATATCAAATAATTTAAATGAATAGTCCATCACTTCTTTTGCGCCATAAATCGATTCCGTGTTTATCAATTCATCGCAAGATTTTGTCGCTACCTGACAATACATATCATAAATACCTCTATTCATCTCACCAAAAACCAGATTACCACTTACGCATTTTTTACAACACACTCCGTACTCCGTCATCAATAAATCACTCACCACATCTTTTCCGCAAATACTACAACCCAAAACAATCGGTAACCTTCCCGATAACGCCAGTACCGACATCAAAAATGATGCTAAAAACAACTCAATTTTTTCACGTTTATCAAAATTCAGCCGATTTCGTTGATAGCAATCCAGATAGTCACAAACCAAATTAAATATCGTCTGATCATCTTGACCAAATACACTGAGCAATTCCACCACTTCCATCAACAACCCCCCCACTCCCAGTCCGGCTAAACTTTTTTCCAGCATTTTATAATCTTCAACCAATACTGCATCTTTCAAAATATCAAATCCCCTTCTTTGTTCCACCTCAATTTGCAATATCAAAAAACTGTCCGACAACCCACCAAGTCTCGACCCGGGTTTTCTAACTCCTTTGGCCAAAACATCTATCCGACCGAAATCTTCAGTCAACAACAACAACACTCGGTCATATTCACCAAAATTTCGCTTCTTCAATACCAAGGATTTAGTTTTAATTAATTTTTCCAAATGATTATATTTTAACTCCACGATATTTGATAGATAAAACAATTGCCAACACCATCATAATGGTGATCATCGAAGTTCCACCGGAACTTATGAGCGGCAACGGAATACCGGTTACCGGCATCACGCCAATATTCATCCCGATATTCACAAAAACTTGAAAAACAATCATTGCTCCAATACCTCCCGCCAAATAATAACCAAACTGATCAATCGTCATAAACGCCAATTTCCAAATATACCACACCAGATATGAATAACATAACAAAACCACTATCGCTCCCATGAAACCAAACTCCTCACCCAAAACCGCAAATGCAAAATCCGAATAAGCCACCGGTAAAAACTGTAACTGCGATTGCCAACCTTTTCCCAATCCCAATCCATACCAACTGCCACTGCCAATAGCAATCTGTGATTGTAACACATTGTAACCCATACCATACGGGTCGCGGGTCGGATCAATAAAAGTTAAAATTCGATTTTGTTGATAATCTTGTAATAAAAACCACGAAAAAGGCAACGCCAACAAAACCACCGCTACTATTGACCAGAAATAAATCCGTAAAAAAGGAGACAAAAATACCATCAACCCCCAAATAACCAATAACACCAATGACGAACCCAAATCTGGTTGCAACATAATCAAAACTACCGGCAAAGAAGTTAAAAGAAAACTGACAATTACATCTCGCCAAACCACAGTGTCTCCCCTCTTAGACATAAAATCAGCCATAAACATTAGATACAACACTTTTACCACCTCAACTGGTTGAAATCGAAAAATAACCAGATCAATCCAACGCTGTGCGCCAAACTCAGTCCTCCCAAAAAAAAATACCAAAATCAGCAATAACAATATTAGAGCATACAACCACCATCCGATATTACGATAAACTCGATAATCTATCCGCATCACCCACCAAAAAACTCCGATTGACAACAAAACCAATATTATTTGCTTCCATAAACCACCAATCCCAGACTCAGAAACCGACAAACTATAAAAAACTAATAATCCAAATACTAAGAGTAAAAAAATTGATAAAAAAAATACCCATTCCATCAATGTTGTATTTTTCAATGAAAAGTTAGTGTTCATACTGATATTATAACAAATAATCATACTTATTATAAATCAGCCCCACTCCACTAACTAACAAAATTATTTTAATATCTAAAAATATCTAATAACAATTCAAAAACTATGATAATTTTTCTTGTAAATATGCTTTTTCAGCATCTATCTCCAACAATTTCTGTCTGGAATTGGCACCGGCAACTATTCTTACAGCACTTTTTGACAAATCCAACTTTTCCGCCAAAAAACTTATCAACCTTTTGTTGGCCTCACCATCAATCGGCTTTGCTTTTATCTCTACCTTCAAAACTTCCCCCAACCATCCCACAATTGCATCACTTTTTGCTTCCGGTTTAACTTTGACAAATATTTTGATCATATACTATTCATTAGAAGTGAAACCAATACATCCCCCCCATACTGCAAAATCAATAGTGCTAAAATGGGACTTAAATCCAGCATCCCTCCCAACGGAGGTAAAATCATCCTCAACGGACCCAGCACCCATTCGGTAGTATCATATATGTAACGATTCCGATATGCAAACCAAGAAAAAATTACCCTTAGAAATATAAGGATAATTAATATCTGTCTAATCAACACAATAAAATTTACTAAAAATATCATCAGAAAATATTATTTCATTTTTCTGCGAATAAACGCCGGAACTTCCAACTCATCTTCCGGTTCATTGTTTACACTAGAACTAAGTGGTCGACTGGCTGAATTTTGAGATAACATACTGGCAGAAGAATAAGATGATGAATCCATCACTCTGGGTCTCTCATTTTTTCCTTCAAAATTGGTAGCTACTACGGTGATCCTAACCTCTCCCTGCATAGTTTCATCAATGACCGCACCAAAAATAATATTTGCTTCCGGATCAGCCGCTTCAGTTATAGTTTTTGCCGCCTCATCAATTTCGTACATACCCAGATCGGGACCACCGGTAATATTCATCAAAATCCCTTTGGCACCATCAATTGATATCTCAAGCAATGGACTATCTATTGCCGCCCTGGCCGCCTCGATTGCCCTGGATTCTCCCGTACCGGAGCCAATTCCCATCAAAGCCGTTCCACTATCCTGCATAATTGCCTTAACGTCAGCAAAATCAAGATTAATCAAACCATGTTGAGTGATCAAATCAGTAATACCCTTTACACCTTGACGCAAAACATCATCTACCACCCGAAAAGCATCCATCAAAGTAGTTTTCTTATCAACAACTTGCAATAAACGATCATTTGGAATAACTATCAATGTATCAACATTTTTTCTCAGTTCCTCAATCCCCGCCTCTGCCAATTTCATTCTTCTTTGACCTTCAAAAGTAAATGGCTTGGTTACTACCGCCACTGTTAAAGCACCCAATTCTTTAGCAATACCAGCCACAACCGGAGCCGCTCCGGTACCGGTTCCACCTCCCATACCGGCTGTCACAAAAACCATATCACTCTCTCGCAACTCTTCATAAATCTCATCTTTATTTTCCTCAGCTGACATTCTGCCTTTTTCCGGATCCGCTCCACAGCCCAAACCCCTGGTCAAATCACGTCCAATCTGAATAGAACTCTCTGCCAAACTTTCTTTCAATGCTTGAGCATCAGAATTAACCGCAATAAAATCAACACCTTTCAACTTGGCTTCAATCATTCTATTTATAGCCGATCCACCACTCCCGCCAACTCCGATTACCTTTATCCTGGCGCTTCCATCCCCTTTTTCACTTGAAATCATCGAAGAAATAGGTTTTTTGTTATCTTTTGTCATATATCTAATTAAAATTATTAACTTATGAAAATATTAAAAAAATATCTAAACAAATTATACCCCCTAAAACCCATAAAAATCAATCTCTATGGCAAAAACTGCCCAAACCAATCTTTTACTTTATTCCAGCTATCCCCGGATTTACTTATTTGTCCAACAGCTACAACATTTTCACCCTTTACAACTGACTGTGCTCCCCAATTCATCAATCCCACCGCACACACCATTCTTGGATCGTCAGAAATCTTGTCAATCATGCCACCGACATTGACAGGCAAACCCATTTGTGAAGGCAATCTCAAAGACTCCTTTGCCAGATCAACCGTTCCTAAAAGTTTACTGCCGCCACCTGTCATCACCACTCCCGCTGGTAACATTCCATCTCGCCCGACTTTTTTTAACTCATCACTTACCATACCCAAAATTTCTAACATTCGTGCCTCAATAATCTCCGCCACTTCTCTTTTACTTACAAAAATCCCGTCTGACACACCATATTTTTTTAAATCAATTCTTTCTCTTTCCGGTATTACTGCCGGTATGGCACAACCTTCATCCAATTTTACTTTCTCGGCAATCTCAATCGAAGTCCGAAGACCAATAGCAATATCATTGGTTACATGAGATGAGCCAATTGGTAATACACATGTATGCAACACATTTCCCTCTTCAAAAACAGCCACCCCGGTAGTACTGTAACCAATATCCACCACCACCACTCCAACCTCTTTTTGATTTTTAGTCAATACTGCTTTTGCTGACGCTAAGACACCCAAAATCAATTCGTCAATATCTAAACCAGCTTGATAAACACATTTGGTCAAGTTTTTAATCGAAGGCGTTGAAGCGGTAATCACATGCGCTTCCACCTCCAATCGTACACCTGTCATACCAACCGGATCATGAATACCATCCTGGTCATCAACTTTGTAACTACGAGGTATCACATGTAAAATTTCTCGGTTTGCAGGAACTGAAACCGCTCTGGCTGCCTCCAAAACCCGCGCCACATCATCAGCGGAAATTTCCCCATCGGATTTTGATACCGCAATTACACCCTTAGAATTTTGTGATTGAATTGCCGCACTATCAACTCCGATAAACGCATTATCTATCGGCACTCCCGCCATTCTTTCCGCCGACTCCAAAACTGCCGAAATTGCACTAACGGTCTCTTCAATATCAACTACCACTCCCTTCCTTAAACCAAAAGAGGGAACACACCCATAACCCAAAATTTCCGGTTCTGCTTTGTCAGGCAATAAATGTCCAACAACCGCACAAACTTTTGTACCTCCAATATCTAACCCTGTAACGATTTCTTTTGACATGAAAAATTGCCCTCCAATTATTTCATTTCATCTAATAATATACTTACCTTACTGACTTCACCCTTACGATAATACTCCACTTCTATCGTATCCCCGGGTGAATAATTTTGTAACAATCCCGCTAAACTATGTTTCTCATCAATTTTTTTTCCATCAATTGCCACTATTATATCATTTACTTTCAAATCAGCTTTATCCGCCGGACTTCCCGGAATTACCGCTAATTCTCCAACTCCCTCGGAATATATCAAAGCACCATATTTTACATCCAATTGATTCAATGCAGCAAATTCCGGTGTCAGAGGCAAATATCTGATTCCCAATCTGGGTCTTGAGATTACTCCATTTTCAATATAACTTTCAATCGCTGATTTGGCTTGATTTATAGGTATCGCAAAACCGATACTGGTAGCGTCCAAATCAATTGCCGTATTAATACCCACTACACTACCATCCAGATCAACCAAAGGACCACCTGAATTTCCGGGATTGATAGCCGCATCGGTTTGGATCATATTTTCTAACTGTTCATTGTTACCATAACCATCTCCTGCCAAAATCGTTCGATCAACCGCACTAACCACTCCGGTCGTTACGGTATTTTGATACTCATTTAATGCATTACCAATAGCAATCACCCGTTGACCAATTTTCAAATTATCAGAATCACCGAGATTCAAAACCGGCAAACCATCAGCATCAATTTTTACAATTGCCAGATCATTCATCGGATCCAAAGCCATCAACTTGGCATCATAGCTTACACCATCGGACGTAATTACTGTATATTCCGCACTACTGTCATTTACCACATGTTTATTGGTTAATATCAAACCATCACTGGTTATAATAAAACCGGTGCCACCACCCTCCTCCTCATATACTTGTCCAAAATAATCTCTTACATTTCTAGTCAAAGTAATACTTACAACCGAAGGATTAACAACTGCTACCGCATCGATAACCGCCGAATTCTCTTCTATGTTGTACGTTTTTGAACCCGAAAAAGGCAAAGCAAAATCCGAATTCAATTCTCCTGTACTACTATCATGATTGGTAACAACCCACCACGCCGTTATTCCACCACAGATCACTGCAAAAAAAACTGTCACAATAAAAGTCAGTAATAACAAAAAACAACTAGTTGTTTTTGAAAATGAAGTCATAATTATTTTCTTTTTTACTCCCATATTTAAAGATATCACAAATCCAAAATCTTGACCATTTATAGCAAATGTGTTAAAAATGTTATTTTTTCTCCATTTCCGATGTTATAACTTTTTTAATCTCATCCACATTCCCACCTCCTTGTAAATTCTTCTTCACGTATCCGATAAAAAAATTTACCACAGCTGATCTTTTTTCACTATTCTTTTTATACAATTCAATCTGTTTTGGATTCTCAACTGCAAATTTTGCAAATATTTCACTATAAATATTATCCTCGATATTATTTAAAGAACACAAATATTTATCTAAATCAGCAATCTCTCCTGTTATATTTTTTTTCCAAGCTTCTGTAAATTGTGCTTTACTTATTTTGCTTGCCAAATATGCTTTGATTAATTGAAGCAACACTTCCTGATCAATTTTCTCCCACCTAAGTTTATTTTCAACTATAAATGGCCTAACAATAAACAAAATCAATTTTGCCAAATCATTTTGAGAATTATTTGAAATTCTTTCGTTCATAACTGTAAACAACAATCGGGCATTGCCATCTTTGGTCAACAAAATAGCCAGATTATTATCAATACTATACAAACTAGACAATTCACTTGTTACATCAGACAAAGATTTTGGCATTTCCACTTTTATTTTTTCTATCATTTCCTCATTTATCTCTATCGTCGGTAAATCCGGTTCCGGGAAATATCTATAGTCATGTGCATGTTCTTTTTTTCTTTGACTATACGTAACCAGTTTTACCGCATCAAAACCCCTGGTCTCTTTTATAATTTTTTCTTTATTATTATATGCCTCTTTTTGTCTCGCAAATTCATGCGTCAACGCTTTTTCAACATTTTTAAATGAATTCATATTTTTTATTTCCACCACTTCACCCAATTGCACACCACCATCATCAACCAAGCTAATATTGGCATCACACCTTAATTCTCCCAACTGCATTCTTGCCTTAGATACTTTATTCCAAATCAATATCTCTCTCAATAACTTCAAATACTCACTCGCCATTCTGGGTGAATCAATATCTGGCTCACTTACAATCTCCATCAACGGTATCCCCGAACGGTTAAAATCTATCAATGTCTGATTAACCGCATGAGTCAATTTACCGGTATCTTCTTCCAAATGTACTCGATTTATTCTAATAATCCTTTTCTTACCATCAATTTCTACCACCAATTTCCCATTTAAACCGATTGGATAAAAAAACTGTGAAATTTGATAACCTTTTGGTAAATCAGGATAAAAATAATTTTTACGATCAAATCTGGCTATTTTTTGTACCTGGCAATCCAAAGCCATAGAAGCCACAATCCCCAACTCAACTGCCCGTTTGTTTAGTACCGGCAATGCTCCCGGTAAACCCAAACACGTAGGACACACCAAAACATTGGGATCCTTCAAATTATTGTCCGCCAAACATCGACAAAACATCTTAGATTTTGTTGCCAACTGCACATGCACTTCCAAACCAATTTTTGCTTTAAAATCTTTCATTAAAAAATTTTCTATAAATCAAATCACATATCCCAGATCACGAAAAACCTTTTTAAAATCTCCAACCGTTCTATAACACAAGTCACGCCCTGGATCAAAATCAACTTCATGCGCTATTTTATTTCTCAACTTATGTGCCTCCCACGCCAAATTATAATTTTTTTTGTCTCGAAATATCGATCTGGCAACCTTCAATCTGGAACCCAGGTTTTCTCCGTTGACTCTTGATTTTAAAACCATATCCAACAGTTTATCTGCTTCCATTACTGCTTGTTTAGATTCGGCCAGATTATTGCTACCAATCAATTTATCAATCTTTTGCCAATATTTGGCAAAATCTTGTTGCTTCAAACCAATTTTTTTGGGTTTGAAATAGATCAAAACAAACACCGCGCCAATAGCCAACAAACCTGCAACGCCAAAAATTATTAATAGCCAGTAATTCATTATTCTCTCTTATTAATTTAATACTTTAATACTATGGCATCATTTCCACGTTAACATTATTTCCCGCCCCGGTATCCACCTGTAAATCCTCAATCTTAAACGGTACATTGTTTTCACCTTCCACCACAATCGACATATCTTGCTCACCAACTTTCGTCATATCTTCCTCCAAACTTTCCGTTGCTTCCGTTTCTAAAATATCTATTGAATTTATTATCACACTCTCGATCGGCCGGTCATTGTCGCCAGTCTCAGCATTCGCAATCAAACTTACCACCTCCATTCCTCCAATCACCTCACCAAAAACAGTATGCCGACCATTCAAATGAACTTGATCCGACTCGGTAACGATAAAAAATTGACTGCCATTGGAATTGGGACCACTATTGGCCATTGCGATCACACCCTTTGTCACCGGTTTTGATTGTAAATCATAATTATAAACATATCCTTCCGACTCCAATGCGGAAATTTCATCCTGACTTAAACCCAAACTGATAGGGTTAATCTCGTCATCGAATTTCCCACCCCAAAAACTCTCACCACCCATACCATCATTGGTTGGATCATCATCTTTGCTGTTTGGGTCACCTCCCTGAATCATAAAATCCGCAATAACCCGATGAAATAACGTTCCATCATAATAACCTTTTTTTGCCAAACCAACAAAGTTTTCCACCGTTTTGGGAGCTGATTTTTTATCTAACCCCAACCTGATATCACCCATTGAAGTATGCATTACAGCTTCATATTGCTTATTATCATCCATTTTATCCATCCTTTTTTGATACCAATTATTTAACCAAAATCCACCTATCACAATTACCAACACCGAAATTATCGAAGTAAAAAAAAGCTTTTGATTCTCTTTATTCTTCTTTTCTTTTTCAATCTTTTCAATTTTTCTTAACTTCTTGAATTTTTGCGATCTTCCCATGATATAAAAAATTAAACATATATTATCTGCTTGATTATTTGCTTTATTTAACCATCACTAACTATATTTTTCCGGTTTATAACAAAAAATTCCTTCATTCTCCAGACTCTTGGCCATCAACAAAATATTTTCCTCGTCAAACCATTTTCCCACAATTTGTATTCCAACAGGTAAACCGTTAACCAAGCCAGCCGGCACATTTATTGCCGGCAAACCCACCAAACTCACACCCACAGTCATAATATCCGAAAGATACATTTGCAATGGATCACTAACTTTCTCACCAATCTTGAAAGCTGTAAACGGTGAAGTTAACCCCAATAACAAATCATATTGGTCAAACATTTTTTTTGCCTTTTTAATCAGAATCGTTCTCGCTTTAGCCGCCTTCTGGAAATAATCATCATAATACCCCGAGGAAAGAGAATACGTACCAAGCATAATCCTTCTTTTGACTTCATCGCCAAAACCTTTTTCTCTATTTGAAGAAACCAAATCACTGTTAATTTGATCTTTTTCTACACCAAATCCATAACGTATCCCATCATATCGGGCCAAATTGGCACTACACTCCGAAGGTTGAATAATATAATAAATCGGGATCGACATTTCTAACTCACTCCATGAAACTTCGTCAACTTGACTACCAATTTTTTTCAACTTTTCCACCACATCCTCAAGAACAGTCTTTAATTCTATATCAGCTTTTTCATACAGTTCTTTCACTAATGCTATCTTTAAACCAACCACTCTGTCAGTCCTGGAAAAATCAATTTCCTCAACACTTATTTTTTCCGTCATTGAGTCCTTTACATCCCAACCAGCAATTACTTCGTATATTTTAGCCAGATCATCGACATTTCGTGCAAATGGACCAATCTGATCCAAACTGGAACCCAGCGCCATCGCACCATACCTGCTAACTCGTCCGTAAGTCGGTTTCAAACCATAAAGACCACACAAACTAGCCGGCTGTCTGATTGAACCTCCGGTATCAGTCCCTAGAGATGCTATACACATACCGCTTGCCACACTTGCCGCCGAACCGCTACTGCTACCACCCGGCACTCGCTCCAAATCCCATGGATTTTTTGTAACACCAAAAGCTGAATTTTCACCTGATGAGCCCATCGCGAACTCATCCATATTGGCTTTTCCCAGAATTATCGCCCCCTCATCAATTAACCTCTGCACAGCTGTCGCCGTATATGGAGAACGATAATTGGCCAGCATCTTTGAGCCGGACGTAGTAATCGTTCCTTGTAAATTCAAAATGTCTTTAATAACAACCGGTACTCCTTCCAATTTTCTTTCAATACTAGCATCATACCTTTCTTGAGACTCTTTGGCTTTTCTATCAATCTCATCTTTATCAAAACTCAAAATTGCATTCAAATCCGTATTTATTTTTTCCATCCGTTCTACATAAAAACCAAGGATCTCCTCGACCCCAAAATCTTTTTTTTGAAATCCTCTTCTTAACTCTGAAATGTTTATATCTAAAAAATCTATCATTTCTTTATTTTAATACCCTTCCTCATCAAATATTCTTCCGGATTATTATCCAAATCAATATATTCATCTACCACTTCCTTTAACTTTGCCGAAGTTGATTTGCCAAAAGACACCACCTCAACTCGTAAACCCAGAAACTGCAAATACTGTATCAATGGTATATAATCACCATCACCGCTAATCAAAACCATCGCATCCATTTTCACTGACATTTTTATCATATCAATTGCAATTCCCACATCCCAGTCAGCTTTTTTCTGACCACCGGCAAAAATTTGTAAATCTTTTGATTTAATCTCATATCCGGCTTTCTTCAATGCCTCAAAAAACCCTTTCTCCTCCTCAATTCCCGACTCCACTACATATGCCAACGCTCTGATTAAATTTCTCCCCCTGACTGCCGTTGAAAGAACTTGCTCAAAATTTACTCTCGATTTATATAAATGCTTGGCAGTATGGTAAACATTTTGCACATCGACAAAAACCGCCACTCTTTGATGAGGGTTAACAAAATCATTCATTATCAAATACTCCTTTTGTTATAAAATTTGCTAAATCTTTATCTTTGGCCAAAACCAAAATATCTTCCCTTTTCAATCCCTTCTCGATTTCATCATCTTGCATCACATTACAGTTTCCACTTACCTGATATGTCGGTGAAATATCATTGGTATCTACTTGCTGTAAAACCTCCACATATTTCAAAATACTCTGCATATCATGAGCATATTTTTCCAAATCCGCCTCATTGATTCCAATTCGCGCCAACAAAGCCACATGTTTTACTTCTTCTTTAGTGATTTTGGTCATTGTTACACATAAATTATTTCTATACGTCTTATTTTAACATATCCGTAAAGGCAGTTTCATCTATCACTTTCACTCCCATCTCTTTGGCTTGCCCAAGTTTACTGCCAGCCTTTTCACCGGCAATAAGATAATCCGTATTCGAGGAAATCGCACTACCCACCCGACCACCATTATCTTTTATCATCTGTTTTAATGTTTCCCTGGAATGATTGATCATTTTTCCGGTAATGACAAAAATTTTCCCCCTTAATTTGGTTCTAATCTTTGGCAAGTAAATTTTAACTCCAGCCGCCAACATTTTATCCACTAACGCGATTTTTCTCTCGTCAGATAAAAATTCATAAATACTCTCCGCGACCACCTCTCCCACTCCCTCAATTGAATTTAAATCCACCATATCGGCATGTAAAAAATTTTTCAGATTACCAAAATGTTTTGCCAAATCATACGCAGTTTGTTGGCCCACATGTCGAATTCCTAGAGCATAAATAAACCGATCCAAACTGATGTTTTTTGAAACTTCTATTGCTTCCACTAAATTTTGCGCCGACTTTTCTCCAAATCTTGCCAGCGATTCCAAATCACCTTTTTTCAAAGTGAAAATATCTGCATAATCATTGATAACACCAATACTAACCAATTGTTCAACAATTTTTATCCCCAAACCATCAATATTGAAAGCCGCCTTTGAAACAAAATGACTGATATTTCTCATAATCTGTGCAAAACAATCACGGTTAACACACCGAACTATCTTCTCCCCCTCTTTCTGCAATAATTCTCCCCCACAAGCCGGACATACTTTCGGAGGATAGAACTTCCTTTCCAAACCATCTCGCATCTTTTCAACCACCTGCACTACTTCGGGAATAATATCACCCGCCTTCTGCACCACCACATTATCACCAATCATAATATTTTTATTTTTTATCTCTTCAAAATTGTGTAAAGTTGCCCTACTCACTACTGTTCCGGCCACATTGACCGGTGTTAGTATCGCCACCGGCGTTAACGCACCCGTTCTACCAACCTGAACCTCGATATCGACTATTTTTGAAACCACTTGCATCGCCGGAAATTTATAAGCTACCATATAACGTGGCGCTTTACCTACCACACCCAAACGATCATGATAACTCAAATCATCCACCACCACAACAATACCGTCAATTTGATAATCCAACTTTTCCCTAACCAAGTAAACTTTTTTATACATTTCATGTACCGCATTCAAATCCGGACATTTCGCATTTAATCCATTGGATACAAATCCCAGTTTACCAAGTAACTCATGTGCTTGACTATGAAATTCTTGACCAAGATCAGTTACCAAATCATAAGACATAAAAGCCAGTTTTCTTTTTCGAGCAATTTTAGAATCCAATTGTCTAATTGTTCCAGCCGCTAAATTTCTTGGATTGGCATAAATCACTTCACCCTTTCTCTTTTGAATTCTGTTTACTCGCAAAAATTCTTCCCGACTCATATATACTTCCCCTCTTACCTCCAATCTGGTTTCAGCAACCAATTTCTCATCCGCACTTAATTCTTGTGTCCGCAACCGCAAAGGAATACTTTCAATTGTCTTGATATTGTTAGTCACATCTTCTCCCACAATTCCATCTCCTCGCGTTACCCCTCTTATCAACACACCCCCTTCATAAATTAAACTAATCGCTAAACCGTCCATTTTTATCTCAGCGAAATAATTGGATCTAATATTTGGTACTATTTTCTTCACCCGTTTTTCCCATTCCGATAATTCAGTAAAATCAAACACATCATTTAAAGACAACATTCTCACTGTGTGTTTACATTTTTCAAATTTATCCAAAACCGCTCCCTCCACTCTTTGTGTTGGTGAGTCAGCGGTAATAAATTCCGGATTTTCACTTTCCAATAAATACAATTCATGCTTCATACTATCCAACGCTTCTTCAGAAATTTCCGACTTGTCCAAGACATGATAAAGATACCGATGATAATTTATCGTTTCTTTTAGTTTCTCAATTCTATTTTTGATTTCTTGTTTATCCATAACTATTTCTTCGATAATTTATAAACCAACTCTGTATCATCCTCATACCAAATCTCCTGATCCAATATATTTTCAAAATATTTTCTAATCTCATAAAAATCATTCGCGTCATAGTACTTTTTGTGCACAACTGCATATTTAACTTCCAAATCATCCATCATAACTTTAATAACATTGACACTATCTAAATCCTGCAAATCAGTTTTATTGTTTTCCACATCAATTAAATATTTGATTCCCGGCAAATCATTATAATAATCAAACAATGCATCCGGCACCCTGGAAACTGAACCATTCAATATCTTTTTCTCATGATAGACTTGATAATACTGCAACTTGGTAATCAATTCCCCTTGCGAACGATGTCCACTTGTCCACCACAATGGCAACTCCAAAATAACAAAATCGGCCTGATCCTTTTTGATTTCATCATACACCAAAGGGATATCAGTTGATTGTAAGTTCATTGGCCAAGAAGAATAATCAATCAAAATCAACAAAGACAATACTCCAACCAACATCACACTAACCATACGAGAAAATAAATTTTTCTTGTTCACAATCTTTTTTTCAACATATGCATATGTATATGCAGCTAACACCGCCAATGCCAATGATATCACCACGTAAAATCTAGCTGTTACCCGAGCGATTGACATGATGGGAATTTTATACAACCATAAATACGGCAAAGGAATAGAAAACTTCACATCACTTATTTGAAAATCGGTAATACCGGCAATTTTTAAAAATGGCCCCAAAGACATAACCAAGAACACCAACAAAATCACCAACCACCAATTTCTCTTCCTCACCAAACTATTTTCACGTAATAAAAATGCTCCCGCACCCAAAAATAATACAATCCAGCCAACATATATTACACTTTCCACTCCACTAAAATTATACAAACCAAAATATTTTTGAGCGATATCTCCCCAAAAAGGATTTTGAAAACTGGGTACAAAAAACGCCATCACGTCCGCCGACCAATAACTTACTTCCGAAAGCAAAGTAGTCGGCATATAACTTTCTGCCACTTGTAAACTTTTTATTAACACTGGAAATATCACAATAAATGTCACAACCAATGTAACCAAATATTGTCCCCACCATCTGATATTTCCGGCAATTTTTAAATCATCAAATAATCGATAAAATATTGTAACCAAAACCATTAAACTGGCAAAAACAAAATAATGAAAATCTGTCAAAAACAAAAACGCTAACAACAATCCCATATATATACTATTTTTCCAACAAAATTCTTTTTCTTGTTTTAATAACAATATTCCCATAACCGGAAAAGGCCAAATTACTGTCAGATTAAAATGCCCTAATGAGTGCGCAAAAAAATACGGGGAAAATGCAAATATCAAACCCGCCAGAAATGCTCCTTTTCTATTTTTCCACAACATATTTGCCAGACAATACGTACCCCAAGCCGCAAGCCACATAAAAAACAAATATACCAAATTAAAAGCAACCACCGGTTTTAAAAACAATGACAAAAACAACACAATCAATCCCGGAGCAATAGTTAATGTATGATAAACCAAATTCACGCCATTTGGATAAAACAAATATTCGGTAAAAAATAAATCCCGATATTCTAAAATCGCCTTTTTGATCCACCACATATTCCATAAAAAATGCCAACTATCACCACCATCTCCGTTCATCCCCGGAATCGCACTTCCCAACTTTGCTACCAAAGGCCAAGTCAAAATGACTATCAAAACAATATACAATCCCCCGACCAATAAATCATTAAAATTTATTCTTCTTAAGATATTGAATCCAACAGTGTGTTTTTTCCAATCAAAAACCAAACAAGTTAATAACTTGTTTTTGGTTCTTTTGTTGCTACCAACATCAATATCTCGTTTTTTTATTATATCCCGCAACAATTCCTCCTCATAATATGATTATAAACAATCACCTGAAGTTATTCCAATCAAAAAAATATCTATAAATATTAATACTTTTTGGAGTCTGTTAAATATTGCATATTTTTCTTCACTTAAAAAATATGCATCCCACCATCCCTTCCATTTCAGATATAATTAATATACAATATGAAAAATTTCAATAATAACAGCACAACATGTACATTCAATACAATTTCAAAAAAATCGTCATCGGTTACATCATTGGTATATTCATCTTTATTCTCTCTGCTTTTTTAATAATTATGTATTCCCTTGGTTATCGTTTCAATTACCAAAATTATAACATCGAAAAAACCGGCATCGTCCGTTTGGACCCGATTAACAAAAATTACCAAGTATCGATAGACGGCGAACCGGTAAATGATAAATATATCTCCAAAACGACTCAGATTGATAACCTACAACCCGATTATTATACAATCGAAATTATTGCTGAAAATTTTCAAAAGTGGCAAAAAAATATCAAAATATTACCAAACCAAATCACCAATATTTATGACATTTTCCTCATGCCCGAACATACCAAAACCTCCGAAATCAGTTACTTTGATCAATACACCACCAATGAAAAATACCAACTAGTTGCCTTTGCCACTACAGACAAACTACAAATTTTAAACTTCATTTCCGAAAAAATTCAAACTCCCAACAACATCAAAATAAATGCTTCTTCAAAAATTGACTGGATCAATGAAGAACTTCTCGCCATCACCAATTCCAATCCCGAAGAAACATATATTCAAATTCTCAATCCCTTCAATAACAATATATCCAGTACGACTATCCCTTTCTCAATAAACGCCACCGACATTATCGGCACCTTACCCTTGCAAGAATCAACCATTATCTTTTACTTTGATAACGATCTCTACACTACCAATTTAACCACCAACACTCCTCCACAAATTCTCGTTGAAAATATCTACTCCCCCATCATTTTCAATGGTAACCTGTATTATTTACCTAATCCCGACAACTCATCGGAAATTATTATCCAAAATCTCACTCTCAAAAACACTTCCAATTTCACCCTGCCGATTGTATCGTCATCTTTTCAAAATATTCCCAATTCTGATTTTATAGTTACCAAAAATTCCACTCAAAACTATATCATCAACATCTCCAACTCGACTTCATATCCACTTAGCAACGTCAACCAAACGATCTTGTCTCCCGATGGTAAAAATCTTGTTTCTATAAACAATCAGGAAATAATCGTTTCCGATATCGAGCGACAATTTTTTACTAATACTATTTTGAGATTATCAACCCATTTAAACAACATTATCCTCCTCGACTCAAGAAACATCATTTACTCCAGCACCAATCAAATATCTCGCATCGAAATCGACGGAGACAATCACAACATTATCGAAGAAAATGATAATGCAAACTATAACGTGATTTTTGCTAACAAAAACAAAATATTGGCTATCCAGTCAATAGAAAATCAATATTTACTTAAATACATCAACCTAACTATCTAATATCGTTTTAATTTATCTGCTTTGCTATTACGATAAAACGCTGTAGATTGGTGCCAAGCGGAGTACAAGTCATCAAAGTTAACCGTCTATCATTTCCTTGTTCCAAAACACTCAGATCTGTTGGTTCTACCACCTTGGTTTCTATCACCTGATAAATATATAAATCATCATCATGATAAGCCAATATTTTATCCTCAATTTTTATCTGCTCCAAATTGGCAAATATACTGGAATAATTTGACCAATCCCACCAATAATTCGAACTATGACCAAAAATAAAACTATTTCCGACTTCACCCGGTACCGCCGTAAATGGATAATGTCCCACCCCCTCTTTCAATTTTTGTTGTAAAACTGAATCATCCGTACTATCCAGATAAATTATCGGTGCTTCTATTCGTAAACTTGGAATTACCAACATCTCATCATTGTATTTGCCGAAATAATCTCGATACCACAATCTGGCTTCATCACTCAAAAATATTTGATCAAAGTTTTTTGCATCCCATACCAAGGCATTGTCCAAACTTATCTTTGCTTTAGCTTCCACTTGATTTAGAACGCTGTCACTTCTGGAAACCAACAATCTTTTGGATACTGCGGGAAAATTCATTATTACATACACCAAAAAAACCACGGAAACAACCGAGACCGACCACCATATGATATTTTTCAGCATTTGAAGTATTTTATTATCCATATTCTATTATTTTTGTAACTACCTAACTATATTATCATATTTTTCTATTATAGTCAAGTTTTTAATCCAACACCATAATAAATAACATCTCGTAATAAAGCAACCCACAATCTTGCAGGTTTTAGCAAAAAAAAGTATAGTATAAATACTTAACATTTTGCCGGAGTGGCGGAACTGGTAGACGCGCACGACTCAAAATCGTGTGGAGTC
The DNA here is from genome assembly GCA_938004065.1 of uncultured bacterium. GTDB lineage: Bacteria > Patescibacteriota > JAHJAL01 > JAHJAL01 > JAHJAL01 > CALKWM01. The sequence goes on from CALKWM010000017.1 coordinate 47,621, forward strand.
CCCTCCATGTGAGTTCGATTCTCACCTCCGGCATTTTTTTTTATAACCATATCTATAATTTTGTTTAATTAACCAAACGTTTTTGCTAATATATAATCATATAATACAGCAATCATTTGATTTATAGTCATCATGAAAATCAATCGACACTTTGTAAAAAACATCGTTCTAACCATTAGTTGGGGTATCCTTACATTTATCACCGATTCACTAATAATCAACTATTACTGTATCGATCCCGGCAACATCAAGAGTACAGAGCTGTCTGATTTTTACGAACTTGAGATGTGCGTTCAAAGCAAAGAGATTATCATTGATAGTATCTATATCTTCGCCGGACTTTTGGCCATTATTGGACTTTACCAACTTATCAGCTCTATCCGCCAAAAAAAAGATCCCAATCAGATTGATGACGCCAAAAACCTAAGCTCGGCAGCTAAAGCACTCATAGCAATTTCCGTTAGTTTATTTATTATCATAAAAACATCAATTACATTTTAGAGAGGGGACCGGAAATCTTTTTGTCAACTCCCCAACTTCATTTTGATATTGAGATATTTGCTCATCATTTACTTTTCTTTCGATCACATCCGCTACAATAGTAGCGATTTTTTTTATTTCCTGTTCTTTCATACCCCGAGTAGTAACCGCTGGAGTACCAAGTCTGATTCCCGAAGGATTAAAAGGTTTATTTTTATCATTTGGTATAACATTTTTATTAACTACAATTCCAATTTTTTCCAAACCCTTTTCTACACTTATAGAATCAATACCACTTTTTGATACATCTATCAAAACTATATGATTTTCAGTTCCGCCCATAACTAAATTTATATTTCTACTCTTCAATTCCTCAGCTAAAACTTGAGCATTGGCCAAAACCTGCTTCTGATATTGTATAAACTCACTTCTTGATGCCTCGCTCAAAGCAACTCCGACTCCCAATATATTATTTAAATGTGGGCCCCCTTGCAAACCGGGAAATACCGATCGATCAATTTGTTCCATCAATTCTTTTTTTGCATATATTAACGCCGACCTCGGTCCACGTAATGTTTTGTGCGTAGTAGTCATCACCACATCAGCCACCCCAAAACAACTAGGATGAACTTTAGCCGCCATCAATCCGGAAATATGGGAAATATCGGCCAACATTAACGTTTGATACTTTTTGACCAAACTACCGATTTTTTCAAAATCAATTATTCCCGGGTAACTGGACGAGCCAACCACCACTAACTTGGGCTTTTCCTCAACTAGCTTTTTCTCCAATTCAATCAAGTCAATTTTTCCCTCTTCATCCAATCCGTAATGACAAAAATCAAACAATCGGCCACTAGCACTTACTTTATGTCCATGAGTCAAATGACCTCCATGATCCAATTTCATCGACAATATTTTATCACCTATATTCAATAACCCCAGATAAATTGCCAAATTAGCCGGACTACCGGAATATGGTTGCACATTCACCATCCAAATATCACTATCCAAGTCAAATAAATTTATAGCTAATTTTCTAACCCAATTTTCCATTTCATCTACCACGATATTTCCGGCATAATATCGTTTCGCAGGATAACCCTCTGCATATTTGTTGGTAAAAACACTTCCAAGCGCCCGTAAAACATCACCACTTACATAATTTTCAGAAGCAATCAAACTAATAGTATGCGACTGTCTTTCAATTTCTTTATTCAAATAATAACTATAATTTTGCACAATATTATTCATTAAAATTTCCTCTCCTTATAATTTGATAAGGTATTTTCGTTATATCCACCACCGCCGATGGTGAATTCTCACCCAAATCACCGGCATCAATTAATACATCAATAGAATCTATTTCATCTTTAAAAAAACTCATTGCAAACTCGCTTGATGATCTTTCGATAGATACACCTGATTTATTGGCACTGGTAGATAAAATCGGAAAGTCACAATATTCACAAATTTGCTTTAAATAAACAAAATCTTTTACTATCCGAAAACCTACCCCACCGCAATCATTAACCACTTGTTTGGCAAAAACATCTCGATATTTATCTTTCAACCTCAATACAATAGTAACTGGTCCAGGTAAATTTTTACTGATAAATTCTCTCTCCAAACCACCAACCTTGACATATTTCTCTATAGTTTCAACACTATCAACCATTACTGACGATTTTTGAGAATCAGAACGATTTTTCAATTTATACACCAAATCCACTTTCTTCTGATCAAAGGCATTACACCCTATGCCATATACTGTCTCGGTAGGATAAATCATTATCCCCCCTTTCTTCAATATTTCAGATATTTCCAAAATTTCAACTTCCGAAAGCATATTTTCTACCGGTTTAAAAATTTTCATTTTATCATTTCTTTTAATTTTTTTATTCTTTCTTCTACCGGTGGATGGGTCGAAAATAAATCTCCCCAAAAAGACTTACCATTGCCACTTAAGCTTTTCACCGGATCAGTAATATACATATGGTTCATCACATTTGATGAATTTTGTAACAAGTTATTTTGATTGGACAACTTTTCCAAAGCCCCTATCAAACCCTGCGGATACCTGGTCAACAAAGCCGCATCAGCATCTGCCAGATATTCCCTGGTACGGGATAATGCCAACTGAATCAATTGAGCCACCAATGGGGACAAAATTATCACTATTACCCCAAAAATCGCAAATATACTCCCGGTATTATTTTTTGATCTATTTGAACCAAATCTTCCAAAACGTATAAACCATTCAGCTAACACAACAATCAAACCGACAAATATTATTACTACGGTACTTAAGCGAGTATCAAAATTTTTGATATGCGATAATTCATGCGCCGCTACCCCTTCCAATTCGGTTCTGCTCAAATTATTTAACAATCCAGTTGTAAACGCTACAACGGCATGATTTGGATCTCTACCTGTAGCAAAAGCATTCATAGCCGGATCATCAACAACATAAATCTTTGGTTTTGGCAAACCAGATGCAATTGCTAAATTATCCACCAAATTGTATAAATCTTTATTATCTTTTCTGGTCACCTCCCTGGCCCCAGCCATCGACAAAACAATTTGATCGGATACGTAATAGCCAATCAATACTGAAGGCACAGAGAAAATCAATCCAAAAATTATACCTAACCAACCATAATCATATAAATAACTATAGACAAAACAAACAAACACGATAAAAATTACAAAACCTACCAAAATCAACCATGTAACCAATTTGTTGTGACTAATTTCTCGATACATATTTTCTTTTTATATCTAAAAAGAGATAGTGGTTTTAACTTCAATTAAAAACTCTATCTCTTTGTAATATACCTGAAATCAAAGATTGCAAGAATTTAAAAAAATCCTAATTATTAAAATCTACTTTTACGTTCTGCCTTTCAGTCTCGTTTTCCACTTCAAACAAATCACGCTTTGCAAAACCAAACATACCGGCCAAAAGATTGTTAGGGAATATCTCAATCTTGGTATTGAAATCTCTCACATTACCATTGTAAAAACGACGAGATGCTTGAATTTTGTCTTCAGTATCTGCCAATTCAGTTTGTAATGACATAAAATTTTCATTGGCTTTTAACTCAGGATAGCTTTCAGCCACAGCAAACAAAGTTTTCAAAGCGCCACTAAGCCCCAATTCCGCTTCGGAAGACTTTTTCGGATCACCCTTGGCACTCATAGCCGCATTTCTTGCCTCGGTTACTTGAGTAAAAACCTTTTCTTCATGTTTAGCATAACCTTTAACCGTCTCAATCACATTTGGAATCAAATCATAGCGTCTCTTTAACTGTACATCAATATCGCTCCAAGCCTCATCTACACGATTTTTCAAAGTAATCAAACCGTTGTATAATCCAACACCCCATAGCAATAAAATCACAATAATTAAAATTGGTAAACCAAAAAACCAAAGTATCATATCTATATGTTTAATTGATAAAAAATAAACCTCGAAAAGAAAGAGCAAACAAAATAATTGCCGCTATGAGAACCAAAACCGAAACCAATGGTAAAAACCAATTACTCCAAAATTTCATTTGCTCCCTCCCATTCCAAATTTATTTCTTTTTACGTAAGAACAATAAACCGGTTCTTTTATTCTCGGAAACTTCATAACCGGCTGGGATTTCCGCTAATCCACCTTCTTTTTTCTCGGCTTTGGCAAAATAATAAATTGTTTGTGGTCGTCCTCCGCGCAAAACTACATCTTTGGAATGTAGAAAATACTTTGTACCTTTACTGTTAGTTTGACTGTAGGCCATTTTTTACTCCTAATAATAAACAAATAATAATAAAATTCTTATCTAAAACTTACCATATACCAATCATAAAGTAAATCAAAATTAAATAAAAATTCAAGCAATGTGGTATTAAATACAGCCAAAACGCTTTATATATAATAATTTAGAAATAATTATTGAATTATTTTTCTGGATTTTTAACTTTACTCCCCAATAGTTTTCCACCCCTTTGAATATAACAAAATATCATAGGAAATATAACTTTTTTTAATCTCTAATCAAATCTCCAAATGCTTTTATTATCACTTCTTTATCTTTCATATCATCTTCCTCGGTGAAATCATCAACATATTTTTGAACCGATAAAGACCACTTCAAACAATCCAATGGATGATACAAATCAACACTCTTCACTTCTCTATCCACAATTTGATATTTTCTAGATGTCGAAACCTGTTTTGTTTTTCCATTGGCAAATAGAACTGTAAAAACATCTCGCAATTCACAATTTATCTTTCCACCGTATTTTCTGGCAATACTACGATAATATTCATACATGAGCTTGGCTACCTCTTCCTGTTTACATTCGCTTTCCTCTCTACCAGACAATGCATTCCTTTTTACTTTCACCGGATCTTTTATTTCTCTAATCCTTTCGTCAAAAAACATACCGGAATCATTCGCCAATACCGGTAATTTGTATTTGCCCAGATAAACCATGACTTTCAATAATGAATTATCAGCCAGGCTTTCGCCAGTCTCTTCCACTTCAACATAGTCAGGCACCCTGCTGACCTCCAAATCACAATCAACCCAAGAAAATATTTTTTTAATACTTTCCAATTTGGACGGATTGCCGGTAGCAATGTATATTTTCTTATTTTTCTTGTTCATATTTTTACTTAAAAAAATTATCCAAATTGGCAAATTAAATAATTTATATTCCTACAAATCAAAACTCTTGAATACCTTAAAACTCAACCCTTTCCCAATATCATGTTCAGCCAAAACCACCTCAATTTTTCTTAATACACTTAACCCAATCGGTTTACTTTTCTTAATCAAATCAATCAAATAACCTACCTCCTCACCTGTTTTTTTCTCCAGAAATCTGGCGGTTGTTATGTGCGAACCCCACGGCATCCGCAAATTCAAACCATTTCTTTTACCTGATTCAGATATAATTTTCCCGGCTAAATAGAAATTGTAATCCGCCATTCCTGCTGCAATAACCGTATCTTGATTCATTAACCATTCTCGATAATCTATGACGGACTCATTTAATCTATCAACCACCTCTTCAACCGTTTTAATCAGCATCCTCATCTTATATTCATCATAAACAAAATTCGGACCGGATTCCAAATCTGTAATTGTCGTATGAGTCGTTAACTGATTATCATATACTATCGATTTTACCCTTGATGAAACTTTATCTGACATTTCCTTAACTTTTGCCACCACATTATCCTCATGACGCCAACAAACCAAATATCCACCCAGATAATCCGGCATATTGGGCAGTAAACCTTTTTCTCTCACTGCCGACAAATCACGAAATTCATCATATATCCTTGCTTGTTTTCCTAAAAAATTCTTAAAACTATTATCATTCTCTATTATTTTTAATTTATTCATATAGTCATTTAGTTATTACCATCTTTATTCTATCATCCATGTCATAATCATTTTAACTATACCAAATACAAAACTTCCAACCTAAAAGAGATACAATCCTAATCAGTAAAAACCCCAAAAGAAGCCCCTTTGAAACATACTCTCAAATACTATCAATCCATAAAAAAACTTAATTTTTCCTCTCAACAAATAAACTCCGCGCAATGCACTAAGTTCGAACTGCTTTACTCGTTACGGTCTAACTATTTATCTACCGAAGATGCGAGCCCCACACCCTTACTCACTATTTATACTATTTAAACAAAAAAGCCATCAGATTTATTCTCCAATGACTTTATTTTCTTTAGATATAAAAAAATCATCTACTCCTATCGCATTTTGTGCCCTTGGGACAGCTTCCTTTGGCATTTTCAACAATTTCATCCCATATTATCCCTTCGAACACTTTTTTTACACCTTCCAACCAGTCTATTTCCACAGATCTATTCACTTTTTCGATAATCCATAACGGATAATTCTTCTGTTTATCAGGATTATCCCCATGAAATAACTGATACTTGTAACCAGTATCAGACAATATTTCATGAGAGCAACCATATTTATTACCAGTCCATGCCTCATGAGAATAAACTACAATATCACTTTCGTTATTAAGACAAAATTCCCCACAAAGCATTTTCCAATATTCATTTCCAAATACCCCTCCGGTATCAACAATCAATACATTATATTCGCCACCCGCATAATGATAATAACAAAAGGTCTTATCATATTGCTGAGAACGCACTTTATTGTACGCTAACTTGTGCAATGACGACCAAAAACTCATGTACCGATAACCGATGATAATCAACCACTTCTTCATATAGCACACCTTCTTTCACATAATCGATTTTTTTAATATTCTCTTTTCCAAACTTCAAATAATATAACAAATCTAAATAATAAAGTCAACAAAAACACTCCTTTCTAGAGTGCTCTCAAAAACGTAAACTCCGGAACATTTGGACTAGGGAAGGTATTCGCCCCCACACCCCCGCATGCCGAGAGAACGCTCATTATTTCAAATTCCGGGACTACGACTCGAACGTAGATCGACGGCTTCAAAGGCCGCTGTCCTACCATTAGACGATCCCGGATTAACGTTACTTGGAAAAATTACTACATTTCCAATAATACCAGATTAGCAGACACAATCCTACAAAAATAAATACATCCGCCAGATTGAATACACTGTAATATTTTATGTCGATATAATCAACCACTCCGCCGGCATATCGAAAACGATCAACGATATTGGAAAATGACCCGGCCAGTACCATTCCCACCCCCATTTGCGTCCACACTCTCCCCCACCACCAAGCACTATTTGTAAATATAAAATAAACAAAAATCAAAAACGCAAAAACCGATATTAACAAACCCCAACCTTCACCCATCCCAAAAGCTATCCCGCGATTGAACATCAACCTGATCTGCAACCAATCGGTTATCATTTGCCCACTCAACAAACCTTCAATCAATAGATTTTTTACCAACTGATCAATACCAAATACAACAACTGACGTAATTATCCATATATTAATGATAAAATTATTGTATATTTTTTCTCTCATATCTACTCACCAACAATCTGAATAATCACTTCTCTTTCTCTTTTAATATAATCCAAATCAACAAAATATATTTGTTGAAACATACCCATATACAATCTCTTTTTAGTAAACGGAATATTTAAACCCGTTCCCAAAATTCCTGACCTGACATGAGAGACACCATTTTTATGTCCCATTTTCTCATCATGTTTATAACTGCCTTCGGGAATAATCTTTTTGACCGTTTCCACAAAATCCTCCACGATTCCATCTTCACTCCCCAAAGCCACCATTGCTGTCGTCGAACCATGGGAATAAATATTTACTACGCCACTCTCGATAAATCCATTACGAACAATGTCTATTATCTCATCTGTTAAATTGACCATATCAAACGGCCCAAGTGCCTCAAATGTAAGTTTTTTAGTATCAATCATTTTTGAATTTTTATTGATTAAAATTTATTGCTTGACTTGCGTTCAAAATACATAAAACTAACCATGACAACTATCACAATCAATGCAATAACTAACAAAACTACCATCAGAAATTTGGCAACAACACCGTATAAATCCAATAATTGCCAAGACAAATCGCGACCCCAATCAGTAGCCACTAAAAAATATAAAACTGAGACAAATACAAAACCAATTGCAAAATACTTGGCAAAACTAAACACTATCCGATTCCAATCTAAACATGTCAAACCGATATAAAACTTTAGCCAAATACTAACCTGACCGATCTTGAATACTTTTGCCATCTCACTTTGCAAAGATTTCTCCATATGATCAAGCTTTCCCCAATCAAAATCTTCCCAAAAATCTTCCCGAGAAACTGACCAATTCCAATAATAATAAGCCATTTCAATCGCCATATCAGTATATTCATTTCTCGCAGACAACACCCCCAATACATACCCCAAATTTTTCTCGGCAAATTTTAATTTTATTCTTTCTTTTAAATACTTAATCAACAATCGATATGTATCAGCAATATCATATACTTTTGTTTTTTGTAATTTATCCAGATTGCTTAATCCCAGAAAGTTTGACTTTGATTGATTTAAATTAATACTATCCATATTCAAATATTTTTAATTCTTATCTTCATCATACACTTTTTTTTAAGAATCATGTTTTTTATCTATATCTCTAAAACGCATATATTCAGGTATGAAATATAACTCCGCATCACCGGTTGGACCATTTCTGTGTTTACGAACCAACACATTGGCGATATTTTTATTTTCCGTCTCTCTGTCATAATAATCTTCTCTATACAAAAACATCACCACGTCAGCATCCTGCTCAATCGAACCGCTCTCGCGCAAATCCGAAAGTAGTGGTCTTTTATCCGGTCTTGACTCCACTGCTCGCGACAACTGTGACAAAGCCATCACCGGCACATTCAACTCCCTGGCCAAAGACTTCAACGATCGTGAAATCTCAGAAATAACCTGCACCCGATTATCGACATTGGCCGATCTTCCTTCCAAAAGCTGTAAATAATCAACCACTACCAATCCCAATCCAACCTCAGCATGCAATCTCCTGGCTTTTGTTCTAACTTCAATTACATTTAAACCTGGAGTGTCATCGATAAACAATGGCGCTTCGCTTAGATTTCCCATAGCCAGCTGTAATTTTTCAAAATCTTGTTCATTTAAATTACCGGTACGCATTTTCCAGGAATCCAATCCGGCCTCTCCGCAAATCAAACGATCAACCAATTGCTCCTTTGACATCTCCAAACTAAATACCGCTACCGGAGTATTATTTTCAATTGCCGCATATTGGGCAATATTTAACGCTAGCGAAGTTTTACCCATACTGGGACGAGCGGCTAAAATTATCAGATCACTTTTCTGCAAACCGGAAAGTATGTTATCCAAACCTTTTATACCGGTTGGCACACCTCTTAAAGTTCCCTTTTCTTTATGTAATTTATCTATTCTTTCAAATGAATCTATCAAAACATCTCTGATCATCACAAAATTTTGTCCACCTACCGTTCTGGATACTGCAAAAAGTTTTTGTTCGCTTTTATCCAAAATAATTTCCACATCCTCATCTTCCGCGTACGCCATACGGTTAATTTCTCCGGAAGCCGAAATCAATGACCGCAAAATTGATTTATTGCGCACTATATGTGCATACGAAATAATATGTGCCGAGGAAGGGACCGAATTTACTAAACTCGACAAATAACTGGCTCCACCAACCGCTTCCAGTTTCCCCTCTCTTTCCAACACTTCTGTTAAGGTAACCAAATCAATCGGCTCCCTTTTCTCATTTAGTTTAAAAATCGCTTCAAAAATCATTGCGTGAGAATTCTTATAAAAATCCCGAGCGGTAATCATATCCGATACTTTCATCATTGCGTCTTGATCAATCATCAAAGATCCAATCAAACTCATCTCCGCTTCTTGATTTTGCGGAGGCAATTTCAAATCTTCAATTTTTCTTCTTGAATCATTCATTTCGAATTACTTCTCCCCCAAAAACTTGTAAAACATCTTGCAATAATTTTTCACCGGTACTTTCATTGACCTGATCATTCATTTTGTTTTCAATTTGTTGCCTCTTTTTTTTTATATAATCACCATTGGAAACCACCTTTACATCCATTCCTAACTTACTGCCAAAAACATCGCCGATCTTTTCCAATATCCGATTACGATATTCTATTGATTCCAACTGATTTTTCTGTAACGCGAAATTTACCCCGATCACCAATTTTTCTTCAACTATTCCTAAAAATTCGCTCATTTTCAATATCGAACCCACCAAAGGCATTTCCTGACATACCCCAACTACAAACTTGCCCCATTTTTCTCTCACCACATCTTCGCTTATGTTGTCAAACTTATGGTTATCAACAATATTTTCTGAATTTATACTTTCTTCCACCTTTTTTTCCATTTGCCCAATTTTTGGCAAATTTATTTCTTTTGTATTTGATACATCTTTTTTTTCTTCCGGTATAATGTTTTCTGTTACTGTTACATCATTTATTGATCCCGGATTAATTTTTTTGACTACACCTATTAAAAATATTTCAAAATACAATGAATCAATCTCATAATTCTTTTCCCTCATTTGTTGTAACTCATCAAGCATTACCATCAAATTGTCCACAACACTCTGCGGTGAATTTTGTTTTACATTTTGTAAAATTAAATCACGCCAATACGTTTCCAGGCTGTTAATCAATCTAAAAACATCCACTCCGGCATAATACACTTCTCCCAAATAATACTCCAATCCTGCTTTCACATCACCTTTCAAAATATAACCGGTTAATTTTTCCAGGATGTCTTTTTCCACCACGCCCATTACTCTCCAAACGCTTTCTTTGGTTATTTTTTTCTGATCCAGCACCAATAATTTTTCCAAAACACCAAGTGCATCACGCATACTGCCTTTTACAGAACTACCTATTATCATTGCCGCTTCTTCATCAATTTCCGCCCCCTCACTTGTTACTATCTTCACCATATGTGCAGCAATCTGTTTTTCACTCAATCGATGGAGATAAAAATTCTGACAACGAGAAATAATCGTTTCCGGAACTTTTTCTATTTCAGTCGTCGCCAGAATAAACATCGCAAAATCCGGCGGTTCTTCCAATGTTTTCAACAAAGCATTGAAAGCTTCTTTTGTCAGCATATGCACTTCATCGATGATAAATACCTTTTTTTTGGCCATTACCGGAGCAAAACTTGCTCCTTCTTGCAAAAACCTGATATCATCTATGCCACGATGAGATGCCGCATCTATCTCCACCACATCCAGAGTTGACTGCTGCAATATGGCCTGACAGTTTTCACAAATATTACATGGGTTGTAATCATTTTCAATATTTCGACAATTCACCGCTCGTGCCAATATCCTGGCAATAGAAGTCTTACCTATTCCTCTCGATCCGGAAAACAAATATGCATGACCAACCTCCTTGCTTTTTACAGCATTTTTCAAAGTTGTTACCACATGTTCTTGACCAATTATATTGTCAAAATTGGTAGAACGATATTTCCGATATAGCACAATTTCAGACATAGTAATCTAAATAAAGTCGAGTAATTAATTAACACGACCCTCCTTGTAATATTTATCCTTTTTTTACTTCAAATTAAACTGTATCTCTCTAATCACCGTTTTAACCGGAACCATTTCAGTTGAATATACGAAAACATACGGCTGAGTCTCCCTAGATAAACCAATTCTTTCCACCTGATCCAAAAAACTCCAACTAGTACCATCGCGACTATAATCAAAACTTACCTTTTCACCATCTTTCGTCATTCGCAGATATATTTTTGAATCGATAAAATTTACATGTTTGTACTTTTTTACCCCATCGATATCATCCCTCTCCATCACATATACCGAATCAGCAATATCCAGATCAGTTTCCAATGCATGACTATCATAAGCACGAGATATTCTGATCCATTTATTGTTGGACGTATCAAATAGACCGATTCCCGCATGTTGAAAATCAACTTTCGGAGAAAAAATCATACTTACCGTCAATTGATAATCCTGATCAGTTAAAAAAGATAACACCGGGGCCGTATCTGTGCTCGTCCATTGACTGGTTCGCGCACCCGCATTGAGAGTCAATTCTTCTTTTACATAATCCACATCATAAAAATTATCTGACAATCCGCCATCATTCCACAACCAAAAACTATCCAACTCCCCATCACGAAAATTTTCATAAAAATCGGATCGTACAATTTGCGGTTTGCCATCATTTGTATCATTCACATCACCATTATCATCACCGATGACTGTTTCTTCGGTCCATGAATTATACAAATAATACCCTCCAAAACCCAATCCAATCAACAAAACCAACCCTAAAATTACATAAATTATTTTATTCATATATCTATTTTACCAAAAATATTTTTATTTTTTCTGACTTATATTTGTCACTCGTGTAACTTTCCTGGCAATATCAATCGCTTTTTGATGCGCCACATGTTCAACTTCATCATTTAACTCACATAATTGATAAGTTCCATATTTACGTTCAAATGCCTTCTTGATCAACCAATCTGCCAGCCAAGGATTTTTAGGTAGTAAGCTCCCATGCAAATAACTTCCTACCGCATTGTGGAAAACCACACCTTCCGTCCCATCTTCACCGTTATTTCCTCGTCCATATTCAACCTTGGCCAAAGGTTTATTTTTTTCCAAATTCACATATGTCCTACCACTATGATTTTCAAATCCAACCAAAGTTTGTCCCTCACCACCAATATCAGATCTTGCCAATACATTTCCGATAAATCTCTCTTTTCCACCAACAGTATATAAATCAAACAAACCGGTACCATCTATCCGATCATTATCAATCGGATCATAATACTTTCCCATCAACTGTAAACCTCCGCAAATCGCCAACATGGCCGCCTTGGATTTAATAATCTGATCTTTTATCATCTCCCCAACATGCTTCAAGTCCACTGCCACCGCTAACTGTTGTTGATCTTGACCACCTCCGAAAAAAAACAAATCCACTTTAGTAAAATCATACTGATCACCGATATTATATTCCTCAACCACCACATCTTTCCCTCGCCATTCAACCCGTTTTTTCAAAGCAATCACATTACCACGATCACCATAAATATTCATTGATCTTGAATACAAAAAGCATATTGTGATAAAATCACCCATTATTTTTTCTCCTTCCAGTATTCTTTCAAAAAACCTTTTTTAACCAATACCGAACGAAACTCCATCATTCCTGTATAGCTAGCCATCACGAAAATAGTTCCTTCCTCACGCATATCGATTAAATCATCAATCAAAATTGCCATATTTGATTCATGTGCCATAATTTTTTCATCAATACCTGCATATTTCATTCTCACAATCATATCTTGCGCTCGCAAACCGGAAACTACCAACCAGTTTAATCTGCCATCAAGTTTTTCAAAATCAACATCCCAAATCCAAGAAACATCACGTCCATCAGCATAATTATCGTTCAAAATAAATATCAAATTCAATTTTGATTCTATTGTCAATACAGTATCCAGCAATTGATTGAAACCGGTAGGATTTTTTGACAGCATCAGATACATTTCATTTTTGTTATTTACACTCAATTTTTCAAATCTACCAAAAACCGGTTTGAATTTCTGCAAACTCTCAAAAATTAACTCATTTTCCACGCCCCACGCCCGAGCTACCGCCACCGCTCCGGCAACATTATAAACATTATACAAACCGGGCAAATTGGTTACCAACAAAGGTATAAGTTCTCCCTTTGCTTCAATTGCAATTTTGATCCTATCCAAATTATTTATATCATAATCCACCACTTTATAATCCAAAATCGGTCGCTTAAAACCACATTTGTCGCACCGATAGTCACCCAAATGAGCTAAAAAATATCCCGAATATTTCAAAACATTTCCACATTTAACACATTTCTCCACATCCAAAACAGTTTGAGATATTTTTTCGCTCTTGTTTACATCCAGACCAAAAAAAACCTTTTCCACACCTTTGTTCTTACTTTCCGCTAAATTATAAACCAAAGGATCATCGGCGTTTAAAACCAATTTTGAACCTGCCGGCATATCATCAACTGCGGTCAAAATTAATTTTTGCAATGAATCCAATTCACCATATCGGTCAAGTTGATCACGAAATAAATTGGTCACCAACAACGTTTTTGTCTTTAATTCAAACAACAAATTTTTTAAATCGGCCTCATCTACCTCCAAAACAGCCAGATCAGCCATGACTCGACCCTGCCAATCAACCATATCTAAAAACTCGGAAATCAATCCGCGTGATAAATTTGAACCGGTCCTGTTTACTACCACCTCATATCCCGCCCGATCGAAAATATCCGCCAGCAATCCCACCGTCGTAGTCTTACCATTGGTACCCGTTACCAAAATCGATCCATGCTTCAATCTGGAAGCAAACTGTATCAAAAAATTCCGATTGATTTTATTTACAACCAATCCCGGCAATGCGCTACCTCCCGATCCCAATAACTTCAAACCGACTTTAATCAACTTACCTAACCATATTGTAATGAGATATTTCATACCTCTAATTCTATCAAAAATTACTCAAATTACCCATTTTTAAAAACCGCCAACATATTTATCACTTGTTGACGGTTCCTATATAAACATGTAAATAACTTATTAAACTATCACGATACGCTCATAATACGATATTCAAACTCGCCTGATGGTGCCCTCACCGAAACAGTATCTGCTTGTTTTTTATTTAACAATGCTCTACCCAGAGGCGACATCTCTGAAATATAACCATTGACCGGATCCGCCTCCAAAGAAGTAACAATTGTATAATCCTTCTCCAACGCCCCATATTTTACCTTTACGGTAGAACCCAAAGTTACACTATTTTTTTGACTCTTCTTTAAACCATAATGGATTTTTCTTAAATCAGTAACCCTCTTTTGCCAGTATAAAACCTCCATTTTAGTTTCGTTATATTCCGGAGTATCCAAAACCGCTCTACCCATCTCCAACAAATCTTTAATTTTCGCCTTTGCTTCTTCATTTTTTTCCACCGCATATTGCAACCTATCAGATATTCTACCCATACCTTTTCCCTTGATAAACTTTAAGCTTGTCATAATCAACCTCCAAATAATTATTTAAATATTTTTTACTCACTAAACTTATTGTCTAATTTTAAAATTAAAAATTACCTAAAAAAAGATTAGAATACTCTAATCTTTTTCGATAATATTTATAAAAGCATTACTAGGATGTTTTCACAATCGGAATTTCTAGATAAAATTTAGTTCCTTTATCCACCTCACTCTCCACTTTTATCGTACCTTTATGTGCTTCTACAATCCATTTAACAATTGATAACCCCAACCCTGAACCACCCTTATCACGTGTCCGCGATTTATCAACTCGATAAAAGCGATCAAAAATGTACTCCTTTTCATCATCGGGAATACCTATTCCATTATCTTCAACTTCGACTAGTAAAATATTGTCATTTTTTTCCAATCTAACTTGCACTTGTGCGTTATCACCTGAATACTTTAATGCATTTTCCACCAAATTCCACATCACGCTACCCAGCTTGTCCTTATCACCATGTACCAATATATCTTCCTCCATCGAGATATTCACATTCTGCATTTTCAAATTCAAACCTTCTAACCTGACAAATAAACCTCGAACAATTTCACTAAACTCAAAATCCTCAGTATTTAACTTGATTTTCCCTTCCTCCATATTGATCAATGTCGTCAAATCTTTCACCATTACCGTCATTTTGTCCAACTCGTTTTCCACTATATCCAAAACTTCTTCATAATCTTCTCTCGTTGACATTTTATTTTGTTTTAGTATTTCCACATTACCGGACATCACCGTCAATGGTGTTCTCAGTTCATGTGAAACATCCGCTAAAAAATCACGTTGTCTCTTGAGCAAATCACTAAGTTTAGCATGAGTAATCTCTAATTTTCGAAAAGACAACTCTATCTGCTCCTCCAATCTGGCACTAACGCTCACATCATCAAAAGCGCAAACCACACCGCTAATATGATTATTTCTATCATAAAATGGATGAATCCTAACATTCAAAAACACCACTCGTTCATCCAAAGACAAATTCAATTTATAACGATCAACTTGATAAGGTTTCAAACTCCTTAAAACCCAACTTGACCATTCTTCCAAAAACTTTAAATCTGGAAACATGCTTCCAATACCTTTACCCCTTACTTCATCAATACTTTTTCCAAACATCACTTCTACTTGATTATTGACAAATTTGATCCGCAAATCTTTATCAATCGTAACTATACCGGTTGTAATAGTCTCCAAAATACGTCGATTAATTTCACTCATCTCTTTGTACTCCATCTCCAATTTAACCTGTTCAGAAACATCAACAATCACTCCAATTGACTTGATATCAAAATCACTATCAACATTTTTCGAAACTGACATCATTACCGGCAACAATTCACCATTTTTCTTTTTCAAACGTAAACGATATATGAAAACATTACCATGCTGTTTACGATTTTTGATAGAAAATTTCCCATCTTTTTGTTCTACGTCTCCCTCGTAACACCAATTCATCCAATGTTTGCCAATCATTTCCGACGAATCATATCCCAACATATCAAAAAACCTTTGATTTGCGTATTCCAGACTCCCATTACTGGCAATAACCGTCGCTCCTTCCGTCATAGCATTTACCACGTATCTGATGAAAACATCCGTTTTATAATTACTACGAAAATACTTTTTTCCCACATCCGACGCCTCAGTTACAAAAACATAACCGATCAGTTCATTTTTACTATTAATAACCGGATATAGATATATATCCACAAATATTTCTCCACCGGCATGACTATCATGTTTGTACCTCAAAATTTTTTCCATTTTCTTTGTCCGTTCTACTTCCACAAATAGCGAATGTAATTGTTCGGTATCAAAAGGAAAAAAACTTTTAAAAAAATCTTTGTTTAGCAAATCTTCTGGATTTTTCACCACTTTTGACCATACAAATCGGTTTACATGTACGATCTTTTTATCCACAGTCAAAATCACAACACCATGCATCACCGTATCCAAAGCGGTACTAAATAAACTGTTTTCCCTTGGTTCGATCGTCTCCGATCTAAATTTTATATTCTCAAAATCAAACATCAATTTTCTGTTATCTTATATCCTACACCCCTAATAGTCTTGATCAATTTTTTTGCATAACCGTCATCAACTTTCTTTCGCAAATATCGTATATATACATCTATCGTATTGGTAAAACTATCAAAATCATAATCCCAAACATGTTCAGCAATCATAGTCCTGGTTAACACTTGGTTTTTGTTTCGCATCATGTATTCCAATAGACTGTATTCTTTTTTACTCAATTCAATTTCATTCTCTCCTCTTTTCACCAGCCGGCTGGCCGGATCCAACTCCAAATCGGCAATTCTCAAAATCACTTGCTTTACATTATCACCCCTTCTGAGCAAGGACCTGATTCTGGCAAGAAGCTCTTTAAAAGCAAATGGTTTTACCAGATAATCATCCGCTCCGGCGTCCAGTCCTTTCACTCGATCATCAATACTATCTTTGGCGGTCAACATAATAACCGGAGTGGCAATACCACCATCACGCAATTCTGAACACAACTTCATACCATCTTTGCCCGGCAACATCACATCCAATACTATCAAATCCAAAGTTTCATCTTTGGCTTTTTCCATACCTTTTACCCCATCATAAGCGACATCGACCGTATAACCCTCATACTGTAAACCTTTGCGCACAAAACTGGTAATTCTCTTTTCATCCTCAATAACTAAAATTTTCATAAAAAAATTTAGATGAATAATTCATCTAAATTATAACTTACTTTTATTAAAAAATCATTAGAGTTTGATTAATGCCCCTTTTCTTTCTCTTAGAATTAAGCATATGCCAAACCCCGCAAGCAAACAACCCAAGATAATTGTCAACCAAAATCTCACGTTATCTCCCACAAAATCCTTGGCCCAAATATCGATAATCGTCCTGTTTAAACCATAAACAATCATTGTCAAGTATATCAATTTACCCGACCAGATTTTTCTAATAAATAAAAACATCATCACCGCAAATATCACCAAAGCGTTCAAAGCATAATACAGAGCGATCGGATGCCGGAAATCTCCCAAAACATAAATACTCCATGGCAAACTAGCTATTTTTCCGATATGATCATTGATCAAAAAACAACCAACTCTGGCAAAAAACAATCCCAACATTGCTGATAATGCCATTGCGTCCCAAAAAACTTTTCGTTCAAATTTGTAATATCTATTGACATACCACCAAACAAAAAGACTGATCGAAATAACCGCCCCATAACTCGTCAAACCTCCATTCCAAACAGCCACTATTTCACTTGGATTATCAAAATAATATTGATAATCAATCATTACTTGCAACAATCTGGCACCGATAATTCCGGATATCACAATTCCCAACACCAACCATGAACTGTCAAATTTTATCCTCTTTTTTAACATGATAAAATCAAACAAAAACCAACCGGCCAATACTCCGATAGCCAACATCAAACCCCAAACCTGCACCCGCGCCCCAAAAATTCCCAGCTCGGTTATATGAATTTTTTCGTACCACATAAATTTTCCTCCTTCAACAAAAAATACCGCCACGGGGAATCGAACCCCGATTACCAGATTGAGAATCTGGCGTCCTAACCGTTAGACGATGGCGGCATATTGTACGGGCGACCCTAGCGGTCGCCCGATCTATCATTCTCTAACAATCCGCTATAAATATCTATACATTCATTACATCTTAATTCATGCTAACAAAATTTTCTTGATCTTGGAAGCGATATCCACCGCATCAGAGTATTCCCTTTGCCAAATATTGCGCCCAAAGATCACGCCATCCACTCCGCATTCCATCGCCAATGATACATTTTGTAAACTTTCTTTTTTTGAAGACAAATCTCCACCCGACAACAACGTTCCCATTGTACCCGCACTATCCACCACCTTTTGTAACAACTCTTTTTGGCTAAATTTTGTCATCAGGTTATACTGAGCAAATATATCATCCATATTAAACCCGCCTTTAGGCATTTTGGGCAAATTAAATTTTACTATATCCGCTCCCAACTCCATCGCCACTCGCACAGCATAATCAACCGCTGCCACACTATCCTTGCCCCCATCTACCGAAATTCTCTCCCCGCGTGGATAGGCCCATACTATCACTGGCAAATCATATTTATCTGCCTGTCTTCTGATATCAGCAAATTGCCGAAAATCTTCATTCTGCCAACTGCTACCAACATATAATGTATAACCGATCGCATCCGCTCCCAAGTCAACTGCTTCTTCAACAGTAGCATTAACTACCGAGAAGGGTGCAATATTAGGAATTTGTGTTTTTCCGTTAATCTTTACAACCAAAGGAATATTTTTCCTATACTTAACTTTTTTCCAATATCTTTTAGCCAGCCCATACTGCATGGCTATCGCAGAATATCCTACTTTCATGGCAATTTCCAACTGAAATTCTGGATTCGCCGACTCGGGATTGGCAAAAAAATCAACCGGACCATGTTCCAAACCCTGATCGATTGGCAAGATAAAAAATTTTCCATTTGATAAAGAAATCTTCTTCAATCTGCGACTTTTTTCTTTCGTATAAATCTCACATTCCGGATCAAAAATTTGTTTTCTTCCTTTTCTTATAACCATTTTCAATCCTTGACTCAAATTTTTTTCCATACTTTTTAACTGTTAAATACTACAATAGATAACGCAAAACTTACCGCCATCAAAGCATGCACCCAAGTTAATTTCATGATATTTTCTCCTTTATTTTTTTCCTTACAACACAATTAAATTTTATCACACCACAACTTTAAATATTGTATAATTCCGTTACTTCTTTTTTAAACCTTTATCTCCAACCATTTTTAAAGAAAGTATGCTCATTCCCAAAATCAAAGTAAATGTCACTAAAGGAACACGCACATTTTCACCATTCGAAGATTCAATTATTAATGCTTCGTTTTTACTAAATTTATTTTCTGAAAAAACCAGATAAACAAAAGTATACATGTCACCTCTTGCCTTTTCCCTATTTTCTTTATATTCATCCCAACCCGAAGAATTTCTATTTATTCCCTTTATTTCATTTCCTTGCAAAAGCAAAAATTCATAATTTATATCACCTACAGATACTTTTACAATCTTTTTTTCAATAATATCAGTCTGTTCATCCTTGTCCACACTACTCATTACTTTAACTTTACCCGCAAGCTCGCCCCGATCAATTTTTTCACCATTAACTTCCAATTCCAAAAAATTATTTAAATAACCTGAAATTACTTTATTTACATCAAAATTTACCCAGGATTTTTTCTCATACTTCACATTTTCTACAATTTCCTTTTTATCTACCCATTTTGATGGCAATTTCAAAGGTACGGAAACACGTTTTTCATAGCTAACCTTTAAAGCTATCTTTATTTTTTCTTTTATGACCCTATAATCATTTTCCGTTAACTCTTCTTCGACTAAACTTTTTTTAACATCAGACAATATTTTATCAGCTTGATTATCAATGTCAAATTCCATAATTTCTGCAAAAATCTCTGGTTTATTTTCTTTCACTTGCGTTAAATTACCTACTGTCACTCCATAATTTGAAACTAGACTTTCCGCGATTTTATTTCCATCACCAATCATTTTCACAGTATAACCATTATCAATATCTTCTATAATTTTCATCTGATTATTGTAGGCCTCTACATATTCATCACTAATTCTAAAACGCAACTCATCACCCTGCTCCTGAGATTCTTTTATTTGTATAATTGATTTTTCATAAATTCCAAACTCAAAATCATTAAAAAATTCGTTCATAAACAATTTTGCCATTACGACAGTCTCTTTCATTCCTTCTTCATCACCATTTTTTGAATACTCAATAAACAATTCAACAAATTTATCCATCCATGTGCCAACAAAAACAGATAGATTTTTTGGATCCTTCCTGGCAATATCGAATAACTTTTTTACTTCAATCCTCAATTCGTCATTTTCCGATAATCCTAAAGTATCAAAACTAGGATCTATCTCTTCCTGAACTTCTGCAACAGTATCTTTCCAATTTTTGTATGCGGGAACATTTTCTAACAATCCTTTTTCTGGAACATATATCCCCATCTTCTCCTCAATTTCCTCTGAATTTGACACTAATTTTTTCACTTCTTCCAATACTTTCAAATATCTTTCATTATCTTCTTGACTAACGTTTGACAATTTGGCAATTTTTTTTCCGGACCCACTAACCTTTTTAAAACAACCTCCCAACCCCAGCATATTTGAAAGAAATAAGGCACTAATACCCAAGGTAGCTGCCAATTTTTTGACTTCTTTTTTTATCCCTATTTCTTCGCTAGATTTTGTCGCTAATTTTTTCATTTTATTAATATTTACTTTATAGAACTTCTAACCCAATTCTATCATATTTACATACATCGATATTATCAACCACAGGCGACCATATCGGTCGCCTGTAAATTACTAGGACAATCGCAAAACCTGAATATATTTATCCTTTTCTTACGCACACTCCGAATACCCGCAATCATGACAAACCATGCAGCCACTTTCATGTTCCACCACTCCTCCACACTCCTGGCAAGTATTGTAATTTGTTTCTTTTTTTTCTTCCTCATGATGCAAGATCGGTTCCTTGATAGTGTTATCTTCGCTATCAAATTCTAAATCCAACGGTGGACGCAAATATATCTCCAAAGCTTTGGCAATTCCATCCGGAGACGACAAAATCCTATTTGGACCAAACCCCATCACTTTTCCACTACGAATTCCTTTAAGTTGTTTGATAATCTGACTGGCTTCAATACCCGACCTGAAACATAGCGAAATCAATCGACCGATTGCCTCTGTCTGAGCGGCTGAAAAACCTCCGGACTTACCCATCGTAGCGAACAATTCAAACGGCTCACTTTGCTCATCTTGATTGATTGTTACAAATAAATCTCCCTCACCGGTTTCAATTTTGATTGTTTTACCATCCAAAACCCGTGGCCTTTCCTTGGGCACGATAATAGATCTGGATGGTACAAAATCAACCGCTTCACTATCAAGAATCTTATTTTTCTTCTGTAAATCTTTGGTACCGGCAATATTTAAAACCTGTTTATCTCGACATCCATCACGATATATTGTAACACCCTTGCAACCCAAATTGTACGCCATTGTATAGACCTTTCTCACATCATCCTCAACTGCATCATGTTTGAAATTAACCGTTTTTGAAACCGCACTATCAACATGCCTCTGAAAAGCTGCTTGAATTTTTACATGCCATTCCGGCGATATATCATGAGATGTAACAAAAATGCGCCTTACATCCTCCGGTATCTCCATCATCTCTTGGACACTTCCTTTTTGCGCGATTTTTTTCATCAAATCTTGAGAATAAAATCCCCTCTGTTTAGCCACCTGTTCAAACAGAGGATTTACTTCCACCATCGCTTCTTTTTGATCCAAAACATTTTCCCGCAAATACGATATAGCAAACAATGGTTCAATACCGCTGCTACATCCAGATATTATGCTGATCGTACCGGTTGGAGCCACCGTAGTTATAGCTCCATGTCTGGACTCTTCCTCTCCCTTTTTAGCAAAAATACTCTCCGGAAACTTTCGAAAAGCTCCTCTTTTTTTCGCCAACTCACGAGAAGTTTTCCAAGCCTCTTCTCTGATAAATCCCATCACTTCATCCGCCAACCGCACCGCTTCGTTGGAATTGTAAGGAACCCCCATTTTCACTAACATATCAGCAAACCCCATCACCCCCAAACCGATTCTACGAATATCTTTGCTAACTTTTTCAATCTGCGGAATCGGATATTTGTTAGCATCGATTACGTTGTCCAAAAAGCGAACTCCAATACGAACTATTTTACGCAAACGATCGTAGTCAACATGCAGGTCACCATTCTTTTCCGCCACCATTTTTGCCAAATTAATTGACCCCAAATTACATGAATTATATGGTTCCAATGGCTGTTCACCACATGGATTTGTTGCCTCGATCGGTCCCAATGATGGCACCGGCAAATCACGATTCGCCCGATCGATAAAAACTACTCCCGGATCACCTTGCCGCCATGCATTTTCCACTATTTTATCAAATACTTCCTTGGCACATAATTTACCAACTACTTGATTGCCACGAGGATTAATCAAATCATAATCTTCTCCTTTTTCCAAAGCTTCCATAAACTTATCGGTTATTGCCACCGAAATATTGAAATTAGTCATCTCCGATAAATCTCTTTTGCATTCTATAAACTCCAAGATATCCGGATGATCAACACGCAAAATTGCCATATTTGCCCCACGTCTGGTCCCGCCTTGCTTGATAACCTCTGTCGCACTGTTATAAACTCTCATGAAAGATACCGGACCGCTCGAACGACCCATGGTTGACTTTACTACATCGTTTTTTGGTCGCAATCTGGAAAATGAAAATCCCGTCCCGCCACCACTTTGATGAATCACAGCCGTATTTTTTATACCTTCAAAAATATCTTCAATCGAATCCGCAACCGGCAATACAAAACACGCTGATAACTGTCCCAAAGACCGGCCAGCATTCATCAAAGTCGGAGAATTGGGCAAAAACTCAAAATTGGTCATTATCTGATAGTAATCTTTAGCCGTTTCTTCACCTGAAGCACCATAATTTACATCAATCTCGGCGATGGCTTTAGCTACCCGTTGAAACAAATCTTTTGGTTCTTCGGCAACCTTACCCTCACCATCTTTCTTTAGATACCTTGTATCTAGAACTTTTCGTGCATTTTCCGTTAAATTTATCGCCACATCCGGAAAAGACACGACTAATTCTTTCTTTTTGACAAATTTCTTTTTATCCATCACTTTTTGTTTTCTCACAGCTTTTTTAGCTACCTGCAGAGAATCAGATAAATTAAGTGACTCAAATAATTCAGACACTTTTCACCTCCAAAATATTAAACTTATTTATTTTTTAAATACTTTAATTCTTTTTCAAAACTCTCTACATCTTCAAAATCATTGTAAACTGATGCAAATCTTAAATAGGCAACCTTATCCAATCTTTTCAATAATTTCTTTACAAAAACTCCAATTTCCTTGGTCTCCACCACTCGCATTCCCTTTTTTAGAATTTCATCCTCTACCTGGGCCGCCAATTTAACTGCGGTCTGCTCATCAAAAGGACGTTTTTTTAATGCCAATTTAATCCCTCGTAATACTTTTTCACTGTCATACGGTTCTTTATGTTTACTCTTCTTTTTGACCATCAAACCTACACTATCCAACTTTTCCAGCGTATTGAACCTGGTTAAACAATCAACGCACTTGCGACGTCTCTTGATAATCGTTCGCTCATCGTTCATTCGAGTCTCAATCACCATCGTATTGGTTTTTCCACAATCTGGACATCTCATAATTCACTAGATTTAGTTATAGCCACTTCAGTATAACAATAGATTTAGTATTTTCCTGTGGAAAGATTGATAGTTAAATTCCCATATATTTTTCCCCGACATCGCTCTTGTCATAAATACAAAAAACTCTCCCGATGAGAGTTTTTTATCATACTTACTCTTTTAAAAATTACTTCTTGATTTTTTTTACAACTTTCTTTTTGGTTTTAACTACCGGTTTCTTATCTGTTACCATAATCTTTTTCACATCACACACCATACCATCACTATCACAATGTTTACTGACCATCATAAAACCAAGATAAAACAAAATTAGTGGCAAAATAATATTCCAAATTGACGAATCAACCAAGCCCAGAGTTTGTAAAAACCATACTATCGCCACCAAAATTAAAATAACACCAATCGTCATAAATCCTCCTTTTAAATATATACATTAGTAAATACAGTTGTGAACAAGAAATCAAGTCAGTGGATCATAACCACTATCAACTTCCAAACCGTCACTATAACCATCACCGTCAGTATCTTTACTCAACGGATCTGTGCCCATATTTATTTCCTCATCATCCGATAATCCATCACCGTCACTATCCCTCATATTATCACTCGTGCCCAAAATACTCTCTTCTTTTAAACTCAAGCCATCACCATCATTATCCGTTTCTTCTATCCCGGGAATTTTGACCTCGGAATTATCCATGTTGACTGCACCATATATCCACGGATTTAACCACCAATAATATAAAACATAAACTCCTACCATAAACACAAAAACAAACACACCAAACCCAATCCAAACAGCTATCCCTTTATTCTTATTATTTTGTTCATCACCGTATATTGATTCCATATTTTACCTAACCTTTCTTCCCAAGAAAAATGCCACAATGCCTATTGTTAAAATCAAACAAAAACTTACCACTCCAACCAATAAAAAACGATTGTCCCATTGATTAATATTTTCTTGATAGTTAGATAAATTAGCGCCACCAACGACATTTTCAACCACCAACTCTTTCGCCCCATCCGCCCGCAAATCAACTTTTTCATCCACTGTTTTTTCTGCATTATCATCCGTAGTGTTTTTCTTGGAATCTTCCTCATCTTGTTTTTCTTCCTCTTCCTTGTCTTTTTCTTCATCAGTTTTATCCGCAATTAAACTCACTTGCGCACTATTGGAACCAACCGTAATCGATCCACTAGCATCAGAAGTGGCCGACAATGACGCTTGTCCGGAAATACCCTCTCCTTGATAATCACTTGACACATTTACTGTAAAGCTTATCGACGCCCCCTCTCCACTTGCCAGATTATTGATTTGCCAATACGGTTTATTACCATCCCAAAATTGTGGATAACTACTGGACACAAAATTCAATCCATTGGCCACATCCAAATTCATTTCTATAACCGCATTAGTCAAATCCTCCCCCGAATCATTGCTATAACTAACCGTATAAGTAACATTTTCACCGGGCTTTACTTCAACTTTATCAACTGTTAATCCAACTACCGGCAAATCTGCCGCATAAACAAAATTACTCACCAACAAACAACACCAAACCAAAAAAACTTTTTTAAACATATTTACCTCTTATACACTAAATCTGATACTTTTTTTTCGAGCAACAATTGGCCATTATTATCATTAAAAATTTTTATCATTTTATTGGAATCAATTACATCTCTACGATCAATCGATATTATTTCATACGGTGAAGAAATTACTTGTGTGTTTGCATCCTCACCAGATGGCTCAAAAACACCCAAATCAATTTTTATGCTATTGCTCCCCAGATCAACTCCGTTGGTCATCATATAATACCCACCACTATTTTTTACTCCCTGTAACATCACTATCACTATTTTGTTGGCAAAATCAACATCGGGTTCATAAGCAAAACCTCCGGTATTTGGATTGCGAATATAGTCCGGCCAAAAATTTTTCCAATCCGCTTGATTTTCAATTACAAAAACCGAAAACATACCGGCTTTTTCCATATCCTCCTCCAACAATTCACTATATACACCATAATTACCTCTATCAACCAAAGAAAATTCTAACGGACTATATTGTTCTTCCCATACCTTATTTTTTATCCCCCAATACACCGCTCCACAAATTATAATTAACCCTAAAACTACTAACAAATACTTAATTTTATTTGTCATCTTATTAAATTAAAAGTTAATATTGTATATCCTGTCCTGACGATTTTTTATTTTAGAAGCAAATCTCTTTCGATTTCCAGTCTCAAACAAATCCACAAAAATATCTGAAGCCGCGATATACTTATCAATTACCAAATCCGCTCCGGCATTATACAAATCAACTGTTTCATGTTTATTGGCCGAAATACTGACAAAATAAGGTCTGTTCTTTTCACATTCACGGCATATGCATTCCATTAAAATAATATTTTCATGCACATCAGGTATAGTGGATACAATCATCTTGGCTTTGCACACCCCTACTTCCAATAAAAATCGCTTATCAGTAACATCCGCCAAAATCGCATCATAACCCAATGCTTTTAAATTGTGTACAGTATTTAAATCATAATCCAAAATCACCAAATCTTTTGGCTTCTCAACCAAACCTTTCAATATTGCCCAACCTACCCGATGACAACCAATCAAAACCTTTTTATTGACCATTTGTTTTGATTGTTCTATCTTGGCAATCAATTTCCGTCTCTCCAACAATCCAAAAAAGTTGCAAAATCCCAAACACATTTCAGAAGTATTGTACAATAAAATTGAAGAGAAAATAAGCGTCAATAAAATTAAAGCACTCATTATCGACAATTGAGTTTCATTCAATATTTCAAGACGAAATGACAAAGGCAATATTACAAACCCCAATTCCGAAATGTTCGCCAAACCCAAACCAATCACCATAATCACTTTTCTTGGCATACTACCAAGCGCCGCTGTCAACCAACCGATCACCGCCTTAAAAAACATAACCATAATAAATAATGTCAAAATCGTTCTCCATTCATGAGACACAATTGTCAAATTGACATTCATACCCACATAAAAAAACAAAAATACCAAAAAATAATCCTTAATCGGATCAAACCAATTGGCTATCCTGTCCACCTCAAACACTCCTCCCAAACTCAAACCCACCGCCAAACCCACAATCTCTACCGGCAAACTAAAAATTTCCCAGTGAAATACCTCTATCCATAAAAACAACCAAGCAATCGACAACAGAAATACTACACTATGTTCTTTTCGATAAACTCGACGAATAATACTGAAAAAATTCCTACCGATATATATCATCAATCCTACAGCCAAAAACACAAAAATAATCTTGGCAACAAACTCTCCGAAATCAACTTCAACACGATTTCCGGAAAAGAAAGGCAATACGAATAATAATATTGCCACTATCAAATCCTGTATCAACAAAATACCCAGCAAAACTCTACCATGCAAACTATTTAATTCACGTTTATCACGCAAAACCGATGCCACCAGCAAAGTACTGCTAAATGATATAACGGCCGAAAAAACAAAAGAAACCAACAATGTATATCCAAAAAATGTTAGCATCAAGTATGCTATCGAAAAAAACAAAATAACTTGAGCAAATGCCAACCAAACAATAGTTCCGCCTATTTTCTCAAAATGTTTAAAATTTATTTCCAAACCAACCGCCATCATCAAAAAAGCCGCCCCATATTCAGCAAAACTACCTATCAAATAGCTATCCTGTTTACCAAAATGATTTGCTCCAATCAATAATCCTGCCACTAAAAAACCAACAATCAAAGGCATTTTCAACTTCTTAAAAAAAGCCGCCAAGACTGCGGACAAACCAAAAGCTATTAAAATATCACTCATCCTTTTTTGTTTAAATCTTACTTTAAAAACAATTTGATTATATCATATTATATTCAATTTTTTTTGTCTGTCCGAAACACAATAAAACCGGCAATAACCGGGCACCAAAACTGGAATAAACGATAAAAAATTACCACCAATACCGCCTGTTCCAACGGCAATAAAAAACTGGTCAAAACTGTTGTCATCGATAACTCTACCACCCCCAATCCGGATGGTGTTATCGATATCACCATCAACAAACCCGCAACAGCATAACATGACAATAAAACACCAAAACTATACCAATTGCCTCCCAAAGCCGCCACTAGCGATGACAATATCGCCACATTAAAAAAAATCATCAGTAAAACACTCATCACCAACTTATTCAAACTAAACCAGTTTTTAATTACAAAACAATATCCATCATATATTTCAAAAGCATATTTCTTTATACTTTTTTGCTTGAATGCTTTGTCTCTTCCTAGTTTTTTATTGATGGAATTAATAAAATTTGCCACTTTCAAGGAAAAATTTTTAAATTTTTCATAACTTTCCAACATATTTACCACCACTACCAAAAACAAAATTGCTAAAATCAATAAAATTATCGCCGGAATCAAGATAAGATCATTAATTTGATTTTTTATGGTCATATAAAACAAACCAATCAACAAGAAAAAAATAAAAATCAGATAATAAACAACCCAATAAACTACATTTGACAATAACAATTTTCCTTTGGAAAATCCTTGTCTGAAACCGTCCTCCATTATTACTCCGATACCCACCAAAAACCCTCCAGATGGCGCAATTACACCCAAAAAATTCGATCTCAATAAAACCCAAAACATCCGCCAAAGATTTACTCGAAGTCCAAAAAGTTGATAAACATATTTATAGGCATATGATTGCGATACAAAAATTAGCACTTGAAACACAAATGCCAAAAACAAAAATTTAATACTAAATTTGTCCCACGAAGCGACTATCGTAAAAATTTCATCCCTTCGAACATATACCAAGTATCCAAACAATATAACTGCCAAAAAATACAGCAACTTCCACCAACCAAATTTCTTTTTTTTCGTCGAAGGCATATTTTTTTTGAAATAAATAAACTAAAGACACCTTCTCATTATAAATCATTCTTTAGTTCGAATAATTATTCAATGATAAAACAGAAATTTCAATTCTGGAAATTATGTATTACGTAATAATTAACAAAACTATCTTCCACTCTTTATTTTCACAAGAATATACCAAAATTCATTCTTACTCGATCAACCCTTCACTTAAATTTACTTGTGTATAACTTCATCTTGTTAACTTTCTATTTATTTTCTATAATTTTTATATAAGTAATAAATAATTATATGATTACAAAAAAACAAAAGGAAATATTGGAATACATAAAGAAATATTATTCTATACATGAATATTCTCCAGCACTAGAAGACATTAAAAAACATTTCAGAATGTCTTCTGTTTCCACAGCCCATCATCACGTAAAAAAACTTGAAGAAAAGGGATTTTTAAAAAAAGACGGAAATATACCTAGATCAATTTCTGTTTTTGAGAATGAAAAAATGGTGAATATCCAATTGATGGGGAAAATTGCTGCCGGTCACCCAATAGATGCAATATTAGAAAAAGAGACAATTGCAATTCCTAAAAGTAAAATATCAAAACCAGGAAGTTATTACGCATTAAAAGTTATCGGAAATAGCATGATTGATGAAAACATATACGATGGAGATATTATTTTAGTTAAACAACAAGACACTGCTGAAAATGGTCAAAAAGTTGTAGCATTAATAGATAACTGTGAAACAACATTAAAACAATACTTTAAAGAAAAAAATAGTATTCGATTGCAACCAGCAAACAAAAAAATGGAACCCATAATCATTCAATCAAACAGAGAGATAAAAATACAAGGAATTATTATTGATATAATAAATTCACTACCAAAACCACCTTTAAATATTCGAGCAACTGACAAAATTTACAAAAAAAACAAAAAAAAATTAGTTAATAATCAAATAATTTGTGGCGATTGCGTAAAAATACTTAGAACTATACCTGATAATTCCATTGATTTAGTAGTTACCTCACCACCATATGACATGGTAAGAAAATATAATGGATTTAGTTTTAATCTTCACGAAACTGGCCAAGAATTGTATCGCGTTTTAAAAAATGGAGGCATTGCAACAATGGTCATACAAGATCAAACTAAAAATTTCGGCAAATCTCTAACTTCTTTTCGCACAATAGTTGATTGGGTCGATAATATTGGTTTCAAACTGTTTGAGACAGTTATATACAGAAAACACGGAACAGAAGGAGCATGGTGGAAATATAGATTTCGTGTAGATCATGAATACATGCCAATTTTTATTAAAGGAGAAAAACCAGCTTATTTCAATAAAGAACCATTAAAAATACCATCGAAACATGGTGGTAAGGTTATGACAGGAAGTGGTAACCGTAAAACAGATGGAACAACTACAAAAACAGTAACCAGAGCAATTAATTCAACAAAATGCCGAGGAACTATATGGGACTATTTAAATGCAGGGGACAAAAATCCACTAAAAAGAAAACACCCAGCAGTTTTTCCGGATAAAATTCCTTTTGATTTTATTCAATGCTTCTGTCCGCATAATGGGATTGTTTTAGATCCGTTCGTTGGTTCCGGCTCCACAGTAGTTATGGCAAAACAACTCGGTAGAAAATATATTGGAATTGATATTTCCCAAGAATATTGCAACTTATCAAAAGAGAGATTAAAAACTGTTAACAAAAGTTTATTTGATAAATTAGAATAATTTATCATTAGTTTCTATTGTATATTCAATGTTAGTTCCACTAGTCATTGCCATTGACAGTGGATTTGTATCCATTAAAGAACTATAAGTCTGGTTATTCAAAGAAGTTTTGGAAAAATCACCTTTGCTAAACTTATATAGACGAAAATTATTCCAATGCCACTTCTCTACTTGATAAGACCAACCAACATATTTTGCCATTGAAATCACAAATTCTTCAATTCTAATCTTTTCTTTATTATGAATATCAACTGTAGAAATATTATTCACTAAATTTATTGGTATACCACTAGAATTACTTATTCTAAGTTTATCTCCCGTTCGCTTATTTCTACCACCTTCAATATACAATCCGCTACCATTGCAATATCCCGTTGCATTAAAATTGTCCCTCATCCTTAAAAAATCATTTAATCCTAACATTATTTCATAAAAACTATAATGGTTTGCACACAATAATGAATTTAGAATTTGATTTTTATTATTAATGCTTAAATAATTTATCCACTCAATACAATTCTCAGTATATCCAAAGAGATTATTCCAAACCCCATCAGTAAATAGCAAAGGCCAAATAGCATCTTTTGAAAGATTATTAAGCAAATTTGCTTCTTGAAAAATACCAAGCATCAGATGAATTGTACCAAAAGGATACTTTTTTTGAAAATCATTTTTACCATCAAAATTTCTATTAACATTAGGTTGAATACAGTTTGAATAATTAATATTTACATGACTAAGTCGCTTATTGTAAATCACCATATGATGACCAACACTTCTAATTTTTTCTCTATTAATATCCACATCTAAAAAAATACATGCTCTTGCATCAATATTATTTTGGATAATTGCTAACTTTCCATCATAAAAACCAACAACTTCACCACCAAGGTGTTTGTCACTAAAAGACCACAAAGAAAACCGTCGCTATCAGGACTAAGAATATATTTCTGCTTTTTTTCTATAACCCAAGGATAGTCATTAATAATTTTTTTATAATTTATTTGTTCATTCGTCATAATTATTCTACAAAAATAACACGATTTAATTTTTCAGATATTTTGGTAAAATTTCTTATTTAAACAAAACTTATTCGCATTCTCTATACTCAAATTTAAAAAGCATAAAATCATTTCCAAATTATTAAAGATAAATTCCGGGACTACGACTCGAACGTAGATTGACGACTTCAGAGGCCGCTGTCCTACCATTAGACGATCCCGGATTAAACAATTACTAATTATTAATTACTAAAAACTAAAAATATTTTCTGCTAGTAATTTGTAATTAGTCATTAGTAATTCACGTGTGAATTATCCCCTACATTATATAACTACTCAAGACAAAAGCTCAATCGCTTGTTTGATCCTCATCCCACTCTTCTCTCTTCCCAACACCCACATCAACTCATTTGGTGACGGACTTTGATCGGCTCCCGACAAAGCATATCGCACCGGCCAAAAAACATCTCCATTGGAAAAATGATCATTACCGTTCACAATACTTTTTAAAAATTCAAACAAATCCTCCGGCTTATCCCACTTTTCCCAATTATCTATCCCTTTCAAAACCAAATGCAAAGCATCCAAAGTAATTTCTTTGGTGCTTTTTTTAAACACAATTTTTTCTACTTCCAATTCTGGCTCTTCAAAATAATACTTTCCCATTTCATCCAAATCTTTGATTGTAATAATTCTTGATCTCTCAACTTCGATAATTTTCTTTAGGTGTTCTTTATCCAAATTCAACACATTCCAATTGGAGCCAATTTCCAAATATCTGCTCAACAATTCATCCGCTGATAGATTGGAAAGATAAATCTTGTTATACCAATTCAATTTTTCCACATTGTATGTCGAACCCTTTTTCTGCAGTCTCGATACATCAAACTTGTCCAACATCTCTTCCCAACTCATTACCTCAACATTATCTCCCGCATTCCATCCGGTCAAAACAATATAGTTAATAACCGCCTGTGGTAAATACCCAAGTTTCTTGTATTCAATAAGTGGCAACGCACCTTTGCGTTTTGAGAGTTTTTTGCCATCATCGGCCAATACCGGCGACAAATGAACAAAAGTAGGTAGCTCCCAACCAAACGCCTCATACAGCAATACATGTTTACCACTTGAAGGTAACCATTCATTGGACCTGGTTACGTGCGAAATCTCCATCAAATGATCATCAACCACCACCGCCAAATGATATGTCGGAAACCCGTCAGATTTCATCAACACCTGATCATCGATAAAATTGGTATCAAATTTCACATCACCATAAACCACGTCATTTACCACCACTTCTCTCCCTTTCGGTACTTTCAATCTAATCACTGCTTTTTCTCCATTAGTTACTCTTTTTTTCGATTCTTCCACATCCAGCGCTCGACATTTACCAGAATACATCAATTGATCTCCCTTGATCCTTTCCTCTTTTAATTCATCTTGTGAACAAAAACAATAATACGCCCATCCTTTGTTTATCAATTCGTCAGCATATTTTTTATAAATTTCCAATCTCTCAGACTGAATATATGGACTAAACTCACCACCCTCCCTCGGACCCTCATCAAATCTTACCCCTAACCAATCGAACCCCTCTAACATCATGTCAATTGAACCTTCTACATATCTTGTCTGATCAGTATCTTCTATCCTCAAAATAAAATCACCTTGTTTTGATTTGGCTAGCAAATACCCATACAACACAGAACGCAAATTACCAATATGCAAATTTCCTGTCGGACTGGGCGCAAATCTTGCTCTAACTTTTTTCATATCTTAGAAATAATTATTATACAAATATAATTATACAAGCTAACGCTGATTTCTCTAAATCGATATATTTTTTCGTACGGGCGACCCTTGCCTGCCCGCCTTGGGTGGGCGGTCGCCCTTGTGCTTTTCGCGACCCTTGCCTGCCCGCCGAATGGCTAGACTATCGTCCTTATATAATTGGGCAGGCACAAGGCCTGCCCCTACATAATTTCTATTACATGCACTTATTACTCATATTACCACATCGTCACATTCTCATAATGCATAATTTCCTTTACTCTGATTCCATCTCCGACAACACCCACCACATCCAATCGCCATACAATATTTTCCCTTCCACTTCGCCTCAACATCGTCTCCACCAAAAATTCTATTTGCCTAATTTTTTTCATATCCACCATCTCCCCCGGATCACCATAATTACGACCGGACTTTGTTTTTACCTCAACAATCACCATTACATTTTTATCACCAAATATTAGATCCAACTCCCCTCTGCCGATCCGAACATTTTTTTTAAAATATCGATAACCTTTTTTCTCCAAAAAATTTTTCGCCACTTCCTCTCCCCAACTTCCCAATTGAATTTTATTCAACCTATTTTGCATCAAATAATCCCTTTGATTTCTTCCTAAAACATTTAAAACTTGATCGATGGATATCGCACAAACCATATTTTTCTATCATTTCCTGATGTTTTTTTGTCCCGTATCCCTTATGTTCGGCAAAACAATAGTTCCTGTACTTTTTATCATACTTCTTCATCAACTCATCCCGATATACTTTTGCTACTATCGAACCTGATGCAATCGAAATCGATTTTTGGTCCCCTTTTATTATCGGCTGACAAGCAACACCTTGCCACACCAATCTCAAGGCATCAATCAGTAAAAAATCTGGCTTTACACCCAAAAGGTTTAATGATCTTTCCATCGCCAATTTCGTCGCTACCAATATTCCTTTTTCATCAACCTCTTCACTTGATGCCTCACCAATAGCATATAAAAATGCCCGGCTTTTAATTTCCATAGCCAGACATTCTCTATCATACTCATTCATTTGTTTACTATCACGTACACCAACAATTTCCGTTCCTTCAGCAAAAATTACCGCCCCCGCCACCACGGGCCCCGCCCACGCTCCTCTTCCTACTTCATCAATCCCTACCACCAATTTAAAACCTTGCGACCACAAACTTTTTTCAGTAGTCCAATCCGGTATTTTAAACTTATTTATCCTCTTTTTTGGGTTTTTCTTCTTTTTTATCATCTTTTTTCTTTTCCGCTTTTTCTTCCTTTGCTACTTCTTTTTTCTTTTCCTTCTTCGACTCGTCCTTTTCTTTGTCTTTGATTACTTTTTCTTCTTTCTTCTCACTAACCTTACTTATATTTTCAATATTCTTATCAGATTTAACCTCATCTTCACCATCCCTGTCGTTCTGCGATCTACTTGAATCTTGATTAATGATACTTGCATCTTTTTCGTTATCATCCTCACCCACCACTTCTCTCACCAAGCTTTCCACACCTTTGTCATCTCCGGAAAGATTCAAACGAGCTGACTTACCAAACCGGCCTCGCAAATAATACAATTTTGCCCGTCTAACTTTCGCTTGTTTGATAACTTCAACTTTTTCCACCAAAGGTGAATTGAACAAAAAAGTCTTTTCAACACCTACACCGGAAGCAATTTTACGTACGGTAAAACTACCATTTACTCCATATCCGGATTTCACCCTGATCACGATACCTTTGAAAACCTGCACTCTCTCTTTACTACCCTCTCTAATCTTCTGATGAACAGCAACAATATTGCCCGGTTTTATCTTGGACAACTTTCCTTTTAACTGTTTATCTTTAACGTATTTTACTAGATCCATTGTAATTTAATAAATTATTTAAAAACGGTACAAAAAACTTAGGAATTTATACTCTCATTCCCTCACAATAACATTTTATTACATATTTACCAATAATCAAATACTTTTATCATTAAATACAATTAACCACACCACCAAACCAACAACCAAATAATTGGTATTTCTTGCATATTGCATATTGCATATTGCATATTGCATATTGCATATTGCATATTGCAT
>CALKWM010000018.1 GCA_938004065.1 uncultured bacterium
ATATCCAAGTGAAGGCAATATACAATAAGTAATATCAAGGATCAAGTTTCAATATCCAATATCCAAGTGAAGGCAATATGTAATAAGTAATATCAAGGATCAAAATAACATTATTTCTCTAATCATGAATAAATTAATTAGCAAAATTCGTACAATTTGGGCGGAGATGTGGAAAGTAAAATTGGCAACTTTTTGGGATTCAATCTGTATTCAACTGGGGGCGGATTTGGGAAAAGAAAGATTTTATCAATTCCAGAACGGGTGGAAATTGAAGTATGATCCCAATACTTTGGACAATATGGTGATCAGAGAATGTTTGACTAATAGTTTGTATACCAAATTTTTAAAGGAAAAAAATTTAAAGAATGTGGTTGATTTGGGTGCACACAAAGGTTTTTTTGCTTTGGGACTGATGTTCAATGGCTATAAGTTTAAAAAAATGCTGATGGTGGAGCCGTTGGTGGAAAATCTGGTAGCATTTAAAGAAAATTTAAAAATGAATGATCGAAGTGAGGTGCGAAGAAAAATTGTGGTAGAGAATTGTGCGGTGGGAGATAAAAATGGCAAAGCGAAATTTTTTGTGACTAGAAATTCGGTTAATCATAGTTTGCTTGATCCATCGAGTTTGGATGAGGTGGTTTCCAAGATAGATATAAAAGTGGCAAAATTGGGGACGATATTGGAGAAGAACAAAATTAGGGAGATTGATTTGTTGAAAATGGATATTGAAGGAGCGGAGTTTAATTTGCTCAAATCGGATCAATTAAAATATATACTCAAAGCGAAAAGGATTGTGATGGAAGTGCATCCGGGGGCGCATGGTGACGGAGAGTGGGTGAAGGAGTTGTTTGAGAAATATCGATATCGAGTTTCCTGGCCGAATCCGGCGTATAGAGATTTGATGTATATGGAGAAAGTTTAGTAGGTCTTTTTACTTTTTTTGACAGCAAAAAAAGTAACAAAAAAACTGCTGGGAGCAAAAACGCTGTGGCTGAAAGGATATGTTATATAGACGCAGTTTTGGCGCTGTTTTGCTCCCAGACCCGTTATAATCGAGCTGAGTGTTAGTTGGAAGTTTTTTGAAGAAATTTGTTTTTATATTTTTGGAATTTTAAGATTTAGAATTTATTTATAGACCCCCATATTGTTACGAGCTAAAAAATATTTGATATTGCATATTGTATATTGATTATTGAATATTGTAATTATGTTTCTTTATTTTCTTCCAATTAGTTTATATCTGGCGGCGGTGGTGATTTACATCTTTGAAGAGAAGGTAATTTATAACCGGTTTTGGGGTTATTATGCTTTGTTTACAACATTGGCGATGGTGATGGTGGGGGTGAATTTGTGGGGAGTGTGGTTGATAATAAGCAATATGCAATAAGCAATATGCGATAAGCAATATGCAATAAGCAATATGCAACAAGCAGTATGCAACAAGCAGTATGCAACAACAATTACCAAGTTACAATATCCAATATCCAAGTAAATCAAAATTTGAAGTTAAATGCAAAAATGGAAATGTTAAATGGTTAATAGATAGTAAACAATTTATCAATTTTAAAGTTAGACAATAAATTTTCTATGAAAAATTATCTATCAACAATCTACTGGTGGTGGAAGCGGAAGATTGAGCCGGGACTGGGGATCCGGCGAGGGGCCAAGGTGCTCGATTTGGGTAGTGGCGATAAACCGTTCTGGCGGGCAACCGTTTTGGCGGATAAATTGGATCTGTCTGATGATCAGAGGGCCAGTTTTGGCGGGGTGAAAAAAGACCGGCGGGAATTGGTGGATTGCGACGCGGCGAATTTGCCTTTTGCAGATGAGACATTTGATTTTGTTTATTGCAGTCACTTGCTGGAACATGTGGAAGATCCGGCAAGGGTGATTGCGGAAATTTTGCGAGTGACGAAGCGAGATGGTGGTGGGTATCTGGAAGTGCCAAATTTAATCAATGAAGCAACCATGCCTCATCCGACACACATCTGGATGTGCGGAGAGGGGGAGGATGGTGAAATTGTTTTTTATCGGAAATCGGAGGAGTTGAATAATTTGTTGCGATCCAATGGTATTCGAAATGGATTTAAAACCGGTAGGATGTGGACGAATGGGGAGAATGTTTTTATACGGAGGCGGTGGGATAAGAAGGGTGGGATTGGATATAAAGTAATAAGTAAAAAGTAAAAAGTGTGGTGTCGCTACGCGACGAAAATAATATGCATAGTTAAACTTGTCTAAACTTATCAAAATTTTTTAAATCGGAAAAATTTTAGACAGTCTAGAAAATGGGCTGTTTCGTTTGTGTTAATTGTGGGATAAAACTATTGACTATTAAGTAAAATTATGATATGATTTGGGGGTAAAACTATGAAAAATATTTGAGTTAATTTTTTTGATATGGAACTTAGATATAATTACAATTTAGAAGAAAGAGATGGGATAAACATATCAAACGTTTCAAACTTAGCAAACTTATCAAACGCTGATGAGATGGATTTGTTATGTTATTCTCGAGTCGGAAATCCGGAGGGCTCACAAACAACTTGTATGGAGAATGCTGGATCGGGGATTTGGGAAGAAAACCTTTCCAAACCGGTTCAAACTGAATCAAACTTGGGAAAACTTGATCAATCAGGGCAGGATTTGTCCTGTGAGAAAAAAGAAAAAAGAGTAAAACTTGATTTCACTTTAGAAGGTTTGCGGGAACTGATATTGCAGGTATATGAGGATGATAAGCAAAATTTCAATAGCGAGTCTTTTATTAGAACAGGAAAAAAAGACAAAGCAGATTGGGAGAAAAATGCCAAAAATTTTTATAACTCAATTACCAATCCTGCCAGAAAAGCAGAGTTAAAAAAAATATTTGCCGAAGTTAAAGCAAAAAGGAAAAAACCAGAAGGGATGAGCAATGAAGACTTTGATCAAATGTTTACAATACCTGATAATATCAAAAGAAGTGATTTATTTCTAAAAACAATCACCATACTGTGTCCGGAAGAAGTAAAAGAATTTAACTTGGGCAAGTTTGATTTCACTTTAGAAGGTTTGCGGGAACTGATATTGCAGGTATATGAGGATGA
>CALKWM010000019.1 GCA_938004065.1 uncultured bacterium
TATGAGGATGATAAGCAAAATTTCAATAGCGAGTCTTTTATTAGAACAGGAAAAATAAACAAAGCAGATTGGGAGAAAAATGCTAAAACTTTTTATAGCACAATTACCAATCCTGCCAGAAAAGCAAAGTTAAAAAAAATATTTGCCGAAGTAAAAGAAGAATGGGATGCGAAGAATGTATATTATGAACATGGATTATTTGATGTTACGGATAAAATAAATAGAAGTGATTTAATTAAAAAAGCAATCAAGATCTTGACACCGGAGGTCTATCCAAGTTTCAAATACAATCATTTGATTGCGCCGATGCGGGGATATATGGTGCAGTATGCCTGGGAATGTGTTCTGAAAGTTATCGGTTCGGGATTGGGAGAGAAATTCAAAATAGAACCGAAAGTGGGTCAAAAAAAACCCGATATGGTTTATTATAATGCACAAAAACAAATTGAAATAATGTTTGATGTCAAACTGCAGACTTTCACTGCCAAACATTCAGGTGATTTGGTAAACTATCCACCACTTCTATCCAAACACGGCAATCCCAATATCAAGAAACATTTGATATTTCTGTGTCTCAATGGCGGTAAAGTAAAGACAGAATACGATCATAAACGAAACATCAAAATTTCATATATCCATATTCCCAAGTTATTGAAAGATCTGATGGGAGATAAAGAATCCGGCTGGAAACCCAAGGATTATCTAAGAGAGTTCCTACAGATCGGCGAACTCGATGAAAACCAGAAATTAATATTGGGCAGGATAAATGGTTTCTTGTTAAAGATGAAAAAAATGATTTCCGAAAACAATTACACAATCGAAATCAAAGATGAAGATTTCGCGCAATTGAAAGATGTTCACGCCAAAGCACAATTAGATTTGCGAAAACTGGCGCGAGAAAAAAGCGTTGGTGATATTTCATTATCGAAAATTTGGGAAGAATGGGGTGGGGAAGACTCGCCAGCAACGCCAGTAAGCTTGTCTTGCATGGCGGGTGGGAGAAGTAATAAGTAATAAAAATTTATGGAATTTAGACATAATTACAATTTGGAAGCAGCAGGAGGGACAAACGTAGCAAACATATCAAACCTACCAAACTTATCAAACCAAGAAGATTTGGTTGATTTGTTGTGTCATCCTCGAGTCGGAATGACGAGTGTTAACGAGGAATATCCGACATCGGGGATCCAGAAAGAAAACCTTTCCAAACCGGTTCAAACTGAATCAAACTTGGGAAAACTTGGGAAAACTGAATATTTTTCTAATGTTGTATTAAATGATATTGAAAAAATAAATTCGATAAGTGATATGAGTAAAAGAACTTATAAATCTCCCTTGATAAAGACCAGAGAGTTGATTGTGGAATTTGAAAAAAATAAAAACTGTACTCAAAAAAAATGGTTAAATGTTTTAAATGAAGATGATGCAGTTAGTCAGTTTGGTAAAGAATTAAACTTGGATGTAAATACAGATATGGCAAAGTGGGCTTCAGAAACATTGAGAAAATGGGCAAAAATTAATGATAAAGAAGAGTTAACTTGGAATGATTCAGAATATTTAGCGTCTATTGTTAAGAGAGTGTATATTCTTAATATTATTAAACATAATTCGAGCCATATTTTTAAATCTGTGAATTTTACAGATTTATGTGGTGTTCCGAATACATTTAAGTCTGGGGTTGTGAAATATTTCAAGAAAAACGAATCTGAATTCTTACGTATGATTGAATCGAGAAATAATTTATTAAAAAAATGTCTTGGAAATCGATATGATAGTTTTGTTGAAAGAGTAACTGATGGAAAAATAAATTTTCATGATTGTGTTACAGTGTTGGTGCCCGAACTGAATGTGAAGTTTGTGAATGAAAAAGAAATTCTCAGAAATGCCAATAAATGGAGCGTTGATTCCATGAAGGACATAATTAATAATGTATACAATAATAATGAAAAATTTAATTCATTAGGTTTTCTTGATAATATAGGGGATATTCGAGCGAGTAATTTATATAATAATTTTTTTAAACGGTTGAAAGGAGAAAGACAAAAGGAGTTGTTGAATTATATAGATGATCATAAAGCTATTTATTTGAATACTCATATAGAAAAAATAGAACAAAATATTAAAAAGTTAAATATTGAGAAAATTTGTGCATTAGATTTATTTGTAAATGATCTAAAAAATAAAATAAAAGAATTAAATGGAACGAATGATTTTAGGTATTTACTAATGGCGGTTACTCCCGAATTAGAAAAATTCTATTATAATAAATATGATAATGCTGATAAGATATGGTCAATTGATTATATGCAAAGGTTAGTTTATCTAGCTTATTCAAATAATCCAGAAAACTTTGGACCAAGTTCTTTTTGGAATAGCAACAATAAAGAAATAGTAAATTTGATTAGAAGATTTAACAAAATGATTGAATCGCGTAAATCTGAATTATTAAAATTTGTGCAAGATAATAAAGATAATTATTTGATTTCTCACAAAGAAGAATTAGAAAAAATTGCGAATGATAATAAAATTAACAATGATGAGGCATTGGATTTTTTTATAAGAAACTTGCAAGATAGAATAAATAATTTACAAACCGGTGCAAAAAATTTTAGATATTTATTACTTGCTATTACTCCAGAAATAGAAGGTAGTTTTAGAAAAAGCCTATTTGAAAATGCTGAATTAAAGTGGAGTATAAAAAATATTAAAAAAATTATTGAAACAACTTATATCCAAAATCCTGATAATTTTTATGCTTATGTCTTTGATAATTTAGCGAATATTGATGGACGAAATTTATATAATAATTTTCATTTTTACCTTGGCAGATCTAAAAAACGCAAAGAAAATCTTAAGAAACATGTAGATAATAATAAAGAAATTTTTGTTAATACTTATCATGATCAGATAAAAATTATTAGTAAAGAAAAAGATATTTCTTTTGATTTGGCAATTGACGAGTTTATTAAAGATGTAAAATTTAAAATTGACGAGATGAAGTCTAGAAGAGATTTTAAAAATTTATTACGAGTAATAACTCCTGGATTAGATTTAGTTTATGGTAGATTTGAACGAATTTCTCAAGATTGTGGTTATATAACTCAACACGCTTGGGAGTGTGCATTGAGAATAGTTGGTACCACTTTAGGTGAAAGATTAGAAATTGAGCCAAAAATTGATAATAAGTTTCCTGATGTTGTCCGATATGAATTAGGAAAAAATATATCAATTATTATTGACTTGAAACTCCAAACTCATAGTGTTCTTCCGGAAAGTAAACAAAAATATATTGATTTACTTATTAGACATGGGAAAAAGAAAAGGGGTAAGCATTTAGTATTTCTTTGTCTTAACGGTATATCTCAAAATAGTGAGATTGACAAAGAAAATAATATTAAGGTTTCCTATTACAAACTAGATAGTTTTATAGCTAGCTGGTTTAGTGATTTTAATTCTTTTTCAGCTGTTTCAGTGAATCCTATATCACATATATTAAAAGAAGTACCCAGGGAAAATTTTTCCGCAGTAGGAATTAAAAATTTGACTGTAGATCAAAAGATAAGATTAATTCCGATAATTAGTTTTATCAAAAAACTGAAAGACTTAGTTTCTGCCAATAGATATTATTTATGTAATGAGAAAAAAACTTTGGATGAGCTTGATGGTTTTTATTCAAATTTAGCTTTTGAATTGAGGAGGCTGGCAAAAGAACCAAACGTTTCGGTGGACAAAATTGCTTGTTCAGAGGTATGGAAGAGTTTGGATTGTTTGATGGAAAGCAAAAAGCAACTCCTCCCTCGCTCCTAAAGAGGAGCTTTGGCGGGTGGGGTAAAAATAATAAGTAAAAAGTAAGCAGTAATTCCTTTATCGCTTCTAGTCAAGGAGCTTCAGTCACAAAGTGGAATCCTTGGGTCGGGTGGGGAAAATAGAAAAGATATGTTATGGTCTGTCTTTGTTGACGAAGAGCGGAATTTCGTGATATTATTGAATTAAGCCACAAGGAAATTTACAAATTTGGTGATTGCCAAAGAAAGGGGTTTTTTGGTGATGAAAAAAAATAATGAAAGGGGGTAAAATTGTTGACTTGTGTGCTAAAGAAAAAACAATTTGCAAAAAGGAAGTGATAGTCGTGTCAAAATCATTGGAAATAATTCTGATGAAATTTTTTGTGGTGTCGAGAAAGTTCAGAATCGTGATCCGGCCGGAAAAGGGATCCGGTAGCGGATCATTTCTGATGACAAAATTCAGAAATGAAAGGTGTGGTGGATGTGCTAAGAGATAAAAATGTGATGTATGTAGAAGATTCACAAGAATATTATGACAAAATGGTCGAGATTTTTAAGGGATTGGAAGGGTATAAATTTTATCTGACTGGTCCGATAAGAAATATTGAGACAGCAGTTCAAATATTCAATAAAAATCCGGTGGATATAGTGATTGTAGATCATTTTGCTGGTGGTTTTTTGGGGTCTCAATTGGTTGAGCGTCTGGAAAAATATTGCGATGTGGAATTTATTTCGTGCAGTAAATCTGATACAAGAAACATCAAAGATTTTTACAAGGGTCGAGTGCAGATTTTTGCAGAGAAGAATTATCCTTTTTTGAGGAAAGTTTTAGTTGACAAACATTCACAAAGAGTAAGAGAAGTGATGTCTTGTGATGAGAAAAAGCATAATGATCAAAAAAAATTTCATTATAAAGATAATGTGTTGTTTTTGAACGGTAAAGAAATTTTCCGAGTACCAAGTCCAGATCACCATATAAGTGCTGTTGGTTATTATTGTAAGGAAAGCGGTTTTTGTGGTTTGACATCATGTACGATGTATGTGACTTCTGGTTGTTGTTGCTTTGGATATGTTGCAGTAATATGGGATGGCGAGAAAGGTTATAGTGTACAATATATCAGACCGGTTGATTTGGGTATTCATGATGTGATGTTATTAGCTATGGATAAGTCTGCAGAAAAATACAATCTGAATTATGAATCGTTAATGGTGTGTGGTTATGCTTGTCATGGCAGTGGGGTACGATTGATTCCAACCAAAAGACCTGAGATGTATACTGTTTTTTCGACTGATGAATATGAAAATATTTCCAATGCGAACTGGGC
This sequence comes from uncultured bacterium, assembly GCA_938004065.1. Classification (GTDB taxonomy): domain Bacteria; phylum Patescibacteriota; class JAHJAL01; order JAHJAL01; family JAHJAL01; genus CALKWM01. The sequence continues at coordinate 5,111 of CALKWM010000019.1, forward strand.
TAGTCCAACTTTTCGGATAGACAAAACAAAAGGGAGGATATGGTTGGATACAAGAAAAATGTCCTGGAGGACTAGGCCAGGTCAAGAGAGAGATAAAGATTTGCCAAGTGTTCTTGTAAATACAAACAATGAAGAACTGGTGTGTGATAGCGTAATTTTAGGGAGTGTTGATTTGACAGATCGTTTGTACAAATATGGGGTTAATATTGGAGAGACAATTGAAAGGGTAATTTTTCAGGATGGTTTTCGAGTGAAACGATTTTAGAGTTATAAAATAAAAAAGTAAAAAACCCATGGTAAAAATTATCATGGGTTTTTGGTTTGAAAAAAAGGGCGACCGTAAGGGTAGCGAAAAACACAAGGGCGGACACATGGGTCCGCCCGTACGAAATTGATTCTTTTTAAAATGTATCAGGAAATTTTTAGGTTGCCTTTGGAGTCGATATCGACCGAGACTTTGTCGCCGGGTTTGAGTTTGTTTTCGATGATGAGCATGGAGAGTTCGTCGAGGATAGTGTTTTGGAGGAGTCTTTTCAAGGGGCGGGCGCCGAAGGTTTGATCATATCCTTTGAGAGTCAAAAATTTCTTGGCTTTGTCGGAAATTTTTAAATCAATATTTTGGTGTTCCAGACGATGGATAATTTCGGTGAGCTGGATCTCAACGATTTTGGACATATCGCTGGGTTTGAGGTGTTGGAAGATGATGATGTCATCCAGACGGTTTAAAAATTCGGGTGGGAAAGCAGTTTTGAGGACAGCATCAACCGCATGTTGTTGCTTTTTGCTATTGCCGGAGTATTCGGCGATTTGGTGACTGGCCAGATTGGAAGTCATGACAATGATGGTGTTTTTGAAGTCGACAGTACGACCTTTGGCGTCGGTTAGTCGGCCATCATCAAGTACTTGCAGAAGGATATTGAAAACTTCCGGATGGGCTTTTTCGATTTCATCAAGTAGTATCACGGAGTATGGTTTGCGGCGTACGGCTTCGGTGAGTTGACCGCCTTCTTCGTAACCGACGTATCCGGGAGGAGCGCCGACCAGACGGGAAACGGCGTGTTTTTCCATATATTCCGACATATCGATGCGGATGAGGGCGCGTTCATCATTGAATAGAAATTCAGCCAAGGATTTAGCCAATTCGGTTTTGCCAACGCCGGTGGGGCCGAGGAAAATAAATGAACCAATCGGGCGGTTTTGGTCTTGCAGACCGGCGCGGGCGCGGCGAACGGCTTGAGAAACAGCTTTGACGGCTTCGTCTTGTCCGATAACGCGTTTATGTAATTTATCTTCCATGTGGATGAGTTTGTCGGACTCTTCAGTGAGTAATCTTTCGGCCGGGATGCCCGTCCAGCGGGAGATGATGTGAGCGATATCGGATTCGGTGATTTCTTCGGTGAGAAAACTACCTTGTTTTTGGATTTGGTTGAGTTGTTTTTGCAGTTCTTTGGTGGATTTTTCCAATTCAGGAATTTGGCCATAATTGATTTTGGCAACTTTTTCCAGATCGTATTCTCTTTCGGCTTGTTGGGCCTGGATTTTTAAGTTTTCGATTTGGGCGGAATTTTCATTTATCTGTTGAATAATTTGTTTTTCTTTTTGCCATTTTAGTTCCAGAGATTTGGATTTTTCTTTGATTTCCGATAGTTCTTTTTCCAAGGTTTTGAGGCGTTTTTGGGATTTTTCATCTTTTTCCTGCTTGAGAGCTTGTTTTTCGATTTCCAGAGAGGTGATTTTTCGGTCGAGTTTGTCGATTTCGATCGGTTTGGAATCGATCTGGATGCGCAGGGAGGAGGCGGCTTCGTCGATTAAATCGATAGCTTTGTCAGGAAGAAAGCGGTCGGTTAAGTATCTTTGAGATAGTTCAACAGCGGAGACGATAGCTTCATCGCGAATTTTTATACCATGATGGACTTCGTATTTTTCTTTGATACCGCGGAGAATGTTGATGGCATCTAAAGGGGAGGGCTCAACAACCATGATTGGTTGAAAGCGACGTTCGAGAGCGGAGTCTTTTTCGATATATTGGCGGTATTCTTTGAGAGTGGTGGCACCGATAACGTGCATTTTACCGCGAGCCAGAGCTGGTTTTAGTAAATTGCCCGCATCCATAGCGCCGTCGGTTTTGCCGGTGCCGACGATCAGGTGTAATTCATCGATAAAGAGGATGATTTGTCCTTGTGAATTTTCGATTTCTTTGATGACGCTTTTGAGGCGATCTTCAAATTCACCGCGAAATTTGGTGCCGGCGACCAGCGCACCCATATCGAGTGATAATAGTTTTTTATTTTTGAGAGTTTCCGGTACATCGTTGTTGATGATTTTGATGGCTAGTCCTTCGACGATAGCGGTTTTGCCGGTGCCGGGTTCACCAACCAGGACCGGATTGTTTTTGGTTCGGCGGGAGAGGATTTGCATGACACGGCGAGTTTCTTCATCACGGCCGATGACGGGGTCGATTTTGCCGTTACGAGCTAAGGCGGTGAGGTCTTGGGTGAATTTTTCCAGAGATTGAAATTTGGATTCGGGGTTTTGGTCGGTTACTTTTTGGGAACCGCGAATTTCTTTGATAGCTTGTAAGATTTGATCTTTGTCGGTGGCGAGAATTTTGGCAATTGATTTGTCTTGGAGTAGCGCGAGCAGTAAATGTTCGGTTGAGATATATTCATCGGAAAGATTTTGGGCTTCGGTTTGCGAGACGTTAAAAACTTGTTGCAGTTCAGGTGAGAGATAAATACCGCCGTTACCGGTGATTTGGGGTTGATTGGCGAGGGCGGTTTTGAGTGATTGATTGAGAGTGTGTGGTTCGATGTCAATTTTTTGCAGGATGGCGGGAACCAGCCCGTCCGGTTGATTGATGAGTGAAATTAACAAGTGAAGTGGAGTAATCTGTTGGTTGTGGTTTTGTTTGGCGATGTTTTGGGCGTTTTGAATGGCCTCGGCAGCTTTGATGGTGTATTGGTTTAGGTCCATGGTAGGAAAAATTAAAAGTAATAAGTAATATGCAATAAGCAATAAGCGAGAAAGTATCAAGGATCAATATCCAATATGCAATATGCAATATGCAATAAGCGAGAAAGTATCAAGGATCAATATCCAATATCCAATATGCAATATGCAATATGCAATAAGCGAGAAAGTATCAAGGATCA
>CALKWM010000020.1 GCA_938004065.1 uncultured bacterium
GCAATAAGCAATAAGCAATAAGCAATAAGCAATAAGCAATAAGCAATAAGCAATTAATAAGAATTAATTAAAGATTTATTTTTGGCTGCCATGATTAGAAGATAAAAATGATAAGCCAAGGGAGAAAAAAATGAAAACAATTTATATTTGGGTAAAGTGGTTTATGTTGGCTCTAATGATTGTTGTGGGTGCGTATTTTTATGATAAATTGCCAGATCAGATTCCGGTTCATTGGAATTATGCCGGAGAAATTGATGCTTATGGTCCAAAAACGACTCATTTGTTTATGATTCCGGCAATTACGTTGGTAATGATGATTTTGTTTGTGTTGTTGCCGAAATTGGATCCAAAAAAAGATAGATATGAAAAATTTGCTGATATCTATGAGATTATCCAATTGGCAATTTTAGGATTTATGGTTTACATGTATTTTATTACAATCGCGGCAGCTTTGAATCCGTTGGTGGATGTAACATTTTACGTATTGTTTGGAGTTGGCGTAATGTTTGTTTTGATGGGAAACTACATGGGTAAAATCAGGCAAAACTATTTTGTAGGTATCAAAACTCCTTGGACATTGGACAATGAGGAGGTGTGGAATAAAACTCATCGATTGGGTGGATGGTGTTTTGTGTTCTCGGGATTGATATTTGTTTTACAGGCGTTTACCGGTGTTGTTGATTGGTGGTTGTTTGTGACAGCGATATTGATTAGTGTCGCGGTCCCGATAGGGTATAGTTATTGGTTGTATAAAAAGATAAAAAAGTAGTAGGAAAAATTTTTTGAAAAACCGTAACAGCTTGATGAGTTACGGTTTTTTTTGTAGAGAATATTTTTTCAATATTTATGGATGCAATGATTGCTTTTTTTATAGTAATGTTGATTGTAAACTAAAATACTTTAATTTTGTCTTTTTTGAATTACAAATGTTTTTGGATATACGATGTTGCGATAGCAATATGGGTGTAGCGAAGCGGAACCGTATATCCAGTGTTAGGCGATGTACTGCCCATTTTTATTCCTTATAGCTTGTTTTCAATTTTTGTTCTTTATTAAATCTATCGATTGCCAATTGAATCAATCTGTCTATTAGGTCAGTGTAGGAAATCCCGCTTGCTTCCCATAGTTTTGGGTACATACTGATTTTTGTAAAACCAGGAATCGTATTTATTTCATTAACAATAACTTCGCCGTCATCTTTAAGAAAAAAATCAACCCTTCCTAATCCTTCACACGACAATGTCTGAAATGTTTTTATTGCAAGTTCTTGTATTTGCTTTGTAGTTTGAATTGTAATTTTTGCGGGTATATCTAAAACAGCACCATGTTCATCGATGTATTTTGCGTCGTAAGAATAAAATTCATGATTTGAAATCACTTCACCTGGCGTTGAAGCTATTAGGTTTTCATTACCCAATACAGAACATTCAATTTCTCTTCCTTTAACAAATTCTTCTAAAATTATTTTGGTATCAAAATCAAATGCCTTTAATAATCCATTCTTATATTCAGAATCATCATGAATTTTATTCACACCAACTGACGACCCCATGTTTGCCGGTTTAACAAAGAAGGGCATACCTATTTTATCTTTAATTTTTTGGAAATCAGGAATTGCTTCGTGTGATTTTAAAACAATAAATTTACCAATTGGAATACCTGCGTCACGCAACAAACGCTTCATAACATCTTTATCCATTCCTACTGCTGAACCAAGTACACTAGCACCAACAAAAGGAAGATTGGCAAGTTTGAGTAGCCCCTGAACTGTTCCGTCTTCACCAAACGGACCGTGCAAGATTGGGAAAACGACATCAATTTTTAAGCTTTGACTAGTGTTAGAAAAATTGGATATTTCTCCTGCGCTTTGAGGCACTAATGCCACTGAATCACTTGATTGATTAAGCTTGATAAGTTTGGGGTCGTCAGTATTAAGCAAAAATTTCGATTCATTATTTAACAACCATTTTCCACTTTTATCTATCCCGATAAGGATTGGGTTATATTTTTCTTTATCAATTGCATCAAAAACATTTTTTGCAGATTGCAACGATACTTCATGCTCAGCTGATTTTCCACCGAACAATATTCCGATATTGATTTTTTTCTTATTCATAAACTTCCTTTAAAAAGATATAAAGATGGGCAGTATTTCACATAACGTTTGCGTGTATGAGAAGTTTCGCCGACTTCCTCATTATTTTATCATAGAGGAGGCGAAATTTGGGCGGAGGCTTTCGGAAGTATGGAGAAAGCCGTAGCCAGATACACGCTGTTATGTGTAGTATTGGAAAACAAAGTCGACGTTAGGAGACTTTATGCTTTGGGGAATTTTTTCTAATTTCAAAAACTTTTATTTTCTTTGCGAGCGATAGCGAGCTCCTTATTTTAGGGGCGAAAAATTTTTAACGTCGCAAAGCGACACCTTGTTCTTTACGGTTCAATTCCTAAAATTAAAAGCGGCACTGGTGGATTATTGCGACCATGACGAAGCACATTGTAAACTTCACCTTCATAATAAGCCACACCAGAAGACATTTGCGATTGCATTTTTTTGGTTGGCAAAATTTCAATACCAAGATTGATCACACCACCTGAATAAAAAAGCAAATGCTTAACAAAAAGATCAAAAGCTACAAAAGCATATTTTCCAAATTGCACTTCGATTGCGATTTGATCTTTTACAAAATCAGTTTGCTTGTAGGAAGAAATTGGCTCTTTGTTGCCATGTTTGATTAAAAAATCTTTTTGTTCGGCATAAGGCAACACGATCAATTCATTCATTAGCTTTGGATCAGTCGTAATGTAGTATTGATAGCGACTTTCGTGCCAATTTTTCGCATTGAACTTTTTGTTAAATTCCTTGTTAATATCTAAAGGACTATAAAGCATTTTGCCTTTCATTGTCTTTTCTTTGCTTTCTTTGGTTATAAATTTGTTGGCATCAATGCTTTTAATTGTGCTAATAATTTCATCATAAAGTTTTTTATGATGAACAATCAGATATTCTTCGCCGTTTAAATGTGAATATTTTTGAGCAATTTTCATAATGTTAAGTGCTAATTGGTTAAAGCAAGACGAATATCATCGCCAAATTCAACGAAAATATTTTGTTGGTTATCTTCTTTTGGTTTGTAAATTGGCTGATTCATTGGTCGCGTTTTGAGTTGTCCATAAGATAAAAGGTTTACTCTTTTTTTCGCAATATCTAAATATTTTTGTTCAATATCTGCTCCAGCACTTTTTCGATTATGTAAAAGTGAAGCAACAGCAGTTGTGCCAACGCCCATAAAAGGATCAAAAACAAGATCATTTTCTTGTGTCATTGATAAAACAAGTCTTTCAATCAAGGCTACTGGAAATTGACAAGGATGATCAGTTTTTTCAATATGATTACTTTTTACGTTTGGAATATCCCAAACATCTTCGGGGTTTTTCCCAAGCGGATTACACGAAAGCTCTCCTTGTTTATCTCCCTTAAAATGTTTTTTGCCAGGATATTTTTGCGGAACACGAACAGGATCAAGATTGAAAAAATAATTGTCGTTTTTTGTAAACCAAATAATCGTTTCATATCTTCCTGAAAAACGCTTGGAAGCGTGAAGACCATGGCCAAAACGCCAGACAATGCGATTTCGCATTTTCATTCCAAGTTTGTCAAAAATCGGATACATCACAATATCCAAAGGAATAATTGAACCGTTATCAACATAATTGCCAGTTTGCCAACAAATACTGCCCTCTGGTTTTAAAATACGATAGCATTCCTTGATTACTTGTTCCTGAAAATCAAGATAGCTTTGTATTTTTTGTCGTTTTTCATATTCTTTTCCAATATTGTAAGGAGGAGAAGTAACGACTAATTGAACCGAGTTATTAGGGATTTGCTTGAGCAAATCCATGCAGTCTCCCAAATAAAGAGTTAAATCATTACTCTTTTTATATTGTTCGCCGATTATAATCTTTTTGTTAAATAATGTTTGCATAAGCCTTTTATATTTTAATAAAAAATTTCTAATTTAATAATAAAGAAAATAAAAGTTTTTTCCAATTCGAAAAATTCCCCAAAGCATCAGAAATATTTTTTGTTTCTTTCTTTAAAATCAATTTAGGAAACAAAAATATTTCTGGTTTTCCAATATTTCACATAACGTTTTCGAGTATGAGAAGTTCTGTTGAAGTGAAACGAAACAGAATTTGGGTTAAAAATATTTTACGTTCATCTATTTAATTACTAAAAGGTAAAATATTTTTGCCTCATACTCGATGTTGTAGGATGTAAATTTTTTATCTGTATTTAAATTCGTTAAACTCTGTATTACTTCTAAGAAAACTTGATTTTTTGTTTTAAAAAATTCCAGAGGGGCAAGGGGTGAATGGAATTTTTTAAAACTCCTTATTGTATTTATGCGATGATACTTTTGATAATTTCCTCAGTCGGCTTATTAGTTGTGATGTTAATGTGTTTTCCCGGCATGACCGAGTAATCAAAGCTTTCCGTTTCAATTTGACTTAATAGTTTTTCATCAGCCTCCTGATGACACGCATGTCTTTCGCGCGACAAGACTCGATCTTTTCTAGTGATATTATCAGCACTACATATAACAAAAAACAAATTAACTTTAAATTTTTCTTGCCATTTTTCAAAAATTGCAGCATCTTCTTTAAAATTGAATGGGCCTTCAATAATTAAGTCAACGCCGTTAGAAATTTGTTCCTCTGTGAATTTCAAAAGTAGGTTTAGGGCTTTCGGTGTCAGAACGTCCAAGACGTCGTGCACTGTTGCTTTGATTTTGTCCTTATGAAGACAAACAATGTTTAGTTGTTTTGAAAGTTCTTTGGCGGTAGTTGTTTTTCCTGACCCACCTAGACCACAGACTACGATAAGCTTACTCATATTATTCTTTGGTTAATTCATAATCAACTTCGTTGATTCTTGTTTTCATTTTTCCGTCATTATCAATTGTTACAGAAATGCCCGCACCAAAATCAACGGGTAAATATCTATCTCCGATTGGCTCTTTAAGTAATTCTTTTTTCACGAAAGGACTAATAGTGTCATAATGAGTAAAATTAAAAATAATTAATCTGCTGTCAGGATTTGCTTCATGAAATTTTGCCGAATACCTCTGTAAAACAATTAAGAATTTTTTCAATCTATCTGCTGTTTCCTCTGGACCTTCAGCGTTCATTTCAAGGCGCACGTCCTTCTCTTTGTCTCTATCAAAAGCTTGCACAAAATCAGAGTTTTCAGGGTATAGCTCAGCTAAGTAGCTTCCAAAAGGAGAGCTTTTGTCTATGTCTGGTGATATTCGTAGTCTGGCTGTCGGTCTAGGCATTCCTTGTCCAGTATTTCTGTATTCTCGGGTGTAATTTAGGAAGTTATTTTTATCAATATTATATTTTTCTAATATTTTAATAACTTCTTCTGAAAATATTGTTCCTGTTTCCATCGCACGCGCACCTTTGCCAGGATAAGTTGAATCACTTCCTAAAACTAAGAAAAATATCTTTTGCCGTTCGGATTCTGGAATGGTTTCGATTAATTTGATTAATCTTTCGCTAGATTCCTCTTTCGCTGCTTCACGTCCTTTTGGCGTTAATTTTCCATGTTCTGGTGAAGTACTATTTTTCTCGTGTTCTTGGTGTCGCTGAAACACAATCAACGTTTCGTTTTGTTTTAACGAATGACTTTCTAGGATATTTCTACTTTCAATTTTATTGATTTGGTTTTCAGGGCCTTTAAACATTGTATTTATATAATAATTATTCGTCATTTTATTTTCTTAAGAAATAGAATGACACCATATTACCCCTCATTAATTAAAAAAATCAAATTTTCTGTCCCTTTAAAACCACCAAAGGCCTGAAATTATCACAAGATAAAAAATTTATTTTCTACAACGTGCCGCGGCTGATCCGATCGTGGCCAAAGGCCGCCGCAGGCGAGCCGATGGACATGTCGGATAGCCGCTGTTAGACGACGTCGCGGAGCGACGGAGGATAACGGGGGCGAAGCCGCGGCACGTTAGACAACGAGCGAAGCGATGTTGGCTAACGTTTGCGTGTATGAGAAGTTTCGCCGACTTCCTTATTATTCATTATAGAGGAGGCGAAATTTGGGTGAAAGAAAAAGTGCAACCTTTGAAAATATTTAACGCACTTTTTCTTGAACCTCATACACGCTGTTATACGCTGTTTCGCCCGTCGTTGATTTCAATATCAAGCTGTTTAATATAATCTGTCATAAATTCAACAAGTGGCTTTGCAAATTGCCTCGCCGATTCAGTACTCAAATTGTCATAACAACTAATCTGAAAGTTGATTTGGTCTATAATAAAATTGCCAATACCAATTCCACCGTCAAAGCGTTTGTCAAAATCAACCGCTTTCATTTGCCATGTTTCACCTTTAATATCGGCGACATCATATTCTGGTTTTGAAGATTTAGAAGTGAAAGCTCTCATGATGCCGACCGCACCAAACAAATCCATCATATCAGCATCACGCAAAATTTTTAATAATTTGCCTTCGCCTTCGCGGTTTTTATTGTGAAATTTTATCGCATTACAAATCTCGGCAATTTTATCTTGTGTGAGTAAATTATTTTCTGTTAAAAATTTTGCGGACATTTCAGCACCAACTTCGCCATGCAGATTGCGTTTTTCAGCTTTTGTTAATCCAATATCATGCATTAAGGCTGAAATTTTCACCACTTCTAAATCTTCAAAACTTTCCTTATCGGCAATTTGCAAAGCCCAATTTTTAACACGAACAACATGTTTAAAGTCATGAGCAACTTCATTGCTCATAACGCTTTTTACATAATCTTCCACTTGTTGAATTTTTTTATTTATCATGTTTGAAATTTTAGTATAGGGCGAAATTGCGTATAATGGGCGGCGTTTATGCAACGTCTTGTATGGACGAAATCGTAAGATTTCGGACAGACGGGATGTAGCGAAGCGGTGCATAAACGACAGTTGTGCGAAGCTCCGCCTAAGCACATACTGGCGTGAAACGCCGCCCATTGTGCAAAATGAAGCGAAGCGGAATTTTGCACAACGTATCGGCATATCTGATGTTTGCCGTAGCGTAGCGGAGGCAAATATGGGTGGAGGCTTTTGTATAAAAGCCGTAACCAGATATGCCGTGTTAGCTGATGTATTCCTTTTCTTTTTTCCGACAGCAGTCGGAATTGTTTTAAAAAATTTTCAAATTTCTTTTTACGTTTTGGATTTTGGGCAGAGGGGTTAGGGGTGAATGCCCAAAATTCAAAACACAATATTTCTTTTTCGTTTGAGGGAGGGGCAAGAGGGGAATTAAAGGGGTGAATTGCCCCGACCGAATTCTACTTACTTGTTTTTGTATGGTGTCCATTGGGGGTTTTCTTTGATATATTCTTTTAAATAATTAAGCGTTTTATTAGAATATTTTTGCACTTTTGATGTTTTTCCAGATTTAATCGAGGTGTGATATTCAGGATTATTTAATAATTTTAAATGTTTTATTAATTTTTGAATAAAATATGATGTTACATTCATTATACGAGAAAGGTCTGATTGTAAAAATGGATAATCAACTTCAGGATTACTTTTTTTGACTAAAACTGTAAGTGATTCCGATGTCTTTTTTGCTTTATTTGTAGTAATTTCAGATTTGTATCCTTTTGACGTTTCTACTGGCACTATAATAACATTCTCTTGCTTGTTTGTATAATCGTTTATTGACAAATGTCGACCAATTCTAGCTTTTTTTTGTTTTGATTTTATGTCATTTAGCCAATCCTTGTGACTAATAAATGTATTTTCATTTTCGGTTTCGGCAAACTTGCAAGCACGATCAAGAATATATAACGCTCTATTTTTTTCTGACTTTGATTTTCTTGAGTATGCAAATAATCTACCTATCTTGTGTGAGTAAAATGTATGATCTTTAAATGCGACAGATAGATAATTTTTATCAAACTTTATAAAATATGATCTAAATTCTTCCTTTAGAATTTTATGAAAAGATTTTAAAGACCAGTAAATTAAGTGAGTTATGATTTCATCATCAAGATCGGGATAAATATTATGTAGTGATTCATTTCTTAAAGATATAATTTGTTGAATTGTTTGATTTTCTTCCAATGATATTAAATGAGCTACATGGTGTAATTGATTGACTGCTTTATTAAAATTGCCTTGGAAAGCAGTTCCCATGCTTGCGCATTAAATATTACTGATGCTTGCCTAGAGTGCGATCCCTCAACTCTATTGAACATTTCTATGCTTAATTTTGCAGCGTTTATGGCTGTATTCACGTGGTATTGATATTTCATTATACGTGATTTTCTTTTTGCCATATTATTTTATTGAATTTTCTACAATTTCAATTTCCTCTGGCGTAAGTTCGTAGAGTTTATAAACAAGCTGATCAATTTGCGATTCAAGATTTTTAGTATCCGCGTCTTTATTTTGTTTTTTGAGAGTTAAAATTTGATCAACTAATTTTACTAATGAATCTTGTGATTCCTGACTGTTACGAATAATAGGAATTTGTGACATAGAGCCATTTTTTTGAGCTAAAAAATATTTATATCCACCACCTGCGTCCTTACCCTCATTTTTATACCAAAAATTTAAAAGCTTTGAATTTAAAATAGCGACAATGTATTTTAATGCTAAGTCTGAATTTTCTTTTTTTAATAAAACAGGAACATTACCCACGGTAAAATAATTATCATCATCATAACTAAAACGATTTTCATCTGAGCGATAAGGTGTTAAAATTTTTTCTTGTTCAAAAAATTCCTTTTTTCTTGGCCAATTTATGCTATACCATGGTATCTTGCCACTAACGCACTCTCGTTTTTTTTCTAATAAAACACGATATTTTTCAAGGTGTTTTTTTATATTTGGATACTTTTCTATGTGATGATCTTTTGTTATATAAATTAAATAATGTCTTTTGCTTCTTCTATTGGTAGCAAATTTCTTTACTTCATCAGTTGTAATCCAATCTTTTATTAATTCCTTTTTTTCTTCCAAATTTGGGCTTATTTCTGTTAAATCATTTTCTGTTAAGATAAAAATGCCTTTATTGGCTTCCCAATTTTTATTATATTTTGTTGCCAAAGTATTTGTAACTTTATCCGCACCTGTAATTATCCCTTGTTTAATTTCACAATATTCTGAAATAGGTTTACCTTTTTTCTTAATTTTATTTATTAAATCTAAAACATCGGAAGATTTTGCATTTTCTGCGGGGATATCAATAATTAAATCATTCCCTTTATATAATTGTTGTTGTTCGAGGGAAGCGTAAAGAGATTTTTTATCTGACCAATCAAAAATAGATCTAAGAATTTCCGAATCAGCAAAACCTTTATTTTGCGTGCTACATATATTCGCTAAAAAATTTTTATCTGTGTTTTTTTCTAAAATTGTTATTATATTATGTTGCCCTAGAGCTGATTTGAATATTTTTAAATCATTGAAATTGATCAACTTTTTTATTATAGTACGTTTTTTAAAATCTTCTCTCAAGATTTTTGCCCCATTGGAAGATAGATAATAATTTGTTGTTATAAAAGATAGTTGTCCACTTTCTTTTAACAAATTTAATGATCTATGAAAAAAGAAGTAGAACAAATCCATTCTACGTTTGTAAAAATTACCAAGAGACCCCATTCTCACAATTCTAAATATTTCTTTATGTCCTTTTTCACCAACATACGGTGGATTTCCTATCACAACATCAAAGGCTTGAACCCCGTGCATTAATTCCGGATCGTAAAATTCTGAAGATGAGCTAATATCAAACGGTTTATAGCTTTTTAATTGCTGTGTTTTTTTGTTATCAAACAAACTAGCATTTTGCGTAAGCTTTAGATAATCCTTTTGCAATTTTTCTTTTTTTATTTTGCTACTTGTTTTGAAATATTCATTCCGAATAGTTATCAATTTATCTTTTAGATCATGGTCGGTAAGAAATGTTGCTTGCTCAGTGTTATCAAGCGGAATAAGTGTGTTGGCGCAAACAAATTTAAACTCAAGGTTTGGCAATGGGTCAACCTTTTCACCTTCTGGAATATCCACAATTATTGAAAGCCAAGCTCGCAGACGAGTGATCTCAATGGCTGTTTGTTCAATATCCACACCATAAAGTGATCGTGATAAAATATCTCGTTTTAATCCCGAAATATCTTTTTCAAATTTTGGATCAAGGCGAGAATATACTTTCACGAGTAAATGAAGCATGCCCATCGGAAAAGCACCAGATCCAACCGCAGGATCAAGCACTGTGAGAGGAGATTCTGTTTTTGAGCCTTCAAGCGCTTTTATAATAGCTTCACGATACGGCTTCCAATCACGACGTTTATTTTGATCCTGATCACGGAATATTGCTTCAGGCATACGCACAAGCTCTTCTATACGACGATCACGATCTGGGGCTTCTGGAACTTTAGTCTTGAGATATTCAATCAAGGATTGCTCGCACATATAGCTCACGATTTCTCGCGGAGTATAAAAAGCACCGGTGGCTTTCTTTTTGCTATTGCCCGTATTTTCGTCAATTTGCTCTGCAAGCAAACTCTCAAAAATACGCCCCAACATTTCAGGATCAATAGCGACATGCTGGAATTCCGGACTACTTTCATCAACTGTAAAATTGTATTTATTTAAGGTTGTAAAAAGTTGATTAAAATAACCATTTGGAAAAGTTAGTTTTGGGTCGTTGAAAAAATCAGTCGTGTTTTTATCAAAAAGACCACCGTTCAAATAAGGAGTCAATTTATCGCCGTTATCTCTTTCTAGTTCTTCTCGATTTAATACTTCAAAAAAAAGTTTTTCCAGTTGGTTTTTGTAGTATTCTGATTGTTTTTCCGGATCAATCACCGAAAAATAATTAACATTATTATTTACTAAATTTTTCTTTTTCAAAAACCAAATAAAAAGCAAACGTCCAATAAGTCTGGTCGTGAACATTACTGACTGTTTGCGTCCAAAATCTTTTTCAAGATGGTGTACTAAAATGCTAAAATGTTCAACCAATTCAAGGTAAAATTTGCGATTGATCGGTTCAAAGTTGAAGCTTTCCCAAAGTTTTGAGTGTAAAGTATTTTTTAATTCAGCCTGATCAGCAATCTCTAATTCGGAAAGTTTCGCCCATTGAGTAAATATTTCTAATTGGGTTGGGGTAATATGATCTTTTAATTCAAGAGCGCGAATCTTAAATCTATTAGAAAGCAAAACTATTATACTATCGCAGGTTTCTGGTACAACAAAATCAATCCCTATATTTTTATAATCATTTGAAAGTGCATCTTCAAAATTTGGAGTAAGACCAATAATCCACGAAAGATTTGTTTTGCTAGTTTTTTTGACCCAAAAAAGTTTAAGATCAACTGGTTTTCCGTCTTCGTGCGGTAATTCATACGCCGCCGCTTGGCGAGCAAAACCTGGAGCAAGTTGAAATCTCGTTAATTCCGCGTCTACGCGAGGTATATTTACCAAAAATCTGTCTGTGGTTTTTATATTGAGTAGCCCAACCAGTTCCGTCGTAATTTTTTCCGCGACATCAAAAGATCTTTCATTTGAAAGTTGTTTTAAGAGTTGGTCAAATTTGTTTTTTATCTCTAGGGTATTCATAGGCTAATTATTATCTCTAGAAAATCCAAATATAGGGTTTACAGAAACTACTTTAACAGCTTGCTTCTCTTCAGGTAATATTTTCTTGATTTTTTCCAAAATACTGTCTCTTTCGGATAATTTTCCCTCGCGGATAACTTCACGAAGTTGTTTAGTTAATTTTCTAGCAATACGACCATGAAAAACATTTCTCGTCATGAGTAGGCTTTCCAAACGCGCGCGATCAGACGCACTCCAGCCAACATTCATTGCCTCATCTAAAATTGTTTGTTGGGAAGGTGTTAATCTCTGAATATTACTATCAAAACGAGTTATTTGTGGGCCATTCTTTGATACATATTCAAGGTGTAGTTTCTTATTAAGAGTAATATTGTCTTTTTTTCTTTCTTGATCATTTGATCTTAATGTTTGCAGAGCTTCACCAGTAAGCAACACATCCAAAGCATTGGCACTTTTATTATTACGAAAAAAAGTAAATTGTTTTTGATTGTTGGAAAATTCTGATTGAGAAAAAACAAGGACTTCCGGTGATTGCAAAATTTTCGTTTGATCCACGACACCCCACTTAAATACAGGTATTTTTTCTAAAGCATTTTGTGCTTCTGGTGTTGCTTGTTCTTTGAAATGTTTTAAATCCGCAATAAACTGATCGTCAGTAAAAACATCAGCTTCTTTTTCTAAACGCAAATATTCTGCAGTAGCAGTGTCGCTATCTGTGTCATAAATACCCTTATAATTAATTGGGTTAATTTGCTCTCCTAAAACAGATGAATCACTTCCGATCGTTGCGTTGATCAGACTTATTTTATCTTCAAGTTTTGTTACCAAGCCAAGAAATTGATCTAACTCTTTATTTGGAACAATATTGATTACCTCAACCTCTGAATGAGGTGATCCAAGCCTATTAATACGACCGTTTCTTTGAATCATGCGAACCGGGTTCCAATGAAGATCATAATTTATAAGCAATCCACAATCTTGTAAATTTTGTCCTTCAGCAAGAACATCAGTACTAAACAAATAAGTTAATTCCTCTTTTTCAGAAACACGTTCGCGCGCATCTTTTGCAACAGGAGCAAACCTTTCCGCTGATCGCATTGCATCTGCTTTCTCTTTACCAGATACAAATTCTGTATTTTCGGTAGTGAAAATATTTTTTTTATTATTTAATACATTTTCTTTTAAATATTTTATTGTGTCAGCAAAAAAAGAAAAAACAAGTATTTTTTTATTTGGATTTTTTTTAGCAATTTTAGTCACTTTTTCTAAAAATACTGCCAGTTTTTTATCTTTATTTTTAAACTGTTCGGTTAATTCTATTATTACGGCAAGTATTTCCTTTTCAGTAGCAATGTCTTCTTTAAGAGCTTTAATATTGTGAGAATTTGTAGATACTTTTGTTCCAAGTTTTTTTGCTTTTTCAAGAATTTCTTCATCTGTTAAATCCAAATTTTCTCCATCCTCTGCTTCATATTCATCTAAAATATCATCTATGTCAGAAAGATTTAGTAATAAGTTTTCTTGAAGAAAAATATCTTCGAATGTTTTTAATCTTTTTTGATATCTTTTTACTGACGCTAGTAGTGCATATGATGATGATTCAAATCTTTTCAACCATACAATACGCAATAATCCATACATACTTAATTGTAGTCCGATTTTTTCTTTTGTTTCTTTGGTAAATTTAATATTTTTTATTTCATCAAGAGTCTTACCATAAACCTTGTGATCATACATTGATGTTCTATATGGTATAAAAGATAAAGAAAGAATATATTGATATAAACGATAAATAATTGATTTGCCAGTGATATTCATGGTCTCTTTTTTTAATTCTTCTAATTGTCGTAATGGGTGAATTAAGATGTCAGTTGTTTCCTGAATTTTTTCAACAGGGGTTTTTTCAATTGACTCAATAACTGAATCAATTATTATACTTTGATATTCGCCGGAATTAAAAGTTTCATTGGAGACCTTGATTTTAGGAAAGAAAAACTCTTTACCATCTATTTCCAAACCATTACCGTTCAATTCTTCTTCAATACTTTGACGAGTATTTCTAATAACAAATTCACGTAAAATAGGATCAATTACTTGGCGTGCTTCTTTATAAATAGGTGTCATATCATTACCTTGCGCGCGATTTTGACTAATTTTTTTCTTTAGCTCAAATAAAGCATCGAAAAACGATCTTGATTTAATAACACCTTCAGAATTACGAACATTGACCTGTAAAAGATCTTGTTCACCACGAGTACCAAGCAAAATTTGATTTGTTAAGTCATCAATAGAATTATTTACTGGTGTTGCAGTAAGAAGTAGTGTATTGGCATCTGAATTATCAACTAACCATTCGCTTATTTGTTGAAAACGTTTACTATTATGAGATCGCAAATTATGTGATTCATCTATAACAAATAAACTAATTGGTATATATTGGTCTTTTTTTCTTTCTTCATCTATTTGATTTTTATTTTGCATAGAAATAACCGTGATGCCTAGAATTTTCTCTCTAGCTATTTCGTTTTCCCACTGACCAACTAATGATTTTGGAGCAATCACAATTATTCTTCGTCCTATATATTGACGAATAACGCCAATTGCAGTAATTGTCTTACCTAAACCAACCGAATCTGCAAGCATTGCAACGCCGTTTTTATCTAAACGCCAAAGTATTTGTTTGACACTTCTTTCTTGAAAATTTTGTAATTTACGTGAAGATAATGCTTCAATTTTTCGATCCTCTTTTAAAAGGTCTCCATACATATGATCAAGTGTCTTGATATACATTTCATACGGACTAAAAAGCATTTCTCCATGAATAGAAGTATCTATTAACTCTATAAACTTACCGGTCCATTCGACACAGCCCTCATCTGTCCAAACCTCTTCAAACCAAGACAAGTGCCCATGTTCCTGATCCTTATTTTTAGGATTAAACTGGACTACGCGCTGATCGTCTTCGCCGGCATTTAATTCGCGATTTGAAGTAATGCCATTTTTTGTAAAATTAGAAGAACCTATGACACCGATTGCTGTTTCGGATTCAAAATTACCAAAAATATAACATTTAGCATGCAAAAATGCTTTTTTAAAAACTTTTACTTCAAGGATTTTATTATCAACTAATTGTTTTAACTCTTTTACTGTTGGTTTTAAATTACTGTCGATTTTTAGTTTTTGCAGATCTTCAAAAATATCTTTGTCTGGAAAATCTGGTTCAACTTCATTTAGTTGGTGTCGTGGGATTAAGGGTTCTCGACCAATAAGTAAACGAATTTTTTTATATTTTTTCAAATGAGGTAAAAGCAAAGCAGTCGCCTCAAGATCCCAATATCCAGTAGCAATAGAAATTTCATCAAAGTTAGCACTAACAGAAATTAGACTATTTAATAAATCTACTCTAGTATTGTCGATGATTTTTGGAAATTTTTTCATAATAATTTAGTTTACCTGTTGTTATTGTATTCGTTTTCCCCTTATTAATAAATCGTTTTCGTAGCGGAGCGGAGAAAACACCTTATTCCCCTCTATAATTAAAGAAAAAGAAATTTGAAAATTTTTTAAAACAATTGGGCGATAGCCCAAAAAAGAAAAGGAATATTTCAGCTAACGTTCCAGCGTATGCGATGTTTTTGCGACCAACGGGAGCAAAAATATGGGAGAGGGGCGAGCCGAGCCCCGAACCGCATACGCTGTGTTATACGCCCCGACGACCGAAGGGAGGAGAGCGCAGCGGGGCGCGACTGAAAGGAGCGAGTTCAAAAAATATTTTTCATTCAATTTCATTTTGACAGGCTTTTTATTCAATAATTATAAATTTGTTTTTTTGTTTTGGATTTTGGGCAGAGGGGTTAGGGGTGAATGCCCAAAATCCAAAACTCCTTATTCTGTTTGAGGGAGGGGCAAGAGGGGAATTAAAGGGGTGAATTGCCCCGACCGAAAACATTTTATTTCAATATTTTGTATTTTTTCTTATCAAGCAACTTTAGATCGCCTTTGCTCTTCCAAATTTCTTTGAAATCTTTGTTTCTCATAGTCCTAATGTGTCCAAGGTAAACTGAAACAAAATGCCCGTTGATTTTTGTTTCTTTTGTTGCCTTGATATTTTTTTCAGCAATTTTTACATAATCAGAATCAAGCTCAATTCCAATGTATTTTCTACCTAGTTGTTTAGCCGCAACCGCAGTTGTGCCAGTTCCCATGAATGGGTCAAGTACTACATCATCTTCATCTGTGGTCATTAAGATCAATCTCTCAAGTAGAGGGATTGGGAGTTGACAAGGATGTTCATCTCTTCGCTTTTTATGCCGGATCCGATGAATATCATTCCAAACATCAGAAAGTAATGGCCCAAAACCATGGGCTTGATCTTTTTTACCGCCGTAATCTTTTAAAAATTCATCACAAGTTCTACATCTTGGGTGCGGATATCTAATGTCATTAAATTTAAAATCTTTATGAGATTTTGATTTTGTATAATATAAAATTCCATAATGATTTGGTAATAAAGTTTTACCCATTGGTGCGCCGCCAGAATCCCAAGCAATCCAATGTCTGAAATATGCAATTTTATTTAAATGCTCCGCATAATGCGAAAGCCAACGAGGAATATTGTGAACAAAAATTGCACCGGTTGGTTTTGTAATCCTGACCATTTCGCTCATCCAATCATTACACCAATTCAAATAATCTTGCTTTTCTTTTGAATCCTCATAGTGATTATATTTTTTCTTTAAATTAAAAGGCGGATCGGCAAAAGTCATATCTACCGAATTATCCGGTATTTCTTTCAATACCTTTAGGCAATCGCCCTTAACAATTGTATTTATATAGTTTTTTTTCATAATTAAGATATTGTTAAATTCCATACATTCATAGCAATTTCTGCTAATTTTTCTTGCCGATTTTTTATTGACTCAGCTGACCATTCATTATAATCGTCATTTATCATTTTAGTTATCCATAAATCAGAACTTTGATATCTAGATTTTTTATCTGTAAAAGGAGCATTTCCTTCTTCTGAGTTTGGTCGTGATTGCATTAATGTTAAGTTGCCAATACGATTTTTATATTCATTCAGTTCCTCTTCGGAAAAATTAGGCCAATTTTCGCTTGGATTTTTTGGGAGAATATGCTCTAAATTAACAGCGCTGGGATCACTATTAACTAAAAGTTCCGGATCATCTATACCACCTCTTTTATGATTTTCGATGGCCCTCAAATAATAGCGAGCATATTTTTCAGTGCTAGATTTTGCATAAATAAACTTATCTTTAAATTCGCTATCAGATGGAATAATATGTTGAAGAGCGGTTTTTAAATCCGTAGCATTATTTATTTTCCCCTCCGCTATATCTTTGGCCTTTTTAGCATACTCGACTTCAAGTGTACCTCCTCCAAGAGAGCCAGTTATTAAATTTCTAACGAGCCATGAAACAATTAATTTTAATGATTTTCGAATCTCTTGTTTGTTGGTGAATTTTTTGAGAATTGATAATAGCAAAGGCCTGTATTGTTCCAAATTAAAAAAATTTAATGTTTCAATGTATTGTTTTACTTTTGGATCAAAATCGTTCCAATATTGATGATTATGATTAACGATTGCTAAATATAGAGAAGTATCATTTTTTAAATTATTAACAAAAGTAATTGATTGTGTCGTATTGCGAATTTGACTTTTTATATCATTGTACAACTCCCTGTTTTTTTCTCTGGTAAGTCCGTTTTGGGCAGACCAATAATGCTTAATATATCTCAATATTAAACTTTCATTTTCTGCTGTTTCTATTTGAGATGTCATTTCAATCCAAGTATTTTGAATTTCCTCAATCCGATCACTTGCTTTGCTATATAAATAATTTTTAAGAAGATCTACTTGCGCTAATTCCAAGCCCCTATCATTAAGAGTTTCGCAAATTGTGAAAGCGTTGGCTTTACTTGGGACAGTTATTGTCACGACTTTAAGTTTGTCAGATATAAATTCTATCCAGTCATGCAAAATATTCAAATTCGCATCCGATAATTCGGCCAATTTATTTATTTTTTGAATTGATAGTTGTTTGGTATTTTTTATTCTTTCGTGAGATTCCTTTGTTGACAAAGTAGCTTCATTTTTATTAACAATATATTCTCTAAAAAATATATTATCCAAATTGCCCAATTTAATTTTAGGAAGATGCTCTCCTGTACGCCTGTTAAATATACTCAAAAAGTCTTGTTGTATAGAATTGGCTTGTTCGTCTTCACTTCTTTGTCTAAAAAATTGTTCTACTGCTGATAAAAAAATATAAATGGAAGTAATTCTTTGTTGGCCATCAACGATCTCGAGCTCGTCAGAGTTTTCTTTTTCAGAAAAAACAATAGTTCCGAGAAAATATTCATTTTCATTATTGCTAATTGCATTATGAATATCATTGAACATATCATCAATATGTTTTTTTTCCCATGCATAAGGACGTTGATATATTGGCACCGCGAGTTGATGCTCTTTTATCACCTTTCCGATCCCTTTAATTTGAAAGTTAATGCTACTCATAATTATTTTTTTATAAAAGTGTCAAGTAATAGCTTTTCAAACCGTTTTAATTCTTCCTTATGAAAAGTAAAAACATCCTCATAGGCTGTAACCATTCTTTTTAGATCGCCTTTTCTGACATACCAACCAACACCATCCACAAAACCAATAAATTTCGCCTTTGGATAATGCGACTTGATAAGTGAATCAATAGAAATCTCTGTTTTTGATTTATCGCCTTGACCGGATGAAGTTGTTACCAAAAATGAGCTTTCGGCAATAATTAACGGATTTTGTTTGTTCGGAATAATAAAATCCATCGTTCTTTTATTATCGGGGGCATTGTCAATTAGTTCGCTGAGGTCGCCCTTTTCAAACGGTATTTCTAAATGATTTAAAATTTCTTCAATTAAAATTTCCGGATTATTTTCTTTCATTCCGGAATAGCTGCCTTTTTCTTTATATCTAATTAAAGTGTCGATCATTTCCGGCAATTCAAATTTTAGTTTTGAAATACTTAGTTTCTTCAATTCAAATAGCGGAATAGTTTTTGTTAAAAACGGAACTGTTGAACCTTCAAAGAAAATATTTAAAATTCCTTTTCTGAAAAATTCATTTTCTTTTATAAATTTTGCTATTTGAGCGTCTGACCACTCTTTCAGATTATTTATATCTTCATCCTTAAACCATTTGTCCTTATAAACCAACTTACTCAATTCTGGATCATTAACAACTCTAATAATTGTAGTCAATCTTTTTAAGGTTTCGTTTGAAAATCCGGTCAAAGCAAGCAACGCCCTAAGACCATTTTCTTTTTCAATTAGTAGCTGTTCAAAAAATTCCTTTTTCAATCCCTGTGTTTCAATATTATTTTTCAATATCAAAAGCATTTCTTTTAACGAGTTTAGATAACCTTCATATTTTTCTTCAAAAGCTGGATTGAAAAAATAAAAAGTATTTTTATCAATCACAGTTTTAAATTTCAATTCGGTTGTAGGTTTTGTGTATTTCATAATTGTTATTTTTGATTAGTAAAAAATAATATGGATTCCTCCTTCATCGTATTTTGTAACCCCCGGATCGGCTTCTTTAAATTAAGTTCAAATTTTAGTCCTTGTTTTTCTCCAAGCTCAGTGACTTTTGTTTCCAGTCTCACGCCATTTGTTTGAATATCGTTTGTGCCAATAATTATAACTATAGGCGCGTTTTTCTTTGATACCCGTTTCATTTCACCAAGGGCTTGATTCATTTTGTCAAAATAAATTTCTAATTTATTTTCCACGCCTCGCCCCTGTAGGCCGATCATCTCTTGTCGCAAAACTTCCAGATCGTAGCCGAGATATTCTAATTGGGGCTGATCATTTTTTAAATAATCAATAGCAAAAGAATAGGGCGGTGAAGTGATTACTGCGTCCACGCTATTATCACCAAGCGGCAAATTTAAAATACTACCTTGAACGATTTTACTTTTTCCGATTTTTAAATCCATTTTTTTTCTTGCTTCTTGAAAATATTTTAACGTTGAAACATATCTGTCCAATACACGCGGGAAAAGTTTATCAATAGAAGAACTGCTTCGGCCGGCAAATCCGACGGTATCTAAAAATGCTAATAAAATTATTTCATAGTAGTGTCTTTTTTTATCGTCTTTATTGTTTTTAAAATATTCTGGAACTTTGTCTTTTTTCAACTTATCCAAAATTTCTTTTGGATTTTTAATAATTGACTCTAAAATTTTAATATCCAAATTTAGAGCAAATGTTTTAACTTTTCCCATTAGCTCACAAAATGGGCTTAAATCAACAGAGATAGCATCAATTCCGAGCAAATTAGCCTCAACTGCAACAGTAGAACTCCCGGCCATTGGATCAAGAACAACATGGCCGGGTTTTATATCAAGTATATTTAACAATGCCCTTATCAGTTGCGGGTGAAATTTTCCACGATATGGAAAAAGGCCATGAGTTGCGTATCCAGTTGAATATTTCCCGTCTAAAAAGAAAATTTTTGTCCGGAAAGAGCTATTTTTATGAACTTCTTCTAAATTTTGAAGGTTGCAAGTTTTATAATGAGCTGTTTCTTTCCCGTCAACTAATTTAAAATATGCGCTTCTTTCAACTAATTCTTTTTTTGATAAAACCTCATATTCCCACAAAGCTAAATCTAATTCAAAAATCTCATCAGTCCCGTCAATGAGATAAAAATTATTACCAAATAGCCTTTCTATGATCGGTTTATGCTTTGTAGTCATGATAGTATTATAGTTCATTTCCCCTTATAAATAAATCGTTTTCGTAGCGGAGCGGAGAAAACACCTTATACCCCTTTCTAATAAATAAAAAAACAAATTTATTCCCCTTTTTAAAAAGCCTGTCAAAATTCCTTATAAAAAGAAAAATATTTTTTGAATTGCGTATAACGTGCCGCGGCTGATCCGATCGTGGCCAAAGGCCGCCGCAGGCGAGCCGATGGACATGTCGGATAGCCGCTGTTAGACGACGTCGCGGAGCGACGGAGGATAACGGGGGCGAAGCCGCGGCACGTTAGACAACGAGCGAAGCGATGTTGGCTAACGTCCGCGTGTATGAGAAGTTTCGCCGACTTCCTTATCGTTTATTATAAAGGAGGCGAAATTTGGGTGAAAGAAAAAATGCAACCTTTAAAAATTATTAACGCACTTTTTCTTGAACCTCATACACTCTGTTATATGCTGTATTTTTTACCATTTCGTACTAAAAGGAAAGATATTTTGGGGTAGCAGTTGAATTCCTTTAAAATACGTCCCACTTGATAAACAACCACTGCCACAGCTGTTATATTCAATTTGAACAGAGTAAAGTAAAAAGAGTACTAGAAATACAAAAAATAATATAGAACGCCATTTAGATAAAACTTTTTTTCGTAGTAAAAACAAAATAATAGCTAGTGCTCCGAATAGAAGTCCTAATACAGTAATGTAAATATAAGTTTGTTGTGTGCAAACTGTTGGGCACAACATCATTAAATCCATAATTTTTTAAGTTAAATGGTAAAAAATATTGCGTATAACGTGCCGCGGCTGATCCGATCGTGGCCAAAGGCCGCCGCAGGCGAGCCGATGGACATGTCGGATAGCCGCTGTTAGACGACGTCGCGGAGCGACGGAGGATAACGGGGGCGAAGCCGCGGCACGTTAGACAACGAGCGAAGCGATGTTGGCTAACTAGTATATATACGAAAAGTTTATCTTATAATATACTGAAAATAGTAGTGTATAAGTTTATCAAGTAAATATTTATTATTTATCTTAATTTTACATTTTTGTAATACTGTATGCAAAAATATTTGGATTTAGCCAAAAGGGAATTGGAGATTAGAAATTATAGTTCAAAGACTGTTGCAAGTTATTTAATTTCTTTGAAGAAATATTTTGAATTCAAGAAATTTGATTTCGGTGAATTTGATGAAAACAATTTGAAAGATTATTTATCGGTGCAAATAAAGCAAAAATTATCTCCTCAAACTATCAATCTCTCATTGAACGCTATTAAATTTTTTTACTATGAGATGATGGGGATAAAAACCAAGATCAATATTCGGAGTGTGAAAAAAGAACACAAATTACCGGTGGTTTTGTCCAAGGATGAAGTCAAACAAATTATCGATGTGATAAAAAATCCTAAACACAAATTGATGATTGCGCTCTCTTATAGTGCAGGTTTACGGGTGAGTGAAGTGATAGTGTTAAAAGTTGGAGATTTGGCGCTGGAAGAATTGATTGTGCATATTAGACAAGCAAAAGGCAAAAAAGACAGAATAAGTTTATTGCCGGAAAAGTTGGTGAATGATATTCGAAATATGATTGTTGGAAAATCTTCCCATGATTTACTTTTTGTCAGTGAAAGAGGGGGTAAATTGACAACTAGATCGGCGCAAAAGATTTTTCAAAATGCTTTGCATAAATCCGGCATTAAAAAAGAAGCGACTTTTCATAGTCTTCGCCATAGTTTCGCGACGCATTTGTTGGAAAATGGTGTTGATGTGCGTTATGTTCAGGAGCTATTGGGCCAC
This sequence comes from uncultured bacterium, assembly GCA_938004065.1. Classification (GTDB taxonomy): domain Bacteria; phylum Patescibacteriota; class JAHJAL01; order JAHJAL01; family JAHJAL01; genus CALKWM01. Next base: position 22,204 of record CALKWM010000020.1, read on the forward strand.
GCCAATATTAGAACAACTCAGATATATACTCATGTTACCAATCCGGCGATTAGAAATATTAAAAGTCCCTTATGAGCCAAAATACCAAGCGAAAAAAGCATAAGAAAGAACAAGAAATTTCGATTCCAATTGCTATGTGACTGGGTTGTTAAAAAATACCCCAAATGTCGGGTGGCGGATGTGGGTGGCGGAGTTTTTTTTAGTGTTATTTATCTTATATCACCGCCCCAGATGTAGTCATCAAATTTGGGAACGTTTTTTCTGCCAATCAGATGGTATTTCTTGATGCCGGCTAAATTTGACAATTTGGATAATTTGGTTAGATCGTTTTTTGTTGGTGATTCTTTTAATTCTAGAGATACTTTTTTATCCAAGATAAAATCTATCTCATTTCCATTTTTCAATGCATAGTAGCGGATATCACCAAAGTGCCGGATCTGATTAAAAAAGGCATTTTCAAATTTTGAACCGCTGTTATTTTCCGATAGAATATTTAATAGTCCATTGTCGCAAAAATATACTTTTTTTGCTTTTACTATTTCGCGATCAAAGTTATGTGTATGAACGGGCACACGATAAATTAAATAGGTTTTTTCGAAAAATTCCAGATATTCTTCAACTGTGTGACGTGATAGATTGGTCAATCTAGCTAGTTTGTTATAATCAAGGCGAGTACCTACTCTTGAAGCAAGCATTTTGATTAAGCTGAAAATTTCTTTATCTTTACGAAAATCAGAAAGTGATTTGATATCGATATTTACATAAGAACTAATAATATCGTTTAATAATTCTTTTTTTAAATCTTTTTTCTTGGTTAATACAACTTCGGGAAATCCGCCGAAATTGATGAATTCTTCATAGTAGAATTTTAGTCTTTCATATTCAAATTCAGAGAAATTTTTAGCAAAAGATTTTTTCTCTTGGTGATAGATTTCTTTGAAGGTTAAAAATTCGCCAAAATCCAAGGGGAACATATCAAAAACAATCTTTCTACCGGCAAGAGATTGGGTAAAAAGATTTTTAAGATAATATGAACTGGAGCCGGTAACCAAAAATTTAATGTTATGGTGGTCGTAAAGATATTTTATAATACTAGTGATGTTTGGTAAAAACTGGATTTCGTCGATGGCCAGATAAATTTTCTTTTTTGGATCTATTCCCATCCGGGCAAGATCTAGTAAGATATTGTCATAATTTTTTTGGTCAAAAATACCTCGGTCAGACAATTTTTCCAAATCGAAATATGCCTTATTTTCGGATTTAATTTCTGATAAAAGTTGTTTTAATATAGTAGTTTTACCGACTCGTCTAATACCAGTTATTACAATTACCTGTTTTGCACTAATGTATTTCTGAATTTTTTGGTAGATTTTTCGTGGAAATATCATATTTTTTGTTATTATTAAAATATAAGTATATTGTAACTTTAGTAATACTATTTAGTCAATGGGATTGCAGGTGTTTTTTTATGATATCTTGTAGTTATTAATCGGAGTGAATATTTACAAAATTACTAGAGGTTGATGAGTTATGAGCCAAAATACCAAGCGAAAAAAGCATAAGAAAGAACAAGAAGTTTCGGTTCCAGTTACTGAGTGACTGGATTGTTTCTAAATATCCAGAATGCAAGGTAGCCGATGTGGGTGGAGGTAAAGGTTTGCTGGCGTATTTGTTGCATGAAAAAGGATGGGAGGTAACGGTAATTGATCCGGTTAAAACATTGCCATTATTGAAGTTCAAGGATTTTGCTTGTGGAAATAGGGTTAAACTGGATGAAAAAGATTGGGATAAAATTGATTGGATAGAAAAGGAGTTTGATATAGGTATGATTTCGGATTTTGATTTAATCGTGGGTTTGCATGCGCATGGGGTAAATATGAAAATAATTGAGGGATGTGCAAAGCATCAAAAGAAATTTGTACTGTTGCCTTGTTGTGTGATAGAGGAGCCGATAGAAAAGAAACCAGGGATTAACTGGTTTGATTCACTGGTAGGATATGCGAGTGGTTTGGGATTGGATGCGAAAACTGATGTGCTAAATTTCAAGGGGAAAAATATGATTTTGTATCTGGAGTAAATAAACTTATTTCATTTCCCCAGCCAGATACCCGGTACTCCAGGCGATTTGGAGATTGTAGCCACCGGTGGGACCGTCGATGTCGAGGATTTCTCCGGCCAGATATAGATTGTCGATAATTTTTGATTTCATGGTTTTGGGATCAATTTCTTTTAAGTCCACTCCACCACAAGTTATCATCGCTTTGTCAAATCCCGCCAGACTGGCAAAGTTTAGTGCAAATGATTGGATGTGTTTGGTGATATTTTTTCTTTCCGGTTTGGTAATCTCTCCGGCTTTTTTGGTTTCTGCGACGGATGAAAGTTTGATGATAATCGGGATGAGTCGTTTTGGTAAAATTTTATCCAAAGTATTTTTTATTTGTGTATGGGGTGATGCGGATAGTAGTTGGATGATTTTTTTATCGAGTGATTGGTAATTTAAATTCGGAAAAAAATTGATTCTGATGGTGATTGGCTTGGAATTTATCTCATGGATTTTTTTGTTCATATTGAAAACAGCCGGTCCAGATAATCCATTGTTGGTAAAAATTGCATCGCCGAGGCAGGTAGCAATTTTTTTGGTTTGCCAGAGAGAAATTTCGACGTTTGACAGACTTAGACCCTCCAGATCTTTGACGAAATTTTCCCGGACTATGATAGGGGAGAGCCCCGGTTTTGGTTCGATAATTTTGTGTCCCATTTCTTGAAGCCATAGATAGGCATCGCCGGTTGATCCGGTTGCAGGGTAAGCTTTGCCCCCGGTAGCAATCAGATATTTATCGGCGGTAACTATTTGATTGTCAGCAAGTATTATTTTTTCGATGTGGTTAGATTTGAAAACAATTTTTTTGACAGTGCTTTCGAATTGTATTTTGACTCTATTTTCCGTTAGATAATTTTTCAATATTTGGATAACTTCTTGTGATTTGTTGGAAATTGGGAAAACTCGCTGATTGTTTTCGATTTTCGTTTTTAAACCATGTTTTTCAAAAAAGTTGATTAGATCCAGATTGGAGAAATTGTGGAAAGAGGGGTAGAGAAATTTGCCGTTTTTGCCATAGCTATCGATGAGTTTTCGTAGGTTGGGTTCGGCGTTGGTTAGATTGCAACGGCCGTTGCCGGTCATGGATAGTTTGATGCCGACGAGTTTGTTTTTTTCCAGCAGGATAACTTTGTGGCCAAGTTGCCCGGCATGACCGGCGGCCATCAGGCCGGCCGGGCCGGCGCCGATGATGACTATGTTGTATTGAGGTTTTTTCATCCAAGGATAATGTAATTGTTTCTTATGCGAGTATACAGAAAAACTTAGTGAAAATCATTGTGTTCCAAAAAAAATTAGATCAGCAGGAGTGGATGCTATTGGAGTATTTTTGTTAGAATTATTGCAACTAAAATGGATATACTAAAAACACGTTTAAAAATGTTTTTTAGCGTGTTTCTTATTTCTTGCTTCTTTCTTCTTGCTACTTACCAAAACGGAGGGGGAGGGATTCGAACCCCCGAGGAACACAAGGCCCCTAACAGTTTTCAAGACTGCCGCATTCAACCGCTCTGCCACCCCTCCTCACGTTGGAATCGAATCTTACCGTTCCATGTGAGCCAGACAAGCTGTCTCCCATTTCACTCAACGATTCGTTCCTCCTCTTTTCCAAAAAATATGATTGCTTCGCATCTAATTTTTTGGAAATTATGAAAAAATAAAACTTAAAAGTAAACTTTAAATTACATATTATAATTTACCTTTATCTAAGGTAAAAGTAAAGAATTAATCTAAGCTATATACCAAATTAATGTCGTTTTTGTTATGATAGGAGACAGCACAAAAAATAGTTGTGAGATATTGTTAATATAAAAAAATGAATATTATTAATGAAAGAATTCATCTGGAGACAAAAGAGGCGTTTGATATGATAGACATCACTCATCATTTGACCAAGTTTGTTACAGATAACAATTTAAAAAATGGTTTAGTAAATGTTTTTTTGGAGCATACAAGTTGCGGGTTGGTGATAAATGAATTTACGGACCCAAAATTGTTGAATGACTTTAAAAAGAAGTTATCGGAATTTAGTCCGGAAGATGCAATTTATGAACACAATGAATCTCATGCTTGTAATGGTGATGGTTGTGTAAATGGACATTCTCATTGTAATGCGTTGTTTTTGCCGACGTCGATTGGTTGTCAAGTGGTTGATGGGAAGTTAAATTTTGGTACTTGGCAGAGGATGTTTGTAATTGAATTGGATCGAGCCAGGCCAAGAAATGTGAGCATGATGTTTGTTGGGGAATGATTTATGTTATTTTAGATTAAAAAATTATTTTTAGCTATTTTTACGAAGTACGAGTATCCCGCCCGCATCGCCAGCTTGCCCGCTTGTCGAGTTTCGCGAGGCAGCCAGGGCGAAGCGTGGCGGGCGAGGCAAGTAGCAAGTTACAAGTGTGGAAGATATTATAATAGAATTGGAAAAGTGATAAATTGCTTAATTGTTTGGAAATTGTAATTTGGAAATTAATCAATATGAAAAAAATATTTTGGACAATAGTGATGATTTTGTTGGTGCCACAGATGGTGTTGGCATATAGTTTTGAAGTGGATGGGGCGAAGGTGGAGTTTGATGGTAGCCAGATCAAGATGACGGATGATGAGGGGGAGGTAGTGATTGATGAAAGTGGCATCGTAGCTACGAGTGAAGAAGGTCAAGTAAAAATTGATGAAAATAGTATTTATGCTGAAAGTGATGATGGTACTTTTCAGGCAAATGATGTGGTAGTCAATGAGGACGGTAGCGTGGTTATGAATGATGTAAATATTAAGTTAAATAATGATGAAATTGATTCGATCAATATTGGAGAATTGGGAGTAGTGGTTGAGGAAGAGGGAGTAATATCGGATTTGGTTTTTAAAGAGGCAAAGGATAATGAGTTGATTTTTGAACAAGAGGGCAATGAAGTTAGGGTAAATATTGGTCTTAAAGGTATAAAGGTGAGTGACAATCTCGGTAGTGTAATAGTTTATTATGGCGAAAGCGGGATTGAAACCAGTGGTATCAAAATTGGAGATAAAAGCGGAGCGATATATTTGGAGTCTGATTTTGGACAAGTGAAGATGGGAACATTGCCTCTACAGATGGTTAGAGAAACAGTAAACAGGGGAGTAAAAATTGAAAGAGTTGAATTTCGCTGGGAATTGGCAGGAGAAAGTTTAGATTATGCAATTAATGGATTAAAAAAACAACGGGTGCTGTGGATAATTCCGGTGTTTATTGATGAAACATATTTGTACAATGTTGAAAATGGTCAGTTGGTGCGGGTTGATAAAAATATGTGGCATTCAATATTGGATATTATCGCTTTTTAGTATTGATGATAAAAATTTTTTGGTAGAATAGAGATATAAGATTATTAATATTTGAGGGAAAAAACTATGGAAGATGCTTTTCCAGCAGGTTTGACTGCCGGTTTGGGTTTGGCCAGTATGACCATACCTTTGGTTGTTGGTTTGGTGATGTATATCTATATCGGTTATTCTTTGATGGTTATGGCGCAAAAGTTGAAAATTGACGGTGGTTGGTGGGGTTTTGTGCCTATTCTAAATATTTTGTTGTTGTGTAAATTGGCGGATAAACCTTTGTGGTGGTTTTTGTTGTTTTTAATACCGCTGGTAAATGTGGTGATTATGGTTATTATGTGGATGAAGATTGCAGAAAGAAGGGGTAAACCAAGTTGGGTAGGAATTTTGATGATTGTGCCGATTGCACAGATTATCGTACCCGGGTATTTGGCATTTACCGAATAGTTATTTTTTTTAAGAAAAAAATATAAAACCGTCAGATAGTAATCTGGCGGTTTTGTTAAAAAATAATTTACTAGAATACGATCACTTTTTCAATATAGAAAGTTAGATTGACTTTGGTGTTTAGTGAATCGGTTAAATTGTAAATTATCGTTTGTTTTTGTTCTTTGGTCATTTCGATATTTTCCGGTAAGGCGATGCTTGCTTCGATATCGATCTGGTTGGAGTTAAATGAAGGTATTTCAGTTTTTATGTTTTTAATTTTGATGTCTTTCGATATGGTTGATAGATTTTCGGAAATAACATGTTCGACGGTGTTATATGATATGTTTTTAAATGAATAATTTTGTAACAGGTAGAATAATATTAATGCGATAAATACAACCAATCCGACAACTATCGATATACCTTTATTGCGTAGTTGATTTTCAATTTTTTCTTTTTTCGGACTGTCTTTGTGATTGAGTCCGATAAATAAGAAAACTATGATGGCGGCAAAGATAATGGCAATGATATTGGTTGAAAATAATATAAATGAATTGACAAATATGGAGATATTGCCAAGTGCCAATCCGATGCCGATTACACAGAGTGGTGGCATTATCGCTACGGCGATAGCAACGCCGGCCAGGCTATCCGAAATTCGTTTTTGAGTAATTGCAAGTGCGCCAATAATACCCGAAGTAAAGGCAATTATTAGATCAATCAATGTCGGAGAGGTGCGGGCAATAATTGCCGGGTTTATTTGTTTTATCGGAGAGACAAGAGAGATCAAATATGAACTTATAAAACCAATCAGAATGCTGATAATAAATATTTTCAGGGCGGTATATATATATTTGTTTTCACCAAAAGCGATGCCAACCGATATCTTGAGGAGTGGCCACATCATTGGTGAGATAAGCATGCCACCTATGATAATAGGCGTAGAGTTAATCAATAGTCCCAGAGTACAAATAATAATCGAACTTATTAGCAGTGACAGGTAGCTATAAGATAGATTGGTGTTGTTGTTGATAATTGTAAGCAGATCCGATTCTTTGATTTTTGCAAAATCGTGTTTTAGCTTAAAGTTGAATAATTTATTCATATTTTAAATTTTTATTGTTAATGTAAGTATAATTTATTTTGTTTGTTTGATAAATTTTTGATTAATTTGAAAAAGTGTTTTAATTTGGATATAGACACAATAGTATAAAATATGAATGCTAGATTTTGGTTAATTGCATTACTTTCAATGATGGCGATTATTGCTTTTGGGGTGATATATTCGGCAGTCAATGATCCGGGAGTTGATCGTTTGAATTTTTTCAATATTGGCTCTTCGGATACGGTCAATGAAACATTGATTGATCAGGTGCAAAACACTGCCAATGAAGTGGTAAATTAATATTATTTTCAAAAAAAGGGGGGATACGGATGTATTGTGTTTGTTGTGGTTATCTGGTTGATGATGGGATTTGTACAAATTTAAAATGCAAGAAATCGGTTTACGAATCTTATCAGCTGGGAGTTAAACTATATTGTGTGGAATGTGGATATAAATTATTGGATGATGGCAAGTGCGAAAATTGTCATCTGGTCAGGGTGATATAAAAAAATTTTAGGCGACTTAGTTCGTCTATTTTATTGTATTTTTACTTGGCAGTGATAAATCATTTTTATGTGTGGAAGATTTAGTATAAAATCGGATCGAGAATATATCGAGCATAGATTTAAGGCAGGTTTTTGTGAGAAATTTCGTCCCAACTCGAATGCATCTCCGGGTCAAATTTTGCCGGTAATAAAGTCAGATACACCAAGTGAAATTAATTTTTTGAAATGGGGTTTGAGTCCCGCTTGGTACAAAAAGATGAAAGGAGAGAGTGCGGGGCTTATCAATGTGCGGGATGATAATTTGAAATTGAAAAGAACTTTCGAAAAGGATTTACTGGATAGACGATGTCTGGTCTTGGCCGATGGTTTTTATGAATGGAAAAAAGTTGATGATAAAAAAGTTCCCTACAGATTTGCAATGGGTGGGGATGAATTGTTTGCAATGGCCGGTATATGGGGAGAAAATGTGGATAAACGTGGGGAAAAGATTTTGACGTTTGCGATAGTTACGACCGAAGCCAATAGTGATGTGAAGGAAATCCACAATCGAATGCCGGTGATTTTGGAGCCGGAGCAAGAACAAATCTGGCTTGCAAAAAGTGAAAAAAATAGCTATTTGAGTTTGTTGGATCCATTGCCACCTGGCATATTGGAGGGGAAGGTGGTTGGTAAAGTAATAAATATGCGCCCAAGGCGCACCAGATGACTGGAAAAGTAAAAAGTAAAACCGGATTATTGGTCCGGTTTTTTTGATTATTAAATCTTTAATTTTTTTGATTTGATGAACCATTCATTTAAGATCGATTCATCAAATTTTAGTTCTCCCTTTCCGTTAATTTTTAAAGGGATCTCTGTTGGCATTGTTCTACGTAGTTTTTCTATTCTTTTTTCATTTAGTCTTTTATATCCAGTTTGTTTGATAACTCTTTCAGCTATATCGGAGTTTAGAGTTTTGTTTTTATATCTGTATTTTAGATTAATTTGGGGTTGGGTACTTACGGAATAGTACCCATTATTGCTTCTTTTGTAATTGAGTCCAGTTTTATTGTCATGTTTATACTCTTTCGGTGACAAATTAAATGGACACTCATTCTTATTAATAAATTTCCAATCCCCTTGAATATAGGAAATGGAAATTGTTTCTACGAATTTGTTGCAGTATGGACATTCATAAGCCGGATCAATGTCGTTATCACATCTTTGGCATTTGGTATAAGAAAGGTGCTTTACAATTTGATCACGGCTTTTTTGACAATTACCACAGTATTCTTCGTCATCGTCTAAGCCATTGCCACAATTCCAGCAATAAATTGGATAAGCATTGACTTCACGTAAACTAATGGCTGAATTGTGACAAGAGGGACAGATGTCGTTTTCCAGAGTAAATCCGCATTGAACACAATACATTATACTTTATCATCTCGCTTTCTGTTTTTTATTATTTTAAATTTCTTAACAAGTCAATGATATGAAAAAAATTGGGTAACGGCAATTGTTTATTATGTAATTGAGTAATGTGAAGAAAAAAATGTAAAATATAATTAGAAAGAAATTGGATAGGGTATAATTTTATATAGATATTTAAAAGTGCAATATGTGGAAATATTTATGGTTGGTAGTTATGTTCTTTGTTGTTACCGGATGCGAAAAATCTACGGATGTAGGGAATGTGGATTTGGATGTGGTGCCGGTAGCTGATGAAAATCATATGTTAAATGTGGAATTGGATAATGATGAAGTACAAGCTTTGATAATGGCAATCGATGATGAATACAAAGCCAGGGCGACGTACAAAGCGATAGTGGAAAAATTTGGGGAGATAAGTCCTTTTGCAAGTATCATCAAAGCTGAGCAAAAACACATCGATGAATTGCTAATGTTGTTTGAAAAGTATGAGGTGATGGTTCCAAGTGATAGTTGGGAGATAAGTCCGGATGATTTTGAATCGAAAGAATTGGCCTGTGTGCTGGGAGTGAATGCCGAGTTAAACAATGTGTTGTTGTATGATATGTTGTTGCCCAAAATAAAACATCAGGATATCGTGGATGTTTTTGAAAAACTGCAAGACGCTTCAGAAAACAATCATTTATTGGCTTTTGAAAAATGTGGAGAATAGGCAATAAGCAATAAGGAAATATAGTGTTAATGGTGGTTAAAAATATTAGAAATTTGAAATTTGATTAATATTTTTTTGAGGGTGAAGTTATGAAAAAAATATGGATGGTGTTTTTGGGATTTGGTTTGGTTTTGTCCGGATGTCTGCCTCGGGGTGGGGATGATCTGGAAAATATACTGAAAAATTTATTTGCGGAAAAATATGATAAGCCAGTTATGGATATCGAAGTTGATATCAACGCCAGGACTGATCATCATGCTCGGGGTTCGGTTAGATTGGGAGAAGGTGCGGGAAACGCGGGTGGATTTTTGGCTTCCGATATGTTGGGTGATTGGGAAATAGTGTGGGATGGAAATGGAGTTTATAGTTGCAGTCAAGTTGAGCCCTATGATTTCCCCCCGGATTATATCGAAGGTTGTTATGATGATGGAGCAGATAAGAGCACGGATGGTGTAGATCAAGACCAACAGATGAAATCAATTATCAAGTCATTGTTTTTGGCGGAACCGGGCTTTAGTGATTTGTCTGTGGATGATATCGCCATTACATTTAGCAAAATAGCAACGAACCATGTATCCGGTATGGTGGAAGTTTTGGGTGGTGGTCCGGGAAATGCCGGTGGTTTTCTCGCATCAAATATTGCCGGTGATTGGGAATTGGTATGGCATGGAAATGGTGTGTACGAATGCAGTTTGCTGGAACAGTATAATTTTCCGGAAAATATGAAAGAAGGTTGTTTTGACAATGGTTTTGCCAATGAGGTGGTAAATGAAGATGTCGAACAGATTTTAAAACAAAGATTTGCGGAAAAGTATAACAAAAATGTAAATGAAGTAGAATTGCATATCAATGATCAGATTCCAAGTTTTGTAAAAGGTGGGATTAAATTTGCCGGAGAGATTTCGGGAGCGATGTTTTTTGCGGCTGAAGTGGGCGGGGAATGGGTGATAGTGTGGGATGGAAATGGTGTGTATGAATGTAGTTTGTTGCAAAGTTATAATTTTCCGGCAGATTGGATGGAGGGATGTATATAGGGTAAAAAATAGTTTTTGGGATGAAAAAACAGACAGTTGTTGTTCGGCTGTCTGTTTTTAGTAAACTTGTTGACGGTTGACAAAAATATTTATACGTGTTAAACTGTATTTGTCTGATAATTAATCCATTTAAATTGATCGATTTTGTAAGCTAGAGAGAATTGATAAAAAATAATTCAAACGACCTTTTTTTGGTGTATTGAGTATTTTGATAATATCAGTTCTTTTTTTGGATGGGAAAATCAATTTGATTGGATTAATCAGTTGGGAGGATATATGAGTAAAAATGATCAAAGTATTTTATCAATAAAGAATTTATATGTCAGAGTCGGTAGTAGAAAATTGGTCAATGATGTTAGTTTTTCTTTGGGTATGGGTGAGTGCGTGGGGGTTGTTGGTGAAGAGGGAAATGGAAAGAGTACATTGATTGGTTTGATAGTGGGGGAAAAGTTGGATCAAATGTTTAAATATGAGGGGAATATTGCGATCAATGGTAGCATAGGGTATTTGCCACAAAAAGTAGACAATCCAAATTTTGCTCATTTTTCCGTGGGAGAGTATTTGGTATGCAATGAAAATAATCAAATGATGGACTGGGAGAAGTATAATCAATGGTCAGAAATTGAGAGAAAAGCGAATGAGTGGGGCATAAAATCCGTAATGGACCATGATATCCATTGGCGGGATTTGAGTGGAGGAGAAAAAATAAAATTGGCTTTACTAAAAATACTTTATAACAAACCTGATTTGTTGGTTTTGGATGAACCGACTAACAATATGGATAGAGAGGGGGTAAAGTGGTTGACCAAATTGATTAAAAGTTACGAGGGTGGTGTGGTTTTAGTAAGCCATGATCAAGAGTTGTTGGATGGTGTGGTAAACCGTGTGGTACATTTGGAACAGGTGAAAGGTAGAAAGCTGGGGGTAACACATGTTTTTTGCGGATCTTTTAAAGACTATTTGATAGAATATAATGATGATTTTATTTCCAAGTTGAATAAATATCGACGGAATTTTCGTAAAAAGAAAGTAGCATTAGAAAAAGCCAATGATATTAAAAACCGGGTGCGACAGCAGCAAGAAAATATCAAAGATTGTAATACGCGGAGATTGCTGAACAAAAAGATGAAAAATATATTGGTGGTGGAGAAAAATATTGTTAAAAAGTACGAAATGACTAAACCGGAACGTGAGCAAATATCTGATTTTTGTTTAAAAAATAAAGGTCCTAAGAAAAAAAATTGGGAGTTAGAAATTGGGGCCTTGGGATTTCCTGGGAAAAATATCTTGAAGAAGTCTAAAATAAATATTGGATTTGGTGAAAAGATTTTTATTACCGGCCGAAATGGTTGTGGTAAAACAACATGGTTGGATGCATTGGCGGTGGAATTAGAAAAAAAAGGAATTAAGTATGGGTATTTTAGACAGGAATACAGTAATAGTGTAAATTCTCAAACAAAGATAGTAGATCTATTTGATCCAGGATTAAAAGAAAGATTTGGTTGGTTGGGGATGAATAATTTATCAGATTGGGAGCTAAATTCGAGATGGGGGGAGTTAAGTGAGGGGCAAAAGGCAAAAATCTGTTTGATAAAGTTGTTTGTCGAAGATAATGAAATCTTGCTTTTGGATGAACCGACCAGAAATCTGTCAATTTTTTCCAAGCTAAAATTTGATGAAATATTGAAGCGAGACGGTCGGGCGATGGTGGTAGTATCGCATGATGGAATTTCGATAAATTCTGTAGCGGACAGATTATACAGGATTGAAAGTTGTGTTTTAACCGAGGATAATAAAAATTGCCCCAAATAAATAATCGGGGCAATTTATTTTGGTGTTTTTTATATTATTTCTTCGATTAATACTTCTTCTTCGATATCTATTTCAATATCGGTCGAGTTTTTGGTTAGGTGATACAAACTCTCTACTTTTTTGTATTGCGATGTTCTATTTAGACGACTCAAATCAGCAGAAGTAAATTTTTGGGCTTCGGAATAATATTTTTTGGCTGTTTCAAAATCTTTTATTCCATCATATGCCATGGCAAGATAAATAAGTGTGTCTTTGTGTTGGGGGTATTTCTCGATAATTTGGGAGAAATTTGAAATTGCCTGGCGATAGTTTTTTTCATAGAGAAGAAGGTGGACTGATTCGTTGTATAGATTTACAAATTTTGTTTTCATGTTTTTAAAATTCCTTTCTTGTAAAAAATTTCCAAGAGTATTTATATAATAAATCAGTTGGGGAAATATGGAAAGGTTAGTGTTTAAATATTTTTTATGTTTGAAAACGTGAGAATATGAATAATTAGTTAAAATACTATTTAGGTAAAAATATTTTAATAAAAAGATAATTTAAAATCATGAATAATAGAGTGCGAGGAATAATCATCGATAACGGTAAAATTTTATTGATGTATAGATATAAAAATGGTATGGAGTATTGGGTGGTACCGGGCGGGGGAATAGAGGAGGGAGAAAATGAGATTGAGGCGTTGAAGAGAGAAATGAAAGAAGAGACAAATTATGATGTGCAGGTGGGAAAGAGGGTTTTTGATGATAAATATAATGGGGTAGATATTGGTTATTTTCTGATTGATAAATTTGAGGGTGAATTGGAGTTGGGCGGACCGGAAAAAGAACAGACGAGTCAGGAGAATGTATATTCACCTAGATGGGTGGATGTAAGCGTATTGAATGAATTGACATTATATCCGGAAAAGTTAAAGGAGAAAATATTTCAATTGTTGTAACTTTTTGATAGATTTTATAGTTACTTTGTGGATAAATCTTGGAGTTTGTACGAACACTCTTTAGCCTGCAGAAGCAGATCAAAGGGTGTTTTTAGTTTGTAGATTATGTTTCCATCTTTCAGTTGCAAGTTCGAAAATACGAATTTAAGTAATTGCCGTTTTTTGTCTATTTCCGAACTTTTGGCAAAAATTTGAGGGGCTTTGGAACAGACATTAAGCAGGAAGGTAACGGATTTTACGAATTTTTCGTCAGCTTCAGTATGATCTTTCATAGACTGGGTAATTTCATATTGTCTATTTTTTAAATCTTTGGCTTTTTTGTCATATTGGTCCTGAGTAATACTCCTATTAATACATAGGTCCAAAAGAGTGTCGAGCGATAATTGAATTTTGCTGTATTCGGTTTGAAGATGAGTAATGCTATTTTTATGATATTCAATTTTGGCTTTGTGAGTTTGGTTGATTTGATTGATTAGATCAGCAAGGATGTCGTCTGGAATGACTAACAGATTAAGGATTCTATTAATTTCCTTTAGTAATTGTTTTTCTTCTATTCGAATAGCTCCGTGTTTACCTTTTGATTCCGTGCATTTAAGGTAGATATATTTGTTTTTCTTTTTATCTGATGAAATAGCACAACCGCAGTTGGCGCAGGTCATCATGCCACGACCTAGTATTGATTCGTATTTAGTGGACCACTTGAAAGGTTGTTTATGGTATCCCAGAATCACATCTTGGCATTTATCAAATAATTCTTTTGTAATTAAATTGCCGTGATAATGGGGATATAATTTTCCTTTGATTCTCATTTCCCCATAATAAAAGGGATTTGAAAGCATGCGATTGATTTGGCTATGAGCAAGAGGTTTTCTGGATGGACCTCTATTGGTTAATCCTTTCTTTTTCATTAATGTCGCTAATCCACGGACAGAATAGTTGCCGGTTGAGTATAGTTGAAATATTTCTTTGATTAGATAAGCTCGTTCTGAGTCGATAATGATAGATGTTTTATTTGTAAGAGGGTCTCTAGTATTTAGATAGCCGATGGGTGCTGTAGTTATCCATTCGCCTTTTTTTATTTTTCCTTCTTGAGCTCGTTTGGTATTGTCACTGATTGCATCTGAGTAATATTTGGCTAGACCTAAATTTATTGTAAAATGAAACTTTTCGACGGCGGATATATTTGAGTTAATAACAAGGTTGTCTGAAACAAAATGCATTTCAATTTTGTCCTGCATCGTCATTTCGTAGAGATTAGCTATTCTTTTATCGAATACATTTCTGGAAAATCTATCGACTTTATCAAAACAAACAATAATTTTTTCTTTTTGTTTTTTAATATAATCTATCATATTGTCAAAATCGTCTCTTTTACCTTTGTATGCTCCTTCGTCAAAACTGAATTTTTTCATTATTGAAAATTCTTTTCGTTGGCAATAAGCGATCATTCGATCGGTTTGGGCTGGTAAGGAATTACCGGCGTCTTTTTGTTCCTCAGTGGACACTCTAGCTAGTATGACGGCTTTCATTTTGTAAAAAGTGATTATTGGTATAAAATTGAAGTAGTGTTTATAATCTAATGTTATCAAATGTTATCATTTTTATCAAAATTGTAAAGCGTTTATATATATGCTTTTGCAGGTCAAAAAAGCTTTAGAACAGTTTGCGAGAGATTACTATTCTAATAATTGGTTTTTTAAGGAGCGTGAAGCTGTTAGTGCTTTTGCTTTGGGTTATTTACCTAGGCAATGCGCTGATGGTCAAAAACTATATCATCCGGCGCAAATAGGTGTTGAGTTTGCTGTTCCGCAACAGAAGTTGGATCCGACAAAACATTACAAAGCACAGGTTTGTAAAGATGTTGTGATTTGGGGTAGTCCTTTTACTAGCTGTTGGGATGAGGATTGGGAGCCCGTTTATTTTCCGGATATGATTTTAGAATGGAAAGCTCATGTTTCTGGCATTGATCAAAAGGATAAAGATTGGCTGATGGAATATTCCAAGAAAGTACCTGATTTTGTAGGTATGTGTGTGACTCTGAATAATGATTCATTGTTTGGGATTGATATTTCAGATGGACGAGTGATTGGTGAGTGGAGGTATAGATAATGCGTAAAATGTCAGAACAAATATTTTCAGCTCTGGATAATTTTGCTCAAGATTTTTTCAAGAACAAATGGATAATTCGCGAGCGGGAAGCTATCAGCTTTTTTGTATTTGGGTATTTATTGCCGGAAATAAAAGCTGAGGATGAGTTGCATCATCCGGCACAGATAGGGATAGAGGTGCAAGTGCCGAAGTTGTTGGTCCATTACAATACCAAGAACAAGGATTTAATTTTTTGGCAGAAGCCTTTTGAAGTTGCTTATGATAGAAATAACCAAACTGCAAATTTTCCTTTGGTAGTAATGGAGTGGAAGGACCGGTTGTTTTCTTTGGATTCAAAGGATAAGCATTGGTTGATGGATTATTCGCGGGTGGTCCCGAGTGAATTTTTGGGGATTTGTTTGACAATCAATGAAGATAAAATATTTGGAGAGAATATTGCTAAAGGAGAAGTAATTAGAAGTTGGGAGATTTGTAAGAAGAATTAATATAGGTAATAAGATATATTTATGGATAAAAAAATAGACAATGATGCTATTCCGGAGATGTCAAAGTTGCTTACCTTGAAGCAGGCTTGCGAGATATTGCAATGCCATCCCAATACTTTGAGGCAGTGGGATAAAAAAGGCATATTGAAAGCGATTAGAATTGGTATTAAAAAAGCGAGAAGGTATAGGAGAGAGGATATTGAGAATTTTATTAACAAGAAAAATGATTAGTTGTTGGTTATTGTAAGTCTGGTTTGATATAAATATGTATTAGCAAAAGATGTAATGAATAAAGTATTAGACAATAAAAAATCCAAAGTATCGGATGTGTTGCTGACTGAAATTGCCAAAGACGCAAAGATGTCGGTTGTATCCGCCTATTTTACAATATATGCTTTTGAGAAATTGAAAGAATCATTGTCGAAAATTGATTCTTTGCGGTTTTTGTTTGTGGAGCCGACTTTTACCAAGGAGCAAGAAGAGATTCGGGAGTTTTATATCGACAAGCTCAATCGTGAAAAGCAATTGTCGGGAACGGAATATGAGATCAAGTTGAGAAATGAATTGACTCAGTCCAAAGTGGCGAAGGAATGTGCTGATTGGATAAGAAATAAAGTAGATTTTCGATCATTGAAGAAATCAGATCTTTCGCGGGCGAGAGCAATTCATGTCCAGAATCCTGATTCGGAGTTTATCGTGCAAGGAACGCTTGATTTTACTTCATCCGGATTGGGTTTTTCTACTTCCAACAAACTGGAAATGAATGTTTATTCTGATGATCAAGATGCAACCAAAGATATGTTGTCGTGGTTTGATGAAATTTGGAATAATGACAAGATGGTGGAGGATGTCAAAGAAGAGGTTTTAAAGAGTATTCAAACTATCTACAAAGAAAATACACCGGAGTTTGTTTATTTTGTTACTTTGTATAATTTATTTAAGAATTATCTGGATGAGTTGACGGAAGAAAATATTATCAAGTCGAGGACCGGTTTCAAGGATACGCTGATTTGGAATAAGTTATACAAGTTTCAGAAGGATGGAGTAATGGGAGTGATTGATAAGTTAGAAAAACACAATGGATGTATTTTGGCGGATAGTGTGGGTTTGGGAAAGACTTTTGAAGGTTTGGCGGTAATTAAATATTATGAATTGCGCAATCATCGAGTATTGGTTTTGTGTCCGAAAAAATTGAGGGACAATTGGATGATGTATCGGGCAAATGATGTGAGAAATGTTTTGGCAAATGATCGTTTTGGGTATGATATTTTGAATCATACTGATTTGAGTCGGACAAAGGGATTTTCCGGTGATATCAATTTGAGTACAGTGAATTGGGGTAATTATGATTTGGTCCTGATTGATGAATCGCATAATTTTAGAAATAATGATTCGCTAAAAAATAAAAAGACCAGATACAGAAGATTGATGGAAGATATTATTAGAAGCGGGGTCAAAACCAAGGTATTGATGTTGTCGGCGACGCCGGTCAACAATCGGATGAATGATCTGAAGAATCAAATTGCTTTTATAACTGAGGCGAATGATAGCGCTTTGGTCCAAAATGGAATTGTAAGCATTGGTAATACATTGAGAGTAGCTCAATATCAGTTTAATAAATGGCTGGAAAAACCGGTGGAAGAGCGAGGACTAGAATCGTTGTTGGCCAATCTGAATGTGGATTATTTCAAACTGTTGGATGCTTTGACGATTGCTCGTTCACGTAAACATATCGAGAAGTATTATGATTTGACGGAAGTGGGTAAATTTCCGGACCGGTTGAAACCAAAAAATGTTAAAGCAAAAGTTGATTTGATTGGTGATTTTCCTAGTTTTGAAAATATTAATGATTCTATCAAACGATTGTCCTTGGCGATATATTCTCCTTTGCAATATGTGCGCTCGGATAAGGTCAAAAAATATCAAGAGAGATATGATATGGCGGTCAAAGATGGCACATCGACTTTCAAACAAACTGATCGTGAGAAAAATATTGTCAATTTGATGCGGGTAAATATTTTGAAGAGATTGGAAAGCTCAATTTATTCATATAATTTGACTTTGGGCAGATTGGCGGAAAAAATATCATCTTTACTGGCGACGATTGATTCATTTTCGGAATCGGAAAAATATGATTTGGATTTGGATGACGCGCCGGAAAGTATCGATGGTGATGATGAGCAATTGGAAGCGATGACGATTGGAAATAAAATAAGTGTGGAATTGGGTGATATGGATTTGATTCGATGGAAAGAAGATTTGGTGGATGATTTGACGAGATTAAATGAATTGATAGAACAATCAAAACCGATTACGGCGGAAAGAGATGCAAAATTGGCGGAGCTAAAGAAATTGATTGCTGAAAAAATAAATAATCCAATCAATGATGGTAATAAGAAGATTGTAATTTTCAGTGCATTTGCTGATACGGCAGAGTATTTATACAAAGATATAGCTATCTGGGCGCAGGATACATTTAAAATTCATTCAGCCTTGGTAACCGGCGGAGGGTCTAATCAAACTACTTCCAAAGGAATTCAAACAGATTTGGGTAGTGTTTTGACCAATTTTTCGCCGATATCAAAAGAGAAAGAAAAAATATATCCGGATGTCAAAGATGAGATAGATATTTTGATTGCTACTGATTGTGTATCGGAGGGTCAAAATTTACAGGATTGTGATTGTTTGGTGAATTATGATATTCATTGGAATCCGGTTCGGATTATCCAAAGGTTTGGGCGTATTGATCGTATCGGATCAAAAAATGATCGAATACAACTGGTGAATTTTTGGCCGGATATGGAACTGGATTCTTATATCAATCTGGAGCAACGGGTGCGAGGCAGAATGATTTTACTCAATGCTAATGCGACTGGCGAGGAAGATATTATCAATGAGACTGACAAGGATGTGATGAATGATATTGAGTATCGCAAGAATCAATTGACGAGGTTGCAAGAAGAGGTATTGGATCTGGAAGATATTTCCGGTAATATTTCGATTACTGATATGACGATGAATGATTTTAAGATGGATTTGATGGAGTATTTGAAAGATAATCGGAAAATATTGGAGCAGGCTTCATTGGGAATGTATGCGATTGTGCCGAAAATTGATGCGATGGAAGAATTGTCATCCGGAGTTATTTTTACTTTGCGACAGGTGGATTTTTCGGAGGCTAAATCGGGTGAGGCCAATGCTTTGCATCCATACTACATGGTTTATATTAGTGACGAAGGAGAAGTGAAATTAACTTATTTGCAGGCCAAGTATATTTTGGATATTTTCAAGAAGCTGTGCAATGGTGATGATGTTGTTCATCGAGATTTGGTGGAATTATTCAATCGGGAAACAAAGGAAGCCAAGGAGATGTACCATTATTCTCAATTACTTAAAGAATCGATTGAGCATATTATTGGAGAGAAGCAGGAAAAAGGCATGGGAGAACTTTTTGGCAGTCTGGGCAAGACTAATATCGCCAAAGACTCTTCACTGTCTTGGATTGATGATTTTGAGTTGATCTCATTTTTGATAATTAAATAAAATGAAGGAACGGGTAATACAATTGTTGGGATTGAGACGGGATAAGATTTTGCAAGATGCCAAGATTGCCAAGAGTAAATTTTATGAGTTGGATGATTTTGATAATAAAAAGAAAAGGATTTTTACTGATGAGATAGAGGAAATTACTTTGTTGGCGATTCTCAATGAGGATACGATCAATATTGCTTCCCACAAAGACAATGAGGTGAATTATAGTGAGGTTTATTTTGTTTATGTAGAATTGAAGAAGGTGAATAGTGTTGTCGGTATAATCGAGGCGATGCAAAAGAATATTCCCAATCCGGTGGTGTTGATTTTTGGTTGGCATGACAAGATTTGTGTGGCGACGGCGCGGAAGCGGTTGAGTTTGAATGAGAAGGGCAAACAGGTGATCGAGAGTGAGCAGATAACCGGTTGGCTGTCATTGGTGGAGTCGACACAGTTGGAAAAAGAATATTTGGGAGGTCTGAATATAGCCAATTTTTCTTTTTTGAATTTGTACGATTTTTATCAGGAATTTTCGTTGTACGTCTATCAGTCTATTTTGTTGTCATTTGTGTCGGAATTTCATTTTTATAAAAGTTTAGTTATTGAGGATATAAAGCCGAATATTGATAGGTATTTGGCTAAGCAAGCGGAAGTGAAACGATTGCGGGAGGAAGAATCGGCGACGATAAATTTTGGGGACCGGATTGCGATTCATCAAAGATTGATTCAGGCAGAGAAAGAGGAGGGGGAATCAAAGGAATTGATTAAAAAGATGTTTGAGA
This sequence comes from uncultured bacterium, assembly GCA_938004065.1. Classification (GTDB taxonomy): domain Bacteria; phylum Patescibacteriota; class JAHJAL01; order JAHJAL01; family JAHJAL01; genus CALKWM01. The sequence goes on from CALKWM010000020.1 coordinate 42,460, forward strand.
AAAATTTAGATAATGGTAAATAATAACAATATGAAAAAAATTGATGGTAAGACAAGTGATTTGATTGGAGAAAATATTGAGAAGTTGAAACAACTTTTTCCTGAGATCTGGGAGGAGGGGAAAGTTGATTTTGAAATGTTGAAAAAGATATTGGGTGAGAAAGTGGAAACGGAGCGGGAGAGATATAGTTTTACTTGGCATGGCAAGTCGGACGCGATCCGGATGGCTTTGAAACAATCGACGGGGACTTTGAGGCCGAAGAAGGCGGAGAGTAAGAATTGGGATAAGACGAATAATCTGTATATTGAGGGTGATAATCTGGAGGTGTTGCGGGTGTTGCAGGATAGTTATCGAGGGAAGGTGAAGATGATTTATATTGATCCGCCGTACAATACGGGGAAGGATTTTGTGTATGAGGATGATTTTGCGGATAATATCAAGAATTATAAGGAGAAGGTGGGGGATAGTTTGAAGGCAAATGCGGATTCTAGTGGGCGGAAGCATACGAATTGGTTGAATATGATGTATCCGCGGTTGCGGTTGGCGAGGAATTTGTTGAAGGATGATGGGGTGATTTTTATTTCGATTGATGATAATGAGCAGGCGAATTTGAAGAAGGTTTGTGATGAGATTTTTGGGGAGGAGAATTTTGTTTCATTATTTCCACGAATAACAAAAAAAGCTGGTAAGACTACTGAAGGTGTTGCAAAAAATAATGATTATATACTTTGTTATGGCAGAATAGCTAATATGGTTAAATTTAATTCTTTTGAAATTAACGATGATGGTTATAAACATATAGATGAACACGAGGCGCTTAGAGGTAAGTATAAATTGAGTCAGACACTTGATTACGGTTCGATACAGTATTCACCATCTTTAGATTATGAAATAGAAATAGATGGACATATTTTGAGACCGGGAGGAGTATCGAGGGAAGAAATGGAAGAACGAAAAAAACGGAATCCTTCGAGTGATTTTTGTTGGAGGTGGTCTAGTGATTTATATAAATTTGGCTTAAAAGAAGGTTTTATTGTTTTGAGGAAATCTAAGGATGGATATAGAATTTATACAAAAACTTATGAAAATGTTTTCATAAACAAGAATCAAGATGGTTATTATTTAGAAGAAAAAGAGCGAACAAAATTAGTAACATCTTTGGATTTTGTTGAAAATAAATATTCGAACGATAATTCTAGAAAAGATTTAGCAAATATTTTCGATTCGAATGTTTTTGATTATTCAAAGCCAATTTCATTATTAAAAATACTTACTTATTTAGCAACCGAAAAATTTGATTTTGTTTTCGATTTTTTCTCTGGTTCGGCAACTACTGCTCAGGCGGTGATGCAGTTGAATGCGGAGGATGGGGGGAATAGGAAGTTTGTTATGGTCCAGTTGTTGGAAGTTACGTCGGAGGATAGTGAGGCGAGAAAGGCGGGGTATAAGAATATTTGTGAGATTGGGAAGGAGAGGATTAGGCGGGCGGGGGAGAAGATTGTGAATGAGTTGAGGGAGAAGCAGACGGGGCAGGGGAAGTTGATTGATAATGGGGAGAAGGTTGTCGATCCGGATGGTTTGGATATTGGGTTTAAAGTGTTTGAGTTGGATGAGACCAATTTTACGCAGTGGGACGCGAATACGCAGGATATTGAGAAGTCTTTGATGGATCAGTTGACACCGATCAAGATGGACCGAACGGATGAGGATGCGGTTTATGAGATTATGTTGAAATATGGAGTTGATTTGACAATGCCGATTGAGGAGCTGGGGTTGGCGGGAAAGAAAGTTTTTTCGTTAGCCGGTAATTATCTTTTGATTTGTTTGGAGAAGCAGATTGGTTTGGAGACGGTTGAGGAAATGGCGAAGCTGAGTCCGCATCGGGCGGTTTTTTATGATGATGGTTTTGCGGATGATACGGTTAAAGCCAACGCGGAGCAGACTTTGAAGAAGGCGGGGGTTGAGGAGATATTGGTGATTTAATAAAAAAAGTATGAATCAAAAAGAAGTTGAAAATATATTGAATTTGCTACGAGAAAAGAATGAATTGTCTTATGTTGAGGCAAAGGATTCTTTAGCTGATAAAAATAAAATAGGCGAAACTATTTCTGCTTTGTGTAATTCGGCTAGCTATTCTGACCAAGAGTATGCTTATTTGATTTGGGGGATTGAAGATACTACTTGGAATTTGGTTGATACCAAGTTTGATCTTGAAAAATGTGTGCAAGGTAAAAGCGGATTTATATACCCTCAAATTATTAGTGCATTTAATTATAAACCTAAGCTCAAATGTGGAGAATTTTGGGTTGACGGTAAACGATTATATGTTTTGCGGATCAAAAATGCTGGATCAAATCCGTTATATTTTAATAAAATTGCATATATCAGAATTGGAGAGGTTATTGATGAACTTTGTGATCATCCTGAAATACAAAAGTATTTGATAAACAAAGATGTTGATTGGAGCGGCCAGGTACCTGAAGGTTCTGAGTTGGATTGGATAGATGAGAAGTCTTTTGATTCTTTGAGTGAGAAGTATTTCGATATTAAGGAAAACAAGAATAAACATTTAAATAAAGTGCAACTTCTGAATGCATTGTCTTTATTGGATAAGAATAATAAACCAAACAATACTTGTTTGTTATTTATTGGTAAAAAAGAGATTATTGATAAAGTTTTTGGTGGTAAAAATAAAATTACTTGGGTTTATAGAGATGAGTTGAATGATATTGAAGAGAGGGTGCCAGCTGGTGATCAAAGTCGTCCGTTGATTTTGGGTTTGTACGAAATACTCAACAAGATAAATAAATTCAATGTTACTTTGCGCGATTTGGATTTATTCAGGAATGATGTGTTGCAATATGACAATAAAGCTATTGAAGAAATATTAGTGAATGCGATTGCTCACAGGGATTGGAATATTGATTTGTGGATTGAGGTAAAACAAACACCGATTAGTTTGGAGATAATAAATCCTGGTCGTTTTAGAGCTGATTTAAACAAAGTCTTGTCGGAGAATAAAAGACCGGTTTATTTGAATAAAAATTTGGCAGAATTTCTAAGTCGTATAAACCTTATGGAAAAAGAGGGTGGTGGTTTAAGAAAAGTGTATGAATCTCAAATTAGAAAGGGATTAAGCGTTATTCCCAAGTTTGATAATGAAAGCGTAGAACCGAGAGTCGATTTTATTTTGAGTGGAAGAGTAAGAAATAATGATTTTGCTCGTTTTATGTTTTTGTCTAGAGATTTAACACAGGACCAAGTTATTGTTTTAGATAAAATATATTCTGGAAAGAATATATTTGGAAAAGATGTCGACGAGCGAGAATTTAATATAGTGAGAAATTTAGTTACTAAGACCGGAAAGGGTGGTTCGGTTTTGAAAATTCAAGAGGGAATATTAAAAAAATCAAAGTTGTATATTGATAGTTTTTCTAATACTTATGCTAGTACTGGTACTTTGAGAACAATTATTTTAGATTATGCAAGTAAGGACGATCAATTTTCCGTTGTTGAAATTTATGGAATTTTAAAAGGAAAAAATAAGGCTTGGATAAGACAAACTCTTATGAAAATGGTTAATGATGGTGTTTTGCGTAGAGTCCAAAGGGGTATCTATAGTCTAGTTAGGTTACCAAACAAACTAAACGGAAAAACTAACAAAGAAAATAACTAAAATACATTTTTACTCTGTTGCTGGACCTAACAGACTAAACTTGACTAAACAATTTATAAACATAATTATATATTTATGTCAATATGACAAAATTAAAATTACAATTTGATGCCAATCAGGAATTTCAAAAACAAGCTGTGGATGCGATAGTTGATGTTTTTGACGGGCAACCTTTGAAGCAATCAAAGTTTACAGTATCGGTGGCGGATGGTTCGTTGTTTGGTAAGAATACGGAGTTGGGATATGCAAATAAGTTGGATTTGATACCGGAAGATTTGTTTAAGAATGTTATCAAGATTCAGGACCGGAATCATTTGAAAAGAAGTGAAGGTTTGTTGGATGCGGATTATGGAGTGCCAAACTTTGCGATTGAGATGGAGACGGGGACAGGCAAAACTTATGTATATACGCGGACGATATTGGAATTGAATAATAAATACGGTTTTACCAAATTTATCGTCGTGGTCCCGAGTGTGGCTATCCGTGAAGGTGTGAATAAATCTTTGGATATTACCAAGGATCATTTTGAAGAATTGTATCAAGGCCAGAAGTTCAATTATTTTGTGTATAATTCGGATCGTTTGACGGAGGTGCGTAATTTTGCGACCAGTGATTCAATCGAAATTATGGTTATCAATATTGATGCATTTCGTAAAGGTTTTGAAGAGGATAACAAGAGTAACAAGAATGCGACAAGGATACACAAAGAACAGGACAAGCTGGAAGGGCGACGGCCGATTGAATTTATTCGTGATACCAATCCAATTGTGATTATTGATGAGCCACAGTCGGTTGATAATACCGAGAAATCCAAAGAAGCAATCAAGGCGCTCAATCCAATGTGTATCGTGCGTTATTCGGCTACTCATAGAAATACTTATAATCTGATGTATAGGCTTGGTCCGATCGAGGCTTATGAAAATAAATTGGTCAAAAAGATTGAAGTGGTAGCGGTGGAAGGAATAGGTAGTGGTCCGTATATGAAGTTGGAAAAAGTGCAAAAAGCGCCTAATGGATCGTATTCGGCGGATGTGGTATTGAGCGTGTTGGATAAAAAAGGCGAAGCAAAAACGAAGAGAGTAAAAATCAATACCGGTAAGCGTAAGAGTTTTTTTGATGTGTCTGGACAAAATGAGATATACAGAAATTATGTGGTAACAAATATCAGTATTGAATCCGGAATGGAATATATTGAGTTTGAGACGGGTGATATCTTGAAGCTGAATCAAAATACAGATGATTTGGAAATTAAGCGTACTCAAATCAGGTCCACTATCGAATCGCATTTGGAAAAGGAATTGAGATTGTTGGATAAAAATATCAAAGTCTTGTCACTTTTCTTTTTGGACCGAGTAAATAATTATCGAGAGTATCTTAATGAAGGTGGATTCAAGAAGGGAAGATATGCGCAGATTTTTGAGGAAGAATATTTGAAGATAATTAAATTGCCAAAGTATAATCAACTTTTTGTAACTGAAAAATCCAAACAATATGCTTTGTGTGAGGATGTTGACAAGATTCATGATGGATATTTTGCGCAGGACAAGAAAGGTATATTCAAAGAATCGCGGGGTGAAGGTGCAAGTCAAGCGGATGAGAGCGCTTATGATTTGATTATGAAGGACAAAGAAACGCTTTTGAGTTTTGATACGCCATTGCGCTTTATTTTTTCACATTCGGCTTTGAAAGAAGGCTGGGACAATCCGAATGTGTTTCAGATTTGTACTTTGGTGGAGAGTGCGGACACTATGACCAAAAGACAGAAGGTGGGGCGTGGTTTGCGTTTGCCGGTCAATCAATCAGGAGAGCGGATATTTGATGACAATATCAATATTTTGACGGTGGTGGCTAATGAAAGTTACCATAGCTTTGCCGAGAATTTGCAAAAGGAGATTGAAAAAGATACCAATACCAAATTTGGAGTAGTGGAAGAGCGATTGTTTGAGAATATATTGTTCGAAAAAGAAGGGAAAGTCGGAGAGCTGGGATATGAAGAGTCAAAAGAAATATGTGAATATTTGAGAGAGCAAGGCTGGGTGGACAAAAATGGTAAGGTAAAGGACGAATTGAGGCAAATAGTGGCTCGGGAAGAAAGTGGCGAAGATGCCTTGGTTTTGCCGATGAAGTTTGCGTCAATCAAAAAGAAAATAGTGGAACAGATAAAGACTACATTGAAACGATTGCCAATAGTAGATAGCAAAAAGAAAGAAAAGGTATCGATCAATAAGCAGGTATTTATGAGTGATGATTTTGTGGAGTTGTGGAATAGGATCAAATACAAGACCGTCTATCATCTGGATTTTGATAGTAAAATATTGGTTGAAAATTGTATTCATGAGGTCCGAAAGATGCCGGAAATCAAATCAAATGCGATTGTGGCGCGCTGGATTGATTTGGAGATTAACAAAAGGGGTGTGACATTTAATGAACCAACAATGATTCGTAATTATGTGCGTGATAAATATGATCAAAAACAATTGCCGGATATTTTGCGTTATGTTGCCACGTATACCGGACTCAAAAAACGATCGATTGCGGATATTTTACTAAGGTCCCAGACCATAGATGCTTTTTATATCAATCCGCAAGAATACATGGAGCAAGTGATTCAGATAATCAATATTGAGAAAAGAAAGTTGATTGTGGACGGTATCAAGTATGACAAGATTTGTGACGATGTTTTTTATCAGCAAGAATTGTTTGAAAATGAGGAGTTGATTGGTTATCTCAAGGACAATGCCATTCAGGTAGGAAAGAGTGTTTATTCTCATGTTATTTATGATTCAGATATAGAGATGACTTTTGCCGAAAGACTGGAAAATGATGCTGATGTAAAACTTTATGCCAAATTACCCGATTGGTTCAAAATTGAAACTCCATTGGGTGATTACAATCCGGATTGGGCGATTTTGCTGGAGAAGAATGGAGTAGAGAAATTGTATTTTGTGATCGAGACAAAAGGGTCTATTTTGTCGGAAGATTTACGACCGATAGAGCAGGGGAAGATAGAATGTGGACAGAAGCATTTTGAGGCGCTGGGGACCGGAGTGAAGTTTGAGAAGGTGAGGAGTTATGAGGAGTGGCGCAGTATATAAGATACAGGAAAATTATTTTGTTTATTAGTATTTTTTATGGATTTTTTTATGGCAAAAATAGAGAAAATGAGCAAAATAACTGCAAAAATAAAATTTTATGATGAGGAAATTGCAGGGAGAGATTCATTTGAATCAGAAAGTCTTACAAAAAGATTTTTAGAAAACATGAAAAATTTTCTCTATCCAGCAGAAGTTGATTACTTGGCTTATAAAATGTTGGTTGAAGATGATGTGTGTGTTATGGCATCAATGACCAATTATCAACAAGCTGTAGAAAAATACTTAAGATTTATAAAGTTGTATTTTTATGGAAAAGAATGTCCAAAAAGTAAACAAGGACATATGTATGATGTGATTGTACAAGATACAGATTTGAATACTGTTATTCCGGATATTACCAGAAAAGAGTTTGTAAAAATATGTAATGAGTTTTCAAGTTGGAGGTATCTTGATTTTAATTCAACAGTAACAAAAGATTTAATGAAGATGAACATAGTATTAGATCAGTTTGTGTATGAATTTTGGAAATTATTGTGTGGGTCGCGTGGATTCGTGTTGATGTATAAAACATGTATCATTTCTGGCAATCCTCATTCTTTTATTCTCCCGCGTATATATCAGACAAATGGAGATTTGAGAAAAAAATATTTAAATTTATTGAAGAGAGATAATCAATATTTTGAGAAAATGGAGGAATTGTTTAAAAATTATAAATTTTGAGGAGATAGAATGAACTATGAAGAGTTAGTTTTGAAGGTTTTATATGAAAAACCCAATAAACCAGAAAATGTTGTTAAAAGTAAGCATGTTAAATTTGAAGAGTTGAAGATTGCATGTTTTGGTGATGATAATGTGCCGGATTCTAAATTGCTTGATTATGAAAGTATAGTAGAGCCTTTATTGGATGATTTGAGAAATCTTGAAAATAAAGGATTGATAAAAAATAATTGGCTTGGAGAGAATGTAATTGAACCACTTAGCACTTTTATTACTGAAAGAGGAATAAAATACTATACTGATATGTTTTTGGAAGAGAGCTATGATGAGTAGTATTTATGAATAGTGTAGTATTTGAATTGTTGTTCTCTTAGATTAGATAGTTTTGTAGGTGTAAACTCTTGCAATTGTTTTTCAACATCGATTAATAAATTATATTTTCCATTTTTTGGGATATTGAGATTGGATAATTTTCTTTTCAATTTATACCAATAAGAGTGGTTCCGAGCTGTGTCGATGATGTTTCTGAGTTGATTGTGACTGCTGGAATTGATGGCAGTGATTGCTCCGGATAATTCTAGAATCTGTCTTGCTTTGAGACTCGGATTATTTGTTTTTATTATTTCCATGGTCTCGATTGGTGATTTGCCGCTAAGTAGTAGCATTTCTTTGTTTTTGGTCAGTTCTTGCCAGAAGTATTGGAGGACCTTTTGGGATGTGCTTTGTTTAAATAACTGCTTGAAGGTTAAGATTTGGTCAATGCTGTTTTCTTTGAGGATGCTTTTGATTTTGGCTGTTTTGTTTAGTCTTATTTCTAGTCTCAAAATATTTCTAAATTTAGGTTGGTTTATTTCATCGAGAAGATTTAGTTGAATGGAATTGTCATTTTCGATTGCTCTTTTATCTGAGGTTTGGGCTTGTTCGAGATCCTTGATTTTGTCATAAATAACTATTTCATAACTATTGGCGTGCAATTGAAAAGATTGTCCGCCATTTCTGAATATGACTTTGTTTTCCGTTAGTCTGGGAAATGGATTTAGTTTATGTAATTCAGTGATGATCATGGGAGGAGTGGTGTGATAGGGTAGGGGAATATTTTTTGAGTAATGGATAGCGGTAACCGGAGCATTATCTAAATGATGATCAAATAATCTAATACCCATATTATCGAGAGTGTCTTTTAGTAATTGGAAAATTTTTGGATAGTCCGCATCCGTAAGTTCGTCAAAATTATTTTTGTATAACAGTTTTGGAAGTGATAATTCGATTCTTAGCTTGATAATTGGTCCGAATAATCCCATTACTGCAATCAAGGTAATTCTTGGTTTATAAATTCTTGAGCGCAATTCTTGTTTGGTTGGATTTTGGATCCATTTCTTGTTTTGTCGATGTTTAAGATGGCTTATTTCTTCTGAAAAAAGTTTGCTATTGGTATATGGGGAAAATTTACCATAGTCCCAGATTGAAAACCAATTAATTGGGAATGTTAAAACTATCGTATCGATCATTAGCTTGCATTACTTTTTTGAATTGATTAATAACTTCTCTTTCTATGATTTGAGAAGTTTCTTTATTGATAGGGTGAAATAACTGAATATGATTATCACCTATTTTTTTAGTGGGATAGGTGAGTCGGTAACCTTCTTGATTGAGCTTGCTATGAATGCCTATTGAGCTAAGATATATCTTGTTATCTAAGACAAAACTAGCAAAAGCAATTAAACCATTATGAGCTTTGATTGGAATGATTTGAATTTCGGTTATTCTGGTTGTCACTTTTTTCATTGTTTTGGTTCATTTCAATTAATAAATTGACGTAGTTAAAAAGATTTTCAAATGCTTCTTCGACCTCAGGTTCGCTGAGTTGCGGAAAATATTTTTGACCAAGTTTTTTGCGGTTTTCTGAAAGCATTAAAAAATCGACTTATATTTGTAAGTCGATAATAAAATGAAATTGTATTGTAAAACGGGATTTCCTAGCCGTTCCTAACGAATCCTAAGAAATCTATTTCTTAAAATCAAGAATTGTGAGAAGTCCAAAATGGGTTTTTTCTAAATGATTTTTTGTAATTGGGTTTGTAAATTTTATAATTTCCTTATTGATGGTAAAGAAAAGTTTTTTAGATTTATCTTTGAATCCTAAATCATTGATGATGCCAGATATATCACGTTTTGATTCTAGCTCAGCATTTTTAATAACGTCTTGAGTTTTTAGGTCTTGGTTGGGGTTGTTAATCAAATATCTAATGAGTTTGTTGCTGTCTTTTCCATAGACAGGCGTATGAATTACTATGTTGTTTAGAAGTAATTGATCTGTTTCTTCGTTGAACGATAGCTCGTATATAATGTCTTCTTTTTTCATGATCTTAGTTCTTTTATCAAATTTATCAGCGAGTTTTTTATAATAGGGTGGAAACTTGTTGCTCAATTCGATTAGATATTCCACGCATTGTGGATCTTCTTTCTCAACTTGATTAATAGTTAGGTTTCTATCGTAATCGTAAGGATCATATGAATTTTTACTTCTATACTCGATTGAATGTATTTTGAATAATTCATTATCTTGGGATAACTTTTTAATCAAGAGATGAAACTCATGGTAAAAGGGTGCAAGAGCCTCTGGTTCAATGCGAATATAGTCATTTGAAGATGTGATTTGAGATTTTTCATAAATATACTGGACCAATTTCCAGATTTTTCCTTCGTATTTTTCGTTGTTCATAATGCATTACGTTTTTATTGTTATTATTACTGTATATATTATATATTTTATAATATTTTTCGGGTTATAATATATATGAGGAGTAAAAATATGATTAAAAATATCTCCGAAAAATATAAGAATGTAATTATCTATTTTGCCATAAAGATTCGTAATGGTACTTTGGGCGTTTTAAAGTTGGCCAAATTGATGTACTACCTAGATTTTGATTTTTTTGAGAAATATGGAAAATCTGTAACTGGTGATGAGTATCTGAGGTTTGACAGAGGTCCGGTTCCTAGAATGTTTAAAAAGTGTATTGATGAAATGGATGGAAAAGAGATAAAGGTTATAAAAAAGAAATTGGGAAATGGTTATAATGATCAACAATGCATAGAGCCATTGGTTGGTTTTAATAACTCATATTTTACTAAGAATGAATTAGTCATGATGGATGAGATAGCTGATAAATGGGAAAAAATGACAGGAACAGAAATGAAACATGCTAGTCACGGTGAAGCTCCTTGGATTGCAACCAAAAAAGACGCAGTTATTGATTATAATCTTGCATATTATCGCAATAAATATAGCGAAATGGATGCAAAGGAGTGAAATTGGAGATAAAGTGTCATTCTGATATTGATAAAGATTTGAAGAATTTAAAAAAGTGTGCCGATCCCTTGGGTTCACTTGAATCATGGGAGAGACTTTTTCTAGTTAAAGGAATTAATGAAACTCCAGGAATTGATCCTTATCCTGGTTTTGGAGATAAAAAAATCTATAAGGCAAGAGTAGTTCCATTGAAAGAGAATCGTGGCAAATCTGATGGTTATAGATTGGTTTTTCAACTAATATCCAATGATTGTATAAAACTTGTAGCATATTACAGACATAATGCTGGTAAGCTAAAAAAAGAAAGTAAGGTTATGGGTGTTGTAAAATCGAGGTTATTGGATTAATGCATGTGACAAAGTTTAGTATTGTTTCATGAAATGAGATAATATCGAGGTAGTATTTAGTTCGAAACATGTCAATGAGGGGGAGTGCTTTTTTTAAGTAGAGTATAGTAGTTGGTTTTGAAAGTGGATAAATAAATTGTGAATAAAAAAAATATGATAGAGAACAATTTGTGAATGAGGGTTTATTAATATAAATTTAATCTAATTATTAGATTATTTTAATGTGGTATATTATTAAATTGTTAATATGTTTTAAAATAGTAATATTAAAAAAATGGGGGGGGATGAAATGGAAAAGGAATTACCAAAGGTGGTAATTGTTGGTGAGAGATTTTATGCCGGACTAAGATCGATAGGATCAAATTCCAAGAAGTACAAAGCTGAGAAATATGAAACGGCAGATAGTTTTATCAATCATTTTTCAGCAAATATTAATGGATTGGATGAGTGTGCATTAGTGGTTGTTTAAATGGAACTACCTGATACTCAAAAAAATGGAATTACGGTGGCGTTGTTTTTGGAAGAGGCCAGATTTTCAAATTATTTGCTTATGAGTACCATGACCAAAGATCAGTTTATAGGCAAATTATCCAGTTGTGTAATTCCTAATAAGTCAAAAATTTCTGCGATAGCAAAAATTTTTCAAGAGTGTTTGATAATGCCCAATTTAAATGGCGAGTTTCTCAATTGTTTGCTAAATTTAACTATTAAATTTGTCCATTCGGGCAAAAAAATTCAATTGTTAAAAAAATCGTTTGGGGATTTAACTATTGAGAATAAACAATTGTCGTCTGTGGCAGATTTAATCGATTGTTTTATAAATGCCATTGACGCATCTCAAAAAACCGCCGAGCAATATATTGTTGAATTATCAGATGGGCGATATGTGACTGAACTCGGTATGGACTTGTTGGTGAAATTGCATCATACCATAGAAGAATTGTCGGAACTGGTGATTTTTGGTCAGGATTGTTTTTCTAAAAAAAGTTATGGGAAAGATATCACTTTGGTCGATTCAGTAAAAAATGTGATTACTGAATTGTCTAAAAAAATTGGTTGTGAGATTGATCCTGATTTGTCCGGAATCGATAATGATGTTATTAAAATTTCTCCCGGGATATTGGATGTGGTATTGTCCGATTTGTTGCAAAAATACATCCAATATTTGAGAGAAAAAAAGCAAAATCAGTTTTTTATCGAGATGAAAACTGATGTAAGTTTAAAGACCAGGTTAAATGTAAAATTGAATAGCGCTGATTTTGTAAAGAGTTATGCCAAATCATATTTTGAAAATTCTTTTCTGAAAAATTTGCATGAAAAGGAAATTGTGTGTTTTGGTGTAGTTAGCGCAAATGAAATCGAATACAAATTTTAAATATAGCAATCCGGAATATTCTTCCGGATTGTTTTCAAATATAGAGAAAATATTTTTCATTGATTATTTTGGCTTTTTGGAACTTGGCTGATTATTGAAAAGTAATTGGGTTTTGTATTATGCTGTATGTTAAGATTTAAACAAGGAGGGGGTAGAAATGAATTTTAAAAAGGTAGAGGAAAGAAAATCACAATTAGTGAGATTGGAAAATCATGAACTGGATTTACCCGTGGACACTTATTTTTATATCGACGATGATCTGGAAGATATTTTGTTGGACAGAAGTATGGTTGGATGGTTACTGCAACTAAAAATGTTTCGAGTAACGAGGTCGATATTTAGTTCGATAAGAGAAATTATTTTGGATAGGTATCCGCCGGAAACTAGAGTGGAACAGGTAAATTTAGCCGGGAGCGATTTTTACCAAGCGCAGTCCGCACATGCCAAAGAATTTAATAGTTGTTTACGGCGAAATTATGTTGGGGAGCATCGAGAGCCAATCAAAGGCAAGTATGATGCAAATGGCAAGCAGCAATTCAGAGTTGTTGTGTCATATGTTAGAATTGAGGCCTTTGGGAAGCTGTTAATTTTGTGCGAGACATTGGCAACTGGTAGAAGTGCTATAGAAAGTTTTAATCATACTTTGCCGGTCATGTTGGAAAATGGTTTGGAAACCGTATTGATCATAACGGTTGCCGGTTCGATTGATGGTGCTCAGAATTTATATCGATACTTGAAACGATATAAATTGGAAGTGGTGTTTATGGTGGGTATGGGTTTGTTCCCTTTGGGTGCAGACGGAACAGCGCTTATGTGGCGAGGTAAAAATGGTGAGGAACCCATAACTTTGCCTGAATATGTCGAACGAGGTAAAAAAATATTCCTCCCCGGGGAGTGTTGTATAGGTGATTGGGGGAGAAGATATACTGATCCAAAGGGGTATTTGGAAGAATGGAAGAAGGAGACGACAATGTTAAAAAAATAGATATAATTAGAAAAAAATTTACGATTTGATGACTATCAGGTCGTTTTTTTATTGATTAAAGGTTAAAATGGATATAGTTTTTAAAATTATTATAAATAGATGAAGATTACTTTGAAGGGGGCGGCTGGGGGTGTGACGGGATCGTGTACATTGCTGGAGACGAAAGGTAAAAAATATTTGATTGATTGTGGTATGTTTCAGGGTGGAGAGGAGATGAAACAAAGGAATCGTGAGTTGTTTGATTTCGATGTCAAAGAAATTGAAGCGGTTTTTTTAACTCATGCTCATTTGGATCATTGCGGATTGTTGCCCAAGCTGGTAAAAGAGGGTTTCAAGGGTAAATTGTATTGTACCAATCCAACGGTAGAAATGACGGAGATTGTATTGTTGGATTCGGCCAGAATTGCGAGCGAGGACGCCAAATATGATGAAATTGAACCGATATATGACGAAGACGATGTGGGTATGCTTTTGAGTTTTTTTGTTGGCAAGGAGTATCATGAGCCATTTTTGGTAAATGATCTGGAGGTGAAGTTTTGGGATGCCGGGCATATATTGGGATCGGCGATTGTGGAAATATTTGATGGAGAAAAAAGAATTTTGTTTTCAGGCGATTTGGGTAACTATCCGGTTTTATTGTTAAATAAACCCGATTCTCCGATCGGTGCCGATGCGTTGGTAGTTGAGTCAACTTATGGAGATAGACAGCATGAAGATGTTTATATGAGGAAATTGATTTTGCGTAATGCGGTTTGTAAAGCTTTGGGACATGGAGGAGTGGTGATGATTCCGGCTTTTGCAATGGAGAGGACGCAAGAACTTTTGTATGTTTTCAATGATTTCGCCGAAAGAGAAAAAATGTGTCGAGGGATGGTGTATATGGATAGCCCGATGGCAACCAAGATTACCAAAGTTTTCAATAAATATACCGATTATCTCAATGAAGAAGCGAAATGGTTTTTATCAACTGAAAATGACTTGTTCGGGTTTCCACAATTAAAAATTACCAATACGGTGGCGGAGTCAAAGGCGATTAATTTTGATGCCGAGCCAAAAGTGATAATAGCCGGATCGGGAATGATGAATGGAGGTCGGATTAGACATCATTTGAAACATTATTTATCGGATAGTAGAAATGTGGTTTTTATAGTGGGCTATCAGGTGGCCGGTACTTTGGGCCGAGAGATATTGGATGGAGCCAAGAGTGTGAAGATATTTGGTGAAGACATAGATGTAAAAGCACAAATTATGGCAGTGGGGGCCTTTTCGGCGCATGCTGATCGAAATCGTATATTGCAATGGATTGCCTCGATGGAAAAATTGCCTCAAAAAATAATTTTGAATCATGGGGAGCAGGGGGCAAAGGAAAGTTTACAGGTGAAGATAAATGAGACTTTGCGGACGGAATGCCTGGTGCCGAAAGAAAATGAAGTATTGGAAATATAGAAACAAAATTATCATATTGCTTTTTTTGACAGCAAAAAAAGCAACAAAAAAACTGCCGGGGGTCATAATTGCGGGAATCTCTATGGTAATTGTATATTTGCGCTGCAGGGCCGCAAGTATTCCCCCCGGACCCCCATGTTGCTACGAGTTCAAAAAAAATAACAATATTTACATTATTGATATAAAGTATGTATTTGATTGAAAAAGAACAATTTGAGCGGTTTCCGGTACAGATGGTTGAGCTAGCAAAAATGGCGGAGGAGATGGGATATGAGGTGAGTTGGGTGGATAAATGGTCCGGGGGTTTGATGGAAATCAATGGCCGTTTTTTTGGTTATGGATTAATACCGAAGTTTCCTTTAAATAGTGGTATTTCGAGGCAATTGGTGAGGGATAAAGTGTATGGTTACATGTTAATGGAAAAAAATGGAATTAAGGTGCCCGAAGGAGATTATTTTTTTCGATATGATGAAAAATATTTGAAACAAACTGAGGGCAAGGGAGTGCAAGAAGCAATTGAATTTGCTAGCCGTTTGAATTATCCGGTTTTTGTGAAACCTAATCGCGGAGCTTTGGGAAGAGATTGTAAACTGGTGATAAATGTGGAAGAGTTGAAAGATGGATTGGAAAAAATATGGACTAGTGATTTTATGGCGATTATCCAAAGAGTATTAAATGGTAGAGAATATCGAGTGATGTTTTTGGATGGAGAGGTGATATTGGCTTATGAAAAAAGTAAGTTGTATGTGGAAGGAGATGGGATAACAAATCTCAAACAAAAAGCAAAGAAGCAGGAATCAAGAATAAAGAAGCAAGATGAAGAAAAGATACTCAAAAAAGGGGAGAGATATTATTTGACAGATGTGGCGAATTTGAGCGGGGGTGGGGTGGTAGTGGGGGTGGTTGATGACTATAGTGATGGATTGAAGAATTTAGTGAAAAAAATATCAGATGTTTTTGATCTTAGGTATGGCGGGATTGATTTTATCGGTGGAGATGTAAACAATGTTGATGAGTTAACGGTTTTCGAGGTAAATGCTGATCCCGGGTTGGAAGGGTTTTTGGAGTTTGATCGGGAGAGGGGAATGGGAGTGTTGCAAAAATTATTGAAGGCGAGTTTTTGAGTAAATTAAATAAAGTATCAAGTATCAAGGATCAAGGATCCCAGCCCAAGGATGGTCCGCCTAGGGCGGAAAGTATGGAGTCGCTAAAGCGACTATTATAAAATAGGCAGGAAAAAAGCCATCGGATGTTTTGACGGCTTTTTTTTTATGAATTTTTGTTTTTGATAGGGATTTTAGCTTGAATGTGGTCAATGCATCTTTCGTCGTCTAATCCATAGCCACGATACCAAAGTTCTGATGGAACTTTGAAATAGGGAGCTAATTTATAAAACAGTGGAAATTCTGATAATTTATTTTTCAGTTGTTCAAAAGGGTGTTTGTTAATCATGGTAAAAATAGAAATATTAATCGGGAAAAAAGGAGATTTGGAAAAGGTATCTAGCAATGTTAAAATAGTTGTTCCTTTGTCATACATGCAATCGATGATGATAATTTTTTTATTTTTAATTACATCCGGAAGTTTGGGTGAATAATTGACAGTCATCTCTTTTAATCTTTTTTCATTTTTGAAAGACATGACATCAACATATGCGATATCAAGTCTTTTGGGATTGTTAATGTATTTCATAAGGTTGTTGGGATATTTTACCGCTCCAGCAATTTCGACTGGTACTAGTACCACCTCTTCATTAGTGGCAAAAATTTCATTAAAAAATGCTGCTTGAATTTCGCAGCGTTCGTCGAGTTTTTCCGCGGAAATGAATGGGTTGAATTCACCCGGTTTCCATGAGGATGGTACGTGCAGTTCCTCAATTTCATATTTCTTTGTTTTAGTCATTTTTTCGACCTCCTTAAAAATGATTGTAGGTAGATAATAGCATAGAGAAAAAAATTGTTCAATTCTTTTTTTCAATCCGTGTTTTGGTGTATAATGATATTTGGGGCAAATTAAGAAATAAGAAGTAAGAAATAAGTAAAAAGTAAATCAATTTTTTCTTAGTTCTTATTTCTTGTTTCTTGCTTCTTTTCTGGAGGGTTGGCTTAAGTGGTCGCCTCTTCGGCGACCTGCCGATGAGGCAGGTTGAAAGTATTATATTAAAAAATGTATTATACATATGTGCTTATAAGTAAAGGTGATGGTAGATTGTATATTGGTAGTACTTCAAATTTAAAAAGACGTTTTGAGGAACATAATAAAGGTTTAAATAAATCTACTAAAAATAGAAGGCCTTTTAAATTGATTTACTATGAGGCCTATATTTTAAAAAAAGATGCAACTAAGGCGGAAATGTTCTTTAAAAGTGGTTATGGAAGAGAAGTATTAAAAGGTAAGCTTAGTTATTTTTACCAATCTATGGAGGGTTGGCTGAGTGGTTGAAAGCAGCGGCTTGCTAAGCCGTACTAGGGATTTTTCCTTAGCGGAGGTTCAAATCCTCCACCCTCCGTTTTGCAAGCGATAAGCAATAAGCTTTGGGCGGTAAGTTTACAAAGATCAATTTATTTTGGTTTTTTTTGAAAAAGTGGTTGCCTCTTCGGCGACCTGCCGATGAGGCAGGTTGATTATGAAAACACACTTATAAAGTGTGTTTTTGCTATTGACTTGTGTATTAGTAGAGCTATAATTGCGGTGGTTCTTTAAAATGTTGTTTTAAGATATTACGAATAGGAGGGATTATCAATAGATACTGGAGAATATGGTATCGAATTCTCCAAAGAAGACTTTGAATGGATGTTTGAATTTTACGATAAAAATCGTAAAGACTTGTTTATGGGAGTAAAGAAAAAATCGTTTCAAAAGGTCGAAAATATTCATATTGAAACGGTTGCAAGAGATCTAAAGGACTTGATAAGTAGATATTTTTGCTACTTATACAATGATTATTGCTGGAGAGACGAAAATATTAGATTTAAGGATGGCATGGATAGAGCCATTCAGATATTAGAGGAGGCAAAAAAATTCATTTTGGCCTTTTTTCCAGAGGCGCTCATCAAAGGTGGATTTTGTGGTTATTTTTACACCTCAGGTGGGCCAACTGCTGTAAATGGCTGGGGAGATTGTTCATATGATGTTATAAAAATAAAACGAGCTCTTCATATGATTGATGATGCTATAGTAGAGATCAAATGCGGTTATGTGCATATCGGTGAAGGTGATTTTTACGATAAAACCTCTTTAGAATACAGGTTAAGCAGTTCGTTGGATCCACAGGGCTTAAGATTCTCACTATTTTAAAAACAAGTTTATAGCTTGGTTAACATAGATTAATCAATCTTTCTTTATATCCAATTTCTTAGTAATAAATCTATTTGAGAAGTTCTAATTTCATTACTCCTTGTTTATATGGGGAGTTATAATTAGAGATAATGTTTATTTAGATGTTGATGAAAATATAATATTTGTAAATACTCTTGTAAATAGTGTTATAATGCGATATTGTATTGTAGTAAATTAAAAAACAATCAGATATGAGGGGAGATGAGATGAAGTGGATTTTAGTGTTAGAAGTTTGACGGAAAAATTGATTGGAGATTATGAGATATATTACAAGTTAGAGAAAAAAATACCATTCGGTTCCAAATTTTTACGTCGAGCAGGATCGGAAAATTCTCGTTTGGTTTCATGTTTTCCGGAATTAATGCAGAAAGCAATGAAGTTGGATTATCGACCGAGAAGGTTTACATTTTATTCAGCAGTTGAAGCTATATGGGAGAAAAAAATGGTACGTAGAAATCAAAAGGATTTGTTTCTTGTGGCATTAATGGAATTGAGGAAGACGTGGCGGATATGGGCTCCATTGAGGGAAGAAGATCGAATGATGTATGAGAGGTCGGTAAGAGATTTTGATAATTGGCTGGATATGGAGAAAAAGAAACAGGTTCTGGATGAAAATATTGAGAAAAATAGAGAATGTGTGGATATTGACAGAGTGGTAAAAATGGGAAGTGTTAAATATAGAGTTAAGGGGTCTTTTCAAATAGACTTGATAATATCGATATTGTAAATAAATAAATTTTTAAATGTTATAGAATTTAAGGTTAGTTGATGAAAATTGACTAACTATTTTTTATGCTCTATTTTCAAGTGGTATTTTTGCTATGTTGATTCTAATAGGATTTTCTACCACCCTCCGTTTTTGTAAGTAGTAAGTAATAAGTAATAAGTAAAACACGTTTATGATGCGTGTTTTTGTGATATGATGTGAGTATGAAATTTAACAAATTGAGGAGGTGAATGGGGTGTTAGAAGGTCAGTTCTATGCTGAGGTTTTTGCTCTGAGATCTTTGGATACTTATATTCAATATAGGGATATAATCCAAAAAGATTTTCAAAAAATGGGTGAACTCTTAGTCGATGCCGAGGGGTGGTTCAAGTGTCCGGATGATCAAGAATTGAGCTTATATTATGATTCTGATTTAAATGATATAGATCAGATTATGAAGAGGATAAGTGTGGTTAAACATTTGGCAATATGTATGCGTTGTCAAATGTTGATGTTATGGAAAGAATGGAAAGGAAAGGTAAGTCAAAAAGATTTTTTTGATCTCGCGGATAAATTGAAGGAAGAGGGTTATCTGGATTAAAAAATGATGAATCAAAAAGACCGAGTAAATCGGTTTTTTGTAAATTTGATAAGGAAAGAAAATAGTAAAGCTAGCCGATTTGTGGCTAGCTTAATTATTAAATAATAAGGAAATATTTGATTGAAATTATCATAATTCTGACCAGGTTTTAGTGGTGACTTTTCCATTAGTAAAAAAGACAGAACAGGATTGTATTGGAAATCCTGTTTGGTAATGCCAATATTCTGATTTACCGTAGTTTGCTATTTCTGTTTCACTGATTGATTCAGGTTCGCCAAGTATAGACTTTACTTGAGTTGTTGTCATATCTGCTTGGATTTCATTACATTTGTCTTTTGTAATTTTATTTTCTGATACTTCAAATGTTTTTTCGGAGGATGAATTATTGTCAGTGTTGAGAGAATCGGCGAAGTCGTTGATTTCATCATTTTTGGCATTGAGATCGTCGATGAGGAGATTGTATTCTTCAACCGCGGTGTTAAATTTGGGGGTATCGGCGTAGTTGGTAACCATTTCTTTGGCTTTGGCGGTCAGCTTGTCGCATATTTCCAGGTATTCTTTGATGAGTGAGTTTAAGTCATTTGACTTGGAGGAAGTTTTGGCAAAATCTTTTAATATTTCTACTTTTTTATCAAATTCAACGCGAGCGCTATCGATTTTGTCGGCACTTTCGTCAGCGGTAATGGTGTTGGTCAAATGTTCCAATACAAATACTATGTCATTGCGCAAATCGACTGTTTGGTTATTGTATTCAACAATATCTTGTTTGGTCTGAGTTTTTTCTTGTTCGATTTGAACTTGATTGTTGATTGCTTTGTAAGAATAATATCCGCCGACTAATAGCAAGATGACAATTACACTGCAACAGCCGATAGCTACGCCGATAATGATTTTTTTAGAGTTGCTCATTTGGTTTGAGGTTAGAGATAAATAAATATTTGATATGTTTTAAGTATAATATTATTTTTATTTATTTTATAATTATCTTGAAGCAGGTGTTTTATTTATTTTAATTAATACAAGTATGAAAACCAAAGTTATGGGTTTGATGATGGTTTTAAGTCTGACGTTGGTGGGTTGTACACCACCAAAGGTGGATGATACAAAAACAACTGATATGCCAAAGGAAGAGACGACTAAAATTGCCAATCCGGCGAGTGAAAACTGTGATGCAGTCGGTGGGGATTTAAAAATGGCGGATGTGTTGATCGATGGTGAAAAGTTTGGGCAATACGGTGTTTGTGAATTTGATGATGGTAGGTTGTGTGAAGAATGGGCGTTGTTCAATGGTGATTGCCCGGTGGGTGGAGTAAAAGTAACCGGTTACGTATCGGAAGCGGGAAAGTTTTGTGCAATTACCGGTGGTGAGTATGCAGCAACCGGACAATTAGGGGAGACATTTGAACAGGGTACATGTACCGGAAAGACGGGAGTTGTCTGTGAAGTTTGGGATTATTATCGGGGAGTTTGCAGTATCAGATAGAAAAGTGACGATAAAACATAAAAGACATTGTCTGTTGACGATGTCTTTTTTAAAATCATCACGCCAGAATTTAAAAAAATTTGTATAATAGGTTTGTAACCGTTTATTTCGTTAATGGTGAAAATATTATGGAAAAACCGATAAATGTGCTGGGAAGATTGGTGATAATTGATCAAGGAAATCTTTTGGTAGTCAAAAAAGCGGATTGGACATTTTTGCCGGGCGGGCATGTGGAGTATAACGAAGGTGTGAAAGACACGATTTTACGGGAATGTGTGGAGGAATTTGGTGGAAATGTGGAGGTGGGTGAGTTGATGGGGGTGTTGGAACATAGTTTTGAAGACAAAAATGGGCCTTATCACGAGATTAATTTTGTTTTTGCCGGAAAATTGTTGGATATGAATTATCCTCAGGTACCAAAATCTCTGGAAGATGATTTGGAAGTAATCTGGATACCGCTTGATAAACTGGAGGAAAAAAATCTTTTGCCGAAGGAAATTTGGCCGATGATTAAAGGTGAATTTGGTGGAAAATGGATGAGTACGATGGAAAAGTAGTATAATTTTTTTCTTTGTACTTTTTGATGCCAAAAAGTACCAAAAAGCACTGGGGGTCATAATTGCGGGTATCAAAAATTAAAGGTTATTTTGCGCTGTATAGCCGCAAGTATGTCCCCCAGACCCCAAGATAACCATGTTATGACTTGTGTTGCTAGCTTGTAGTAAAAAATATTAGTTTTTAGATTTATTTCAATAGAAATATAGTTTTAAGGAGGATTTATGAAGTATGAAATTTTGCATCAACCGTCTTATGCGGTGGCCAAGTTGATGTTGGACAAAGATGAAAGTGTGCAAGCCGAGAGTGGAGCAATGGTTTCGATGAGTGATAATATCGAAGTGGAGACCGGTTTACAGTCCGGTGGTATCTGGGGAGCATTGAAAAGAACAGTATTGGGTGGGGAAAGTTTTTTTGTAAACACGTTTACTGCGGAGGATCGCGAGGGGGAGTTGATATTGGCGCCGGTTTTGTCAGGTGATGTATTTATCCAAGAATTGACTGACAAGGCGATGCTGGTCCAATCAGGATCATATCTGGCCGGATCGAAAACTTTGGAAGTGGATACCAAATGGGGCGGAGCGAAAACATTTTTTTCCGGTGAAGGATTGTTTATGTTGCGAGTTTCCGGTAGTGGGGTTTTGATGATGTCAAGTTACGGAGCTATTCATGAAGTTGATTTGGTGGAGGGGCAAAAATATGTAATTGACACCGGACACGTGGTGGCGTTTGATGAAGATGTAAAATATGAAGTAAAAAAAGTTGGTAACTGGAAATCAACATTTCTTTCCGGTGAAGGATTGGTGGTGGAATTAACCGGTCCCGGGAAGGTTTTGTTGCAGACCAGGAGCTTTGAGTCGTTTTTAAATTATTTGATTCCCAAATTACCAAGGAATGATAGTGGGGGAAGAGAATAGCAAGCAGTAAGCAATATGCAATAAGCAATGAACAATAAGCAATAAACAAATATGGATATTAAATTTTATTTAAAAGAATACAGTTGGCTGGTTATTCTTGTGGCTATCGGGTTGGGATTATGGTTGCCGAATACCGGTTTGGTCATTAAACCATATGTATCATATTTGTTGATGGGATTGATGTTTTTGTCGTGTGTAAATATTGATTTTTCTCGAAGCTGGAAGCATTTGAAAAAAATTCGAAAAGTGATATTTTCAATGTTTGTAATTTTCTTGTTGTCTGGTATTTTGGTGTATTTTTTTCGAGGTAATTTTAGTGATGATGTTTATTTGGGTTTGATTTTAACGACATCGATGCCGGCCGGTATAAGTGTAATATTTCTGTCAAAATTGTATGGTGGTAGTACCGCTAAGTCTTTGGTAATTAGTGTTTTGGCAAATATTCTTAGTCCGGTGTTGGTTCCCGTGATAGTTTTGTGGTTGGCGCAAACACAGATCGAAGTTAATGTCTGGCAGATGTTTTTGACAATTAGCAAGCTAGTTTTGTTTCCGATTGTTTTGGCTAGAATTGTTGGGATGACAGGATTTAGAAAAATAGTGGAAAGTGAAGGGACATATATTTCCATTATTCTATTGTTTGGTTTGATATGGGGTGTGGTGGCTCCTGTTGGTCCGGTTTTGTCTGAAACCAATAATTTACTGTTGTTGGTTTTGATGGTTATACTGCTGGTTCTTTTAAATATTGTGATTGGATTGTGGTTGGGTAGTGATTGGAAAGCCAAAAAAACTTATGCGATTAGTCTCGCTTATAAAAACTTTACTTTGGCGATGGTTTTGGCTTTGACATTGTTTGGGCCACAGGTAGCAGTGCCGGCGGCTATTTATACTTTGATAAACAATCTGATGTTGATTCCTTTGCAATGGATGTGGGGGGCAGAAAAGAAGTAAGAAGTAAGAAATTTGGAAAAAAGGGAAAATAGAGTTTTTAAAATTGTGTTAATTTAAAAAAAATATGAATGATGATTTGTTTAAGAATTCGGGTGAGATAATGTTGGCATTGACGGAGGAGTTAGGGGAAGTTGCTCAAGAGGTGGCTTTGTTGGAAATGATTGGTAGCAAGAAATGATGGGAGAATAAAGGAGAGAAAGAGAGGTTGAAAAAAGAAATTGGGGATGTGAGAAATTTATTGAATAGGTTGGAGGAATATTACAAAATAATATTTTTACAGGCAATTATTTTTTTTAATTTATAATGTTATATTTAAGTTGTAATAATTAAATAGACAATAAATGGCAGAAGAAAGAAAATTTAATGTAAGTGATCTGAATGAAGAATTATCACAGATAAGTTCGGCTGATGTGGCAGAGCAAGTAAAAAAAGAGGAGGCGACTTTTGATGATAATCAGGTTTTTGAGTGGGATAGTTATGAATTTGAATATCATCAGAAAGGTAATAAGTGGTTTTGGGGAGTAGTGGCGGTGGCGGTAGTGATGTTGATAATCTTTGGAGTAATGAGAAATTGGATGGGAATGGTTTTGGTGGTGGTGTGTGCGATATTGATTTATCAATATGCATACAAACAGCCACGGAAATTGCATTATGTTTTAACAAAAGACGGTCTGGTGATTGATGATAAGTCCTATCAGTATGATCAGATAGTTTCATATTGGTTGACTCAAGAAGGGGTGATATATTTAAACACCAAATGGTGGCCACCCAGATTGTCGATTGAAGTAAATAGTGTGGATATTGAAGCTTTGGATAGATTTTTGCAGCACTATGTTAAAAAGGTGGAACGAGATGAGGCGGACACGGCTGATAGTTTTTCCAGGTGGATAAAGTTTTAAGTTTGGTTTTAGCAAAAGTGATTGATATTAGATAAGTATTCAATTGCTTTTTTGGTATATTTTAGTTATGTTTGTATAAGGTTCAAAATGTTTGCACTCGTAGCTCAATTGGATAGAGCATCAGCTTGCGGTGCTGGGGGTTGCAGGTTCGAGTCCTGCCGAGTGCATTTAGTATTGAAAATGTAATATTCCTTTGGGGGTATTTAAGTTGGCGATAGGTTCGCCCGGCATTCGCCGGGCGTGGGGCGTATGCCCCACGAGTCCTGCCGAGTGCATTTAGTATTGAAAATGTAATATTCCTTTGGGGGTATT
>CALKWM010000021.1 GCA_938004065.1 uncultured bacterium
CCTTGTATCTTGTAGATTGTTTGGGAATTGATTAGAATTGAAAAAAACGAGATCTTCGGAGGCCTCCGAAGATCTCCTGGTGGCGTCGAGGTCGTACCGACCTTGGGTCGATAATCGAGCCCGTCTGTAGCGTGATCCGACGTCACATATTCAGGCCAAAGCCCGAACAGTCGCAAGGGATATTGTACAACAATAATCCCGAATTTGCAAGGATGGGAATGCCATGAACGGATTTATTGGAATCGATGTCGCCAAAGGACATCTTGATCTTTACGAGGACGTAAACAAACGTCATTTCAGGTTCGAGAACAATCGGACCGGTATCGGGAAATGTGTCAAGCTGTTAATCCCACTAAAGCCGGAGTTGATTGTTCTGGAGAACACCGGCGGATATGAGCTTGAGCTGGCCATTGCTTTAACCGAGGCTTCGCTTCCGGTTGCGGTGGTTAATCCTCGTCAGGTTCGTGATTTTGGCCGTGCTACAGGGAGGTTGGCCAAGACCGACCGGATCGATGCCATGCTGTTGGCACGATATGCGGCGACCATGAATCCTCCCCGGCGGGTACTCCCGGATGGTCAAGCTCGCCGGATGAAAGCCCTGGTAGCTCGTCGAACTCAACTGATCGAAATGCGTATGGCCGAGAGCAATCGTCGCGAGCATCTTCATGACCAAGTGATCGCCCGAAGTATCAACGCTGTTGTTCGTACTATCAACCGGGAATTGAAAAAGATCGAGCAGGAATTGGAAGCGCATATCAATCGCCAAGCCGAATTGTGGCGGAAGAAAGAAGTATTGATATCCGTGCCGGGTATTGGTTCCACTACCGCCACTATGCTTTTGACCGAGGTTCCGGAACTGGGACAACTGAATCGCCGTCAGATCGCCGCTCTCATCGGTGTTGCGCCGATCAACCGCGACAGTGGTGACTTCCGGGGCAAGCGCATGACCGGAGGGGGCCGACGGGGTGTCAGAAAGGGCCTGTATATGTCGACCATCGTCGCCTGCCATCATAACCCCGTCATGAAAGTATTCTATCAACGACTGCTTAAAAACGGCAAAGCAAAAATGACCGCCCTGATTGCAGTCATGAGGAAACTGATAACCATCATAAACTCAATGCTGGCAAAAGGAGATTATTGGAACCCCAAAACCGCTTG
>CALKWM010000022.1 GCA_938004065.1 uncultured bacterium
ATCAAGGATCAATATCCAATATCCAAGTGAAGACAATAAACAATATGCAATATGCGAGAAAGTATCAAGGATCAATATCCAATATCCAAGTGAAGACAATAAACAATAAGTGGAATTATTTTATCGCTTCGTACAAAACAATTGCCGTGGCGACGGAGAGATTTAAACTATCAGCTATACCTTTCATGGGTATTTTAATTTTTGTATTGGCTGCTTCTAGCCATTTTTCAGAAAGTCCTTTGTCTTCGGCGCCGGCGATGATAGCCAGGGGTTTTTGGTATTTGATTTCGTGATAGTATTTTGCGGCTTGTGGTGTGGTGCAAATGATATTTGTTTTGTTTTTTTGGAGAGTGTTGATGGTGGTTTGATTGTCAGATAAATAGATGGGTTGCGAGAAGAAAGCTCCGGCTGAAGATCGGATGACGTTGGGGTTGAAAAGGTCGAGATTAGGGTTGGTGATGATGATGTTGTCGACGCCGACGGCGTCGGCGGTGCGCAGGAGAGCGCCGACATTGCCGGGTTTTTCCGGGGATTCGATGACTAGAGTGAGTGATTTTTGGTTTAACTTGATATTTTTAATATCGGTATCTGGTTGATAAAATATGGCGATGTGGCCGGCGGGGTTTTGGCGATAGGAGATTTTAGCAAAAAGGGTGGGGGGAAGGGTGTAATTTGGGCATTCACACCACCCCAGCCGGATTACCGGTTTGCCCCTCCTCGGAGAGGATGGGAATTTGGGTTGATCAATACCAACGTTTTTTTTATTGATATTCGATAAAAATATTTTATTTTCGGTGGATTCAAAAAGGGAGTGGGGGGAGAGATCGCATTGCAAAGCACGGGTAATTTCTCTTTTTCCTTCAATTAGAAAAAGTTTTTCTTTGTCCCGATTCTTTTTTTTGTTTAAAGAAAGGAGGTGTTTGAGGTGAGGATTGGATTTGGAGGTTAGTAACATGTTATTAAAAAAAAATAGAAAGATATTTCTTTGTTCTTTTGGTGCCAAAAGAACCAAAAGCACCGGGGGATAAAAACGCTAAAATTGCATGTTATTCTTTGTTAGCGCAGATGGGGCGCAGTTTTATCCCCCGGATCCCAAAAATATCGAGTTAATATGTATTAAAAAATGTATTATGATCTAAAAATATGTAACGCAATAATACATGTTATTTCGCAATTAACCATTTAACAATTTATGTGATTTGCATTATTATCCATATTATACATAATATAAGATAGCAGTAAATATCTATTATCTAATATATAAAAATAATGAAAATTGGATTGGTGGGGTTGCCAAATGTGGGGAAATCAACACTTTTTAAAGCTTTGACCAAAGTACAGGTAGATATTGCCAATTATCCGTTTTGTACAATTGAGCCAAATGTGGGGATTGTGCCGGTTAGAGATGAAAGGTTGTATCAGATAGCGGAAGTGGTGAAGCCGGGAAAGATAGTGGAAGCGACGGTGGAATTTGTCGATATCGCCGGATTGGTGGCGGGGGCGAGCAAAGGTGAGGGCTTGGGCAATAAATTTCTGGCTCATATACGCGAATGCGACGCGATAGCCAATGTAATAAGGCATTTTGAAGATGGTGATGTGACTCATGTGGCGGGGCGGGTGAATCCGAGTGAAGACTTGGCTGTGATTATGCTGGAGTTAATTTTGGCTGATTTACAAACGGTAGAAAAAGCGATGAAGAGATTTGAAAATGCGGCAAAATCAGGTAGTAAAGAAGACAAGGCACAACTGGATACTATGATGCGGCTAAAAAAAGGATTGGAAGAAGAAAAAAAGGCAAGAGATTTTGATTGGAATGAAGAACAGTTGGAATTGATTGGATCTCTGCATCTTTTGACCATGAAACCTATGATAAATATTTTGAATGTGTCGGAGGACGATGCGGCAAAAGTTGGTTTGGGTGAGGAACAAAATTTGCCGGGAAAATCGGTGGTTTTGTCGGCTAAAATCGAGTCGGAATTGGCGGATTTGTCTGATGAAGAAGCGAAGGAATATCTGCAGACTTTGGGATTGGAAGATAGTGGTTTGAATCGGTTGGTGAAAGCGGGATATGAACTGCTTGGTTTAGTTTCATATTTTACTGCCGGGGAAATTGAGGCCAAAGCATGGACAATTACCAATGGGATGAAAGCTCCGGAAGCGGCGGGAGTGATTCATACTGATTTTGTGAAAAAATTCGTAAAAGCGGATGTGGTGGATTGGCAGAAATTTGTGGAATTAAATGGTTGGGATGCTTGTCGAGAAAAAGGGTTGGTGCGAATGGAAGGAAAAGAATATGTGGTGCAAGATGGGGATGTGGTATTTTTTAGGATTGCGAAGTGATTGGTTGATTGAGAATTATAAAACAATCGCAGGAAAATATTTTTTAGATATTATAAATAAGTAGAAAAAACGGTTTTAAAAACCGTTTTTTAAAAAGTAGTGTGAAAGGAAAAATTATTGGATGCTCAGAGAGTAAAGGAATTCGTTGCCGATAAAGTAAACGATATCATCGTTACGGCTTATGATGGGATTGGTGATGGTTTTTACATCCAAATTGTCGGTCATGGGGATGGGTGATGTTTGCTCGGTGGCTAGATCGTAGATTAGCATTTTGTTTTTTTCGTCTGGATCGATAGGAAATACAATCAGACGAGTGGAGTCGTTGAACCAAGCGATGCGATCGATATCGGTTTTGAGTGTGATATCGGTAGCGGCGAAAGTTTTGACATCGAAAATTGTTGGTGTGTTGTCGTTTTTGATAGCAACCAATTTGGTCGAATCGGGTGACCAGATGAAGTCATGGTAAATTTCTTTGGTGGGAATTTTTTCAAAATTACGAGGTATGACGTGAAAAAGATAGATCGGATTTGGTTCACTGGTGATGGTTTTGTCTATTTCAACGATGGCAATCAAATTGCCATCGGGTGAGTATTTGGGTAGCGCGTTGGTAAATTCGGATGGCAAGTCGAACATCACTTCTTTATTTTCCATGTTGGGTTTGGATTTGGATAGTGTATTTTCATTGGTTTCGGGGTCGAGGTATTGGAACACTATCTCTTCTTTGGTTGGATGCCAGGTGGGATTTAAAATAGTTTGCGGATAAGCGATAAGATTTTGAGAGATGAGGTTGTATTTGGAGAAATCGAAAAGATGGAACATAACAGTACCTTGTTCTAAATCCGGATTATAGAGCAGGTTTTCGGTTTGATACTGATGAATTTTGGGATCGTTAATGGATTTGAGGATGTTGGCTTGTCTGGATGAAGGAGCCCACTTGATATCGGTGATATGATTGAAAACATTGCCGGAAACTACATCTTTTTCGTAGGTGTTTAAATTTATTTTATAAAAAGTGGTGCCAAAATTTGACAGATATGCAATTTCCTTGCCGGACGGATCGAGATTGGGAAAATTGGTGGTAAATCCTACCAGTTCCACCGGACTGGGATAAGGTTTTAGGTCAATTGTCAAAGCGGTTGTCTGGCCGGCGGTGATTTCAAAATTCATGCTGGCGGGATAGTAAAGTTCTTTGGTGGCATTTATTGCGTAAGTACCCGGTTTGAATGTGATTTGTTGATTATCTTGAGGCGAATAGTTTTGGCCGTTGATAATTAATTCGTCCGCTGTGGTAGTGAGAGTCAAGTCCAAAGTGCCTTGGTTGTAAACAAAATGGTAATACGCGTAGCCACCGGCTGCTAAAATAATAATTCCGATAATTACACCAATAATTAGTTTGGAGTTTGAAAGAATATTATTTAGAAAATTTCCGGATTGATTGTTTGGTGTTGGATTGGTAGTTGTGTTGTTGGGTTGAGGTTGGTTGTTTGCGGTTTGTCCCGTTTCGATGGTATTTTTCAATTTTTCTATTTCAGCAAATTTATTGGCCGGAGGAGTTTTGGTGATGTTTATTTTTTGGGTAGAGTTTTGATTGCTATGAGGCGGGGGAGGTGGCGGTGGAGTAATGTTTTCAGGATTGATTGGGGGTGGGTCAACAGAAGGTGGATTGGAAGGCGGGGTGTTAAAATTGTTAGGCATTTTTTCGATGTTTATTTTCGATTAAAATATTTTGATAAAAAAGGTAGTTTAAATATTTTGGCAACGATAAATAATTCTTCAATTTGGAGATAGTAGGATATGGTTAGATAGACACCTATACCCATTATAGATGATGAGGTGGTTTGGAGAAATAGTCCAAGCAGGGTAGTGTTGTCAAAAAATGGTTCAAATAAGGATAATGAAAAATAAGAAATTCCGCCGGCAATTGCCGAGGTGAGGATAATTTTTAGCAAAACAGAACCGATACGAAAGTGAAATTTCGGTAAATGTTGATGTAAGAGAAAATTGATAATCAGCAGATTGGTGATGGAGGCAATAGCGAATGAAAGAGCCAGTCCGGAAACGCCGAGGATGGGAGTTAAAAGCAGGCTAAAAACGATGTTTGTGAGCATTGATATACCGCTGGCGATTAATGGTTTGGTAGTGTTTTGAGTAGCATAAAAAGTGCGGAAAAAAAGCGGTATCAGCGCTTGAAATGGTAAACTAAAGGCAAAAAAACCAAGTGTTTTCAATGTTTCAGTGGTATCTTGCCAGTCAAAAGCACCGGTACCTAAAAATATTCGCACTATTTGGGCGCGAAAAACATAGAGAAATATGGCAGAAGGGATAATGACATAGAGTATTTGTTTGGTGGAACGGGAGAGTTGTTGAGAAAATTTATCGTATTTTTTATCGGTAATGTGTTCGACCAGATTGGGGAAAACAGCGGTGCAGATGGGGATAGCAAAAATGCCAATTGGTAAATAATAGAGATTGGTGGCGAGATTGATGACGGAAATGCTACCGGTTACAAGAGTGGAAGCGATAACATTGTCGATGGTTAAATTTATCTGTCCGATGGCTAAACTAAGCATAGTGGGTATAGTCAAAAAGACAATTTTCCTTAGATATTTGTCTTTGAAATCCAGATATGGCGCATAGCGGTAGCCGATTGAAAGAAGTTCCGGTATTTGGATAAATAGATTGAGTGTGGCACCGATGACAACGCCATAAGCAAGTCCGTATATCCCATATCGAGGCACGAGGTAGAGGATACCCAGGATGATGCCGGCATTGTACATGATAGGTGCGAGGGAATAGGAAACAAATTTTTTGAAACTGTTGAGCATGCCACCGGCAATGGAACTGAGGGTAAAAAAAATCGGTGAGAGGAGCATGATGCGTGTTAAGTTGGTGGTGGTTGAAATCTGCTCCGGACTGAAACCAGGAGCGATTAATTTTGTCAAAGGATGGGCAAAAATAAAAACAATGAGACATAAAAAAATAATTGTAATCAACAGTACGTTGATTAAATTATTGGTAATTCGCCAGGCGTGGGAGTCGTGATTTTTTGATATCAGTTCTTTGAAGATAGGTATGAAAGCGCTGGAGAGCGCGCCCAAAATCAATAGATTGAATATGAGATCCGGGATTCGAAAAGAAGCGTAATACATATCGAGAGTGTTGTCGGCACCAAAAGTACCGGCTAGAAGCCGGTCTCTACACAATCCCAATACGCGACTAAAAAGAGAGGTTACGGATATGATCAATGATGCTGACAGAAGCGGGCCGGCCAGTTGTGATTTGTGGTTTTTTTTTGACGGCATAAAAATATTTGGTTGGGCTTGTCTTTTTGGTATCTATTTATTGGTTTTTTTTGGCAAAAGAGAGTTAATGCCAAAGGTCCAATAGCCGGTGAAAAATGTATGGAGAATTGATCCTATGATCAAAGAGATGGCGATAGCGATGAGGATGATAAAAATAGCCAAGAAAATCAGGATTGGGATAACAAAGGAAAGCTCGGTTGACATAACCAGTACTCCGAAAATAATGGCCAGAAAAACTGAGAAAATAAAAATGATAATGCCAAAGAAAAAAAATACTATCGAGATTCCAATTTGAATTCCAAAATTTACAAGCCACAAAAATAAAATGTCTTTCCAGTGTTGGCAGGTTAGATGCCATGATTGCTTGATGGCTTCGATGATACCAAGATTGTTTTTGATAATCAGGATCTCGGTATTTTTAAGCAAGATGGATAAAATACCAAAATAGATGATAGTGAGCGGGATAGTGATAAAGAAAAATAAAAAGGTGATAATGATTAATGGTATCAAGATAAGAATTGAGACGAAACAGCTAATGCCATATATCAGTCTTAATAAAAATATGCGCCAGGCGTAGTGTTTGCCGGATGACATGGCTGGATAAAATCCGGATGATTTGTTTTGGTCGATTTGCAGAAAGCTGTCGATTTGTCCGGCTTTGGCGATTAGGCCAATGATGAGAAGGGCGATAGAAATTAGTAGCAGAATGAGTAATACAATGATTATGATCGGGATGTAGGAGTAGATGTTACTGCTAATAGTGTCAAAAATGTCTTGGATTGTGTCAGGAGGAGTATTGGAGAATAGTTCGGAGGGAAATTGAAAATTGAAATTGAATTGTGTCTCAGAGGCAACGCCACCGATTATTGCTAAAAAACTTAGCAACCATAGGTATTTGTGTTTGAAAGTAGTGTCAAACGCCTTTGAGAGGATTTTGCCCAGTTCCATTTGTTTTTAGTTAAAAAATTAAGTAAAAAATTAGTTGGCAGTTTTTTTTATAGTTTTGGGGAAAAATTTAACAAATTCGTTTTCTTCGATAGTTTCCACTTCGATAAGTTTGTGGGATATTTGGTCAAGAATTTTTCTGTGTCCCAAGAGTATGTCTTTGGCTTTTTTGTAAGCTGAATTGACTATTTTTTTGACTTCTTCATCAATGATGTTGGCAGTAACATCGGAGTAGTTTTTTTGTTCATTTAGATCTCTACCTAAAAAGACCATTTCTTCTTTGTGCCCATAGGTGATAGGACCAAGATTGGTGCTCATGCCGTATTCTTTGACCATCTTGCGAGCGATTTGGCTTACTTTCAAGAGATCGTTTGAAGCTCCGGTGGTAACATCTTTAAATACTATTTCTTCGGCAACTCGACCACCCAAAGCGGAGGCCATATCGTCGATAAATTTATTTTTCGAGTAAAGATGTCGATCTTGTTCGGGTAAAAACCATGTTACACCCAGGGCCATACCACGGGCAATGATGGATACTTTGTGCACGGGATCGCCGTTGGGTGAAAGGTGAGCGACAATGGCGTGACCGGCTTCATGATAGGCGGTAATTTGTTTTTCGTTTTCGGACAATACTTTGTGTTTTTTCTCCGGACCGAGAGCGATTTTTTCCAGGGCCATATTGACGGCATTCATATTTATAATTTTCAAATTTTTGCGAGCGGTTAAAAGGGCGGCTTCATTGAGCAGGTTTCGCAAATCGGCACCGGAAAATCCGGGAGTTTTTTTGGCAATTTTCACAAAGTCAATTTTGGTTTCAAAAGGTTTGTTAGTAGCGTGAACTTTGAGAATTGCTTCACGATCTTTGACGTCGGGTAGTCCGATATAAATGCGACGATCAAATCTGCCGGGACGTAATAGAGCGGGGTCAAGAACGTCGGGGCGATTGGTGGCGGCCATGACGATAACTTTGGTATCGGTATCAAAACCGTCCATTTCAACGAGAATTTGGTTGAGGGTTTGTTCGCGTTCATCATGACTACCGCCCAAACCCGCGCCACGTTGACGCCCGACGGCGTCGATTTCATCGATAAATATGATGCAGGGAGCGCTTTTTTTGGCTTTGCCGAACAGATCGCGGACACGGCTGGCGCCGACGCCGACAAACATTTCGACAAATTCACTTCCGGATATGGAGTAAAAAGGAACTCCGGCTTCACCAGCGACAGCTTTGGCGATTAAAGTTTTTCCCGATCCGGGAGGTCCATAAAGCATGACGCCTTTCGGAATTTCAGCGCCGAGTTTAAGAAATTTTTGCGGGTTTTTCAAGAAATCGATAATTTCCACCAGTTCTTCTTTGGCTTCTTCACTGCCGGCAACATCGGCAAAGGTGATGCGTTTTTTCTGAAAATTGGCAATGCGGGCGTTGCTTTTGCCAAATGACATGGCTTGATTGTTGCTGCCTTGAGCGGAACGAAGCATAAACCACAAGAAACCGATGATAAGCAAGAAGGGTAAAAAGCTGGAAATAATGCTAATCCAGAGGGCGGAAGTTTCGGTGTCAACAACACTGATAGCAACATTTTCCGGTGTGATACCATATTCGGTCAAAGAAACGCCTGTCTCTTTGAATGTTTTTTGAAGTTGACCGTTGTTTAATTCGATATTGAGACGATTGTTTTTGACTTCGATATTTTTTACTTCTTTATTGGCTACTTCTTCAGCCAGTTGAGATATGGTAATATCTTCAACCGTGGCTTGATTGGTGCTCCAAATGGAAAAAATAGCGGCGATGATGGCGGTGACTATTACCAAAATTAGGATATTTTTTAGGGGGGAGTTTTTCATGGGGGAGTAATAGATTAAAAAGTAATAATTAAAAATAAAGTAAAACTAATAATTCAAAAAATAAAAATGAAAAATTACAACTTAATAACTAAAAACCGATAAACGCTTTTTAAAGTTATTAGTTGTGGTTTTAAAATTAGAGTTATTTTAGTTTTTTAAGTTAGAAAAAAAAATGAGAATCAGAAATTTTGCAATTTGAATAACGGTAAATTTAAATTTTTATAATTCGTAGATAAATTTTATCATTTTTTTTGCTAATTGATAAGGTATTGAAGAGAATTTTTTGACTACCGCCTTGGGAGTGATTGAGAATGGAAACAACTTCCTGAATTGTTTTGTAGGATAATTGTTTGTTTTCGGGAACGAAAGGGGTGAGGGTGGTTTTGATTAAATTGGTCTGAATTGCGGGGTGGAGGAGTTTGAATTTTGGTAAAGAAAGAGTAAGGACGGTTGATGAAGTATCAAGTTTCAAGTGGCAAGTATACCAGCCCAAGGCTGGTCCGCCTAGGGTGGAAAGCGTGGAAGGATTATTAAAAATATTAAACCAATGTTTGTTTGGGATTTGGGAGGAGATAAATATATTCTTAAATTCTTTATGGGTGATTTGATTGATGAAATCTTGCTGAGAGTTTAGGATTTGTTGCAGATTGAGGATTGATTTGGATGGATTGAGGTTGATTTTTTTGATCAGGGGTAAAATTTGGTGGCGGATTAGGTTGCGGTTGTAGTTGGTGTTTTGATTTGAATTGTCTACTTGATATTTAATATTGTTTTTTGTTAAATACTTTAGAATTTGTTCTTTGGAAATATTTAGCAGAGGCCGGAAAATTACGCCTTGTTTTTCTTTCATACCAATTAGTCCGGTGGGGCCGGTACCACGGAAAAAATTGAAAATAATGGTTTCGATTTGGTCATCTTGGTGATGCGCGGTAATGATAAAATCGGCTTTTTCTCTCCGGCGGACTTTTTCTAAAAATTTATATCTTTGTTTGCGCAAATATTCTTCGGAAAGTTGTTTTGAGGGCGGACACTCGGGTCCGCCCGTATGGGATAATTTGTAAAAAGTGGCGGGGATGTTGAATTTTTTGGCTAGATTTTTAACAAATATTTCATCCGTGTTTGATTGTTTACCGCGGGTGTTGTGGTTTAAGTGAGCGATGTGGAGAGATAATTTTTTGTTTTTGGATAAATTGATTATTTTATATAAAAGATAGACGGAGTCGGGTCCGCCGGAGATTGCGAGTATGAGTTTGGAGTTGGGAGGAATTGATTTTAGCATGGAAATAGTATTTTTAAGTCATTATGTATAATATGCAATATCAAGTATCAAGTTTCAATATTCAATAAGCAATATGCAGTAAAAAGTAAAAAGTACCCGTCTGCAACGCCTGCGTCTAGCATGGAGGGCAGGAAAAATGAGAAGTAAGAAGTTTAAAGTTAAAAATTGATAGTGGAAAAAGTATGTTTTGAAATGGATAAAGACCCTCGAATGAGAGTCTTTAAATTTATAATTTTTTAAAAATTTTATTTCTCGGGAGAGTGCGTCGAAGATTATTTTGTCTTCGAGGTGTCATTGAGTATTGATAAACAATGACTGCAACTCAACCCATTGAGGGCAGGATCTGATCTGTTTTAGTGATCAGTTGTAACGAAAGCCGCTTGGCTACACCTAAACATTCGCTACCTTTTAAGCATTTTCGGACTCTGCCGATCCAAATCTGCCGATTTGTTGAAATATCCGAAGCTTGTAAAACTTCGGCAGCAAATTTTTCCAACACATTCGCGGTGATCAAAGCTCTGGGGCCTTGCCGCAGAAATATTTTTCACCTTGTTTTTTACGTTCAAGCACGGAAGTTTTCTTTACCTACTAATTGGAGAAACAAAACACTAAAAAGTGTTATGTATACTATTATTAGAAGGAAAGAGTAACTTTGTACTTGTAAGTCAAACAAAATGGTTCAACTCAAGTTGGCAGAAGCCAACCAACAACGAAAAAATATTTTTTTGCAAGAGGTAAAAAAATTTCCGTCCTTCAGGGTTTAACCGGAGTGTAACAATGAAGGTGCTGGAAAGCAACCAACATTTAAAACACTGGGGTCAGGATAACTGGAGGTGTAAATTTTTGTTTACAAATGCTTACAAAATATTATTTTCGAAACCAAGACAAACTTTTTGTAAATACCCGGAGGGATATCAACAAGGCAAACATTACTGTTTGCAAAGTTTCGAATTGGGGAGGTGAAAAACATTGGGTTTTTTAAGGTGCAGTATTAATTTACCAATTACATTGGTTGTGTACAAGGGCTTTATTTCCGGTTGAAAAAGGGGGATAATAGGATAGTAATAAGTAATAAGTAGGGGTAGACTAAAATGTTTGTTTGATGGGATGGAATATGGACGTAATTGTTATTAATAGTAAAGAAAAGTGTAAGTATTGACAGGGATGTTTGTAGCGGTATTTTATTTAATATATTGTTTTGATAATAAATTTATATGAAAACTATTGGATTAAAAAATTTAGAATTGGTGAAAGAAGAATTGGTAAAAACGAATGTTTCGAATGCCAGATTTAAAAAGAGATTGAATGCTTTGCAGATGTTGATTAGCGGATTGTCAAAGCAGGAAATAACCAAGAGACTAAAATTGGGAAAAAATACTTTGACAAAGTGGGTAAAGAAAGTGAATGAAAATGGAATCGAAGATTTAAAGGAGAAAGCGGGTCGAGGAAGGGTCGGTGTTTTGGATATCAATCAATTAAATATGATAGATGAGTCTTTGAAAAAGAAACCTCAAGAATTGGGGATATTGGGAAATAAATGGACCGGGAAGAATTTGAGTTTGTATATTGAAAGGGAATTCAAGGTTAAACTTCGGAAATCAAGAGTATATGAAATTTTGCAGAAGTATAAATAAAAAATCACGTAGTGAGGTGATTTTTTAAAAATGCCAGGAGGTAGATTCGTCGGGCATTCGCCCGAGTAAACAACTACCGACTT
>CALKWM010000023.1 GCA_938004065.1 uncultured bacterium
ACTCTTTGAATATTACGAATATTGGCAGACTGTACACCGCTATCGGATTAGTGGGGACTCCTTCATTCTCTTTCCAGTCCGATCAAGACACGGGAATGTATTCCTCCGGTACGGATACTTTGAACTTTACGACTAATGGAACGGAGAGGATGAGGGTTGGATCAACCGGTAATGTTGGTGTTGGGACTACTAACCCTACTTCCAAATTACATATTGCAGGCAATACTTTAACTGAGGGAAATATTATACCGGAGATGACGGGAGCGACCGGTTTTGTTTCTACCCGTACCATCGGAGATACCAACAATCGTTTCTCCGATATCTGGACGGAGGAGATGCATATCGGAGCCAGTTCTTTGTATGTTAATGGAAAGAAAGTCATCAGTGATGTTTCCGATGTAATGAATTTTACAACCGATACCGATCAATCAATGATTATCAAGTCAGTGGGGAGTGGTAATTTGACGATGCAGACGGATACGGGGACGCTGTTTTTGACGGGGAATAATATTTCTTCCACGACCACCGGTCAATTTTCCGTTACTGGAAAAGGAGGGATAAATCTGACTGTTCCGAGTGACCTTTCCTCTAAAAATCTAAATTTAGATAACAATTCATTGAACGGCAATATAACCTTAACAGCTACCGGCTTGAATTCTCAAATACTCGCTAACGCCGTCAGCAAAATTTCCCTCACTTCGCCCGCACTTGATCTCCTCGGTCATGTCAGTGTCGGCACCACCGATGCGGTCAAAAACCTCACTGTCAGTGGCACCATTAACACTGCCACTATCTCCGGCGGAACCTTGACTTCCTCCGCCGTTAATGGAGTGACAACAGCCAATATTCTCACGACCGGATCTTCTTTCTCAGGCGATGTCTCCGGTACTTACAATAATCTTGCTGTCTCTGACGATTCACATGCGCACACAACAACGACTATCAGTGGTCTGGACATTTCCTCCGACACTAATTTGTCGGGCGACACGGAGATTGTTCTAACGGATG
This sequence comes from uncultured bacterium, assembly GCA_938004065.1. Taxonomy (GTDB): domain Bacteria; phylum Patescibacteriota; class JAHJAL01; order JAHJAL01; family JAHJAL01; genus CALKWM01. The sequence continues at coordinate 1,009 of CALKWM010000023.1, forward strand.
ATGCTCTTTCCATTGCGAGTAGTATTACAAGAGACAGCGAGCTTTCCTCCTACATGCCTCTTGTCAATATCTCCGGAACAACCAACTATCTTTCTAAATTCAGTGGTACAAATTCTTTAGCCAGTTCTCTGCTTTTTGATAGCGGAACCAATATTGGAATTGGGACAACCGATCCCACTCACAAATTGGATGTTTCGGGGAACATCGGACTTTCTGCCGGAGCGTATCTTAATTTTGGGGCAACGGATGGAGAAACGGGTTACGGAGTGAGAGACAACAGCGGAACAATTCAAGTGAAGAACAGCGGTGGTGATTGGACGAATATTCCCACCAGCGGTTTCTCTCAATGGACCACGGCCGGATCGGACATTTACTACAACACCGGCGGCGTGGGCATTGGCACCACTGCACCGGCCGGTAAACTCACTGTCTATTCCAACACCATCGGCGCTCCGGCCACTTCCGGCTCAACCGATCCGAATGTTATTTCCAGAATCCTTGGCGGCTCCGTCGCTCTTGACACCGGCTCATACAGCACCGGCACGATGTGGCTGCAAAGTCGACTAGCCAGTAATCTAGCGACGAACTACAACATGGTCTTCCAACCAAATGGAGGGAACGTAGGGATTGGAACGAGTACGCCGAGAGCTTCACTGGATGTTTCTTCTACAGTTAACCCTCACGCAGTTTTTGGCTCAGTATTTCCTGTTTATTTAGTTTCAAACATTCCAACCATAGGCTTCAACGCATACTACATTGCTGGCAATGGATGGCGGTTTGGCTCAGGGAGTAGTAGCAGTTATGCTGGAGATTTTAATTTTAATCCGAGTACTGGACTTTTTAGAATTAGAAGCTCTTCAAACACAGGAAACGCTGATGAAAGCGCATCTTTGGTTGAAAGATTTGTAGTTAATTCCTCTGGCAACGTTGGCATCGGCACTGCCTCCCCCGCCTACAAACTCGACGTAGCGGGCACCATGAACGCTCAGGAGGTAAGAGTAAACGGAGTAGTCCTCTCTCCCGGCACCGGCTCCAATTGGACCGTCTCCGGCGGAAATGTTTACCGCGCCAGTGGAAATGTTGGAATTGGAACAGCGAGTCCGGGAGCTCCGCTTACTATTTATAACGCAACCGATACCACCATAAGAGCTACTACGGCCAATTATTCAACTAATTTTGGTCAATATGAGGGGTCTTGGATTGGCCTTAATAATCCAACCATCATTCAGCCCATAGGGAATTCCCATGATATAGCCATTACAGGGGTGACCAACTCTCCGACTAGCGGGATTGTCATAAAATCAACTGGCAACGTCGGTATCGGAACGACGAGTCCACACAAAAAACTTTCTGTAAAACTTCATGATACTGCTCTTGGTACATATTATGCAGCAACATTCGGTGGAAGTTACCATCTGCCTGGATATGCAGTAGGTATAGGGCTTGACCCCGAGGGATATGGAAACAGAAATAAGGTTGGTATCATTGCAGAAGGAACTGGTGGATGGTCAGTAGCAAAACTACATTTCGCAATGCGTAACGATTATACATATACAGAAGCAGGTATATCTGATGCAAAAATGACAATTCAATCAGACGGCAACGTGGGCATCGGGACGACGGCGCCTAATACTAAACTGGAAGTTTATAATAATGCACCAAACAATAAAATAAGATTAAGTGCATCAAAAGATTCAAACGCGGGAGTACAACCGATAGGAGAGATTGAGGTCGGATATACTGATTCAGCTTGGGCTTCGGGATATTTTGGAATAAACGCACCATCTACAACACCATATGAAGTCGACCCAATTAGAGCAATAACTATTTTGTCCAGCGGCAACGTCGGCATCGGGACGACGAGTCCGAGTACAGCACTCGATGTCAATGGTCAGATTTTTGGCGTGTCATCCTCGGGTTATCTAATAAAACAAGGAGGGGGTTTCAATACGGGTCTTTTTATAGAATCTGACAATGGAATATCGATTTTCCGGGGAGGTTCTCGTATTCTAAATGCTGGCAGCGGATCAACTTCTAATGTCGGCATCGGAGTGTCTGCTCCCACCTACAAACTTCAGCTTAATGGTCAACCGGCTGCCAATGGTTACACGGCTTGGACAAATTACTCTGATTCTCGCTTAAAAGAAAATATCACTCCTTTTATTAGTGGATCAATCTTAGACAAAATCTCTCAACTTAATCCCGTCACTTTCAATTATAATTCTCTTACTGGCTACGATGCAGAAACGAGAGCTAGGAGAGTTTCAGGTTTCATTGCTCAAGAATTGCAGCAAGTCTTTCCGGAAATGGTAGGAGAAACAACAATTAATGGAACGAAATACCTTGACACTAACACTTCCAATTTGCAACTGTATATGTTGGAAGGTATTCAAGAACTAGCCGTTCAAACATCAAGCATTAATAATAACTGGGTTATGCAGAATGGACAAATTAAGATTACTAGCTTGGAAGATCAGATTGCTGAATTAAACAATGAATGGGTAATTAATAACGGAGAGGATGAAATTGAACAATTGAAAGCCAGAGTGGCCGCTTTGGAGAACAGTAATGATAATGTTTCTGTCACAAATGAGAATATAAATGAGAATTTGAACAGTAATGACAATGTTGCCATCGATCCGGCCGTCGTGCTGCCGGAAGCGGATAAATCTGCCAATAACAACGAGAACCTCAACGGTAATGAAAACTTGAATAGTAATGACAATCTCAACATTGATCAACAGATCAACGATCAACTTTCTTTACTGGGCATTGGAGATATTGGTGGAACAATTACCGCCTTCTTCAAGGAAGTGTGGTTTGAGGCTAAGGTGACCTTTGAAAAAGCCGTTGTTTTCTTCGATCGAGTGACTTTCAACAAAGCCGTCGCGCTCAACAAAAACATGGCCAATGAAGTGACTTTACTGGCTGGGACAAAGCAGACCCGAATCACCTTTGAGGAGAATTTCTTTGCTCAAAAACCGGTCGTCACCGTCACTCCGATGGACTTTATCGACGGGGAATACCGAGTAACGGAAGTTTCCACCACCGGATTTATGATTGAGCTGGAAAAAGAGCAGGCAACCGACTTGGTTTTCTCTTGGCACGCTTTTGAGAGAGAGGCCGAGTTGACCCCGACAGCAGATTAGAAAGATAAATTAAGTCAAATATTAAAAAACGCAAATCAAAAAATAAATTTACGCATAGATTTTTTTCTTGCCCGTTAAAACCCTCTCTGAGAGGATAAAAACAGACCGGCTCTTCAAAAAATCAAGTTTGACAATTTTCGAATTTCAAAAAAATAACTTATGATGCAATAAAATAATAAATTACTTCCATGCACCTAAAAAAAATCGATCGACAAAAACAAAAAAAACTTTTTCTGCCCTGCGTTTTTGGATCCATTATGGTCCTCCTCTGCCTCTCACTGCTACCTCAAAGCATCACGCCCGTCTTCGCCAAATCCAAAAGTCAAAAAGTGAGCAACTACGCCGGTCTTGATCCCGTCTATTCACCGGACGGAAAATATATTACCTATGTTCATAGAAAAGATGACGGATCTGAAGGTTATCTCTATCGTAAAAAAAATAAAATAAAAGACAAAAGCCGAGGCAAAGTTATCAATTCATTCAAATCCGCCTCTCCCGTCTATTCACCGG